>JBEKXZ010000021.1:0-80423 GCA_049511495.1 Bryobacteraceae bacterium | reverse complement strand
CAAAAAGCGCCGCCACGGCCCGAAACCCCACGATCCCGGCGTAGGAAAACCCCGGAAGCCCCTCCGGAACGGCTATGGACCTATCAGAGACTTACTTTTTCAGCAGCCTCTTTAGCTTGCCCAGGCCAAAAGCGAACCCCACGCCCCGCGTTAATTCAATTTTGATTGTTTCTTTACGACTTCTTTACACCGCGGCAGCTACTCTTTGTACGCGGAGGCACACATGCGGACTCAGGGCGGACTGCACATCGACCCGGGATCGCTCGAAGCCAGATCGGGCGAGCGCGAGCTGGAGATCGTCGTGCCATACACGGAATGGGCGTTGGCCGATGCGACGCTGCAGCGTGCCGCGGTGCTGGCGGCGGGCCTGAACGTCCGCGTCCGGCTGGTAGCGGTGCACTCGGTGCCGTATGCGGTGTCATTCGGCTGCCCGGCGGCGGTGTATGCGAACCTGGTGGAGCAACTGGTAGATTTGGCATCGCGGTGCCCGTTTCCGGTTGCGCCGCAGGTGGTGATGGCACGTGGTTGGGGGGAAGGCTTTCAGCATGCTCTGCACCCCGACTCGACAGTGCTGGTGGGCACGCGGAAACATCTTTGGCGCACGCGGGAAGAAAGCCTGGCGCGCGATCTGGCTCGCGGCGGACACAACGTCGCATTGATCCATGTACAATAGGTGAACCATGCTGGACGTGATCTTCGTTCTTGTGACCATTCTGTTTTTCCTTGCCGCCTGGGCATTTACGAAAGGATGCGACCTGCTTTAGCCAAGCCTATGGAATACATCGTGGGATTGATTGTAGCGGCCGGCCTGGGGGTGTATCTGTTCTACGCCCTGCTGCGCCCGGAACGTTTCTGAGGGAGAGCCGATGACATCGAACGGTCTGTTTCAAATCGGACTTTACGTAGCCGTGCTGCTGCTGCTGGTAAAGCCGCTGGGCGCATACATGGCCCGCGTGTTTCAGGGCGAGCGCACGTTCTTGCATCCGGTGTTGCGGCCCCTCGAAAACCTGATCTACCGGATCTGCGGCATCGAGGAAGCGGCCGAGCAAAGCTGGAAGCGCTATGCCGGCGGCGTGCTGGTGTTCAGCGCGGTGAGCCTCCTGTTGACGTACCTCTTGATGCGTGTGCAGCAGTGGCTGCCCTGGAATCCTCAAGGGCTCGGCAACGTAGCGCCGGATCTGGGCTGGAACACGGCGGCTAGTTTCACCACCAACACGAACTGGCAGAATTACACGCCGGAAAGCACCATGAGCTACCTCACCGAAATGATAGCGCTGGCTACCCATAACTTCTTTTCCGCAGCCGTAGGCATTGCGGTGGCGATCGCGTTCGTGCGCGGCTTCGCGCGGCACTCGTCGAAAACGCTCGGCAATTTCTGGGTGGATTTCACACGATCGATCGTCTATGTTCTGCTGCCGATCTCCATCGTGGCCGCGCTGCTGCTGTGTTCGCAGGGTGCGATTCAGAACCTGCATCCGTACACCAAGGCGGCGACGCTGGAGGGCGCGGTGCAGACCATTCCGCAGGGGCCGGCGGCTTCGCAGGAAGCCATCAAGATGCTGGGAACCAACGGCGGCGGATTCACCAACGCCAATTCGGCGCATCCTTATGAGAACCCGACCCCATTTTCGAATTTCATCCAGATACTACTGATCTTCGTGATCCCCGGCGGACTGACCTACACGTTCGGCAAAATGGTGAAAGACACGCGGCAGGGTTGGGCGCTGCTGGGCGCAATGACGGTGCTGTTCCTGGCCGGCGTGTTTGTCGTCTATCCGGCCGAGCAAGCGGGAAACCCGGTGCTGGCGAAATTGGGCCTGGAAACGCAGGCTACCGCGACGCAGTCGGGCGGCAACATGGAAGGCAAGGAAGTCCGCTTCGGCATCGCCAATTCAGCGCTGTTCACGGTGATCACCACGGACGCGAGCTGCGGCGCGGTGAACAACGCGCACGATAGTCTGACGCCGCTGGGCGGGCTGGTGCCAATGGTCAACATCGAGCTGGGCGAAGTGGTTTTCGGCGGTGTCGGCTCGGGGTTATACGGCATACTGCTGTTCGCCATTCTGGCGGTGTTCATCGCCGGACTGATGGTGGGGCGAACGCCGGAGTACCTGGGCAAGAAGATCGAGCAGAAGGAAGTGAAGATGGTGATGCTGGCGGTGTTGGTGCTGGCGTTCAGCATCCTGGGATTCGCCGCGGCGGGGATCAACCTGAGCACGGTGGGCAACAGCTTGGGCAACCACGGGCCGCACGGGCTTTCCGAGGTTCTGTACGCCTACACGTCGGTGGTGGGGAACAATGGCAGCGCCTTCGCGGGCCTCAACGGCAACACGATGTATCTCAACCTCACGTTGGGGTTAGCCATGCTGTTCGGGCGGTTTCTGATGCTGATCCCGCTGCTGGCGGCGGCGGGAAGCCTGGCGGCCAAAAAGCAGGTGCCGGTGTCGGCCGGAACCTTCCCCACGCACGGGCCGCTGTTCGTGGCGCTGCTGGTGGGCGTGGTGCTGATCGTGGGAGCGCTGACCTTTTTCCCGGCGCTTTCGCTGGGACCGGTGGTGGAACATTTCCTGATGCAACAGGGGAGGCTGTGGAGCTAAGATGCCCGTCGCAACCGTAACACCCGACGACGAGACTTTGTTGATTTCGAAAAGGGCGGCGCGCGCCCGGCCGCTGTTCGATCCGCCGATCGTGAAACGGGCGATTGGCGATTCGTTCGTCAAGCTGAACCCGCGCGTGATGATGAAGAACCCGGTCATGTTCGTGGTGGAAGTGGGCGCGTTGATGACCACTATCCTGGCCGGACGCGACCTGGCCAACGACGCGGCACATCTCGGCGGCTTCACTTTTCAGATCACCCTGTGGCTGTGGTTCACTGTGCTGTTCGCCAATTTCGCCGAAGCCATGGCGGAGGGCCGCGGCAAGGCGCAGGCCGACACGCTGCGCAAGACCAAAACCGAGACCACCGCACGCAAGGTAATCAACGGCAAAACGGAGACCGTGGCGGCGACCATGCTGCGCGCGGGCGACGTGGTTCTGGTGGAAGCCAGCGAGACCATCCCCGGCGACGGCGACGTGATCGAGGGCATCGCCAGCGTGGACGAATCCGCCATCACGGGCGAGAGCGCGCCGGTGATCCGCGAATCGGGCGGCGACCGCAGCGCGGTCACCGGCGGCACCAAGGTGCTCTCGGACTGGATTAGGGTGAAGATCACCTCCAACCCGGGCGAGACGTTTCTCGACCGCATGATCGCACTGGTGGAAGGCGCGGAGCGGCAAAAAACGCCGAACGAAATCGCCCTCAACATCGTGATCGCCGGCTTGACGCTGGTGTTTCTGCTGGCGGTGGTGACGCTGCAGCCATTCGCGGCGTTCAGCGTGCACTCGAGCGGCAGCGGCACAGCGCCTTCGGTAACCGTGCTGATCTCGTTGCTGGTGTGCCTGATTCCGACCACCATTGGCGGGCTGCTTTCGGCCATCGGTATCGCCGGCATGGACCGTGTGATGCAACACAACGTGCTGGCCATGAGCGGCAAAGCGGTAGAGGCCGCGGGCGACGTGAACACGCTGCTGCTGGACAAGACCGGCACGATCACGCTGGGCAACCGGCAGGCGGTGGAATTCATTCCTCTCAACGGGGTGAAGGAGGCCGAAGTGGCGGACGCGGCGCAGCTTTCCAGCCTGGCCGACGAAACGCCGGAAGGCCGCTCGATCGTGGTGCTGGCCAAGCAGCGCTATAACATTCGCGGGCGCGAAGTGGCGGAGCACGAAGCTCACTTCATTCCGTTCACGGCGCAGACGCGCATGAGCGGCGTGGATATCGACGGCCGCCAGGTCCGCAAAGGCGCCACCGATTCGGTAATGGAGTTCGTGGCGGAGCACGGCGGCGCGCCCTGCAGCGAGCTGACCGAAATCACCGACCGGATTTCGCGCTCGGGCGGCACGCCGCTGGTGGTCGCCGACGGCGGGCGTGCGCTGGGCGTGGTGCACCTGAAGGACGTGGTGAAGGGCGGCATGCGCGAGCGCTTCGAGCAGTTGCGCGCCATGGGCATCCGCACCGTGATGATCACAGGCGACAATCCGCTGACCGCATCGGCCATCGCGTCCGAAGCCGGCGTGGACGATTTTCTGGCGCAGGCCACCCCGCGCGACAAGATGGACCTGATCAAGAAGGAACAGGCCGGCGGGCGCCTGGTGGCGATGACCGGCGACGGCACCAACGACGCACCGGCGCTGGCGCAGGCCGACGTGGGTCTGGCCATGAACACCGGCACCATGGCGGCCAAGGAAGCCGGCAACATGGTGGATCTGGACAGCAATCCGACCAAGCTGATTGAGATCGTGGCGATCGGCAAACAGTTGCTGATGACGCGCGGCGCGCTGACCACGTTTTCCATCGCCAACGATATCGCCAAGTACTTCGCGATTCTGCCCGCCATGTTCATGGTGGTTTACCCGGCGATGGGGAAGCTGAACATCATGGGGCTGCACACGCCGCAGAGCGCCGTGCTGGCGGCGGTGATCTTCAACGCGCTGATCATCATGGCGCTGATTCCCCTGGCGCTGCGCGGCGTCAGGTACCGCCCGATGAGCGCGGCATCGCTGCTGCGGCGCAACCTGTTGGTCTACGGTGTGGGCGGAGTGATCGCGCCGTTTCCCGGCATCTGGTTGATCGACCGGCTCCTCGGCTTGCTGCGTCTGGCGTAAAGGAGACTCCATATGAAACAGCTCATGATTGCGATTAAAGCGACGCTTCTACTGACGGTGCTGACCGGCCTGTTGTATCCGCTGGCGGTGACGGGGCTGGCGCAGATTCTCTTTCCCCACCAGGCCAACGGCAGTTTGAAGGTCGTGAATGGCAAGACGGTGGGATCGGAACTGATCGGCCAGCGCTTCACCAAACCCGAATATTTTCACGGGCGGCCCTCGGCCGCTGGCAACGACGGGTATGACGGCTTGTCCTCGGGCGGCTCCAATTATGGGCCGACCAATCAGCATCTGGCGGACCGTGTGAGCGACGACGTCAAGAAGTTTCGCGCCGAAAACCCCACTTACACCGGCCCCATTCCCGCCGACTTACTGACTGCATCGGGGAGCGGCCTGGACCCGCACATCAGTCCCGCTTCGGCCGACGTGCAGGTGGCGCGGATAGCGGCGGCGCGCGGCGTGAGCGCAGACACGGTTCGCCAACTAGTATCCGCGCACACCGAGGGCCGCCAATACGGCCTTTTCGGCGAGCCGCGAGTGAACGTGCTGGAACTGAACCTGGCGCTGGACCAGTCCGCGCCCGCGCGAAAGTAGGGCATGCTTTACTTTGGCAACGCCCCACTCGCGGGCGTGTTCTTGGCAGCTTCGTAACTCGAGAGAGGACCTCACAGTAATATAGCCCCGGGCCGTAAGACCTTTTTATCGAAACCGGCTCCGCCCCACCGCGAACCTAATCAAGGCACTTGGATACTGCACTCGTCTGCGGCTGCGTTGCAGGCGGGACTGTGCGCCACGGTCCCGAGTCCGTGGTGGGACAGGCTACGGCTGGCCAATACCAACTTGCGCGCGCGCTTCTTCACACGAAGCGGACGCGCAGGCGTCGCAGCCGACGCGAAGCCGCTGGACGCTAATGGTGCTTGACCGGCGTGTGATGCTTGATCTTTTTGCCCTTCTTGGCCCTCTTCACCTTATGCGATTTTGCGGCCGGGCGTATCACATTCTTCTTCGCTTCGCCGGCCGCAGTGAAGCCGCAAGCCAGTGCCACCGCCAGCGCGATCGTGCGCAATCTCATCTTGTCTTTGATTATCCCCCACCGCGGCTGCCGGCCACAAGTTATCCCTTGGAAAACTGTCACTGTTAACGCCCGTGAATGCGCGCCGCCCGTAGGGGCTCGGCGCGCCCCGTGAGCGCTGGGATCAATTGCATGATTTATGCCGCGTCGTGGGCGTAGGCTGGGCGCTGAAGGGTTTTTCGCCAAGCAGGGCGGTCATTGGGGGCAACTCGCTTCCGGTGGGCTTCCCTGAGATCCGCCGCCCCTGTGTTCCAGTGCCCCAGGGTAGCGTCCAGTCTCCAGGCGGGCTCGCCGCCCTTCCCGCGGCACGCCAGCGCCGCTTTCTTTCCACAAACGCAGGCATAATTCGAGCCACCGCGGGCCGGCTGCCTGCAAGCGTTCCAGAGCGATGGATCGGAGGCCGCGGCCAGCCCGGCAGCCCTGGCCGGCGTGACCGTTCACGCAACGAGTGGCCGTTTTCGACATGCAGAAGCGGGGTCCGCAAAAAACCGGAAACATCGGCCAAACCCCGCAACCGAGAGAGGGAAGCAGAAGTGAAGCCTGCCAGTTGCCAACCAGCGGGCAAAAGCGTCGTGAACACCGCCAACTCTCGTCCTGAGTGCCCGGCCCGGTTTGCCGCGAATCTCCGCAACGCTGTCTTTTACTGATCGGCCGGCGGCAGCATTGCGGCGCCCGCCACCGCTCCCACTTCCCCGACCTGCATCCACACGATCACGCGTTGCTTCCGCGCCTGCGGCGGTAGTTTGACGAGCTGGTAAAAAGCTCCCCCGAGCGGCACCAGGCCGGCTCGGCGGATTTCCCGGCACACCGCCACGTGATGCAACTGGCGGCCCGCGTTTTCCCCACCCGTCACTGCCGTCGTTGCGCTGTCGTCCGCCAGCGCCAGAAAAATCCGGTCGCCCACGCGCGCTCCGTCGATCTCCACCTGCACACCGTTGTCTGCCCATAAGAGGCGCGGCACGACCTTGACTCGCTTCGCGGCCTTGGCAATCTCAACGGCGGCGCGGCGCGCATCGCTGCCGCTGAACTGCACCGAGCCGTTGACCACCATCTGGGGAACGTGGGCGACGTCCAGGCGGAAACGATCCATATATGCCTGTTGCCGTTTGGTCACGTCCTCCGATGCAAAACGGTCGCGCCACAGAGCACCGTCCCCAGTGGTGACGTGCTCGCTCAACACAATCGCCGTCGCATCCAACTTCGCCAGCACTTGGTCCGCCGGCGGGCAAACCGCCGAGCCTTCGGAAGTGAATAACTCCACCAGTACCGGAGCCCTGTCCGCTCCGGCGGCGCCGGCCGGCAGAACTGCGGCCAGCAACAGCACAAAACCCGCTCGCCAATACTTCATTTCTCTCTCTGGACCGGCGCGCTTTCCACTGCAATTCCGCGGCGGCCGCGCCGACGCATTCGTTCTCAATCGCCTAGATTATGCCAGATCGGTGGGCAACGCGCCAGTCTACTTAAGCGCTATGGCTGAACCACAAGTACCAGAGCGCAAAGCTCACGACCGTCAGGCCCAGGCAAATCAGCGCACCCGCCTGCCACAGCCTCTCCACTGGCGCTCCTTCGTAGCGAGGCGTGCCCGCCAGATACGCCACGGCGAAGCCCGTGATACCGCCGCCGATATGCGCCGCCATGTCGATGCCCGGCAAGAAGCTGAAAATCAGGATGTAGATTGCCCAGCGCATGTAGGTGCTGCGAATGGCCTCTCCCACAGCGCTGCGGTGCGTCACTCCCAGCGCAATCATGGCCCCAATCAAACCGCAGAGCGCCGCGGAGGCGCCCACTGACGGCGACAGTGGATTCCAGAGGTTGCTCAGGTAGAATCCGGCGACCGACGAAACAAAATAGATCACCCACATGCGGCTGGCACCATAGATTTCCTCCACCTGCGGCGCCAGGTCGAACAGCACCCAGGAATTCATCAGGATGTGCAGCAGGCCGCCGTGCAGAAAGCCCGCCGTCACCAGCCGCCACCACTGGCCGTGAGCGATGGCTGGGCCGAATTTGGCGCCGAACCTAAGCAGCGTCTCGACGTCGATTCCCGAAAAACCGCCTCCGGCTTCGGCCCTCATGCTGTACAGGGTGCTCACCAGGTAGAGCCCGAAGTTAGCCAGGAGAATGACGATGGTGTTGAATCGCGCGTGCGGGATCAGCCCGCCTAGTAAGTCCGCCGGGCTGCGCCGGTCAATCGCGCGCGGGCCTACCCGCTCATTGCAGTACGGGCAGATCTTGTCTTTGTTGGTAATGAACGCCCGGCAATGCGGGCACATCCGGCGCGAATCCATAACAGCCTATGATACAACCCGGTGGGGCCGGTCCCCGGCCGGCCAACGGCCCCGCAAGGGGCCGCGCATCCACCGTGGCGTTTCAGCCTCCTACAAGCGTTGAGCCCAGGCCGGCGCCTCCATGGGGGGGGGCGCTCTTCATGCATCGGCGCGGTTCCGACTGGTAACGGTGCCAGAGTGCCCTCTGCAAACTGGACCTACAAAAAACTGGGACCCGGCAGGTACCCATTGGGGGTCGAGGTTTCCGACAAGTAGGTCACTGCAATTCGACCGGAGTACGACCAGTTTCACGGGGAATGGAACTACACCGTCCTTCCACGCGCCGTCTAAATGCTCTGTTTATTCTGTGACGGCTCCTAAGCCAAGGGCGCGACAGCGAGGTTTGTCGCGGAAGTCGTAAACGGCATCCGGCGCTATCCGCGCCAGTTCAAGCCCACGTCGAGCTTCCTCTTGGCGTATTCCAAACTACGCTCCAGGTCGAGGCGCTGTTGTTCTTTAAGCGCCTCGCCCATGATCGCCGGGTGTTGTCCCGCCACGTCCTCGATCACCATCGCTCCCATGTAGGGATGGCCTGCCTTGGCTAGCGCGACGAAGCGCGCGAACTCCGAGGCCAGTGCCTTGGGAAAGGCCTTCCAGAAGTCTTGCTCCAGGTAAGGGATCACGCGTGGAGGTCGGCCTGTGATGACTTCCATTTGCATCGATGCTTGCGGGCACCATTTTCGGAACTGCTCGACGAAGCGGGCGAAGTCGATCTGTCCATCGCCCAGCACCACCCATTGTCCGGCCGCCCCGCGCGGATGCTCGAACAGCACCGAGTCCCGCACGTGCGTCGTGACCACGTAAGGCGCCAGCACCTCCAGGGTCAGCAGCGGGTCCTCCACCACCCACAGGGGATTGCCGGTATCCAAGGTGGAGCCTACGAAATCCTTGCCGGATTCTTCGATCACGGTTCTCACTTCGCGCGCCTGCATGTCGCCATCGTGATTTTCGATCGCGATCTTCATTTGCAGATCGAGAGTCTCGGTGCGCACGGAACGGAACAGTCGAATCGTGTTCTCCATGTGGGCTTCGATGCCAGGCTCGCCGATTCGGTCGGCGCTGCTGCCCAGGTAGCAGCGCATGATTTTAGCGCCCACCGCGGCCGCTACGCGAAGCCCTTGCAGCAGGCGATCGCGCGCCGGCGGCCCGTTCTTCGAAAATGCATGGCTCGAAGGGCAGATGCACCCGGTCCCGCCATCGATCTGGATATGCAACCGCCCGGCCTGATCCTTCACCTTTTCGAGGTACGCCGGATCGAGGCTCTCATAATCGCCCAGGCTGGAGATTTGTATCGTGTCGAGCTTGAGACTGGCGGCGTAACTCAGAAGCTCGGAAGCCTTCCACCCGAAGGCACGCAGCGAGTAAGTGTCGAACCCGAGCTTGATCGGCACCTCACCAGGCGCGGGTGGCGGCGCAGCGATCGCCGTGGCGGCAACCGCTCCGGGAACTGTTTTCAGGAATGAGCGTCGAAGCATGACTGCCACTGTAACGCAAACGCTGCCTGTCCGGCGCCAACCTTGCGCGCGGCGTCCATTTCGGTCATGATTGTTCGACAAGTTCGCGCCGTGACGCCTTCTTCAAACGGCTCGAACGGAAAGCAGGCGATATGCATCTCTTGTGGTTTCTCATTATTGGTATTGCTGCCGGTTGGCTTGCCGGACAGTTGATGAAGGGTAGCGGCTACGGCCTCATCGGAGATCTGGTCATCGGCGTGGTCGGAGCGTTCATCGGTGGCTGGCTCCTTGGGGCGATTGGAATCTTCGCTGGTGGGCTGATCGGAAGGCTCATCACGGCCACCATCGGGGCGGTAGTCTTGCTATTCCTGATCCGGCTGATCAAGAAAGCCTAGGATCGCCATCCGCGGCAGCGATCGCAACGTATCGAAAACATCACTTTCGGTGCGCTAGAACTGCCCCGGGGCTGCGGCCAGTTTGCCCGCCAGTTACACTTAGAGCTTATGGAGAAGCCGACCATCGGGCTCGTGGTTCACGCAGTTGGCACCACCGGGGTGTTGCACCAACTGACCGGGGTGATTGCGCAGCACCAGGGTGATATCACTTCCGTCGAGATCCTGGCGAACCGGCCCGAAGAGGCCCGCACGTACTTCGAAGTGATTCTGCCGGGAGGCGCCGATCCGTTGATCGAGGGGCTGCGGGCCCTTCCCATTGTGCGCAACGTAGAGATCGTCAAGCCTCTGCAGACCGTTTACGGCAAGCGCATCATCATCATGGGCGGCGGCGCGCAGGTGGGCCAGGTAGCCATAGGCGCCGTTTCCGAAGCCGACCGTCACAACATCCGCGGCGAGCATATTTCGGTGGATACCATTCCGCTTGTGGGCGAGCAAAAACTGGCCGATGCTGTCCGCGCCGTGGCCCGCTTGCCGCGCGCCAAGGCGCTGGTGCTGGCCGGATCGTTGATGGGCGGTGAAATTGAAGCGGCGGTCCGCGAGGTTCGGGAGCAAGGCCTGCTGGTGATCAGCCTGAACATGGCCGGCAGTGTCCCCGACGCAGCCGACCTGGTCGTCACTGACCCCGTGCAAGCCGGTGTGATGGCCGTGATGGCGGTCGCCGAAACCGCCAAATTCACCATGGAGCGCCTCAAGCGCCGTGTGTTCTAGCGGCGCAGACCCTTCGGAAACCGAGTAAGTACCGGGACCCCATTCACCATATAGCGCGCCCTGAATCGCGGCCCTAACGCTTGAAGAAGTGCGGCCAGTCCCGTGTCCGAAAGCGCTGTGCTTGCCATGCTTCGCCGTGTCCTGCGGGAGTCTCGTGTAGTCGTCCGCAAAGTGGCAAACAACATGCGGGTACGAGTGGACTTAAAGAAGCCCGAATCCGGCTCGCGGATATCCGGAGCACAGGCACGCACCGCCTTACTTCGTTGACGGGTCCCCGTATACGATGCCGCGTCCGTGCGAACCCACATAGACCCGGCCATATTGCTTGGGGTCGCCCGCGATCTGGAGCACCAGGCCCCACTGGTGCCGATCATCGTTGATCCGTACCCAGTTCCTGGCCGTGTCGTTGGAACGCAGAATGCCGCCCTGGCCGTTGACCACGCCGACCAGGTACAGCGCCGCACTCTCCGCCCCCGGCGCGGCCTTGCCAAAGCCGAACGCGTGCACCTCGCCCACACCGTCCATCCGGGCAAAGGTCTCGCCGGAATCCGTGGAGTGGTAGAGCCCGTTGAAAGCCGCGATCCACAGGTCGCCTTCCTTACCAGGAGTGGTGTACAGGCGGTCCTGCCCACCGCGATTGTCGCCGCGGCCGCCGCGCCGCGGTAACCCGTCGGGAAGCGTGAAAGCCCGCTCCGTGAAGGTCGCCGCCCCATCCGTGCTGAGGAAGAGTTTCCCCTCGAATAGAGACATCCCGTAGAACTTATGCGGGTTTACCCGGTCGGCCACCAGGCGCACGTTATTCGGAATCCCCTGCGCCTGGGCCCAGGTGGCGCCGTTGTCCCGTGTGACATACGCGGGACTGCCCTGGGGCGTCCAGACCCAAGTGGCACCGTCGGCCGAAACGGCGATTGATCCCGAGCGGCTGTCCGGCTGAGGCATGCTCGCCGGAGGTTGCCACGTCCTGCCGCTATCCAGCGAGTAACCGATATTGAAACCGGGGTGATGGTGCGAAGAAACACCTACGCGCACCACCACCTCGGGCTTATTCTCAGCGCAAGCCAGGCCCGACGTGTTGTTGAAAAGGGGCGGCTCGGAGGCGCCTTCCGGCGCCGGCTTGTCCAGGTCCCAGTGGGTGAACCCGCCGTAATCGCCCACTGCAGAAATCAGGTGCGCGCCCTTAGTTGGGCTGCATAGTTCGAGCGGCACCGTCTCTTCGATGCCGGTGGCCATCACGCTCCACCGCGTCGGCTGGTTGGCATCCATGGCTCTGAGGTTGAACGTCTCCCACCCGCCGTAGCCGGTGGTGAACATGGCATGGTTGGAATCGGCGGGATCGATTTCGATATCGAACATCCAGTGGATGGGCGTTCGCGTTACATAGGGCGCCAGGGCGTTGTCGAACGTGCCGGCCCCGCCAGCCGCGGCAGTGCCGCCAAACACCGGCTTCCAGTGTGCGCCGCCATCGATGGTACGGAACATGTCGTCCTCGCCGCCATTGCCATTCATGCGCCCAAACGTGCTGGCGATCAGCACGCGGGGATTGCGCGAATCCACGGCGACCGCCGCATACCCGAACGTCTGGTTCTGCGCCGTGTCTGGCTTCACCGGCGTGATGTCGGTCCAGGCGCCGCTGGCGGGGTCGAACTTCCAGATCGCGCCATCGGTCATCCTGCTGGGGCCGGGCGACGTTCCGTAGGAGAGATACAGGACTCCGTCCGATGCCATTACCATGTGAGTGGGCCGGTATTGCGTAGGCTGGCCGGGCACCGCCTGCCATGTCTTGCCGGCATCCGTGCTGCGAAACAGGTTGTCCCTTCCGTAGAGCGAGACCGCGGCGTAGATGGTCGAACTGCTTTTGCCCTTGGAGCCGCTGCGCGGATCGAAGAGAGTGACCACGATGCCGCTCCCACGGCTCACCCGGCGCCCTCGCCCGGCGGCGACCGCTGGAGGTGCCTCGGTCACGTCGGGGAAGGACTCCACGCGGGCCCAGGTCACCGCGCCGTCGCTGCTTTTCCAGAGACCCGCCTGGCGCGTGCCCAGGTAGAGCACGTTGCCGTCGTTGGGATCCACGGACATACGTTCGCCGTTGCCGCGGCCATCTTCATTGCCGCCGAACTTGAAGGGCACATTGGTCCGCTCGAACGTCTGGCCGCGGTCCTTCGAACGCAGGATGGCGCCATTGGGCGTGCCTGGGTTGGTGTAGGTCCCGCAAGCCAGATACACGCGATTCGGGTCCGCGGGGTCCACCGCGATGCTCTCCACACCCATCAGGTTGAGATCTTCGTAGGGAACCCAGTCCAGCAGCGGTTCCCACCGCCTGGTCTGCTCGTTCCAGCGGTATGCGCTGCCCATGTCGGTGCGGGCGTAGCGCACCCCCTTCGCGGTGGGATGAAAGATGATGCCGTCGACGAATCCCCCACCAACAATCTGCACGCTCTTCCACGTGTATTGCTCCAGCGCAGGCCGATTGCCCTGCGCCATGAGACTCACCACGGCGGCCAGAACGCCCACCGGCGCCGCCAGGAACTTCCGATTCGCGAGCATCAACATCTATTGTAAAGCGGATAAACCGGCCCGCAGGGGTGGGGTTGGCAGGCCCTCTTGTCGAAGCTCGCTCGCCCGCTCACCGAAATGGCGCGGATTGGTCCATGGCCTCTCCGCATCGGCCAGATCGTTGACGTTCCGGCAAGGAGATCGCGATCTGAAGAAGGAAATAGATACAAGAGCCGTAAGTCCGGCGGCTCTGATAGTAGTACTTTCGCTATTTTACGCCTGCACTTTCTCCATGCTCTCGATCTTCGATTCGTCGAGTTCAATCCCGAATCCGGGCCGGTCAGGCAACTCGATCTGTCCGTTTTTGGGCGGAATGATCGGGTTTTTCTCGAAATAAGCCAGACGTGGCTGCAGGTTGACCTGGTATTCCATTATCGGGCATAATGTCGGGGGCTGGCTTGCGATGACATGAGCCAGAGCAATCGACCGCTGGTTGTGGGGGCTGACGACGAGGTCGTGCGCCGAAGCGAGGTGGCAGATCTTAATCGTTTCGCTGATGCCGCCGCACCATTCCGGGTCGGACTGGATGACATCGACTGCATCGGCCCTGATCAATCCTCTGATTGACCAGCGGCCGTAGGTATGTTCGCCGGTGGCTAAGGGGATGGAGAACATCTGCCGCAGGCGAGCGAAAGAGTCAACATTCTCTCGCATAACTGGTTCCTCTATCCAGTCTGGCCGGTACTGTTCCACCCTCTTGAACATCTTTATCGAGTAGTTCAGGTCCCATCCCTCAAAAGCGTCGAAGCAGATAGTATAGTGCTCCCCGAGGGCTTCGCGAACGGTCCTGACCAGCATCACATTCTGTTCAATTCCCCAATCACCATACGATGGCCCATAGGCGAAAAACCATTTCTGAGCCTTGTAACCTTCCGCCTTTAATTCGGCGGCGTATTTCCGAATCAGATCTTGTTCCGCCACGGAAAAACGAAGGGCGCTGGCATAGCAATCGATCGTGGTCCGGGAACCGCCGAGCAGTTTGTATACCGGCAGATCGCAGAATTTCCCCTTCAGGTCCCAAAGGCAAATATCTATCGAACTCAGCCCCTCCATGAAGTCTCCGGCGTAGCCGTGGTTATTGCCGCGATACAACTTATCCCAGATAGTATCGATGCAGAGCGGATCCATGCCGATCAGAGATCGCCGCAGTCGCCCGAGAATGGCAGTGACCTGATTCTGGTTGATGGTCCCATAGAATCCTTGCAAACCTTCGTTCGTGAGTATCTTTACATAAAAAGCCCGGTTGGCGGCAATGGTCGTCTCAGTCGAGGGATTTCTGTCTTCCACATATACCTGAGGTCTGTTCTCAAGGTAGACATGGCTTGGTTGAACCATATATTGATTGGGGCCGGATGCCTTCATCCGCTCCTCCCGCCCCACAACCTGCCAGATCTCGACATCGGTGATCTTGATGCCGGATGCTCTGGTTTGCGCGTGCACCGCCTGGGGGCCTAATTGCAGTGCTCCTAGAGCTGCAGCACCAGTGAAAAAAGAACGTCGACGCATGCTGTTTTCTCCTGTTGAGAAATGCTGAAATAGATTTCATTCAGGATTTCCTTTTTGGCCTTGCAGCCGGCATCAGCATAGCACAATCGGTTTCTCTTGGAGCCGCTGAGTCTCACCTTTTTCGTTTGCCTGCCTGCCCTGCGAGAGCATAGGCACTGTTTGAAGCGGTAAATGCGCAGCCAACGGACGCGGCAGCTTGCCAAGCTGCCCCACACGCAACAACGGCTGCTCGCGGCCGGACACCACTCTGTAACGCAGGACGACCCGGTTTCGTGCGAAAGTGGTAGAGCTGCGAGCAAGTACGGCAGCCCCCATGCCCAAGAAGATGCAAGCTAAAGCCGCTACGGCCGGTGCTGCACGCCAAACCGCAGCCGCGGCGCCGGTGGACCTGAAAGACCCGGCGCTTTATGTGAACCGCGAGTTGAGCCTGCTGGCGTTCCAGCGCCGCGTGCTGGAGGAGGCCGAGGATGAAACCAACCCGCTGCTGGAGCGGGTGAAGTTCCTTTCGATTCTCGGCTCCAACCTGGACGAGTTCTTCATGGTGCGCGTAGCGGGTCTGACGGCGCAGTTGGAGGCGGGTTCGCTCGAAGCGGGCCCGGATGGGATGAGCCCGCGGGCGCAACTGGTGGCCATCCGGCGCGAAGTGAAGCGGCTGCTGGCCGAGGCGCACCGCACCCTGGAGCGCTTGCTGGAGGCGCTTCGCGAGCAGGGCATTTTCGTTCACGACTACGCCGAACTGAACGAGACCCACCGCCAGCAGGCGGCCAAGTACTTCGACGAGACCGTGTTTCCCGTGCTCACGCCGCTCGCCTTCGATCCGGGCCGGCCCTTTCCCCACATTTCGAATCTCAGCCTGAACCTGGCGGTTTCGATTCGCGACCGCGCCGGCAACGAACACTTCGCGCGCGTCAAGGTGCCCGATTCGCTGCCGCAACTGGTGCCGGTGAGCGGCAGTGCGAAGGCCGTCACCAAGCGCGGCCGGCCCAAGCGGATCGACCTGGTGTGGCTGGAGCAGGTGATCGCCGCGCAACTCGGCGTGCTGTTTCCCGGCATGGAGATCCTGGAAGCGCATCCTTTCCACGTCACCCGCGACGCGGATATGGCGATCACGGAACTGGAGGCCGAGGACCTGCTGGAGACCGTCGAGGAGGGTCTTCGCCAGCGGCGTTTCCAGAGCGTGGTCCGGCTGCTGGTTACCGCGGACATGCCCGGCCCGATGCTCAACATTCTCATCAACAACCTGGGAATCGGGCCTAGCGAAGTCTACCGCTCGCCGCGGCCGCTCTCGCTGAAGCGCCTGATGAGCCTGCACGGCCTGGACCGGCCGGACCTGCGGGATGCGCCTTTCCTGCCCGCGGTCCCGCCCCCGCTTGCCGAAATTAGCGACGAGGACGACATTTTCGGTATGATCCGCAATCGCGATATTCTGCTCCACCACCCCTTCGATTCCTTCCAGCCGGTGATCGAATTCCTGCGCAAGGCGGCGCGCGACCCGGCTGTGCTGGCCATCAAGACCTGCCTCTACCGCGTCGGCCGCAACGCTCCGGTGGTGGAGGCGCTGCTCGAAGCGGTGGAGGAAGACAAGCAGGTGGCCGCACTGGTGGAACTCAAGGCGCGGTTCGACGAGGAGAGCAACATCGAATGGGCGCGCGCGCTGGAACGGCGCGGCGTGCACGTCGTCTACGGCCTGATCGGCCTCAAGATTCACTGCAAGGTGGCGTTGGTCGTGCGGCGCGAGCAGGACCGCATTGCCCGCTACGTCCACCTTTCCACCGGCAACTACAACGCCATAACGGCTCACCTGTATACCGATATCGGCCTGTTCACCTGCGATGAAGCCGTGGCCGACGATGTCAGCGACCTGTTCAACTATCTGACCGGCTACTCGCACAAGTCCGACTACCAGAAGCTATTGGTGGCGCCGGTGAATCTTCGCTCCAAGTTCGAAGCCCTGATCGACCGGGAAATCAAGCACGCCAGATCCGGCGGGAAGGCGCACCTGATCTTCAAGATGAATTCCCTGGTGGATCCCAAGATCATCCGCGCGCTCTACAAGGCGTCACAGGCGGGAGTTCGCATCCAGTTGCTGGTGCGCGGCATCTGCTGCCTGCGCCCCGGCGTGCCGGGCGTGAGCGACCACATCGAGGTCTCGAGCATCGTGGGCCGCTTCCTGGAGCACAGCCGTATTTTCTATTTCCGTAACGGCGGCGAGGAAGAGGTTTACATCGGCAGCGCCGATCTCATGCCCCGCAACATCGACCATCGCGTGGAAGTGCTGGCGCCCATCCGGGAGCCGGCCATGATCCGCCACCTGCGCGACAACGTGCTGGCGGTGTATCTGGCCGATAATGTGAAGGCTCGGGACATGAACACCACCGGAGTTTACACGCGCAGGAGAGGCGGCGCGAAATCAGGAGTGAACTCGCAGGAATGGTTCATCCGGCAGCGCCGCGAACCGCCCAAAAAGCGCGATCAAAACCGCGCGCGGCTGAAACCGCCGTCGGAAACGCAGGGGCGATAATCGCTCAGCCCAACATGGTGCGGAGGATGGTGATCTTGGATGTCGGCAGCGGAATGCCGGCCCTGGATGCGGATTCATCGGCATGAACCTCACAAAACGCTGCGATGGGCCCATCTTCTTCACGGAACAGATACGCGGCTTTCGCGTGGCAGCCTTCCGCGTCGCAAGACATCGGAGGATTGTTCAGGATCTTGATTCGGGTTCGGCGCTGCTCGGCCCGGTCGGCAACAGCGGCTTGTCGCATCATATGCTACCTATTTTAAGCCGCCTCGGTATTGGTGCAGCATCTAAATTGTTTCATTTCCGTTACATAACGATGAACGAATGGTTGCGAACGGGCATCCCGGTACGCTTTCTTACGGTGACGGGAAATCGAGCAGCCCATCGAAACCGGGCAAATCAACTGTGTTACTCTGAAACTTCCACGTGTGCCAGCGCGCGTCAGCGAAGCTCTTGTTCTGCGCACCTACCCGCTGCAGGAGGCGGACCTGGTAGTCAGCTTTCTTACGCGGGATCAGGGGAAATTGCGCGGCGTGGCCAAGCGGGCGCGGCGCCCGAAGAACGCTTTCGGGGCGGGCCTGGAGCGGCTGTCACATGTGCGGATGGCGTATTTCCAGCGCGAAACCCGCGAACTGGTCAGCCTGGACGGGTGCGAATTGATTCGCTCGCAATTCGGGCTGGCGTCCGATTACTGGGCCGGCGTGGCGCTGGATTACTTCGCGGAGGTGGCCGAACAGATGTTGCCCGCCGCGGAGCCGAATGAGAAGTTCTTCCGCCTTCTGCTGGCTGTGCTGGATTACTTGCGAACCGCCGCCGGAAACGGTGCGTGGCGGGCCGTCGCCTACTTTTCGCTGTGGGCGGTTCGTCTCTCCGGATGGCTGCCGGAATTGCACGTGTGCCTGAGCTGCGGCACCCTGCTCGACGACCCGGACCCTTCCGCTCGGGAGGGTCCCGATCCGCAGGCTCCCGAGCGCGCTTATTTCAGCCGCGACCGGGCGGGCCTGATGTGCGGCCACTGCCGGAAAACGCTGGGCGGCGGAGGCCGGGAGCTGAGCGCGGAGTCGCGAGCCGTCGCCGCTGAAATGCTGCGCACGCCGGTGACGCAGCTTTCCGGACCGGTTTGGAGTCAGGCCACTGCGGCGGACCTGCGCCGCTTTCTGGTGGAGCAAATTGAATCCCACGTGGAGCGCCGGCTGATCACGGCGCCGCTATTGGAGAGTGCTATGTAGGGGCGGGCATGCCCTGCCCGGCCCTCACAAGGTATACCGATGTCATCGTTTCAAGAAATCATCTTCAAGCTGAAACAGTACTGGGCGGAACGTGGCTGCATCATTCAAGAGCCGTACGACGTGGAAGTAGGCGCCGGCACCATGTGCCCGGAGACCTTTCTGCGCGTGCTCGGCACCGAACCGTACCGCGTGGCGTATGTGCAGCCCAGCCGCCGCCCGGCCGACGGCCGCTACGGCGACAATCCGAACCGGTTATTCAAGCATTCGCAGCTCCAGGTGATCCTCAAACCCTCGCCCGACGACGTCATCGAACAATACCTGGCCAGCCTGGAAGCCATCGGCATCGATCTCCGCAAGCACGACATCAAGTTCGAAGAGGACAACTGGGAATCGCCCACGCTGGGCGCCTGGGGCATCGGCTGGCAGGTGATGCTGGATGGCCTCGAGATCACCCAGTTCACTTATTTCCAGCAGTGCGGCGGCATCGATCTCGACTTGGTCCCCGCCGAGCTGACCTATGGGCTGGAGAGGCTCACGGCGTTTCTCCAAGTTAGAGACAGCGTTTACGACATCGAGTGGGCGAAGGGCTTTTCCTACGGCGACGTGCGGTATCGGGAGGAGCTGCAGTATTCGGTCTACAACTTCGAGATGGCGGACATCGCCATGCTGTGGAAGCTGTTCGAGCTGCACGAAGGCGAAGCGGCGCGCCTGCTGAAGCTCTACGACCCGAAGGCCGCGGACAAGCACCGTTTCCCGCTGCTGTCGGCGTATGACCAAGTGCTGAAGTGCTCGAACATTTTTAATACGCTCGATGCGCGCGGCGCCATCAGCGTCACCGAGCGCGTGGGCGTCATCCAGCGCGTGCGCAAGCTGGCGGTGGGCGTGGCGCAGGCGTGGGCGGATCAGCGGAAAGCGATGAGTTACGAGGAGTTCAGAGCCAGGCTCATTGATCTCGCAGGCAAGGAGCCATCCGAGATTGTGGCCGGTATCACCGACCTGGCTGGCAAGGAGCCGCCCGACTACGAGGAGTTTAGGGCCAGGCTCATGGATCTGGCCGGCAAAGGTGACTACGAGGAGATTAGGGCCGGTCTCATTGATCTGGCTGGCGCAGAGCCGCACGGCGAGGTGGCGCAATGACCGTGGCTTCCCTCGCCTTCCTGCTCGAAATCGGTACCGAGGAAATCCCCGATTGGATGATTCCGGCGGCTCTCGAAAGCTTGCGCCTGCTGTTCGAGAAAACCGCTATCCCACACGAGACCATCAGAGTGGACGCAACTCCGCGGCGCCTGGTCTTGCGGGCTGAGGGTATCCCGACGGGCCAGCTCATTGTCAGGACCCGAAGAAGCGGCCCGGCGACGTCGGCACCCGCGCAAAACGTGGAGGGCTTCGCGCGCAAACAAGGCGTTCGAACGGATGACCTCGAAATTGAACGAACGGCTAAGGGCGAATACTACGTTGCCGTAAAGGAAGAGAATCGCGGGTTCTACAAGGAGATCTTGGCCGACCTCCTGCCGGGCATCATCCTGCAAATCAACTTTCCCAAGACCATGTATTGGACCGGCAAGGGCGGCCCGCGCTTCATCCGGCCCATCCGCTGGATCGTGGCTCTGTTGGGCGATGAGGTCATACCGTTCGAGCTCGCCGGCGTCCGCGCCGGCACGGTCACTTCCGGCCATCGCCGGTTGGGCGCGCGCGAGATCGCCGTCACTACTGCCGATTATGAGCAGCGGCTGCGCGAGAATTACGTGATCCTCTCGGCCGAAGAGCGCCGCCACAAGATCCATGACGGAATGGCCGGCGTGCGCGTCAAGCGCGACGACGCGCTGGTGGAGACCCTGGCTTACCTCACCGAGCATCCCACGCCCATTGTGGGCAGTTTCGATGCCGAATTTCTGGAGCTGCCCGAGGAAGTGCTGGTTACCGTGATGCGCCACCACCAGAAATACTTCTCGGTGGAGGATGAGCACGGCAAGCTGGCGCCGCAGTTTGTCGCGGTGATGAACATTCCATCCGATCCGGAGGGCTTCGTGCGCCGCGGCAATGAACGCGTGCTGCGCGCGCGGTTCAACGATGCCCGGTTCTTCTGGGAGACCGATCAAAAGAAATCGCTCGCCGCGCGCGTGGCGGACCTGGCGCATGTAACCTTCCAGGCCAAGCTGGGCACTTATCTCGAAAAGACCGAACGCGTGAAAGCTCTGGTGGGTGCGCTGGGCGGCGATGCGCACGCCGTACGCGCCGCGGAGCTGGCTAAGTGCGATCTGACCACCGAACTGGTCAAGGAATTCACCGAGCTGCAGGGCGTGGTCGGCGGCCTCTACGCGCGCGCACAAGGCGAGGCGGACGCGGTCTGGCAGGCCATCTACGATCATTACAAACCGGAGAGCATGGAGGATGCGATACCGCGCAACCGCACCGGCCAGATTGTCGCGCTGGCCGACAAGCTTGACACGCTGCGCGGATGTTTCGGCGTCGGCCTCATCCCCACCGGTTCGCGCGATCCCTTCGCGCTGCGGCGTGCGGCGCAAGGCGTGGTGAAGATCCTGGTGGAAGGCAAGGTCGACCTCGACCTGGCGCCCCTGGTGAATGACCCGACGGACGGAGCGAAAGCCCTAACGGAGTTTCTACAAGATCGCATCCGGTATTACTTCAAGGACGTGCGCGGTTTCCAGTACGACGAAGTCAACGCCGCCATGGCCGCTGGCTGGAGCAACCTGGTCGACCTGGAAGCGCGGCTAATTCGCATCCGGAACCTGCGGTCGTCGCCGGATTTCGAGCCGCTCGCCGCGAGCTTCAAACGCATCCGCAATATCCTCGACCAGCAGAAATTCACGGGCACGAGCGCCGCGGCGATCGACGAGAAGTTATTGCAGGACGGGCCGGAACGGGATCTGTACGACGAATACCGGAGCATCGCGGGCCAACCGATTGAATCGGTGATTTCTCAATTGCGGCCCAAAGTGGATTTGTTTTTCGACAAGGTGTTAGTAAATGCGCCGGAGGACGATGTCCGGCGCAATCGCCTGATGTTACTCGGCACGCTATTACTAGAGTTCTCCAACATAGCGGACTTTTCGGAGATTGTAACTACATCATAGGAGCTAAAGCATGCAGAAGTATGTCTACTCGTTCGGCAACGGAACGGCCGACGGCGACGGGAAAATGAAAGATACGCTTGGCGGCAAGGGAGCTGGGCTGGCGGAAATGTCGCGGGCCAAGCTGCCCGTGCCTCCAGGGTTCACCATTTCCACGGAAGTGTGCAATATCTACTTCCATAACAACAACAGCGTGCCGGCGGAAATCGACGCGCAGATGATGGAGGCTCTCAAGACGCTCGAGCAGCGAATGGGCCAGAAGCTGGGCGACGTCGCCAACCCGCTGCTGGTCAGCGTGCGGTCGGGCGCCAAGTTCTCCATGCCGGGCATGATGGACACCATCCTCAACCTCGGGCTGAACGACCAGACCGTGAAGGCACTCGAAACCAAGGCCAACAACGCCCGCTTCGCTTTCGATTGTTATCGCCGCTTTATTCAGATGTATGGCAACGTGGTTCTCGAGATTCCCAAGGACGAGTTTGAGGCGATCTTCGATGGCCAAAAGAAAAAGGCCAAGGCCAAGCTGGACACGGAACTTACCGCAGAGGACCTGCTGCAAGTGATCGCCGGTTATCAGAAGCTGGTGCTGAAGAAGACCGGCAAACCGTTTCCGCAGGATGCCCTGGAGCAGCTCATCGGCGCGCGCAACGCCGTCTTCCGCTCCTGGTTCAACGAACGCGCCAAGCACTACCGCAAGATGAACCAGATCCCCGACGACCTGGGCACCGCGGTCAACGTGCAGGCGATGGTGTTCGGCAACCTGGGCGAGACTTCCGCGACCGGCGTGGGATTCACCCGCAATCCGGCTACCGGCGAGAAAGTATTCTATGGCGAGTTTCTGGAAAACGCGCAGGGCGAAGACGTGGTATCCGGTGTCCGCACGCCGCACCCGATTGCTGAGCTGGAGAAGTGGAATCCGACCGTCTACCAGCAGCTTCGCGACAGCACTACCATGCTCGAGAAGCACTACCGCGATGTGCAGGATTTCGAGTATACGATTCAGGACGGCAAGCTCTACATGCTGCAAACCCGCAACGGCAAGCGCACCGGGCCGGCGGCGGTTCGCATCGCGGTCGAGATGGTCCAGGAAGGTCTGATCGACAAGCGGGAAGCGGTGCTGCGCGTGGATCCGCAACAGCTCGACCAGCTTCTGCACCCGGTGCTCGATCCGGCATCGAAGAAGACGCTTACCAAGCTGGCCCTCGGTCTTCCGGCTTCGCCCGGAGCCGCAGTTGGCACCGTCGTCTTCACGGCCGATGAGGCAGTGGAGCAGGCCAAGAAGTCTCCCGTGGTTCTGGTGCGCAAGGAGACCGTGCCCGACGACATTCACGGCATGGAAGTGGCCAAGGGCATCCTGACCGCACGCGGCGGGATGACCAGCCACGCGGCGGTGGTTTGCCGCGGCATGGGCACGCCCTGCGTGGCGGGCGCCGAATCCATCACCGTCGATGAGCACAAGAAGCAGGTTTCGGTCACGGTCGGCGGGAAAGCGGTCACCCTCAAAGAAGGCGACTGGCTGTCGCTCGACGGTTCTACCGGCGAAGTGTTTGCGGGCAAGGCCAATACGCTCGATGCCGATCCGTCTTCCGGCGTCCTGGCCAGCTTCATGAGCTGGGCCGACGAATTCCGCGGCAAGTTCGGCGTGCGCGCCAATGCCGATATCCCGCGCGACGCCAAGGCGGCGCGCAGGTTCGGAGCCCAGGGCATCGGCCTGTGCCGCACCGAGCACATGTTCTTCGCTGAGGATCGCATCGAGCACATGCAGGCCATGATCCTGGCCCCCGACGAAAAGACCCGCCGCAAGGCGCTGGCCAAGCTGCTGCCGTTCCAGCGCAGGGATTTTGCCGGGCTATTCGAAGCCATGAACGGTTTCCCGGTGGTGATCCGCACGCTCGATCCGCCGCTGCATGAGTTCCTCCCCAAGCGCGAAGAGCTGATGGTGGATGTCGCCATACTTCCTTACGCCGATCTCAAAAAGAAGAAAGAACTGGTCGCCACTTACCAGCGTTTCGGCGCCGAAGTGAAGAACCTCAAGACGGTGCTGACCGCGTTGCTGCACCGCGTGGAAGAGCTGCACGAGTTCAACCCCATGCTGGGCCTCCGCGGCTGCCGCCTGGGCATCCTCTATCCCGAGATCACCGAGATGCAGGCGCGCGCCATTTTCGAAGCCGCGGTGCAAGTGGCCAAGAAAGGCGTCAAGGTAATTCCGGAAGTTATGATTCCGCTGATCGGCGGCGTCAAGGAACTGGAAAACCAGAAGAAGATCGTGGTCGACGTGGCCGAGGAAGTGCTCGGCAAGGCGGGCATGAAGGACCTGAAGTACATGGTTGGCACCATGATCGAAATTCCGCGCGCCGCGCTCACCGCCGACCTAGTTGCCAAGGAAGCCGAGTTCTTCAGCTTCGGCACCAACGACCTCACGCAGACCACCATGGGACTTTCGCGCGACGACTACACGAAGTTCCAGCAGGAGTACAAAGACAAGAAAATCTTCGCCGCCGACCCGTTCGCCGTCCTCGATCAGGAAGGTGTCGGGAAGCTGGTGAAGATGGCGGTCGAGCTCGGCCGCAAGACGCGGCCCGACCTGGAAATCGGCATCTGCGGCGAGCACGGCGGTGAACCGAGCTCGGTTCAGTTCTGTTACCGGGTGGGCATGAACTACGTTTCCTGCTCCCCGTACCGCGTGCCCATCGCCCGCCTGGCCGCGGCACAAGCCGCGATTTCGGGCGATAAGTCCGAAACGCAACGCACGGCATAAGTCCTAAACTCAGCGTGGACCTGGGTGGTGCTGAAATGCCATGTCCACACTGCAGCTTCAATTTCGCGGTCTGTCCTTCGGTAACTGAAGCGGCAGGCATCAGCCAACGGCGGTCTGCGGCAACGATTCCGTCAGTAGATCGGTGGGGCATAAATCAAGCCGTCAGATCCGGATGGAATCGCGGCGCTCTTGCCGAGAAGGATCGGATATGAGATATCTACGTTGCCGTAACCTCGCTGTCGCCGTGTGTCTGACTCTGGCGGCCGGCTACGCGAAGGAGGGCGCCGACCAATATCCCTATGGCGCCGAGAACTGGCTGTGCGGTGTGTTGCCGCCGACCGGCACCTATTTCGTCAATTACTTCGGCTTTTATAGCGGGCTGCTGCGCAACGATTCAGGAAACAAGGTCAATCTGGGGGGGAGCACGCCGTCGGTGAACGCCGTGTTCGATGCGCTTCGTTTCGTGGAGGTCACGCCCGTGAAGATCCTCGGAGCCCAGTGGGCCGTGCAGGTGATCGCTCCGTTTGTGGACCAGTCGGTGGACCTCGGCGGCACCAGGAACGGCATAGGGCAGGGCGACATAGACGTCGATCCTTTTCTCCTGGGCTGGCACGGCGAGAAATGGCAAGCCATCGCCGCCATGGACACGCTGCTTCCCACCGGGTACTACGACAAGAACGACGCGCGGGTAAGCATCGGCGCGAACTACTTCAGCTTCGAGCCGATCATCGCTTTCACTTTCATGCCGGGCTCCGGCTGGGAAACTTCGGCCAAGCTGATGTACAACACCAAGACCACCAATCCGGCTACAAACTACCACTCCGGCGACGAGTTCCATGCGGATTACGTGGCCGGCAAACACATCGGACCCTGGTCGGTTGGGGCCGGCGGCTATTTCATGCAGCAAGTGACGAACGATACCGTCAACGGCGTCATCGCGCCCGCCGTTCCTGGGTTCTGGGGCGCGGGACGGGAAGGGCGGGTGCTCGGTATCGGCCCCAGCATGACTTACCGCAACCGCAAGCACATGGAATTCATTGCGCAGTGGGAGGAGGAGGTGCTGGTGAGGAATCGGTTCGGCGGGAACAAGCTGTGGTTTAAAATGATCATCCCGTTGTAAGGGATGGTTCCGACCACGCATAGTTCGTTCCGCCTGCTGCGTTTATCCATGGCTACTCAAAGGTACCTCACAGCACAAGCCAGATCAGCCGGGCGCCCGCCGCTACACGGTCGGCAGCCCAGCCAATCTCCCCAATAGCTTCTCATACGCGTCCGTGACGGCGTCCCAGGAGTAACGCTGTCTCACGCGGTCCATGGCGAGGATGCGGTATCGGGCACACTCGGCCGCACTCATAATGAGAACCTCTTTCAACTTTGATTCGAGTTCATCGGGCTCGAACGGGATGCCGGCATCGCCGGCTACCTCGGCGTTTTCCGGGGTGTTGCGGTACAGCACCAGCGCACCGCGGCCCATGGCTTCAATCAGCGCGGGATGCGTGCCGCCGACTTCGGTCGCGTGGATGTAGGCGAAACAGTGCGATTCCAGCTCGCGGTATCCATCGCCGTAGATGGCGCCAGGGATGACCACGCGGACATCGCGCGTATCGCGCACTTGCGCGATGTAGTCCTCGGCATAAGGCGCATCGCCGATGAGCGCGAGATGGAACGGCGTCTCCACTCGTTCGAACGCCTGCCGCACTTCGAGCGGATGGTTCTCCGGTTCCATGCGGCTCACGTATAGGAAGTAGCGCCCTGGTTCGAGGCCCAACTGCGCCAGCCTAGCGGCGCCGGCCACCTTGCCTAACTCGGCGCCGTAGGGAATGAACGTGCTGGCTTTCCCGTAGCGCCCGCGGTAGTAAGCCTGAATCGTGCGCGCGTCAGTCACCACCTCGGTCGGACAGAAGGTGGCCAGCCACTCGGAAACCAGGTACCAAGCTTTGGCCAGCTTGTTCCATTTCTTGCGCAGGCGCTCGATGCCGTCCACGTTCAGCGCCACGGGTATCCCGAACAGCCGCGGCAGCCAGGTGAAAATGGCGTTGGCGCCGTTGCAATAGAGCGCCACATCCACACGGTGCGCCAGCAGGTGGAACGTGGAAAACAGAGTGTGCGCCAGCGTGTCGAAGTACTTATGGCGAATCGTGGGCAGGTAGCAAAGGCGAACGCCGTGGTAGACCGGCTGCGGATTGCGCTCGCGGCAATAGACGGTCACTTGATGCCCGCGCGCGGCTAGGCGGGTGGAAAGCTCTTCGGCGAAGGTCTCGAAGCCGCCGTAGCTGGCTGGAATGCCGCGCGTGCCAAGAACCGCTATCCGCATTTATGTATGGTGGCAAAGAAAGCCGATGTTTCTCGGCTCAGTAGGCTGGACAGCCTGCGCCACGACTTAAGGAGCAGCATTGAGATTAGCGCGTATTGGCCAGGACCGCGCCCGCCTACGTCTTGGCGGCCTCGGAGCGCATCAGCATGCGGACCAGTTTCTTGGGCGCACGCTTGCTTACCGGCATGTAGTGGAACCAGCTCGCCATGTACTCGTCGTCCACGCGGCGGGCGCGTTGAATCAACTCGCGCTTGGCCCGGAAGCGGCTCCAGTTCCGCAGCAGGAACCAGAACGCCTTGAGCGAGGTGTGCTCCCATAGCAAACAGCACATAATGACCAGGATGTCCCGGCCGGTGATGGAGAAGCAGTTGCGCCAATACAGATCGCTTGAAATGTTCTTCAAGCGCATCAGGAAGCGGTTCTTCACCGAATGCATGTTGATATCGGGTGGCAGCGCGCTGCGGTTGCCGGGCAGCACCTTGCGCACATGGTAGCCGCGCGCGTAAGGCACATACAGGCACTTCCAGCCCATTAACTGGGCGCGCCACGCCACGTCGGCGTCTTCGCGGTAAGCGAAGAAATCGGAATCGAAGAACTCGCCGTCGAGCGAAATGTCTTCGATCATGGCGCGGCGGTAAAGCGCGGCGGCGGCGGTGGCGCCGAAGACATACTCATAATGCAGATAGTGCCCGTTATCGATTTCCTGGCTGCCGCGGTCCAGGTGGCGTAGCATGGGGTTGAAGTAGATGCCGGTGGAATCCACGACCGGGCGCTCGGGAATCTCGAAGTGCGCCGTCATCGTCAGCAGCTTGCCGCACACGGCGCCAATCTTAGGATCGAACTGCCCGGCATCCACCAGCGCCTGGATGAAGTTCGGCAGCAGCAGCACGTCAGGGTTGAGCGTCAGCACCCAATCGCCGCAGGCCATCCGCATGGCCTGGTTCTGCGCCGCGGCGAAGCCGGCATTCTCCTCGTTGTAATGGATCTGGCAGCGGTCCTCAAATTGTTCCAGGATGTCGATAGTGCCATCGTTGGAAGCATTGTCGATAACGATGACTTCCTTAAGGCGGTACCGCTGCGACAGCACGGACTCAAGGCAGCGCTTAATGAAGCGGCCGCTGTTGTAGGTCACGATCGTGACTGAGACGAAGTCGTTGTGTCCCATGCGCTGGAACTCGAAAAGGCGGTACTTCCACTTGAACCTGGGCCTAAAACCTGGGACCGGACATCATGGTAGCATCCTCCCAGCCGAAAAACAGGCAGTGGCCGGCAAGCCGCACCACGTTCCCATAGGTCGCCAGGGGCGACCAACTCCTCTGCAACAACACTCCCACGGCGCCGCGGAGAATCGAACCCGCCACCACCGACAGGCATACCGCCCGGAATGCGAACGGTCGAAAGTGCCTGGCTGAGTACCTCAGTAAACTACGATACCAATAAAAGCATCGGGCCTGCACGTCGACACTCGCGATCGAGTGCCCTCCGGTGTGCCGCGCGACCGCCTCCGGTGTATAGAAGATAACATAGTTGCGCGCGGCCACCCGACGGCAAAAATCCACATCCTCGAACCATAGCGGATAGTAGCCCTCGTCGAAACCGCCCAGTTCCTGCCACACCACCCGGCGCAACATGAGAAACGCGCCCGCCGGCTGTTCCACGGGTGTCCGTAAAGAATAATCCACCGCC
Organism: Bryobacteraceae bacterium; assembly: GCA_049511495.1. Taxonomy (GTDB): domain Bacteria; phylum Acidobacteriota; class Terriglobia; order Bryobacterales; family Bryobacteraceae; genus Bog-375. The sequence continues at coordinate 52,044 of JBEKXZ010000021.1, read as the reverse complement.
GTGGCCCGATAGCGGCGATTGACCGGATTATTCGGCCAAATCCGATTCAGCACGAGAACTTCCAAAATCAGCGCCGCGGGAGTTGGAAAAGATCGCACCATGAAACCGATTTGCGGCGAGTTCTGCGCGTCGATCAGGCAACCGCCGGCACCGGCCGCGCCCTCCAGATCGCAAGTCTGGCGCATCGCGTCGAGGCCGCCCAGGATCACAGCGTCAGGGTTCAAGAGTAGAACATACGGCGAACGGAGCGCGGTAAACCCTTGGTTTACAGCGGCGGCGAACCCACGGTTGTCGGGGTTGGCCACCATCCTAACTCCGCGAGCGGCGACTTCGGCGAGCGTCCCGTCCCGCGAGCCGTTATCGACGACCACAACGTCGGCGCCAGTGGCCAGCGCGGCATCGAGGCACGGGCCGATTTCAGATTGCGAATAGTAGGTAACAACGACGATGCCGATTTCGGACATGTGTCACTTTGCCCCACCCCGTGTGAGCAGAAAGTACATGCGCCAATAGAGGTCGCGCCCGTTGCCGGACTGCGCGTCGCGTAAGGCTCGCTCGTGGGTTACTAGAAGCGGTTCCAGAATGTCCAGGCTACCAGGTAGCCCCTCGCGGCGGACGGCGGCAAATCCGCGCAGGCCCTGCCACTTTCCTTTCAGCCACGCCAGCGCCGCGCCATGGCGCAGCGCCACTCCGCCCCATAGCAGTTGGCCAACCAGAATCGGCCATGCCCACTTCCACAACAAGTACCGGGGATAGTGCCGGGCTAGCAGAAACACCTGGTTGCGAGCCATCCGCCGCACCGTCTCCGGATGCCAGCGGCCGAGCGTGGCGCTGCCCTGGTGCCAGGCGATGGCAGTGGGGACGTACTCGCCGGACAGCGAGTGCTCGGCGCACCTCAATCCGAAATCGACGTCCTCCAGGTACGACTCGAAAAGTTCATCGAGCAGGCCAACGCGTTCGAACAGCGCGGCGCGGAACAGCGCGGCCGTCCACGGGATCGCCCAAATGGGCTGCGCCCGTGAAAATTCCGGCGCATCCGGCCGTCCGCTGCCGGCCCGCCAGGCCGTGGCGCCGCGGGAAACCAGATCGAAGGTGCCGTCGATGCGCGCCGGATCGCGCGCGGAAAGAATCTTGCCGGTGGCGAACCAACCGCCGGAACCGACCAACTGCGCCAGGTAGTCCGGAGCAAGCTCTACGTCGCTGTTGAGCACGGCGATCCAGTGCGAATGGGCCGATTCGATACCACGATTCACGGCCGCCGCGAATCCGGCGTTGCGTCCCATGGGAATTACGCGGGCGCCGCGGCGCGCGGCCAATTCGGGCGCGCCGTCGCTCGAGCCGTTATCCACCACCAGTACCTCGGCCACTGGCGCTGTCTGCGCATCCAGACTGTCGAGCAGGCGGCCCAGCAGCTCGCGCCCGTTCCACACCGGTATCACGGCGGTGATGCTCATCGCCAGAACCGCTTCTTGACGAGAAACGCCAGGTTCGCGAAGCCGTCGCGCCAGAGGTGGAGCTTGGTTTCGCCCAGACGCGACGTATACATAATGGAGATCTCGCCGAACCGTATGCGCGAATCGCGCAGCGCCTCAATCTTGATTTCCTCGGAGAAAGACATGCCGTCGGATTCGAGCTTCATATGTTCCAGAATCGCCCGGCGGAATACCCACATGCCGGACTGCGAATCGCGCACCCAGCGGAGGAACAGAATCGACATCGCCAGCGACAGCACCAGGTTCCCGAGCAGGTTGATGAAGCTCATCGAACGCGCGTCGCGCACCGGGAAGCGCGAAGCATTCAGGAAATCGACATCGAAGTGGAGAAACGCTTCGATCAGGTAAGAGAGCGCATCCACCGGGTAACTGTGATCGCCATCCAGCGTCACGATCAGGTCGCCAATGGCTTCGCGGAATCCGCGCTTGTAACTGCGGCCATAGCCGCGCACGTCCTCCCGAATGACTTTGGCGCCCAGCCTCGCCGCGACTTCCGAAGTGCGATCCGTGGACGCATTGTCCACTACGATGACTTCGTCGACGAAGGGCGGCATCGCGTGCAGAATCTGCTCGATGCCCTGCTCCTCGTTGAGGCAGGGGATGATGACGGTGATGGACTGGTTCTTATACATGGCGGAGCGTCCGCCGGTCCTCACACATATGCGTGACGATACTCTTCCAGCGCCTCCAGCGCGCGCCGGCAGACTTCGGCATGCCGCGCCTTCTTGTCGTGGCGCAGCCGCTGGCGCGTGGCCTCATCGAGCACCGGCAGAAGATCGAACGTGATGTTGGCCGGCTGGTAATTGGCGGGATCGGCGCCCGCGATGTAATGGCACAGGGAGCCCAGCGCGGTCTCGCGCGGCAACGAGCGCGGCGTTTCACCCGTGGCCATCGCGGCCGCGTGTAGGCCAGCCATCAAACCGGTGGCGATCGCTTCCACGTAACCTTCCACGCCGGAAATTTGCCCGGCGAAAAAAATGCGCGGGGCGGCGCGCAACTGAAGAGTAGCCGATACGAGCGCCGGCGCGTTGATATAAGTGTTGCGGTGGATCTGTCCGAAGCGCAGGAACTCGGCCGTTTCGAGACCCGGAATCATCCGCAGTACTCGCGCCTGGTCGCCGAACTTCATGTGATTCTGGAAGCCGACCAAGTTAAAGCTCCGCGCGCGCAGATTCTCCTGCCGCAACTGCACCGCGGCGTACGGCCTCCTGCCGGTGCGCGGATCGCTCAGCCCCACCGGCTTCATGGGCCCGAAGCGCAACGTATCGCGCCCGCGCCGCGCCAGCTCTTCGATCGGCAAGCACGCTTCGAAAAACGGCGTTCGGTCCTCGGCAATGTGCGCGGTGACGGGCTGGGCCTCGAGCAGCGCGTCGACGAAACGCTCGTATTGCTCGCGATCCAGCGGGCAGTTCAGATAGTCGCCGGTCGAATCCACGGACTTGCCGTAGCGCGAAGCCCAGAAGGCTACGCGCGTGTCCACCGAATCGGCGTCGACAATCGGACTGATGGCATCGTAAAAATAAAGCCGCTCGGAGCCGGTCAGTCGCGCAATGTCTTCGGCAAGCGCGTCGCTGGTCAGCGGGCCGGTGGCGACGATGACGATCGGCCCCGGCGGAATCGCGGTTACCTCCTCGCGCCGCACCTCGATCAGCGGCTCGGCGGTAATGGCCGCCGTGACCGCGTTCGCGAACATTTCCCGGTCCACCGTGAGCGCCTGCCCGCCTGGAACGCGCGCGCTGGCAGCCGCTTCGAGCAACAGAGAGCCGAGCCGCCGCAGTTCTTTCTTGAGCAGCCATGGCGCGGTGGACTCGGTCTCCGATTTGAGCGAGTTGCTGCACACAAGCTCCGCCAGCCGGTCCGTCTGGTGCGCCGGCGTGGGCCGCACCGGCCGCATCTCGTGCAGCACGCACGCGGATCCGCGCCGCGCTATCTGCCAAGCCGCCTCCGAACCCGCCAGGCCGGCGCCGATAATGTGAATGGGATCGCGCACGCCGAACTTCCAGGATACAAGAGCCCTTGCTTGGCGAGAGGATTAGCGGCGGCTGCGGCCGTCTTGATTCCTCGCCGTCTTGAGAAACTCCCTGTTAGAATGGTCGCGTGCTGCCGAAGGCTCCGAAAGAGGAATACTCGAGGGCCGATGTGCTGCGCCAATTCGGTCTCACCGAGCGCCAGTTGCGAAGCTGGGAGCGCCAGGAACTGATACCGCCATCCGGCAAGTATTCCTTTTCCGACCTGATCGCCATCCAGACCATCGTCAAGCTGCGCGAGAATCGCATCCAACCCAGGCAAATCGGCCGCGCGCTCCAGTCGCTGCGCCGCAAGCTGGCTGTCGAGCAGCCGCTTTCCGAACTGCGCATCGTCTCCGACGGCCGCAAGATCGCGGTGCACATCGCCGGGCAGCGGATGGAGGCCATCAGCGGCCAGATCTTGCTCGACTTCGAAACCGCCGCGTTGGGTGGCCTGGCGCCGTTTCCCGGCCGAAAGCCCAACGCTGGCCGGTTGCACGAAGCGGAAGCCTGGTTCCAGAGGGGGCTCGACCTGGAAGAGAGCGGCGCCCCGATCGAGGAAGCCATCGAGGCTTACCAGAAGGCGCTGGAACTCAACCCGGAAGCAGCCGGCGCGCTGGTCAACCTGGGCACCATCTATTACCGCCAGCGTAAATTCGCCGACGCCGAGGCTTACTACCGCGAAGCTCTCGGAGCCGACCCAAGCTACCCGCTGGCGCAATTCAACATCGGCAATCTCTACGACGAGCTGGGACGGCTCGACGAAGCCCAGGAACACTACCGGCTGGCGCTGGAACTGAATCCGCAGTACGCCGACGCCCACTTCAACCTGGCTTTGCTGTGCGAGCGCCAGGGCGACAACCTGAAAGCCGTGCACCATTGGAAGAACTATCTGAAGCTGGATCGCGGCGGCCACTGGGCCGAAATCGCCCGCCGCCAGCTCGATCGCCTGCGCCAGGCCACGCTGGTGCATTCCCGGTCGTAATTCTTTTGATTCACGCAGTAAGTGCGCCACCTCGCAATTTGGATGGCGACGACGCCGCTCGATGCTCAGGTTGTCAACGGCGTGGTTCAGAGCAACCTCGGCGGTTATCAGTTGCTGTTCGGCGGCGTGGCAGCGCCGCTGCTATACATAAGCGCGAATCAGATCAACGCCATCGTGCCGATCGAGGTATCCGGCCAGGATTCGGTATCCGTGACCCTGGTTACGCCAACCGGGACCTTCCCCTTGGCGGATCTGTACATCCGGCCCTCGGAGCCGGAAGTCTTCCACGACCCGGTATCGGGTTACGCCGTGGCAATCAATCAGGACGGGACGCTCAACTCGGCCGCGAACCCGGCGCACGTCGGCCAGTTGGTCTCGATTTGGGCGGGCGTCGCCGGCGCGGCGGGCGTCGCCCCTAACCTCGTCGATGGCACGATCGTCCCCAGCTCAGGAAGCAGCTTCCCCGGCTTTATCCTGCTGCCGGTTTCCATTATTAGCGGCGATGATAGCGGCTTTGACGGCTCGCTGGAAGTGGTGTACGCGGGAGTATCGCCCGGTAAAGTCTTCGGGCTGTTGCAAGTCAATTTCCGGCTTCCGCAATCCTTTCCTTCCGGAACCTCTACAACTGGATCGCTGGCCGTGAGCCTTCAGGTCGGTTCCGCGATCAGCGCGTTCGTGGAGATATACGTAGCGCCGTAAACGGCGCCCTGGCCCACGGTAAGGCCTGCCGGCGGATTCTCAGCTATCCTGAAACTCTGGAGCCACAGTGAGCCGCATTGTTCTTGCCTTTCGCTCGTTTTTCAACATCTTGTTTTCAGGAACGCTGTCTGACGCCGTGCTGAACGGCTTACATTTGACGCGGCGCGCCGCCGCCGCGTCCAAGCCTTCCGGCGCGCCCAAGGCCGCGCCTGCAGCGTCGACGCCCGTCGTCCGCGTATCGGATGGCGCCTTGCAACTCCTCGCCATTCTGCAACGCGACGCGCGCCTGGTGGACTTCCTGATGGAAGATATCGCCGGATATGCCGACGATCAGGTTGGCGCCGCCGTGCGCGAGCTGCACGATCAATGCCGCGACTCGCTGCGGCGCGCGATCGCACTGGAGCCGGTGATCGATGGCGTGGAGGGTACATTCGCTAAAGCGCCGTCCGCCGATCCGAGCGTCGTCAAGTTCATCGGCAACGTGCCCGCCAAGCCGCCCTCCGGCGGCACGCTGCGGCACAAGGGCTGGAAAGCGGTGAAGATCGATCTACCGGCCGTGGCCGGAAAAGACGCCACCGTGATCGCCCCGGCCGAAATCGAGATTGAATAAGAAGCGCCATGGACGATGCTGGTATTTGTGGGGCAGGATGGTATCCTGCGCGGCGGTTGGCAACCGCCGCGCGGGCCGATTGGCAATCGGCCCGCAGCTTGGCAAGCTGCCCCACATGCCTTCGCGATGATTGGCAGAGTTTCAGGCGCATCCCATGAAAGTCGGCATCGATCTCGGCACCACCAACTCGGCGCTCGCGTGGATCGACGAGCGTGAGGCTCAGGACCGCGACTTTCCGCCGGTTCACGTCTTCGAGACGCCCCAATTGATCGCCGCCGGGCGCGTCGAAGCGCGCCGCACGCTGCCGTCGTTTCTTTTTCTCGAAGAGGGCCAGCCGGTGGGCGTGTACGCGCGCGAACAAGGGGCGCTGGTGCCGACGCGGCTCGTGCACTCGGCGAAATCCTGGCTATCGAATCCGGACGTCGACCGCACCGCGAAAATCCTTCCCTGGGATTCGCAGGAGACCGGCCGCGTGCTTTCGCCCGTAGAAGTTTCGGCGCGATTCCTGGCCAAGTTCCGCGAGGAGTGGGACCGCACGCAGAGCGGGCCGCTAGCCGCGCAGGATATCGTCCTCACCGTGCCTGCCTCGTTCGACGAAGAGGCGCGCGAGCTGACCGTGATGGCGGCGCGCGACGCCGGAATCGCGCGCCTGACACTGCTCGAAGAGCCGGCCGCCGCTTTCTACTCCTGGATTGCGAACAACCTGGCGCAGTCGCGGAAGAAGCTTTTCGACGGCCAGACGGTGCTGGTCTGCGACGTCGGTGGCGGCACCAGCGACTTCAGCCTGATTCGCGTCTCGCGCTCTGGCGACCTCATCGACTTCACACGCACGGCGGTGGGGAAGCACCTCCTGCTGGGAGGCGACAACCTGGATCTGACGCTGGCCTGGCTGGTGGAGACCAAGCTCGGCGCGAAGCTTTCCATCCGCCAGCGCAGCGGCCTGCGGCGCCAGTGCTCTGCCGCCAAGGAGGTTCTGCTGAACGATCCCGATCTGCCATCGGTCGAGATCACCGTGCTCGGCTCCGGCTCGTCGCTAATCGGCAAGTCGCTGCGCAGCGAAATCCGGCGCGAGGAGGCGCTGGAGCTGGCGCTCGATGGCTTTCTGCCGTTCACCGAACGCGGCGAAGCGCCCAAAGAGGAGGCCCGCAGCCTGTTCCGCGAGCTCGGCCTGCCTTACGTTTCCGATGCGGCCGTCACCCGCCACTTGAACGCGTTCCTGGAGCCGCTTGGGGCACCGCCGGACGCCATCCTGTTTAACGGCGGCTTTTTCATCCCCGCGATTTTGCGCGAGCGCGTGGCGGACGTGGTGGCGCGCTGGTACGGCCGGCGCCCGGAAATTCTGGAGAACAGCGAGCTGGATCTGGCGGTGGCGCGCGGCGCGGCGTATTACTCCTACGTGCGCTCCACCGGCAGCGGCGTCCTGGTGCGAGGCGGTTTGCCACGCACCTATTACATCGCGCTGGGCGAGGCGCGCGAAGGCAAGTTCTCGGCGGTGACCCTGGTGCCGCGCGGCGCCGAGGAAGGAACGGCGGTCGAAATCGACAACAATGCGCTGCAGCTTGTCGCCAACCGGCCGGTCTCGTTCCGCTTGTACAGCTCGCTCACGCGCAGCGACGACCGGTTGGGCGACGTGGTCGAATTTGCCGAGGACGACGCCGAGCTGCATCGCCACGCGCCGCTCCATGCCGTGATCCGCTTCGGCAAGAAGGCCGAGGAGCGACTGATCCCGGTCAAGCTCGGGGCGCGGCTCACCGAAATCGGCACGCTGGAAACCTGGTGCGAATCGAAGGTCAGCGACAACCGTTGGAACCTGGAATTCCAGCTTCGCAAGCAGGCCGTCGAGCAGCCGGTGGGACGCAAGGCCGCCACGTTGGTCAGCGAGCAAGCGCTCAAATCTTCGCTCAAGCTGATCGAGGACGTCTTCGCCCCCAGTTCCAAGTCGCCCATTCCCCCCGAGGAATTGCCGGCGCGCTTGGAGCAGGCCATGGGGCTGGGCAGGAATTCGTGGCCGCTTTCCGCCATCCGCCCGATGGCCGACGCGTTTCTCGCTGCCGCCGCGGGCCGCAAGAAAAGCCCGGCATTCGAGATCCGCTGGTTGAACCTGGCCGGCTTCTGCCTGCGCCCCGGCTTCGGCTACCCGGGTGACGATTTCCGCATCGAACAGACGCGCCGGCTTTATTCGGGAGGCATCGCGTTCGCGAACCAGGTGCAATGCGAAATCGATTGGTGGATCTTCTGGGGCCGCGTCGCCGGAGGTCTCAACCGCAACCAGCAGGCCGATGTGTACCAGCGTTTGGCGGGTTTCCTGCTGCCGCGCGGCAACAAGAAGCCGCAGCGCATCAACGCGGCGCTGCTGCGCGAGATGTGGCGTACGGCCGCCAGCCTGGAGCTGTTGCCGCTGGGCGCCAAAACCGAGCTGGGCGATGCGCTCGTCAGGCGCATCAAGGCGGGCGATTACAGGGAGAGCGAGTTGTGGTGCGTCTCGCGCCTGGGCGCACGCCAACTGTTTTACGGTCCCATCAACCTGGTCGTGCCGCCCGCCATTGTGACGCGCTGGGCGGAAGCGTTGCTCAACATCGCAGCGGCCGGCGACGCGCTGGCGGCGCTGGCGCGCCGCACGGACGACTCCACGCGCGACCTGCCGGCCGCCACCCGCCAAACCATCCGCGGCAAGCTGGAGGCGATGCCCAACGCCGCGCGCCTGCTGGCGGTGCTCGATGGCGAGGCCGAAGACGACCGGGCCCTGGGCCGCATCTTCGGCGAAGAGCTACCCTCCGGGCTGGTGCTGGCGAAAGAGTAGCCGCGACCGCGAGGGAGCCCTATAGGCCTGCCGCACCGATTATAGCGCCGACAACCCCAGGCCGGGCCTTTCGGGCAGGATCAGCTTGCCGTTTTCCACGCGCACGCCGACGAACGGGTCATTGGCAATTAAGAGGTTGCCGTCCAGATCGGCATAATCCACCAGCGGCGACAGGTGCGCGGCTGCGGTTACCGAGACCGAACTCGAGACCATGCAGCCCAACATGGTCTTCATCCCCAACGATTTCGCCACCGCGATCATGCGCCAGGCTTCCAGCAAGCCGCCGCTCTTATCCAGCTTGATGTTGACGCCGTCGTATGCGCCTTTGAGTTTCGGGATGTCGGAGGCGTGCTGGCAGGCTTCGTCGGCGATGATCGGGATGTGCACGCGCGCGCGCACCCAGCGGGTCTCTTCCACCATTTCCGCCGGCATCGGCTGCTCGATGAATTCGACCCCCTGCTTCTCCAGCCAGTTGATCTTGCGCACCGCCTCTTCCTTGTCTTTCCAGCCTTCGTTGGCGTCCACGCGCAGTGGCTTGGAAGTCACGCTGCGCACGGCTTCGATGGTCGGTTCGTCGGTCGCCAGGCCGACCTTCACCTTGAGCACCGGGAACTCCGCAGCCTCCCGCGTTTTCTGCCGCGTGACCTCGGGTGTGTCGATGCCGATCGAGAACGTCGTCACCGGCGCGTCCGCGCGATCGAGTCCGAAATACGAGTAGAGCGGGATCCCGAGTTTCTGGCCGACCCAATCCATGAGCGCGATATCGATGGCGGCCTTGCCCGCCCACGCGCCTGCCACGCGAGAGAAAACCGTCGCCATCACCTTCGAAAACTGCATCGGGTTCGCCGCCAGCAGCAACCCGCGCACGGATTCTACCGCCTGCCGCGCGCCCTCTCCGTCCTCGTGATAGCGGACAATCGGCGCTCCTTCGCCGTGGCCGGTGATGCCGTCGCGCGTGTAGCTCACGTGCAGTGTGTCGCGAAACTGGCTCGACGACATGGTGGTGGTCCAGGTGTGCTTTAAGTTGAGGCGGACGATTTTGGCTTCCAGCGCCGCGCCTTCAGCCGCCGCCATCCGGCCCAGCGGAACCGCCGCCGCGCTCGTCATGAAGTTTCTCCGGTTCATTTCACTCTCCTCATCGTCACCAACAGGCGCGACCAGTGTGGATCATCCAGACTGTCGATGCGCACCATGGGCGTCTGGTAGGTGGTGGCGCTGATGAATTGCCCATCGCCCAGGTACATTCCAGTGTGCGTGATGCGTTGGGGCGAGGTGCCGAAGTATAGCAGGTCGCCAGGCGCGAGATCCGCGCGGCTGCTCACCGGCTTGAGGACGCTCGAATCCGCCTGCGGCTGCGCGTCGCGCGGCAGCATCACGCCGTGTTGTCGCTCCAGCATTTGCACAAAGCCGGAACAATCGTAGCCGAAGCTGGAAGTTCCGCCCCAGGTGTATGGCAGGCCCAGAAAGCGCCGGCTCAGTGCCAGCATCTCCGCCGTGCTTAGCGGCGCGGTGTTGAGGGTCACGTCGCCCGCCTGCACCCAGCCGATGCGCCCGTCCGCCAGCCGCGCCTGGCGCCAGCGCCCCTGCCCGCTGCCGGTAATTTCCAGTTTGGTTTCGAATGGCACGGTCAGCATCGGCGCATGCTCTTTGACGTCGGGCTCGCGATAGATGTGCGCGAACAAGCTGGAGACGGTTGCCACTTGCCCCGAGGCGGCGTAGGGCTGGCCGATCTTCAGCGCGGCCAGCGGCGCCCAGCCGGTGTAATCGTCCGCCGTGCGAATCCGTGCCCAGCCTTCGCGCTGTTCCTGTACGGCCGCATTGGAACCGTAAATTGCTTGCGAGACCACATCGGCGTCCGCCGACGGCTGGGAAAACATATTTGCCACCGGCCGCAATACGACGGCATTCGGCAACGCCGCCGCGAAAAACGCCACCGCCATGACCACTCTTCAGCGTACCGCAGGCGGCCCGCGCGGGCCGTTATACTGGATCTTTCTCGGGAGATGGCAAAGCAAAAGGGCAAGCTAAAGCATGCCCCACCCGCCTTATGAAACTGCGCCACGCGGTTGTGATCGCCTTCCTGGTCGCCGGCATCCTCCTGCGCGCCTGGATCTTCAGCCACCTCAGCCGCGATCTGAGTGTGTGCAGCGTGGATTTCGGCGCCTTTTACGCGGGCGGGAAGCTGGCCGGCAGCCTCGACATGTATTCGCCCGATGCCGTGTTCGCCGCTCAGGACCGCGCCATGGGTTGCCACATGGAAAACATCATTTTCATCAAGCCGCCCTTTTACGGGCTGATGATGATGCCGCTGGCGCGGTTGCCGTTCGAAGCGGCCCTCTGGCTCTGGCGGATCCTCGGGCTGGCCGCGTTGGGCGTCTTCCTCTGGCTTTGGCCCTGCGACCGCCTGGTGGCCGCCGCCGCGTGCGCCTGGTTTCTGCCCGAGGCCTCCAACTTCACCGCGGGCCAGGACGTCGCGTTCGTGCTGGCGTTGGTTGCGGCCGCCTGCTATTGCCTGAAAACCGGCCGCCCCACCGCCGCCGGAGTGCTTTTCGGTTTGGGCGCCATCAAGTTTCACTTATTCGTGCTGCTGCCGCTAGTGGTGTTGCGGCGCAAGCTGTGGCGAACCATTGCTGCTGCCGCCGGCACGGTAGCTCTGCTGCTGGGAATCGCGTTTGTGGCGTACGGCCCGGGTTGCTTGGCTACCTACCGGAATGCCTTGCGCGACCCACGCATGAATCCGTATTTCTACAACATGGTCAACCTCAACGGCTTGTTTCATGGCCGTCCCATCTGGATCGCCGCTGCCGTGGCGGTGGCGCTGCTGGTGTACTTCATCGATCGCAGAGCCTCGCTCGAGTTGGCCCTGGCCGCCGTGCTCGCGGGCGGCGTTCTCATCGTCCCGCACAACACCATCTCCGACGGTCTTCTTTTTCTCCCGCTGATTCTGGAGGCGCGCCGCTTCACCGCAGCCCCGGCGCGCGCGCTCGCCATGGTAGCGCTCATTCCCATCCTGCCACCCGGCTCGTTGCAGGCCGCGGTGATCCTGCTTCTCATGGCGGCCGTGCAAACCGTCCACTCGAAGCCGCAGGTGCCAAGCGTCCAGCCAGCCCCGGCAGCCGCTTCCGCGTAAGACTCCGCGCCAGGGGGTATCATCGTAGCCATGAAAACGAAATCTCTGTCCGCGTTCGTTTGGCTGTTGCTCTCCGCCTGCGTTTCCGCGCAGGTTCAGCCGCCCGCCAAGAAACTGCTGGTCATCGGCGAGGTAAAAGGATTCGAGCACGATTCGGTGTCGCACGCCATGGCCACCATCGAAAAGCTGGGCCGCCAGACCGGCTTGTGGGATACTTACATCCGCACCGATGCCGAACTCCTCACCAAGGCCAAGCTCAATAACAATGCAAAGAACCTGAATTATTTCGACGCCGTGTGGTTCTATACCACCGGCGATCTCGGCCTCACCGATCAGCAGAAGGCGGATCTTCTCTCCTTCGTGCGCGACGATGGCAAGGGCTTTTTGGGCGCGCACAGCGCCACCGACACGTATTACAACTGGCCCGAATACGGCGATTTAATCGGCGCCTACTTCAACGAACATCCCTGGATGCAGGTGCACTGCATCATTCGCACCGAGGACAAAACCTTCCCCGCCACCGCGCATTTCCCGGACAAGTTCCCCTTCTACGACGAGATCTATCAGTTCAAAGCGCCTTACTCGCGCGAGAAAGTGCGCGTGCTGATGAGCGTGGACCCGGATTCGGTGGATCTCACCAACCCGCGCGTGCACCGCACCGATAAAGATTTCGCCGTCACCTGGGTGCACAACTACGGCAAGGGGCGCGTCTTCTACTCTTCGCTCGGCCACCGCGATGAAGTCTGGGACATGCCGGACATCCAGAAGATGTGGATCGAAGCCGTGAAGTGGGCGCTTGGACTGACGGCGGGCGATGCCACACCCAGGCCGCAAGCCGGGCACTGACGCTCGGCCTGGCGACGCTGCGCGGTGATATGCTGATTCCGTTATGCGCAATCCATCTCTGCTCGCAGCCGCTTCCTTGTTCGCGTTGGCGACGGCGCTTCCCGCTCAGCCCGGCAATTCTCCACTGGGCATTTTCGAATCCCAACAGGACGTGGGCGTCAACCCCATGCCTGGCGCCGCGGTGTACGATGCCGCAAGCGGCGAGTACCGCGTCACCGGCGGCGGCGCCAATATCTGGGCTGCCGCCGACGCCTTCCGCTTCGTCTGGAAACGCGTCTCCGGCGATTTCGACTTCACCGCCGACGTGCAATTCGTTGGGACCGGGGCCGTGGCGCACCGCAAGGCCGTCCTGATGGTGCGGCAGGACCTCACGCCCGATTCCGCTTACGCCGATGTCGCGCTGCATGGCGACGGCCTCACGTCATTGCAATTCCGTCTGGCAGCCGGCGCCGGGACTCAGGAGATCCGGTCCACCGTGAACGCTCCCACTCGTATCCGCATTCAGCGCCGCTCCAATTCCTTCATAGCTTTTGCCGGCAAACCCGGCGAAGAATTGACAGCCACCGCTCCGCAAGAGGTGAACCTGCCCGCCAACGTCTACGTCGGAATCGGCGTATGTTCGCACGACGCCGGCGTCCTCGAAACCGCCGTCTTCAGTAATGTCCAACTCAACGTCCAGACAGGGGGAAGCGCCATGAGCGCGCCGCCGCACCCGCCCGCACCGCACTATCGCAGCAAGATCACCATCTACGGCCTCGCCGCCCGCTCCACCCGCGTAGTTTACCAGGCCGATCAGGTGATTGAAGCGCCTAACTGGTCGCGCGACGGCAAGTTTTTGTTGATCAATACCCAAGGCCACCTGTACCGGCTGCCATTACAGAGTGCAGGCGAGCCCAAGCCCGAGCAGATCGATCTTGGCCCGGGCGGCTACATGTGCAACAACGATCATGATTTGTCGCGCGACGGGAATTGGCTGGCCTTTTCCGCCTCCAGCCCGTCATCCCGCCAGTCGCAGGTTTACCTGGCTAAGGCCGATGGCTCGGGCGTGCGCCTGATGATTCCGGCGACGCCGAGCTACTTCCACGGCTGGAGCCCGGATGGCAAGTGGCTGGCCTTCGTGGGCCAGCGCGATGGCAAGTTCGAGCTGTACCGCGTCTCCGCCGCCGGCGGCGCGGAGCAGCGCCTCACCTCCACGGGCGGCTATGACGACGGGCCGGACTACAGCCCCGACGGCAAGTGGATCTATTTCAACTCCAACCGCTCCGGCAGTTGGCACGTCTGGCGCATGCCGCCCGAGGGCGCCGGCCCCGGCGATGCCAGGGCGGAGCAAGTCACCAACGACGAATGGGAAGACTGGTTTCCGCACCTTTCGCCGGATGGGAAACACCTGCTGGTGTTTTCCTTTCCCAAAGGCACCGCCACTCACAACGACCGCATGGACGGCGTTGTGCTGCGCCTGATGCCTGCGCCCGGCAAGAAACTCAAGACGGCTAAGCTGGAAATCCTGCTCCGTTTCTATGGTGGACAAGGCACCATCAACGTCAATTCCTGGTCGCCCGATTCGCGGCAGTTCGCCTTTGTCGAGTATGAGCCCCTCCCCGCGCCGGGGGCGGCCAAGCCCTGATCAAGCTCCGGCCGCGGGGCCCGACTCCCGCGGAGGCCGGAGCTTTTGACGAGGAGAAGGAATAGCTTCTGAGCCCGTCAATACGGTGAGACGCGGGCGGAGAGAATTTGGTTATAGCCAGTATTGCCACTGGCCGGCGGCGACCACGAAGATCCCCAGCGCCAGATTGGTCACGGCGTGCGCTAGGACGCAGTCGCCGAGCGACTTGGTGCGTACCAGCCACGCGTTGTAGATTACACCCGCCACTAGGCCGACTTCCCAGTACGGGCCATGCTCGGAAGCGAACATCAGCGCCACCAGCCAGAATGAGCCGGCCCGGTAGGTTCCCAGCGGCACTCTCCGCCAGTCGCGTTCTATCGCCCAGCGCATCAGCCAGCCGCGCCAGAACAGCTCCTCGGCCACCGGAACCACCAGCGCCGAGCCGGCGACCCGCACCGCCAGAAACCCGAAGTTGCGCCGCAGCGCGTCCGGCAGCGCGCCTGCCGCAACGTGCGTAAGTGAGTTTTCAAACAGCCAGTGATGCCTGTAATGGAAGAGAATGTCGGGCGCAACCCAGACCGCGAACACCATCGCGCCGACGCCGATGCTGGCCGCCGGCAGCGCGAAACGGAACCTGAGTAGCGGGCGCGAAAAGGCGGCGAGGGTCGCCAAAACCGCCGCCAGACGGAGCGGGTACGACCATAGGGGATTGAGCCCCAGGGCCCGCTCCAGCGCCAATAGGGCCACGAAAACCAGGAACGGCGCGGTGTAGGCCGCGGTGGCGCTGCTTCGGGCGTCGGGCTCAGGCTGCATCGGGAAGGATCTCCCTATTCTAATCGGCCTGTCTGCGGCGAATGTCCAAGCGGGCCCGGCACAGTTGCAGCCGGTACCGGACGTACTTTCGATTGGGGAGGTCCGTGCTTACCGGCGGCGCGTAGTTGGCGCTGGCGGGCGGGCATTGACAACCGGGACCAGCGTGTTGCGCTCGTCGGCCTCGCCAGGATGCGACGTGCGCGCCACCAGCTCGCGGTTCAGCGTGGCCACGAATTCCTGGATCTGAGAGTGCATTTGCCCCATCTTTTCCCGCATGTTGAGGATGATATCGACGCCCGCCAGGTTGACGCCTAGGTCGCGCGTCAGGTGCAGGATCACTTCCAGGCGCTCCAGGTCCTCGCCGGTATAGAGCCGCGTATTGCCTTCGCTGCGCGAGGGCTTGAGCAGGCCTTCGCGCTCATACAGCCGGAGAGTCTGCGGATGGATGGCGTATTGCTCCGCCACCGCGGAGATCATGTAAGCCGCTTTGGATTTCTTCGTCATGCGCTAGACCTTGCTCCACAGCTCCGCGCGGGGATCCTCGGCGTGGTGCAGGTCCCGCAACTGGCCCAGCAATTCGCGGGTCCTCTCGTCGCGCGGGTCGGGTGCTTCCACGGCTACTTCCACAATCTGGTCGCCGCGCTCGCCCGAACGCGAACCCTGCACACCTTTTTCGCGCAGGCGGAAGCGCTGTCCGTTCCGGGTGCCGTGGGGAATCTTCAGCAGCGTCCGGCCA
This sequence comes from Bryobacteraceae bacterium, assembly GCA_049511495.1. Taxonomy (GTDB): domain Bacteria; phylum Acidobacteriota; class Terriglobia; order Bryobacterales; family Bryobacteraceae; genus Bog-375. The sequence continues at coordinate 36,323 of JBEKXZ010000021.1, read as the reverse complement.
TCAATGGTGGGCACCTCGATTTTGGCGCCCAGCGCAGCCTCCCACACCGCCACCGGCACCTTGATTTCGATGTTGTCGCCGTCGCGGTGAAAGAAGGGATGCTCTTCCACTTTGGTGGTAATGTAGAGATCGCCCGGCGGCGCGCCCCTGGTTCCGGCGTTGCCCTTGCCCGGCACGCGCAGGCGCGAGCCGTTGCGCGCGCCCGGCGGAATGCGGACCTCCACCAGCTCCGTGCGCGTGACCCGGCCATCCCCGCCGCAGGTAGGGCAGGAGTTGCGCAGGCGTCCGCTGCCGTTGCAGCGCGGGCAGGTGAGATTGAAGCGCATCGCGCCCGCCATCTGGCTGACGTTGCCGGTCCCCTTGCACTGCGGACAGTTCACTTCGCCGGCGCCGGTGGCGCCCGACCCGTGACACGTGCCGCAGATGTCGTAACGCGTGATGCTGAGCCGCGCCTGCGTCCCCTTGATGGCCTGCCAGAAATCGATGTCCATCACGTATTCCAGGTCGCTGCCCTTTTCCGCCTCCGGCTCGTGCGCCTGGCCGCGGCCGGAGAAGAACTGGGAGAAGATGTCGCGAAAGCCGCCGCCCGTTTCGCCGCGCCGCCCGCCAGCACCCGCGCCGCCGGCGAAATCGGAAAAATCGAAGCCGGAGAAATCCATGTTCGGCGTCGGGCCCGCTCCCGCCGCGCCCTCCGGGCCGCCGCTCGCGAATCCGCTCTCCGAGTAGAAGCCGTACTGGTCGTACATCTTGCGCTTCTTGGGGTCGCCCAGCACATCGTAGGCTTCCTGAACGTTCTTGAACCGCTCTTCGGCCGCTTTATCCCCGGGGTTCAAATCCGGATGGTGTTTGCGCGCCAGCTTGCGGTAGGCCTTGCGGAGTTCGTCCGCCGAGGCCGTACGCGGAACGCCCAGCGTTTCGTAATATTCGTGCTTGGGAGGGGCCATAAACAAAATGCCGGGGCCGGGAACGCCCGGCCCAATTCCTGCGTGGGCCGGACGTGCCTGGTCCGGTTAAGGACCGCCGGCCCCCCACGCCGCTTACTTCTGTTTGTCGTCGACGTCGACGAACTCGGCGTCCACCACGTTGTCTTTGCCTTTGCCGCCGCTGTCTTTATCGCCCTGGCCGCCGCCGGGAGCCGAGCCCGCGCCATCGCCGCCCGGAGCTGGTCCGGCGCCTGGCTGCGACGAAGCCTTGTACATGGCCTCGGCCAGCTTGTGACTGGCGGTGGTCAGGCGGTCGACCGCGGAGTTGATGCGATCCGGATCGTTGTCCGCCATCGCCTTCCTGGTCTCTGCGAGCGCCGATTCGATCTCCGTGGCTTCCGCGTCGCCGATCTTAGAGCGATGATCCTTCAGCGTTTTTTCGACGTTGTAAACCATCGCATCGGCGCGATTGCGCGCCTCGATCGTGTCGCGCTGCTTACGATCCTCGGCCGCGTGCGTTTCAGCGTCCCGCGCCATCTTCTCCACTTCGTCCTTGGCCAGGCCGGAGGAGGAGGTGATGGTGATCTTCTGCTCGTTGTTGGTGGCCCTATCCTTGGCCGTGACGTTGAGGATGCCGTTGGCATCGATGTCGAAGGTCACCTCAATCTGCGGCACGCCGCGCGGCGCCGGCGGAAGGTTGCCTAACTGGAAAACCCCCAGCAGCCGGTTGTCATGCGCCATCGCGCGCTCGCCCTGGTAAACCTTGATCTCCACCGAGGACTGGTTGTCGCTGGCCGTGGAAAACACATCGGTCTTGCGCGTCGGAATTGTGGTGTTGCGCTCGATCAGTTTGGTGAACACGCCGCCCATGGTTTCGATGCCGAGCGAAAGCGGCGTCACGTCCAGCAGCAGCACGTCTTTCACTTCGCCCGCCAGCACGCCGCCTTGCACCGCGGCCCCTACCGCGACCACTTCATCCGGGTTCACACCCTTGTGCGGCTCCCTGCTGAACAGGTCGCGCACCAGTTGCTGGATGCGCGGCATGCGCGTCTGACCGCCCACCATCACCACTTCCTGGATCTGCGCCGGGTTTACGCCGGCGTCGGCCAGCGCCTGTTTGCACGGCCCCACCGAGCGCTGCACGATGTCTTCCACCATCTGCTCGAACCGAGCCCTCGTCAGCTTCATCTGCAGGTGTTTCGGGCCGGAGGCGTCGGCGGTGATGAAGGGCAGGTTGATCTCGCTCTCGAGCAGCGTCGACAGCTCCATCTTGGCCTTCTCAGCGGCTTCCTTGAGTCGCTGGAGAGCCATCTGGTCGCGCGCCAGATCGATGCCGTTCTCCTTCTTGAACTCGCTCACGATCCAGTCGATGATCCGCTGGTCTATGTTGTCGCCGCCCAGGTGCGTGTCGCCGTTGGTCGATTTCACTTCCACCACGCCCTCGCCCACCTCCAGGATGGATATGTCGAACGTGCCGCCGCCGAAATCGTAGACCGCGATGGTTTCGTTCTTTTTCTTGTCCAGCCCGTAAGCCAGCGCCGCCGCCGTCGGCTCATTGATGATGCGCATCACTTCCAGGCCGGCAATTCTGCCGGCGTCCTTAGTGGCTTGCCGCTGCGCGTCGTTGAAGTACGCCGGCACCGTGATCACCGCCTGGGTGATCTTCTCGCCCAGGTACGATTCGGCCGCTTCCTTCAGCTTGGTCAGGATCATCGCCGAGATTTCCGGCGGCGACAGCTTCCTGCCGCTGATATCCACGCGCGCGTCGCCGTTGTCGCCGCGCACCACTTTGTAAGGGACCATCTTCATTTCTTCGCTGACTTCGTCGAAGCGGCGCCCCATGAACCGCTTGATCGAAAAAACCGTGTTCTCCGGATTGGTGATCGCCTGGCGTTTCGCCACCTGGCCCACCAGCCGCTCATTGCTCTTGGTGAATGCCACCACCGAAGGCGTAGTCCGCGTGCCCTCCTGATTGGCGATCACCGTGGGCTGCCCGGCCTCAATCACTGCCACCACGGAGTTGGTCGTGCCCAGATCTATGCCGATGATTTTGCCCATACCTCTGCTGAACCTCCCTCGCTCGAATCAAGTCTTTTGTCATGAACAATCTTTGAACAATGGTGTTTCGCCGTCGAAAGGCGTGACGCATTAGTCCAAATCTATTATCAAACCTTAGCGTCATATTGTCAAGTTTTTATTGAGTGCGTGCCGCTCAAGTCGCTATCCCAGCCTTGATCCGGTCCAGCAGTGCTTCCACCAGCGCCGGATGCCCATCCAGAGGTGCCGCGACACGAATCCTTACATGTCCGATTCTGCTGGCTAGCTGATTGATAATATTAGGTAAATCACGTTCAAGATGGATGCCCAGGGTGAGGAAATACGGAACCACCAGGATGTCGTGTACCCCCCGTCCCACCAGCGCTTCCACGGCACCTTCCAGGCTGGGTTCGCCTAACTCCAAAAATGCCGCTTCGACGGTTTCGAACCGCCCCGCGCCGACGAGTTGGCGGGCGACGGATCGCACCGCTTCATTAGCCGGTTCCAGGCGCGAACCGTGGGCGAAAACGATGATTCCGGTGGTCAAGTTCCGTGAATGTACGCCTTCATATGATGCAGCTCTTCGGTCTTTTGCATCAGCTCGTGATGGATCACGTCGCGCATGGACAGAAAGCCAACCACCGCCCCACCGCGCATCACCGGCAGGTGGCGGCAGCCGTGCGTCTGCATGGCTTCCATCGCCTGCTCCATCGATTCCGAATCCTCAACGGTCGCCACGTTGGTCGTCATTACCTGATGTACCGCGGTTCGTTCCGGGTCGCGGCCTTCCAGCACCACGCGCCGCATCAGGTCGCGCTCGCTGAAGACGCCGCGCAGCTCGCCGCCGCCCATCACCATGATGGCGCCAAGGTTCAGTTCCGCCATGCGCCGCACCACCGCGGCCACGCTGTCGCCCTCCTCGACGTAGAAGAGACTGTTGCGCTGTTGCAGAATGTCGCGCACAAGGGACATTGCACACCCCTCCCGGAGTGGGTTGAGCATATCACAAACCGCAGGGGATTTGTACCGGAAACTTGGGCGATCGTCCGGGTGCCGGCCGGCTAACGTTTCCGTCCCTCGCCCTTGGCGCGCGTTTTCAATACGATTGGCGTGCCACGAAAGCCGAACTTCCGGCGCAGTTGATTGATCAGGTAGCGCTCGTGGGAAAAATGCAGCGGGCCGCCTTTGCCGCCGGTGAAGATGACGAACTCGGGCGGGCGGATGGATGCCTGGGTGGCGTACAGAATCTTGCGCTCCTCGAATTGCAGTTGTTCCACCCAGCGGTTCAATTCGCCGGTGGGGATGCGCCGCGAAGCTGCCTCATATACCTGGCGGATCAGCGGGAACAGCGCTGCCACTCCCGCGCCGGTCTTGGCGGAAATGAATTTGACGGGCGCGTACTCCAGAAACTTGAACATGTCGCGGATGTCTTGCTCGAATTCGTTTTTCGAGCTGTTCTTCAGCTCGTCCCACTTGTTCACGCAGATGATTAGCGCGCGGCCGCCTTCGTGGGCGTAGCCGGCGATGGTGGCGTCGTTGGTGGAAACGCCTTCCACCGCATCGAGCACCAGTAGCACCACGTGCGCCATGCGGATGTTGCGGCGAGCCATCACCACGCTCAGCTTTTCCGCCATCAGCTTGGTCTTGCCCTTGCGGCGTATGCCGGCGGTGTCGACGAAAACGTACTCCACGCCGTCGCGCTGGACGGTCTCATTCACCGAATCGCGGGTGGTGCCGGCCACCGGCGAAACGATGGCGCGGTCCTGCCCGGTGAGCGTGTTCAGCAGCGTCGATTTGCCCACGTTCGGCCGGCCGATGATGGCCACCTTGATGGATTCGGCCTCTGTGTTTGGCGCGGCCTCGCCAGCCGCGAATCCCGCCGTCACGTGATCGAGCAGCGCCTCCATCCCGGTCGCGTGCTCGGCCGAAACCGGGTAGACATCGGCGATGCCAAGCTCGTAAAACGCATTCGCCAGTTCCTCATGCGAGGCAGTGTCGGCTTTGTTGACCGCCAGCGTCACCGGCCGTCCCAGGCGCTTCAGCATGCGCGCCAGGTCGCGATCGGCGCCGGTGATTTCCGCCCGCCCGTCCACCAGCAGAATAATCTGCGCCGCGCCTTCCAGCACAAACTGCGCCTGGCGCAGGATCTGGCTCGGGATGTACTCCTGGTCTTCCACCACGATGCCGCCCGTATCGATCACCTCGAACCGGCGGCCGCGGTGCTCGGCCTGCCCGTGCATGCGGTCCCGCGTAATCCCAGGCTCGTCGCCCACGATGGCGCGGCGCTGGCCAGTGATGCGGTTGAAAAGAGTCGATTTGCCTACGTTCGGACGGCCCACAATGACCACTGCGGGTAGGGCGTTCGGCATCGCACATCAATCATAGCAGTCCCACCCGGACCGGCTCGATTTCGCCGCCTGCCGTTGCTGCCCGCCGTGTTACAGTTTGGAGTTGAAGCACTATCCGATTTTCGTCTCGTTGCAAGGCCGCCCCGTGCTGGTGGTGGGCGCGGGGAAAGTGGCGCTGCGCAAGACCAAGGGCCTTCTGGAAGCAGGCGCGCGCGTCACTGTGGTTGCGCCCGAATGGGAAAGCGAATTCGAATCTCTCCCGGTGCGGCTGATGCGCCGTCCTTTCTGCGCGGCCGACCTGGCCGGGTGCGTGCTCGTCTTTGCCGCTACCGACGACCGGCTCACCAACCATCGCATCGGCGTGGCCGCCAAGGGCCGTGGCATTTTCGCCAACATCGCCGATTCCGCCCGCGAGTGCGATTTCATCCTCCCGGCGCGCGTATCGCGCCATGGTTTCCACCTCGCCATCTCGACCGGCGGCGAAAACCCGCGCCTTGCGGCCGATCTGCGAAAGAAGCTGGAAGACCTGCTTTAGGAAGCCGAGCAAAACCGTTTGGGCCACGAGTGAACACGAATAAACACAGTTGGTTTCCTGTGAATCTTGTTTTCCATTCATGTTGATGCGTGTTCATTCGTGGCTAACACTCTTCTTGGCGCCGTGGCTAAGCGCGCGCGCTTGCCCACTGTGCTAACTTGATCGTTGCCTCACCTATGATTGCTCTGCTGCGCGGCATTTTGATCGAGAAGCATCCCAACCAGGCCATCGTCGAGGCCGGCGGCGTCGGCTATGACGTCATCATTCCGGTCTCCACGTTCACCCACCTGCCCGGCGCCGGCGCCGAGGTCCGCCTGCGCATCCACACCCACGTTCGCGAAGACACGCTTTCGCTCTATGGCTTTCTCACCGCGGAGGAAAAGGTGCTGTTCGAGAAGCTGATCTCGGTCAGCGGCATCGGTCCCACCTTGGCCGTGAAGGTGCTTTCAGGCGTCGCCGCACCCGACCTGATTCGCGCCATCATCCGCGGCGAGGTCGACCGCCTAGTCCGCATTCCCGGCGTGGGCAAGAAAACCGCCGAGCGCATGGTGCTCGAACTGCGTGACAAAATGCCCGCGGTAAGCGGAGAGCTGCCGGAAGCGCCCGCCGCCGCGCTCAGCCAAGTGGATCAGGACGTGCTTTCCGCGCTGCTCAACCTGGGCTGCGCCCGCCCGCAGGCCGAAGCGGCGGTGCGCAAGGCCAAGTCCGCCGGCGCCCCCGCCGACTTCGAACCGCTTTTCCGCCGCGCCTTGGAACTGGTACGGTAAGCTGGTAACAGTGCCCGACCGGAAACTGGTTTCCGGCGATCGCCAGGCCGAGGATCTGCAATTTGAAGCGGGGCTCCGCCCGCGGCGGCTGGCCGAATTCACCGGACAGAGCAAACTCAAAGAGAACCTGGATATCGCCATCCAGGCCGCCCGCCAGCGCGGTGAAGCCATGGACCACGTGCTACTCTATGGGCCGCCCGGCTTGGGCAAGACCACGCTTGCCGCCATCATCGCCGAGGAACTGCAAGCCGAATTCACCACTACCTCGGGGCCGGTGCTGCAGAAAAAGCTCGATCTCACCGGCATCCTCAGCAACATACGCGCCCGCCAGGTCTTCTTCATCGACGAGATTCACCGCCTGCTGCCCGACGTGGAAGAGATGCTCTATTCGGCGCTGGAGGATTTTCGCGTCGATATCCTGGTGGGCGTCGGGCCGGGCGCGCGCACCCACTCGCTGCCCATGCCCAAGTTCACCGCCATCGGCGCCACCACCCGCCAGGGTCTGGTCAGCGCGCCGCTGCGCGGCCGTTTCGGGCTGGTGCTGCGGTTGGATCCCTACACGGTGGAGGAGCTGAAGGCGATCGTCAACCGGTCGGCGCGTCTGCTCAGCGTCGAAATCGAGGATGGCGCGGCCGAGGAACTGGCCCGCCGCTGCCGCGGCACGCCGCGCATCGCCAACCGCCTGCTGCGCCGCGTCCGCGACTATGCGCAGGTGCGCGCCGACGGCCGCATCACGCTGCCGGTGGCGCAGACCGCGCTCAACCTGCTCGACGTCGACCGTTACGGCCTGGATGAGATCGACCAAAAAATCATGCTGACGATTCTCGAGAAGTACCGCGGCGGTCCGGTTGGCATCGGCACCATCGCCGCCTCCATTTCCGAGGAAGCCGACACCATCGAGGAAGTCTACGAGCCGTACCTGATCCAGCTCGGCTTCCTCAACCGCACCCCTCGCGGCAGAGTCGGAACCGAGCTGGCGTTCGAATATTTCAAAGTAAAACGCAAGCTCCGCAATGACGGCCAACCGGAGCTGTTCTGAACGCCGCCTGCTAGGATAAGACTGTGAACCGCAAGGACCTCCAGGAGCTTTCGAGAGTCCGCGCAAAAGAAGCCAAGGCGCTGCTCGACGCCGGCCTTTACGATGGCGCCTTCTACCTAGCCGGCTACGCCGTGGAATGCGCGCTGAAGGCGTGCATCGCGAAAAGGACAGCCAGGCATGAGTTCCCGGACAAGGACCGCGTGAACAAGAGCTACACTCACAAGCTCGATGACCTCATCAAGCTTGCGGGACTTGAAGAATCGCACGCGGCGCTGGTGGACTCGGATCCGGGGTTTCGCAGGGCCTGGGGCTTCGTGAAACTATGGTCGGAAGAGAGCCGCTACCGAATGACTGACCCAAAGGTCGCGGAAGAGCTCGTAGCGGCTATCATGAAAAGGAGGGATGGAATCCTCTCATGGCTCAGACACTATTGGTAGGACCCGAGATTGAGACCGGCAGGAAGATGCTGCAGGCGCTGGACGACGCCAAGCTCAAGGTCGGCGTCGCCATGTGGGCCGTGCTCGCGGAGTACGGGAACTGGCGCCTGGTACTCTCTTCGAGCCGCCTGGACGCAAAGGGAATCCGGGACGCCTATGGCGCCGTATTCGAGGCGTTGGACAAGGCCGGATTCACGGCTCGGCAGACCGAGCCCCTTATGATCCTCAGCATGAAGGACAAGTTCATCCGCGAGCTGCGCCAGGTCTTCGCCAAGGCAGCTAGTGTCGAGGGAATGCGACTTGGCGGCCAAACCTTCGGAGATCGCCACATCGAAGATGCGTACGTGTACCGCATTTCCTAGCCTGATTTGAAGAAGCTCATCTATCTCAGCCTCGGCTCCAATATCGGCGACCGCGAGCGAAACCTGCGTGCCGCCATCGAGCGGCTCGGCGCGCCCGGCTTGCGCGTGCTGCGCGTCTCCCCGATTTACGAAACCGAGCCGGTCGATGTCACCGATCAGCGCTGGTTCCTCAACCTGGTGGTGCAAGCCGAGACCACGCTGTTTCCCATGCAGCTTCTGGCGCGGGTACAGAAGGTCGAGCGCGTGCTGGGCCGCGTGCGCACCGTGCCCAAGGGGCCGCGCATTATCGACATCGATATCCTGCTCTACGGCACGGCCGTGGTGCGCGGCGGCAAACTGCAGATTCCTCACCCGCGCATCCCAGAGCGGCGCTTCGTGCTGGTCCCCCTCCATGACCTCGCGCCAACCCTGCGCCATCCGGTAACGCGTACGACCGTCGCGGAGCTGCTGCGCACCGCGCCGCCCGCGGTGGTGCGGTTGATACACTCGTGGTTGCCAACGTGCCCGATCTCCAGCAAGCCCTGAAGAAGTATTGGGGCTACGATTCGTTTCGGCCCATGCAGGAGCGCATCATTCAGAGCCTGATGGAGGGCCACGACGCAGCCGTGGTGATGCCCACCGGCGGCGGGAAGTCGCTCTGCTACCAGCTTCCGGCGCTGGTCCTCGGCCGCACCGTGCTGGTGGTCAGCCCGCTCATCGCACTCATGCACGACCAGGTGGCGCAGCTTGCCGACATGGGCATCCCGGCCGCTATGCTCAACAGCACGCAGCCGGCCGACGAGCAGCGCTCCGTAATGCGCGCCGCGACCCAGGGCGCTTTCCGCCTGCTCTATCTTTCGCCCGAACGCCTGGCACGGGAGGACACCGTGGCCTGGCTCGAAAAGGTTCCGCTGGCGCTGTTCGCCATCGATGAGGCGCACTGCATCTCCGAATGGGGCCACGAGTTCCGCCCCGAGTACCGCCAGCTTGCCACGCTGCGCCAGAATTTCCCCGATATCCCCATCGCGGCCTTCACCGCCAGCGCCACCCGGCGCGTGCGGCACGACATTCTCGATCAGCTCCGCCTTCGCGACCCGCATAAATACATCGCCAGCTTTCACCGCGCCAACCTGCGCTACGTGGTCGAGGAGTGCGCGAAGAACTCGCACCGCCAGCGCCTGTTGCAGGCCGCACGCGCCTACGCCGGACAAAGCACCATCGTCTACGCGCCCACCATCGCCCTGGTCGAGGAATTAGTCGATTTTCTGGGCAATCACGATATTCCCGCCGTCCCGTACAACGGCCAGATGGAGTCCGCCGACCGCCGCCGCAACCAGGAAAGCTGGATGAACGACGATGTGCGCGTGTTGGTCGGAACCATCGCTTTCGGCCTCGGCATCAACAAAGCCGCCGTGCGCGCCGTCATTCATACCTCGCTGCCCAAGTCCATCGAACAGTATTATCAGGAAGCCGGCCGCGCCGGCCGCGATGGCCAGCCCGCCGATTGCGTTCTGCTCTGGCAGCCCAAGGATACCGGCCTGCTGGCCTACTTCATCGACCAGTTGCAGGACCCGCAGGAAAAGGAGCGCGCCTGGCAACGCTATCACGCCGTGCGCCGCTTCGCCGAGAGCGCACGCTGCCGCCACTTGCAGATCTGCCAGCACTTCGGGCAGACGCCCAAGTGGACGCGCTGCGATATGTGCGACGTTTGCGGCAACCGTCCGTCCTGGCTCGACGAGCCCATCGTCGAGTCCTTTGCGAAGAAGAAGAGAAAGCCGGCACCGCGAGTCGCAGCGCTGCCGTCCAAATCCCAGCGCTCCGAACCCGGCCGCCGCCCGCCACCCGCCCGCGCCGCCGCACCCGTCGCGCCTGTCGAACCGCCAGCCGACCGGGCGTTGCTCGACTTCCTGAAGCAGTGGCGCCTCCGCGCCGCGCAACGTGCCGCCGTTCCGGCTTACGTCGTGCTCTCCGACGCTTCGCTCGAAGACCTTTGCCGGAAGCGCCCTTCCAACCTGCGCGAGCTGCTGGGCGTGTTCGGTTTCGGCGAACGCAAGGCCGAGCTGTACGGCAGCGAAATCTTCGCCGCGCTCGAAGCGTTCCGCAACGGCGCTCGCGCCGAGCGCCAGGCGCGCCAAGCTTCCCCGGCCGAAGAAACCATGGCGCTGCTCGCCGAAGGCAAATCGCTCGAAGAGATCGCCCGCATTCGCGGCCGCCGCCTGTCCACCGTCGTCGAAGTGGTGGTGGAACTAGTCGCGGATGGCCGCGTGGATTATCGCATGGACTGGGTCGGCGAGTCGCACCACAACCAGATCGCCGACGCCGTCCGCCGCCTCGGCATCGACCGTCTCAAGACTCTCAAGGATGCGCTGCCTCCGGATGTGACTTACGAGGAGCTGCGGCTGGTGGTGGCGTGGGTGAAGCGGGAAGCGGCGCAGCCGTAGCTCGGGCGAACGCGACGCTATTTTGTGGTGTCGACGAATCTGTGCGTCTCTGTTGTCTTGCCGTCCCAAAACTCCTGGACGGCGGCCTTGACCCTTTTCAGGATCGCCGGGTCTACCTGCCCGGAAACACCAAAGTCCAAAGGCCAGACGACTATGCTCATGATGCGGTCTGGATTGGCCTTTTTTTGGTGCAGCTTGTAGCCCCGATTGAGCGTGTTCTGGTCGAGGATTGGGTACCTCCAGAAGGGATGCAGCTCGATATCCAGATTCAGCTCAGCGTTGATTTCCGCTAATAACGCGTTCATTGCTTGGACATCGTCGACCCTGCCCGACCTCTTAGCCTTCTTTCGCATCGCCTCGGTTTCTAGACGTTCCTTGAGGCAGTCGACAAAGACCGAGGAAACACTCTCGCCGAGTTCCTGCTGCGCTCGATCCCAAAGCGCCAAGTCGGAATCCTTGATGTAAATAGTTTTGTTTGGCATGGCTCATACTCCTGTCTGATTATACGCATAAGTACACGCGTATATGCAAATATTTTGACCTTCCGCCAAGAAAGGTGGCCATCCAAGGCCTGTCTCATCTATCTTGCTATTCTATATATTCGTGCTATTATATAGTCATGACAATGCAAACCGCTGCGGATCGCATCCGTGAGTGCCTCAGACGAAAATTCCTGGAACCGGCCCGGCTCCGAGGACTTACCAGCATTCGGATCGTGGCTGGGGATATCCATAAGGAGCTCGGTTTACGAAACCAGGTTCCCAACGTCTGCCAGGTGCTGCGGTCGCGGAAGTTCCTCAACGAGAACCGGCTCGTCCTGGAGAAGTTTGAGGGCCCTCCTTCCGGTCTCGGCACCACCGCTACCTTCACCTATCGGCTCGCAGCGGATGGCGGTCCAGCGCCGGAGAAGGAATCGCTGTTCCTGGGCCTCCGCGGCATCGCCAAAGATACCTTTGCGAGCCTCGGCGGCGGAGAGAAGTTCATCCGCGGCGAACGAGAGAGTTTTTATCGTCGTGAGGAAGACCGTTGAGCCGGATCTACTGGGACACGATGTTGTTCGTGTACTGGTTCGAAGACAACCCACGGTACGCGGATCGAGTGGAAGAGATTTACCGCAAGATGCGGCAGCGGAACGATAAGCTCCTGACGAGCGCATTCACGCTGGGTGAGGTCCTCGCCGGATCCTACCGGCGCGGCCAGTCTGACGAAGGACTCAAGATCCGCCAGTTGTTTGAGTCGGCCGAGGTTGAACTCATCCCTTTTGACGCGGAGACCGCAGAGCGCTATGGCCAGATTCGCGGAAGTTCCCGCGTGACGCCGGCCGATGCCATACATCTGGCAAGTGCCGGGCACGCCGGGGTAGATCTCCTCCTCACGAACGACCGTGAGCTGCGCGACCTCGTCATTGCCGGCATCCACTTCATAGCGGGCCTCGACGTCAACCTGTTCTGAGAGCTTCACCGTCCCACGCGCTTCATCATTCGTCCCAACGCCACTTTCAACGGACCACCCTGCTATCGATGCGCGGGCGTTATCGCGCGCAGCCTTACGCCGGTGCTCCGGCCGTGCGGGAAATCATCGAGCTGCAGAATGCCGGCCGGGTCGGCTGCGGCCTCATACATTTCTTCATCGTCGACTTCCACCAGGTAGGCGCGGCGGGGATCGAGGCCGGCGACGAACACGGGCTGCGCATCTTCAAGCGTCAAACGGCACTGCCCGCGCTGCCCGCCATCCGGGCCGGCGAAGCAGATGGCGGCTGCGTCCAGCAGCAGCGGTTCCACGGCGGCATGCGGGTCAAGCGTGGTGACCCGGCCATCGCGAAACCACTGCATCGCGCCCTCGAAAAGCCCGAACCATTCGGCATCGTCTTCCCAACTGGAACGTACGTACAAACTGCCCCGGCGGGAGTTGTAATAAACCAGCGGCACCTGATAGTAGCTGAGGCCGGGCTGATACGGGTTGGCCCAGAGGAATTCATACGGCGCGCCCAGCGGCGTGCGCAGTTGGAAGCGGTCGTGCATCAGCCAGCCTTGCAGCACTTGCGTGGAGGGCGCGTTGACGTCGAAGGCCACCATAGCCAGCTCGGCGGCGCGGGAGAAGACCGCGGAATCGAGATCGGGCTCACCGGCGCCCCGCGTGGCGCCCAAATAGATGTCGCCCTCCGCCATGTGGTACGGCGCCGGATAGTAGCTCATCAGGTGCTCGATGGGGAACTCGGCGAAGTAGGCGGGCGCGGAGTCGCGCAGATCCAGGCGGGCCGAGTCGGCGAGCGCGTGCAGCAGTTCCATCATGGCGTAGGCATCCTCGCGCGGGACCGCCGCACTACCGGCGGCCAGCGCTGGCGCCAGCTTGCCTTCCCACCACGAGTGAACCGCGCGACCCAATTCCTGCCGCGGCAGGTCCGCCGCGCCCGCCGGCGCCTCGTCGAACAGCGTCACCGCGGCAAGCACGCGCGAGCGCACGCCGGGAATAGACTCGAGAGCCGCGGTTTCGCCCACGCGCCGCGCGATGCGGGATGCCAGTTGGTCGCGTTCGGCCGCGCTCATCAGGTCCTGGCACCAGTCGTAGACAAGAGCCATCTGGCGCAAGTCGGAGGCGGAGAGCGCCCACTCGACGGCGCGGCGCCCGGCGGCGCGATCGCCGGCGACCTGGTAGTACAGGGCCTGGGCGAAGCCCGGTTCGGGCATGAGAGCGTCAACGGCAATCAGCGACTCGAACTGCTGCCAGCGCATCGAGCGGCGTTCGCGTTCGCGGCGCAGCAGGCGCAGCCGGCCGGCGCGCAGGAAAAGGCGCGGATGGTCGCCCGATACCACCACCGGGTCGGCCGCGCCTGGGTCCTGCCCCCACCCGGCTGCCGGCGCCAGCGCGAGAATCAGAATGCCGAGCGCAACGGGCCGCATCACACCGATTGTGTCATAGCGACACAGCGCTCGCCCACGACGCCTCACCCGGCCGCCCGCCGGACCGGAAGAATATTCTGTTCAAAAGGGGTTACGGCATTTGACACGCGGGCATCCGATTGCTAAACGTAGTGGTGAATTGGTGAAGTTACTTTTTTGACCTGCCCTCTGCAGCAACAGGCAGGCGGAAGAAGAGTGAGCCGACGGGACAGCGTGCTTGCGGGAGCCGGTGTTTGTAGTAGGCTTTGCTCACTATTCTTCCCTTGTTGGTTGCCGCAGAGGGGTTTTTTTGTCGAACGGTCTTATAGTCTCTCCGGGGGATCACAGGTTGCGGTAGTTGTCTGGCATTTCTGGTAAGGAAGAATAGGACGCGGACCTGACCAGAAGTGGGCCGTGTTGCGGTCGAAACCAGTCAGCCCGACGCCGGATCCCAGCCCAACTTGGGCGAGCCGCATCGGATGAAGCCTTGATGGTCTTTAGGGGCGATTGTCCGGTGCGGTTTTTCTTTTTGGCGGCGAAATCCCGCCGTGGGGCAGGCGCCCCGTTTTCGGGCCCGCTGCGGATTGCGCCTGGCAACCGGTTTTCTTACCCCTTCAGCCAAACGGTCCCCGAATTGCACCCGCCTCCCGGAATTTGCCGCGCGTCTCGTCTCTCCTGAGAAAACCGATTGCGTTGCTGTGCTTGGCGTGTGCCGCCGCGGCACAGGCGCCCCGGATCGGCGACATCAACTATTACGGACTGCGCAAGGTTACCGCCGAGAAGATCCAGGCAGTGACGGGTCTCCGAAAAGGCGGGACGCTGACGGCATCGAAGGGCGACATCGAGGACCAGATCGACAAGATTTCCGGCGTGGTACTGGTGCGCGTAGAGGCGTTGTGCTGCGAAGGCACGTCGGTAGACCTGTTCATCGGCATTGAAGAACGCGGCGCGCCGCACCCAGCCTTCCACTCTCCACCTGCCGGCAACGCCGAGCTGCCACGGGAAATCCTGGACACCTACGCGGATTTCCTCGCCGCCGTGGCACGCGCGGCGGCGCGCGGCAATACCACCGAAGATTTCACGCCGGGCTATTCGATGATGGATGACCCGGAAGCGCGCTCGTTCCAGCCCCGTTTTCTCACCTTCGCGGCGGACCACTTCGACTGGCTGCGCGACGTGTTGCGCAACTCCGCCGACGCGAGCCAGCGCGCGGTGGCAGCCGCTGTGATCGGCTATGGCGCCGACAAGCAGCAGGCCGTCGGCGAATTGCAATACGCGATCGGCGACCCGGACAGCGCCGTCCGCGCCAACGCCATGCGTGCCCTGGCGGCAATCGCCGTCTATGCCGCCAAGCAGCCGGACCGGAACATCCGCATCGCGCCGACCTGGCTGGTGGACATGCTGCATTCGATTGTGCTCGAGGACCGATTGCAGGCCGCGCGCGCGCTGGTGTTGCTCACCGATTCTCCCAACGCGGGCGCGCTCGACCTGATTCGCGAGCGCGCCCTCGATTCGCTCAAGGAAATGGCCCGCTGGACGACACTGCGCTATGCGTTGCCGGCCTTTCTGTTGCTGGGCCGCGTGGCCGGCATGCCCGACGGCGAGATCCACGCCCAATGGGAGAATGGCGATCACGAAGGCGTGATCGAAAGAGCGCTCGCCCTAGAGCCCGGCAAGCGGCCGCGCCAGTAGCTCGGGGGTTCCTCGATCGGGTGTGTTACCCTAATACTTTCTAAACGCCATTCCAGGAGTTTTTTCATGTCACTTCGGATGGGCCTAGGGCCGGGTGCGGCCTGCGCGGTCCTTTTGACCCTTGCTCCGCTCTCCTTTGCGCAGCCCAAGATTGCAACGATCAACCTGCAAAAAGCCGTCTTCGATACGGCCGACATCAAGAAGGCCAACGCCGAGATGGAAGCGCGGTACAAGCCGCGCGCGGACAGCCTGCGGCAGACGCAGGAACAGCTCTCGCAGATCTCGCAACGGCTGGAGCGCGGTTCCGGCCAACTGACGCCGCAGGCTGAATCGGACCTGCGGGCGCAGGGGACTAGGCTGCAGAAGGAGGCGCAGCGCCTGCAGGAGGACTTGCAGGCCGATGTGCAGGCCGACCGCCAGGAAATCCTGTCCAAAGCCAGCCAGCGGATGACCGACGTCATCAAGAAACTCGCCGAAGATAAGGGCATCGACCTAGTGGTGGAGGAGCAGTCTATTCTCTACTATTTCAAACCCGCCATGGACATCACCGCAGACGCCACTGCGGCGTACGACAAAGCTCACCCGGTGGCGGCGGCGCCGGTAGGCAAGTAGCGGAGGTTTCGAGGAGGAATGGGCGGCTATCTCGACCAGTACGGCGCGGGCGATGAGCGTCGCGCCAAACGGATCAAGACGGCATTGTTCGTCTTGCTGGCAGTCGTTACGGTGATGCTGGCCGGCTGGCTGGTCGACTTCCTCTTTATCCCCAACGCCGCCGAGCGGCAGACGCGAACTTTCCTGGATGCTCTTCAGTCGGGCCAATACCAGCAGGCCTACGTTTTATGGGGATGCACCGCCGCGCAGCCGTGCAGCGCGTATCCTTTCGATGAGTTCCTGAAAGACTGGGGACCGGAAGCCACGCCGCCGGGCAAGTTCCAGGTGCTCAATGGCGAATCCTGCGGCTCGGGAACCATCGTCGATATCGACGCCGGCAAGGCCGGCGACAAGCGGCTATGGGTGGAAAACGGCACGCGCACGTTAAGCTTTCCGCCGGTCAAAGAGTGCTCGCGCCGCAATCGCATTTACGATTTCCTCCGCGACCTGAAATACCGCCTTCACGGGCACACCTATCTTCGCGAGCCGCAGCCATGAGGGCGCCGGCGGCCGTGCTGTTCACACCCGGGGAACGCCGATGGACGAGCGAGCTTATTACACCGAAAGTCAGGCGACCAAGCCTGCGACCTTGAACTGCCCGTATTGCCGCAGCGCGGAGTCGTACGATCTGCACTGGGTCGTGCGCAAGAAGAAAGACCGCCTGCCGCCGGGCGGCGACGAGCGCGACCGCGCCAAGTTCGCCAAAGCGCAGAGCTACATGGTGCTGATCGACGACAAGGTTGCCTGCAAGAACCTGCGCTGCCGCAAACGCTTTGACATTTCCGGCGTCAAGACCATGGCGTTCCTGTAGCCTGACCGGGCGAGTGGGCAGACTGTGCCGCGCAGACGATCGCTTTTACGGGGGCTTGACGCGGTGCCCAAGTGTCCCACCGGCGCTCACTCAGCGGTCGATCATAGTCGGCGGAATCGGCCCATTGGGTTTGACCGCGATCACTGTGTCGGAGAATTTGCCCCGGTAAACAACCACCAGCTTCTCTTTATCGATGAAGCTCCGCTGATTCACTCGACTCATGACATAGATCGACTTGTCGGCGGGAGGGTTGGGAGGCTCCGGATGAAACTCGGGGAATGTCTCTGCCTTCGACAACACCCGGTAGTAGTTCAGCGAGGGGAAACAGAGATCGAACATCCCGACATCGGTGACACCATAGGTATGGTTGTACCACGCCAACACGGAATAAACCTCCTTGGCATCCGCGTCCCATTGATATTCCTTGAAATAGGACAGGCGCAGGCACAGCACGAAGTACAGAGCCAGGCAGAAGGACACGGCGATCAGGCTTCGGCGGAGCCACTGGGAGACCGTGGACCGGGCCGGCGCTGCCACGATGACACCCCCCAGAAGAGTGCACAAGGGCAGCAGAAAGATTCCCGCCCGGCCCAACGGCAGGGGCACCCTATAGAAGCGGAACGCCAGCCAGTGCATCAGCACGCACCCCGTCACGATGCCGGCGAGAGCGGCCGCGAACCTTCCCAGCCAGCGGGTTCGCGTGTCCTGAAGCCACGAGCCGTCGAGCCTTGTCGCCATAAGCTGGCAAAAACAGAGAATTACGAGAAGAGGCGGCAGCAGCGGCCTCAGAAAACTCATCGCCTTATACCATCCGTATTCCCGGAATCGCGGGTCCAGGCGGTAGAGCGAAGACTGCACGAGACTCTGCCTCATTTCCCGGAGCGAATGCGCGCCGATGTCATAGTCATAGCCCCACCAGTGCATCATGGGATAACCGCACATCAGGAGCGCGACGAGCAACCCCGGCAACGCGCAAAGTCCCACAATGTGCAGGATCGGTTCCCCCGCGCGCAGCCCTATCGCCCACGCCGTAATGGCGAGAAACACCGCCAGATCGACAAAAGCGAACGAATAATTCGCGGTGAACGATAGTCCCAGCGCCAGCGATGCCAATGCACAGGACTGGTGCAGCGAAGGCCGGCTCCTCACGCGATGCCACACGGGAACCGCAATCGCCGCTAGCAGGAAGGCGTTCGCCAGGCCGTAGCCGCGCGCTGCCACCATGTAGTCGAAGATAAACGGATTGTAAGTCAAACAAATAAAAACGGGGAGCTGAATACTGAACCGGCTCGTGATGCTCCGGCACAAAAAGTAGCAAGTGCCAATGTAAAGAATCGCGCCCAGGAGAGCGGGCGCGCGGATCGCGATGATGGACGGGCCGAATGCATGCGTCGAAACCCACATCAGCAGTGTATTCAGGACATGGTTGTTCGAGAAGGGGTACCAGACGTTCGACGTGGCGACAAACCAGGCATACGTGTCCGCTTCATCCATGGTGATCGATTGCACGCAAGCCCGGATTACCGCCCAGACAATAGCGAAGAGGGCGGTCAGTATCAACAGCCATTCTTGAAACACACGTCGATCTATGGGCGTCATCAAAAATGGACCGAACAAACTCTATTTAGCCTTTAACACGGGGCGCCCTTTGCCGCAACTTCCATTCTTAGTAATGAAGTCGATTCCCTCCCCAGTCCGCTGACCTTGCGTTCCCGCAGCCAAACCATCTGCTTCCGCTCTCCGGCGACGGCTCCGCGCCGCCGGCACGCAAATTCGATCGCTTCACCGGCAGGACCGGCTGCCTCGTCACCCGCGATAGTTTCCACCGCCAGCAGCACTTTCTTGTGAATGCCGATTCCTGCTGCCGGTTAGGACCTAGCTTCCATTCCGCTGCGGAAGCGGCAGAACGCGACGCGAGACCTAACGACTACGCACCGTCGCGCGCTCGTTGCCCTCCCTCGATCGCCGGGCCAGGTCGCATTCATTTGCTTCAAGACGCGCGTTCCGGATCAAACTCCCTCACGGCCGCAGAACATCCCGAACGGTTCGGGCCTCTCCCGTTCCTCGACTGTGCTCAGCCTACCGTCGCGCGCGCGAAGGGCCTTCCATGACGACCTCCCAGACGGCTGTGGCCGGCACAAAATGTTGGGCGCGGCGATCCTTCTTCAGTTGTCACGCTCCCTGGTCACGCGGCACACCCCTGCAGAGGCGGCAACGGAAACGCGGGGACAGGGCGTGCCGCGCGTCGTAGACTGCTACTTCCTGACAGAACAGCGCAAGAAAGCCATTCGAACTGCTGAGTTTACGGCCGCACAAAGCACGAGGACAACGGTCACTCCGAGAATATAAAGACCCGCTTCGAGTCCGTTGACACCATGAATCCCGAGGTAGCCCAGGAGGATACCGAGCCAATGGCCCAAACCCGCGAAGAAGTCAGCCATTGACCGCCTCCTCTCTGGCTTCCGCCTGGCGCGGTCGTCTGCCAGCAGCCAATTCAGAAAGCAACTGGGCCGCCAGGTTCAATTCACCGATCGCATATAGCCTTTGCGCTCGTTCCCAGAGCCGCTGCCGGATCGCGCACGTCTGCCCGCTGTCGTCGGGTGTTCCAGGTAAAACCCGTTCGCCTGCGTACCGAGGCCGCATTGAGCGATTTTTCATGTTCATGTGAGGGAAAATCGGCGAGGACAATCAGAGGCTGTAGAGTAGTGAAGTACTATTAGTACCGGTCTGGCGTTAACGGATCGGCCGTGGCATGCACACTTCCACTGACCGCTACCAGCGCGGCGCGGGACGCAGCCGCCGGCGCTCGGGCTTCACCTCTTCAGCTCAGGATGTTCCGAGAGGCTCAAAATGTTTCCGTCCGGGTCCTTAAACCAAGCCACCTTTGCGCCGGTCGGCGTGGTCCAGATGCCCAGCTCGTCTTGTTGCTGGAAGCCGTAGCGTTCGAAGCGAATTCCGGCTTGCATCAGGTCTTTTACCGCGGCCGAAATGTCCGGGACCTGCCAGCCTAATACCGTGCCGTGGGCGGGCGGAAGCTCCTTGCCCATGCCAAGCCGCAACAGGATGCCGTTGGCGTCGAACACAAGAGCGAATGGAGGTTCCTCGCTCAGCAGACGCAGGCCGAGCGTGTCACGGTAGAATTCCTTCGCACGTGCGACATCGACGATGGTCACGAATCCGATGATGTTGTACTTGCCAAGCCCTGGTTGTTGAGACATGGGGATGGGATGAGCCGGTCTCGCCGTTTGTCGCAACCGATCGCTGCGTCGCGAAGGCCGCCTGCGGAGATCGCAACTGGGCCGCGCGCTATAATCCGGTTTCCGATGCCACTTGAACGGCGGGCGGCGGGCCGTTGCGGAGAAGAGGCCCGCGCCGCCATCGAAGCCTTTCTCGCTAGCGCGCGGCAGCCGGCGGTGCTGGAGCCGGGCGAGGAACTGCTACCGCTCGGCGACGCCAACTTCGTGCTGGAATTGCGGGGCGAGCGTCTCACGCTGCAAGCCTGGGACCGCACGCGCAACCTGACGCGGCGCGTCACCGAGGTTGGCGTTGCTTCGGCCGGGCGCCTGGAAATGGTGGTGGAGCGGTTCGCCCGGCGCGAAGGGCGCATGTATCTGCTCGATTTGGCGCGGCGCGCGGGCGCGGAGATGGGCCGGCGCAGCGGGCGGCTGGTCTTTCGCGAGCGCTTCCGGCTGTTTCTGCGGCGCCAGTTCCCCGAGTGGACGCTGGCCGAGCTGTCGACCGAGCCCAACCTGGAGCACAGCCTCTCGCCGGCTTTCCCGCGCGCCTTTCTTCGCCACGGGCAACACGGATGGGCGGCCATCGCCTGTCCGGACGGGGGCGACGCGGCCGGGGTGGTGTCCTTCGGCTTGATCTGGCTCGCGTACTTGCGCCGCCGCGAGCGCCGGGTAACGGTGGAAGGTCTGGCGCTGTACCTCCCGCAGGGCCACGAAGGACCTGCCGCACTGCGCCTGCTTTGCCTCAATCCCGCGGTTGCACGGGTCGAGCTGTTTCGTTACTCGGACGAGGATTTCGTTTCACCGGTAGACCCGCGCGACCATGGCAATCTGGATACCCGCCTGGAACCGTTTCGCCGCCCCGCGCCTGGCGCGGGCGCGCGCTGGAAGGGTATCGCCGCGCTGGGCGGCGTAGAACAAGTCCTCAAGAGCGGAGGCCGCATCAGCCTGCGGGTGCGCGGCCTGGAGTTCGCCGAGCTGGATGGAGAGGATCTCTCGTTCGGGCTGGGCCAGCGTCATCCAGCCGGCGAGGACGACATGGAGCAGATCGAACGGGTGGCCGATGCGCTTGACCGCGCGCGATCTCCCGAGACGGCGGACCGCGACCACCCGCTCTACCGCCAGTACCCGGAGGCGTGGCTGGAATCGCAGGCCCGCGCGCACCTGCAAATCCTGGATGCGACGCTGCGGCCCGAGCCGGTCTATGGACAGGTGCCAGCGTTCGCCGGCGGCGAGCGCGGCATCCTGGACCTGCTGGCGGTGGATCATGGCGGCCGGCTGGTAGTGGTGGAATTGAAAGCGTCCGCCGATCTGCACCTGCCCTTGCAGGCGCTGGATTACTGGATCCGCGTGAAGTGGCACCTCGACCGGCGCGAATTCGGACCCGCCGGCTATTTCCCCGGCATCGAACTCGACGCCCGCCCGCCGCGGCTGCTGCTGGTGGCGCCTTCGCTCGAATTCCATCCCTCCACGGAAACCATCCTCGAGTTCTTGTCGCCCGCGATCGAGGTGGAACGGGTTGGGATCGGAGTAGAATGGCGGAAGGGATTGCAGGTGATGTTTCGCCTCGCCGGTTCCGAACGGCCCCGCTGATTCTTATGCTTACCTTGCTGAAACAGGCACGAAGCGCGCTGGCCCTGCTGAACCCGGAGGAAGTCCGCAGCCGCGCCAGTCGGCTGGTAACGATCGGCCTGGTGGCGTCCAGCGACCGCGCCTACGCGCGCCTGGAAGACTTCCTGGCCGGCGGGGGCGGGCCGCGCGAGTTCGTTTTTCGCGCTAACCGCGCGGGCTCTCCGGAGCGCGTCGACCTGGTGATTTGCGAAGCTGGCGTCGAGCCGCCGCCAGAAGCTTACGCACTCGATCCGGTGGAAGCCGGCGACACGCTGGCCGCAATCGCCCGTCACCGGGAAGATATAGCGCTGGCGCTGGCACGGCGCCATCCGGTGTTCCGCCGCGCGGTGGTGGATCGCGCCATCCAGGCCGTGGCGTGCGAGAACGCTCTCTTCGCCATCGCCACCGCGCTGCCGGACGTGGTGCCCAACCTGATCGAGCTTCCCTGGGTGCTGGGCGAATGGGCTTCCGACACGGCTTTCCTCACCGTCAACCAGCTGCGCATGGCGTTTTTCATCGCCGCAGCTTGCGGCAAGCCGGTGGGCTTCGGCCAGCAAAAGCTGGAGATTCTTTCGATTGGAGCCGGCGCGTTTGGCTGGCGGGCGATCGCCCGCGAACTGGCGGGTAAGATTCCGTTCGGCGGCGGGTTGATCCCCAAGGGCGCCATCGCCTACGCCGGCACCTACCTGGTAGGCAAAGGGCTGGAGCAGTTGCACGCAGGCCTCGGCCCGCTGGCGGGGCGTCAGCGGAAGGAAATCTACCGGCAGGGCATCGAGCAGGGCAGGGCCGTGGCGAGTTCCGCGTTGCGGTAAAAGCCGCCCGGCGGCGAAATCGGTGTAAACACGCGGGCTGTGGCGTGCGTCGTACAATGAGAAGGAAATTCCAAGGGATACCTATGCGTTGGTTATCGACTGTATTGGTACTCGCTCTGGCTACCGTAGCTTCGGCGGACGTCATCACGCTGAAAAGCGGCCGCGTCATCAACGGCACCTACTTGGGCGGCGACGCACACCAGGTGAAAATCGAGGTGGCCGGCAAGGTCGAGACTTTTGACGTGGCGGACATATACCGCATCGAGTTCCCGGGCAACACGCCCGCTCCAGTGGATTCCGATCGTCCGATGCTGCGCCGCGCACCGGACGCCGCCGCGGACTCGGGCACGCCAACGCTGCGCCGCGCACCGGATGCCGATGCGGATTCCGGCCAGCCCACCCTGCACCGCGCGGCGGATGCCGATGCAGGCTCCGGACGGCCCACACTGAGCCGCGCACCGGAGGCTGATGCGGACAATGGCCAGCCCTCACCGCGCCGCAGCGACAGCGGCACCACCGTCGCTATCCTGAAGCCGGGCGAGGAGCCCTCGGTGTCTTCCCGCCCCTCCGCGGCGCCGGTGCCGATTGTGGTGCCGGAGGGCACTAATTTCGTGGTGCGGATGATCGACGCCGTGGATTCCGATAAGGTAACCGTGGGACAGAATTACAGCGCGGCGCTGGATGAGCCGGTGGTGATTGATGGCCAGACCGTAGTCCCGCGCGGAGCCGACGTGGTAGTCAAACTGGTGAACGCCAAGGATTCCGGCAAGTTCTCCGGCCGCGCCGAACTCACGCTGGCGCTTTGGACGGTAAAGGTGAGCGGTAAGGTGGTGGACGTGAATACGCAAACCATCACCCGGGAAAGCGATTCGCGAGGGCAGAAGACCGGCGCCATGGCGGCCGGCGGTGCCATCGTCGGAGCGGTGATTGGCGGCATTGCCGGCGGCGGCAAGGGCGCCGCCATCGGCGCCGGCGCGGGCGGTGCAGCGGGAGCCGGAGCCGAGGCCGCCACCAAAGGGCCGCGCGTCAAGATCCCGGCGGAAACACGGCTCACTTTCGTGCTCGACAACGCGGTGAGCATATAAGGACAGCCCGTAGAGAGCGCCACGTCTCCCACCGCGGTTGAAAACGCCTTCCGATTTCGCCCGGCTTCGCCATCGGCTGGTGTGCGCTTCAGCGCAACGACTACACCCGTTTGGGGTGATGCTCTCTCCCCAACTCTGCGGGTAATGTCCTTCCCCACATCATTTTTTGCCCAAAACTACAGGGTTAACGTTACTATGCAATTGGTACTCCCATTACTATTACTGATCGAAACGATATCATGCAGACCGGTGATTCTCCTCAAGGGGTTCAGATTTCGCCGCACCTGATGCTGCTCACGGTCAGACAGCTTGCCAAGGAGAACGCGGAGTTGTGCGAAGAAGTGAAACAGCTTCGGGCAGCCGTCAACGTCTACCGCGAGCTCGCCATGACGAAGGGCCCGGTCGAGGAAAAGAGTTCGTCTTTGGGCAGGGTGAGGGCCACCAGAAGCGAACCTGACGTTTCCTGCCGAAGCAGCGTCGCATAAAGCCTAACACGTCGTGGCGATGTGCGACACTGAGGCATGATCCCGTTTTCTCAACGATTGCAAGCCGTAATTGCGGAGGCGGAGCCTCGGCTGCGCGCCATAGCGGATCGAGCGTCCGGCGCCGCGCCGGCCGATCCGGAAGGCTGGTCCAAGAAACAGGAACTGGGCCACTTGGCCGATTCCGCCATCAACAACCGCGTGCGTATTATCAAAGCGGCTCTCGAGGGAGAGTTCACGGGACCGTCTTATGACGGGGTGGGCTGGGTAAACATGGGCGGCTACGCCACGGCGCCGTGGCAGGACGTAATCGGCCTCTGGAAGAGCCTGAACCAGTCGCTGGCTGCCGTGCTCGATGCCGTTCCTGCCGAGCGCCTCACGGCGCAGTGCCGGATCGGGGATGACAGTCCGGTGACGCTCGAGTTCCTCATCGACGATTACATCGTTCACATGCAGCATCATCTCGATCACATCTTCTCCAGCCAGCATCCGGCGGCTTAATTCGAAATCGCTCAGCGAGTTTCGCCAGTTTGGGCGGAGCAGGGGCCCAAAGCCGACTTCTTTTGCGCTACTTTCCACGGGGCGCTGGGTTAGCATCACCAATGAACTTTTCGAGGGGCTTATGAAACAGCTCTTGCTAGCCGCCGCAATCGCCACGATGGGCTCGCTCAATCCCGCATCCGGCCAGACGGCGTCTCCGTTGATGAGCGACCTTGCCGCCGCCCGTTTCCTCGATCAGGCCACCTGGGGGCCTACACCCGCCTCCATCGCGCAACTGCAACAGGTAGGCATCAACGCCTGGCTGGCGGCGCAGTTTAAACTGAACACCTCCGACCTGCCGGATCAGCCTCTGCTGAATTCGGCGGGAAAGACCAACCAGGATCTGACACCGGTCCAGCGGGCGTTTTTTGCGAACGCCGTGAGCGGGCAGGATCAACTGCGGCAGCGCGTGGCGTTCGCCCTGTCGGAGATATTCGTGGTCTCCGCCGTGCAGGTGAAACCGGCTTACGCGATTCCTCCCTACTGGCGGGTTCTCCGCGATAACGCCTTCGGCAATTACCGCGGCCTTATCAAAGCGGTCACCCTGAACCCGGCCATGGGGACCT
The DNA here is from genome assembly GCA_049511495.1 of Bryobacteraceae bacterium. Lineage (GTDB taxonomy): Bacteria > Acidobacteriota > Terriglobia > Bryobacterales > Bryobacteraceae > Bog-375. The sequence continues at coordinate 11,093 of JBEKXZ010000021.1, read as the reverse complement.
ATCTCAGCATGGCCAATAATAACAAGGGAAACGCCGCCAAGGGCACGTCGGCCAATGAGAACTACGCGCGCGAACTGATGCAGTTATTCACGCTGGGCCTGACGCAGCTCAATCTCGACGGCAGCCCGGTGCTCGATTCGAGCGGCAACCCGATTCCCACCTACGACCAGGCGGAAGTCACCAGCCAGGCCAAGATGCTGACCGGCTGGACGTATCCCACCGCGCCCGGCGCCAACCCCAAGAACAACAACCCGGCCTACTACTTCGGCCAGATGATGGCTGTGGAAGCCGAGCACGACACCAGCGCCAAAACCATTTTCGGCGGGATTCAGATTCCGGCCGGCCAGACGGCCGAACAGGACCTGGAATCGCTGCTGGACGCTTTGATGGCGCAACCCACCATGGCGCCGTTCGTTAGCCAGCAGTTGATCCAGCACCTGGTCACCAGTAATCCGAGCCCGGCCTACATTGAGCGCGTGGCGTCGGTGTTCGAGAACAATGGCGCGGGCTCACGCGGCGACATGCAGGCGGTGATCACGGCGATTCTCACGGACCCGGAAGCGCGCGCCGGCGATACGAGCAGCGCCGCACCCAACCCGAGCTTCGGGCACTTGCGCGAACCAGTGCTGTTCATGGCCAACCTGCTGCGCGGGCTGAACGCGACGCTCGGCGCCGGCAGCACGGTCTACAACGATGCCAACCTGATGGGGCAGGACCTGTTCTACGAACCCAGTGTATTCAGCTATTTTTCGCCACTCTACCGGATTCCGGGCGGCCAGCTTGCGCCTGAGTTCCAGATCTATTCGACCCAATCCGCGGCTGAGCGGGCCGATGTCATCAACGCTGCGCTGTACGGCAGCCTGGACAAAAGCACCACCGTCGATCTCACGCCGTTCGTCAACCAGGGCAGCGACTTGAGCAGCCTGCTGGATTACACGAGTTATGTTTTCCTGCACCACGTAATGCCGCCCGCACTCAGCGAGCAAGCTTCGGCCGCGGCCGGTGCGCTCACCAGCGCGGTGGCGCGCGCGCAAGCGGTTCTCTACCTCGTGCTGACCTCGAGCGCGTACCAGGTGATTCAGTAAAGGAGCCAAGCAGATGTTTTCGCGTCGTGGATTCATTCGCATCGGAGCAGGCTCGGTGAGCACGCTGGCGCTGCGTCCGTTCGGCCTGTTGCCGGCGATAGCCGCCGCGGGCAGTTCCAACTATCGCGCCCTGGTCTGCGTGTTCCTGTTCGGCGGCAACGACTCCAACAACAGCGTGATTCCGATGGACGATGCGGACTACACGGCTTACCAGTCGGCGCGTGGCGCCCTCGGCCTGCCAGCGAGTTCGCTGGTTCAGGTGAGCGATGTGACCGGCGCCCCCTACGGCTTCCACTCCCTGCTCACCGAGCTCGCCTCGCTATTTACCAGCAAACAACTGGCGGTGGTGGCCAACTTGGGGCCGCTGGTGGCGCCGCTCACGCAAGCGCAGTACCAGGCGCAGCAGGGATTCATTCCGAACAACCTTTTCTCTCACGCCGATCAGCAGTCGGAATGGCAGACGTCCATCGCGCAAGGCAACAGTCCCACCGGCTGGAGTGGCCGCGCCGCCGATTACATCACGGCGCAGAATCTCAATGCGTCTTCGTTCCCGGTTTTTCTGTCGACGGCCGGCAACGTGCTACAGGGCGCAGGCGCCAGCACACAGCCGGTGGCGGTGGCGCCGGGCGAATCGCTGCAGCTTGCGGGGTTCAGCACTTCCGCTGCGTCGGAAGCGCGCTGGAATGCGCTCAATGATCTGATCTCGACGGACAGCGGAGTGATGCTGGTGCAGGCGGCTAATAACACGCTGGCCAACAGCATCAGCGATGCCAATGCACTGACCGCTGCTTTGGCCAAGTCCACCGCGCTCAAGACTCAGTTCCCCAAGACCACGCTGGCGGCGCAACTCAAGCAGGTGGCGCAGATCATCCAGGTGCAAGCCGATTTGGGAATGAGCCGGCAGATATTCTTCTGCTCGCTCGGCGGCTTCGACACGCACACCGGCGAGCTGGCGGCGCTCAACAAGCTCTATCCGCAGGTAAGCCAGGCGCTGGCCGCGTTCTACGACGCCACCGAGGAACTGGGCGTGGCGGAGAGCGTCACAACGTTCACCGAATCCGATTTCAACCGCACCTTCCAGCCCACGTCCGGCAACGGCAGCGACCATGCCTGGGGCGGCCATCACTTCGTGCTCGGGGGCGCCGTCCAGGGAGGCAGGATCTTCGGCAAGTTCCCGACCCTGCAATTGGGCGGCCCCGACGACACTGACGTCCGGGGACGATGGATCCCCACGACCGCTACCGATCAGTACGGCGCCACGCTGTGCTCCTGGTTTGGCATCCCCAGCTCGGGCCTGGCTCAAGTGTTCCCGAATCTCGCCAATTTCCCGACGGCCAACCTGGGATTTTTGGGCTGAACCTGAAGCTGACGGGTGCGGGCGCCCGTCCCTCAAGAAAACGCCTCATTTCTTCTGCCGCATCGCGGCGACGATCGCATCCTCCACGACGGTCCTCACTGCGTCACGTCTGCCGTTAGTATTCTCGACCTTAATACTCCTAATACGCACGATGGACTAGTTGGGGTACCGGCGGTAATACCAACTATCCCGTACCCGAATAGTCGCATTAGGACCCAGGGAACAGCTTCCGATGGTGAGAGACTCTTCCGCCCTGCGGCACTAACACAATCGGCAATCGAGCATGCTGGGGACACGATTACGCCCGTTTCCGTGGCTGCGCGCGGGTGTGTTGGTTGGTGCGGCGCTTTGCGGCAATCTGTGGGCGCAAGCGCCTTACTACACCGCCGCCAGCATCGTGAATGCCTCCGACTACTCACCGGGGCCATTCGCGCCGAGCTCCGTGCTGTCGATGTTCGGCACTAACCTGGCCTGGACGACCGAGGCAGTGACCCCCGCAACTCTTGCCGGCGGCAGCCTGCCAACTCAACTGGCGGCGACGATGGTTTGCGTGGACAACGTGCCGGCGCCGCTGCTCTACGCCTCTCCCACGCAGATCAATTTTCTGGTGCCCTCCGAGCAAATCCCCGGCGATGTCACGGTGACCGTGGTGCGCCAGGGCGTAGACGGTCCGGCGGTGACTATCACCCTGATCGACGCCGCGCCCGCGCTGTTCGTAATGGACGGCGGCTTTGCCATCGCGCAAGACTGGAACACCAACTACACGCTGATGACCACCGGCGCTCCGGCGCACGCGGGCGACATCGTTGTGCTGTATGCCACGGGTCTGGGCTATACGAGCCCGCCGTGGGCGTCGGGAGAGGTGGCGCAATCCGCCGCTTACATCACGTCACAGGCCAGCATGCAGGTGCTGCTGAACGGCGCCGCCATCGATCCCAGCCTGGTTCTCTACGCCGGCGTGACCCCCGGATATTGCGGCTTGTACCAGATCAACTTCACCATCCCCGCAAACGCCGGCACCAACCCGGAAATCCGCGTCCAAATCGGAACCGCGATCAGCATCCCGTCGATCAAACTGGCGGTGGATTAGGCCGGGCGCCGATACGGCCCAGTCGCCAGTTCCTCTGGACCGCCAGTTTCCGCAAACCCCACATATCGTCCAGAACTCCAATGTCGTCCCGTTAGCCCAGGCCGCGCACTGCTCCTCGCAACGCCTGTTATTCGGAGCAAACCCGCGCGGCTCAAGAGCTCGACCGCGAGAGGCAGCACAAGGAACGATCGTTTGCGGCACATGCCGCACGGCGTGGGTTCTATCTCTCGATGTTCACTTTGCAAGCGAGGACTCGTCTGGAAACGAACCACTGTACGCAGTGCAACAACAGTAAAACGAAAAAGACGTTTGCGGCGAAAGCGAAGTGCAGCCAGAAAGCGCCGATAATCTCGTTCAGAGGCAAACTACGGCTAAGACCTAGGGTATGGAAAGCCCCTGGAAGCGCCCAAAAGAACAAAGCACCAAAAGCGAAAAACATTGCGGCGATAACCTGCCGCAGATTCGTTACTCGAGCCTCAAGCCGAATCCGAGAACTTTCTGGCGAAGCATTCCGGTGATTCGAGATGGGGAAACGTCTGACGATAGAGGCCGCTGAGATGAGGCTATAAAAGCTGACTAGAGAAAGCAGAAGCCAATATAGCCTATACAGGGTTGACAGTTGAGACCAGATGGACCAAATGGCGAAATATTCGTGCACCATCGTTTTGACACCGATTAGCTTCAAAGAGTTCCAAGAATCCTCGAGTTCCCTGTGCTGGATGGGCGCGAGGTGTAGTTATGAGAGCGCTTCCTGGCATCGGCCTCGCTTGAAGCAAAGCTGTCCCTGGTTTCGGTCCTGATCGTCGACCGCGCCGACAAAGAGCCGACGGCAAACTGAAGTTGTGGACAATATGCGGGGTTTGTGAAACAGGCAATCCACCCGGACGAGCAATCGCCAAATCGCCAACTGACCCACCGCCGGGATTTCGGACGCGCCCACCCTATCGCGCCGCCACCGCGTTACGCTTCTTCGGTATCCCGTGCGTGTGGCAGTCCACGCATTGGAAGAAGTGGATATTGTGGCGGCTGGAGCGCGCGCGGAAGGTGGTATCCATCTTCTCGACGTCCAATCCGCAGTTGGACATTTTGGGATGGCAGTTGGCGCAGGAAGCGCGCGTCTGCTCGCCGTGGCCCTGATGGCAGGCCAGGCAACTGATGCCTTCGTGGATGCCGATGGGCGTTCGGTCGTCGCCGTCGCCCGCCTGCATGGCGGCGCTCGAGGCGTGGCATTGGTAGCACAGCGCCTGGCGCTGATCGGGACTCATCTTCACCCGCCGCGTGCCCTGCAGCATCTCCGGCAGCGGCAGCGAGGCGAGCGCGATGTGGCCCTGCGCGCGGCGATCGAACAGCGCCAGCGATGGCGCCGCCAACGGCTGGAGGCTGCCGGCCGTATCCGGCCGCCGCACGCGCGGCCCTTCCGGCTGCCCCGGCCGATGCATCTGGTGGCAGGTCAGGCACGGAATCGCCGCGCGGTCCGCCCACCCCGCATCCACCAGCCGCCACGGCCCTTTCGTGTCGACGGGAGTAACCATGTCGTGCAGCCCTCCCTGAAAGTGCATCCCGTGGCAGCGGAAACAGTCTTCCATCAGGATGCGCTTGCGGTTGTGCTCCTGGTCGGTGAACGCCTGGGAGTAGGTCATGGCGTGCGGGCCGGCGCGCCAGGTGGCGAACTCCTCCTGGTGACAGTTGCGGCACCGCTCCACCACGGCATCGACGTCCGACCATTGGTGGAAGCGGATTTGCTCGGAAACCTGGCCGCGCGCGTGCTGATCCAGGCGCCGCGCGTTGCCCGGCTGCAACATCCCGCCGTGGCAGTCCGAGCAGGCCACGTCGCGATGCGCCGAACCCAGCCACGCCGCGCTCGAATCGCCCATTTCGTGGCAGTCCGCACAATACCCCACGCTCTGCGGCTTGGGACGCACATTCGGATAAACGATCGCCACCGCAATCGCGATCACCGCCAACGCTGCGAGCCAGTACTTCATGCGCGCCGCTCCTTAACGATGGCTGCCGCTATGCGGTACGCATTGGCCAGGATGGTCAACGCGGGATTGAATCCGCCGTTGGTGACGTGCACGCTGGCGTCCGCCAGATAGATGTTGTCGGCTTCGTGGATGCGGCAGTTGCGGTCCACCACGCTCGTCTGCGGATCGTTGCCCATGCGGCAGGTTCCCGCCTGATGCTGGCCGCCGCTCAGTTCCAGGCCGGGCACGCTAGTCCAGGTGCGGATGGCGCCTGCCTCCTGCAGCCACTCAACCGCTTTCACCACCACGGCGCGCGCGACTTCCACGCTGTGCGGATGGCGCCCACCGGAAAGCCGCGCCACCGGAATGCCCCAGAAATCCTTCACCCGCGGGTCCAACTGCGCCCGCGACTCGAACACCGGCATCTCCTGCACCGGGCCCATCACGGCAATCGAACGGCGGTAGAACTGCCGCATGTAGTCCTTGTGCGCCTGGCCCCAGCGCGGCACATCCGGCGGCGTCAGTCCGGTGAGCTGGATCGGCAGGCGGATGAACTCGTTGGCCAGCATGGCGCCGCCGCGCAAACCCGGATTGCCGTGATTGAAATCGCAGATGGCGATACTGGCGCCCGGTCCCACATCGTCGTAGGTGTCGTGATCGAAGAGGCCCATGGCGCGCGGGTAGGCGTGCCCTTGCAAATTGCGGCCCACCCAGTCGTAGCGATTACCCAGGCCGTTGGGATGCAGCCGGCTCTTGGAATTCAGCAGCAGGCGCGCGGTCTCGATGGCGCCCGCGCTCACCACTACCAGGCGCGCCGGCTGCGTTTGCAAGTGGTTATCGGTGTCGAAATAGGTTACGGCGATGGCGTGTCCGCGCGCATCCAGCACAATCTCCCGCGCCATCGCGCCGGTGCGCAGTTCGCACAAGCCAGTCGCCAGGGCGGTGGGAATCGCCGTGTTTTGCGTGCCGTTCTTGGCGTTGACTTCGCAGGCGAACCCCACGCACCAGCGGCACCGCATGCACGGCCCGCGCCCGTTGTACGGCACGCTGTTGCGCAGCATGGGAATGTCGAAAGGATGCCAGCCCTTGCGCAGCGCCGCCGGTTTCAGAATCTCGTATTCGCGATTCGGCGCGAGCGGCGGCATCGGCAGGCCGCGGCGGCGCGGCGCGTGGAACGGATCGGGCGCCACGTCGCCCGATACGCCCAATTCCCACTCGGCTTTTTCGTAGAACGGCTCCAGGTCGTCGTAGGCGATCGGCCAGTCGTCGAGCGTGCTCCCGGCCGGGCATCCATAAATGGACTTCATTCGGAAGTCCTGCGCCATGTACCGCCAGGCCATCGCGCCGTAGCTCACCGTGCCGCTGCCCACGCACGCCGCGTTGTTCGAGTACGCGCCGTCGCTCGGCAGCACCACCAGTTCGCGGCCGGCGCGGTCCACGGCCACCCGCGGATTGCGCTCGTCATCCGGCCCAAACGGCGCTCCCAGCACGCTGGTGCGCTGGTTCCTCAGGTCGTCCTTGCGGTCGTCCCACGCGGTTGCCCAGCGTCCGCGCTCGAGCAACACCACGCGCATGCCGGCGCAAGCAAGCTCCTTGGCGATCACGCCGCCGCCGGCGCCCGCGCCAATCACCACCGCATCCACCGGAGTCAGCGCCACGCGCTTATGACCCCTTCCCCTGGCGCAGATCGTACAGGATGCGCCCGCGCACCGGCGAGGCTGGCACGCGCAGCATCCGCCAGCTCGCGTAATCGCGGTTGCCGCCGTGCCGCGGGCTGCCGTAGAAACCCTGCATGGTGTGGGCCAGCACCATCTCGAAAAACGGCCGCGCGTCTCTTTCGAGACGCTTCACCACCGCCAGCCGCTGCTCGCCGGCCAGTTCGTGCAGCGGTTTGCCGTACATCTTGCGGCTGAGAGCGGCCGCGCGCGCCAGGCCTTCGCGGTAAGCGCGCCGGTATCGGGCGTACGGGCCGGCCAGTTGGCGGTCGATGAACACCACCGCGCCGGTCGCCGCCGCACCTGGGTCCTGGTCGGCCGGAATCAACTGATCGCAGATCGCGTCCAGTGCTCGCGCCTCTTCGCCCGTGAGCGCCAGCCGCGCACCCACATCCCGGCGGCAGCCGGCTGTGCCCAGCACGGCTCCGGCGAGAAACGAACGGCGGGACGGTTTCCGCATACGACTGATCCTGTGCAGACTCAGCCGGAATAGTATCACGCTTCACACCGCGCAGTTGCCGCTATCCCAGAACGCTGAAGATCTCGCGGTAGAACTCGGGGTGAGCGCGCCAGGATTGGGCGGTGACGAGATTGCCATCGCGAACCGCCGGCTGGGAGCTGAAAGCGCCGCCACTGCGCTCCACTTCAATCCGCACGTTGGCGTGGCAGGTGACGGTGCGCCCCTTGGTCAAGCCGACCGCGGCCAGCACCTGAATGCCGTGGCCGATGGCGCAAATGCATTTGCCCTGCGCGGCGAAATCGCGCGCCAGTTCGAGCACGTCGGGATCGTTGCGCAGATACTCCGGGGCGCGGCCTCCCGGGAGCAGCAGCGCGCCGAATTCGTGGGCCGCAACCGCGGCAATCACGACGTCGGCATCCAGGCGCGGCCCCGGGCGTTCCACGTAGGTCTCCCAGCCGGGCTCGTCATCGAAGAAGAGCAGGTGCAGAGGTCTGCGCGATGGCGCCGCCACGATGGGCTCCCAGCGGGCTTCCTGGAAACGGTGGCAGGCATAGAGGGCTTCATAGCCGTCTCCGCCATCGCCGGTGACGATCAGAACCTTTTTGCTCATGCGAGGCTCCGCTCCCGCCAGCATAGCAGCCCTGGAGCCGCGTGGCGCGCCGGAGCCTTCAGCCAACTGCCGGGCCCGGAGCGAAGCTGCGCAGGAAAGGCAGATCGCCTTCCACGAAATCGAAGCGCCCGAGGCGCTCGCGGGGCTCCCAGCGCATTTCGTGGAAAATCAGGTTCCGCGGCTCGCCTTGAAAGCTCAGCACCCTGAAAAAGATCAGCGTGATCGGGGCTCTGCCGGGATAGCTGTACTGGTAGCGCGCGATCTCCTCACCGGCGGCAGCGCGAATCCCAAGTTCCTCTTTGAGCTCGCGCGCCAAGGCCTGCGGCGGCGATTCGCCGGGCTCCACTTTGCCGCCCGGAAATTCCCATTTGAGCGGATGCGACTGTTCGGGCTGCCGGCGGCCAATCAGCACGCGGCCCTCGCGTTCCAGAATCGCCGCCACCACCTCGGTCACGCCAATATTGGAACATACCCTAAGGGCCGTCAGGGAACACCCAGCTCAACCGCCGGTTTGCACAGTTGTTACTTCACGGGTTCCGATGTCTCGCCTGGCCGCGGCGCGCACCGTTTGGCTGCAATCCGGTAGGCTGATAAAGGCAGTCAGTTGCCCCGGTTATGGACCCGACACTGTTGAGACAGGCGATCGAACAGGCGGCGGAAAACGTGCGCCGCGGCGGCGGTCCGTTCGCGGCGCTGGTGGTGAAGGATGGCACGGTGATCGCGGCCGGATCCAACCGCGTCACCGCGGCCCACGACCCCACGGCCCACGCCGAGATCGTGGCCATCCGCGAAGCATGCCGCGTGCTCGGTAGCTTTCAACTTACTGGCTGCGACATGTATTGTTCCTGCGAACCCTGCCCGATGTGTCTGGGCGCGCTCTACTGGGCGCGGCCCGCGCGGATCTTCTTCGCCGCCACCGCCGAGGACGCCGCCGCGGCCGGCTTCGACGATTCGTTCATTTACCGCCAACTCGCAATGCCCCAGGCCGGGCGCGCCATCCTGATGATTCACGTGGCGGACGCATCCGCGCAGCGCCCATTTGCAGAATGGGCGGCCCGGCCGGACAAAGTCCGCTACTAAAGTAAGTCGCGTAGCGAGCGCTGGTATCATAAAGACTATGAGTTTTCTGCATAAATTCCTGATAATTGCGCCAGCCGCTTGTCTGCTGGCGCAGACCCCGCCGGCCCCGACGCCGGCCCCAGCGGCTCCTCCGGCGACCGCCCCGAGGCTCGCTACGCCGATTCCGCCCGGAGTACTCGCGCCCGCCCCCGCGCCGCCGAAGCCGGTGGAGGTGCCTCCCGACCGCGTGGTCCTCAAGGCGGGCTCCGTGACGCTCACGGCGGCGCAGTTCGACGAGATCATCGATGGGCTTCCCGATGTGTACAAGGCCAGGTTCCGCGGCCCCGGCCGCAAGCAGTTCGCCGATACCCTGGTCAAGTTGTACATGCTGTCCGACGAAGGCAGGCGCCGCAAGCTGGATGAAACGCACGCCTATAAGGTTCAGTCCGCGCTCAACGACGACCAGGTGCTCGGCGCTCTATTGGCTGCTCAGATCAGTGCGGAAACCAAGATCGACGAAGCCGACGCGCGCAAGTACTACGACGATCACAAGGGCAGCTACGAAGACGTTACCGTGCGCCGCATCCTGATCCGCGCGAAAGGCTCCCCGATGCCGGTTAAGCCGGGAGCCAAGGAGTTGACCGACGAAGAAGCTTTAGCTAAAGCCAACGACTTGCACAAGCGCATCCTGGCCGGCGAGGACTTTGCCACCCTCGCCAAGGCAGAGTCGGACGATACCACAAGCGCCAACAACGGCGGATTGCTTCCACCTCTTACACACGGGCGGATGCCGCCGTCGTTCGAGCAAGCGGCTTTCAAGCTCAAGCCAGGCGAGGTGAGCGAGCCGGTAAAGGGTCAGTTAGGATACGAGATCATCAAGGTCGAAGCGCATACCACGAAGACTTTCGAGGAGGTCCGCCCGCAAATCGAGAAGGCGCTGGTTCCGCAGAAAGCGCAAAAAACTTTGGATGATCTGAGTAAGGGCGCGTTCTACGATCCGGAGTTCTTTAATCTGCCGAAACAGACCGCCCCGCCGACGCTGTCTGCCCCGCCGGTTCCGCCGAAGGAGTAGGATGCGGACGCGGAGACTAGAGATCTCCTGCCCGCAGTGCGGTTCGGCGGAAGTGTCCTACACATGCACGCCGAACTGCTGTTTCAATCACGTATGCGCTGGCTGCGGAGCCACGTTTGAGCCGGTGACGAGGGCGACGGGACACACGGTGGGCGGCGTTGTGCCGCCCGATCCGCTCCCCGAGCCCGCCGACCCGACGGTGGCCTGCGCCCGCTGCGAATCCACCGAGGTTTATCTCACTCCCGCAAACGTCGCCGTGTGCGCCCAGTGCGGAGCCGTGCTCGAAGTGGAGCTGACCGAAATCCATTTGGGGTAGGGCGAATCAGGCAGGGCAGACGATCGGTTTTTGTCGTCTGTTCCCATGGGCGGCGAGTGTCAAGCTGCCGTGCTTTGGCGAAGCGTGACAGACCACGCAAGGCGATGGTCTGTCCTACTTCTCGAGGGCTTCGATCAGCGCAGGCACCACCTGGAACAAATCGCCCACGATGCCGTAGTCGGCCACTTCGAAGATCGGCGCGCCGGCATCTTTGTTGATGGCGACTACCGTGCGCGCACCCTTCATGCCCACCAGGTGCTGGATGGCTCCGGAGATGCCGATGGCCATGTACATTTTCGGGGCGACGGTCTGGCCGGAGCTGCCCACCTGGCGTTCCATGGGAAGCCAGCCCGCGTCGCAGATGG
>JBEKXZ010000020.1:0-84195 GCA_049511495.1 Bryobacteraceae bacterium | reverse complement strand
TTCATCATCCGCTCCATCTCGGCGGCTGAGTACTGCTGGGTTTCGTCCACTCCCCAGCATCACCCGCCCCGACCAAAGCGGACAGATCACGTGTGAATTGGACCGGACAACTCAAATACTAGCGACAAGAGGAATGGCGCCTTATGGCGCGGGCCCCCGGCCTGCGCTAACCTGGCGCACAGCCCGGCTTCCTACCGCGCGATTCCGCACTTCTTCCATTTGTCCGCCGCGCAACGGCGGACCTGCTAGAATCGGTAGCAGAAGTAACGGGGGGGACCATGTCCGATCTCACAGCGGGCGGCGCCAGCCAGCGCCGAGACCCAATCACTCTCTTGCACGAAAGCGAAAACTTGGTTATGGCGCTGCTCGAATCGGCGTCGCAAGCGATTCTGAGCGTTGACGCGAGCGGCCGCATTGTGCTGGCCAACCCCAAGACCGAGGAAATGTTCGGTTATACCCGCCAGGAGCTGCTCGGCGCGCGAGTTGAGATTCTTCTCCCCGAGTCCCGGCGGCGAGCTCACGAACGCGAGCGGGAAGAGTACTTCATGCGGCCGCGCGTCCGGCCGATGGGCATTGGATTGGACCTCGCCGGCCGGCGAAAGGACGGAACCGAGTTTCCAGTCGAGATCAGCCTCAGCTACGTCGAGACCACCGAGGGCACGTTTGCGATTGCCTTTGTCAATGACATCAGCGACCGCAAGCGGCTCGAAGACCGGCTGCTGGAGGCGCAGAAAATGGAGGCCGTGGGAAGGCTCGCTGGCGGCGTGGCACACGATTTCAACAATATGTTGACCGTGATTGCCGGCTATAATTGCATGATCCTCGACGACCTTTCGCCGCTCGATCCATTGCGTGGCTGCGCCGAAGAGGTGCTCAAGGCGGCTGACCGGGCCGCGGCGCTGACCAGACAGCTATTGGCTTTCAGCCGCCGCCAGGTCATGCAGCCCTGCGTGATGAACATCAACACCGCGGTTGTGCACACCGAAAAGATGCTGCGCAGACTGATCGGCGAAGATGTCGAGCTGGTTCTCAGCCTGCGGGAGGACGCGGGCAACATCAAGGCGGACCCGAACCATATCGAGCAGGCGATCGTCAATCTGGCGCTGAATGCGCGCGATGCCATGCCGGAGGGCGGCCGCATCACGGTCGAAACCGCCAATGCACACCTGGATGAGACCTACGCGCGGACGCACCTCGGCGTAAAGCCCGGCGAGTTTGTCATGGTGGCCGTCAGCGATACCGGCCACGGCATGGATGCCGAGACGCGCCGGCGCCTCTTCGAGCCGTTTTTCACCACCAAGGAAAAGGGCAAGGGCACGGGCCTGGGGCTGGCCACCGTGTACGGCGTGGTCAAGCAGCTCGGCGGCGACATCTGGGTTTACAGCGAACCCGGCCAGGGCACCACCTTTAAGCTCTATTTCCCGCGCGTCACCGAGAACGCCAGTCTGCCTGCGGCCAGTCCCGTAGAGGCGGATCGAGCGCCGTCAACCGAAGCCATTCTGGTGGTCGAAGACGAACAAGCCGTGCGCGATCTCACGGTGAAGATACTGCGGAAACTGGGTCACACCGTGCTGGCCGCGGCCAACGGCACCGAGGCCATCGAAATCGCCACGTCCCATTCCGGTCCTATCGCTCTCCTGCTGACCGACGTGGTGATGCCGAACATGAGCGGCCGCCAGGTGGCGGAGCATCTGCTCAAACTCAGACCCGAATTGAAAGTGCTTTACCTGTCCGGCTACACCGACAACACGGTGGTCCACCACGGCGTGCTGGAGGACGGCGTCGAATTCCTTCCCAAGCCGTTTAGCCGGGAAGCCCTGGCGAGAAAGATCCGCGACGTGCTGGGAACTGCCCCGCGGGCGAATGGCGACCCGCAGTCCTGAATGCTGCTACCCGGCACGCATATCCGCGGAGCGCGTCGAGATTTTTCTTGACGTGTCTTTTCGCCTTCGGGCCAGCAGCCGCGGGTTTACGTCGAGATGCCGCCCAGTGCCGATGGATGCTTCGGCTGGTAGAGACCGACTTCGCCTCCGCCGGGAAGCCGTATCCTGGTGACCGACCCCCATGGTGCTTCCTGCACTTCCGAACATCGGACGCCCTTGTCCGCTAGAGCCAATATCTCGTCCTCCAGATCGTCACACGTGAGATAGAGTTCGTGCCGGCCATTCGTTTCGGCGGGATGAACCGCCACTTCCGCCGGAGGCAGCGCGAAGATCAGCCATCCGTGACCGGCGTCCACGGATGAAAACCCGAGGACCTCCCGCAAGAAAGCGCGATCAGCCGCCGCATCCTTGCTGTATAGGATTACATGGGCCCCAAAAATCATGAACTCTGCTCCTTTTCACCCCGATCTGGCGCTGATTACAGTACGCTGTCCAGCAGTTTTGTGCCGTCCGGAACACCCAGTCCCGAGCACGCGTCCCAACCGGGACCGGCGGTGTACAACCCTTTCAGCTTTCCGTAGATGTCGTTGTTCCCCGTGGTGATGTCGCGGAACGCCGACGCCGCGGAGCCATACAAGAGCGGATTCAGGAAACCGGCGGTAACTCCCGGCGTCTTCTGCGCCAGGCTTTGGTTGACCAGCGCAATCAGACCGGCCATCAGTGGCGCTACCGCGCTGGTGCCCCCGATCACCTGCTGCGTCCCCGCGAGGAAGATCTGGTAACCTCTGTCGGGATCCGCGTTACCGGCCACGTCCGGCAAGCCGCGCCCGGCGCTGCCATTGGGCGCTTTCGGCACCTGGACGTTAGCCTGGTAAGAAGGCAGCGCAAACAGGTTGCTGACGCCTCCTCCGCCCGCACCGGCCCTCTGGCCTTCGTTCCAAACCACCTCGCTCGCGATCGATCCGTTTGCAACGGAAAGCTTGGTACCTCCGCAAGCCAGCGAAAACGGGCTCGAGGAAGGGAAGTCGGCATGCGGCTTTCCGTCCCACCCCTTCAGCGCCATATCGGGCGAACCGTCGTCGCCCGCCGCGCAGCAAACCGTGACGCCCAATTGTGCAGCGTCCTGGATCGCCTGATTTAACCCCTGCGTGAACTGCTGATCCACTTGTCCGTCAGGGTCCTCCGGCCCTCCCCAACTGATCGAAATCACGCTCGGTTTGCGTACCGTGTCGTGGACCGCCTGATTCACCGCGTCAATGAAGCCGTCCGTCGTGTTGGGCGCAAAGTAAACCGCGATGGTCGCCCCCGGTGCGACGGATCCGGCAACTTCGATATCCAGAGTCACTTCACCGTCCGAGCCGGGGTCCGGCCCGGGAACGTTCGCCCCGCCATCCACGCTCACCGCTACCACCGTGGGCGCGGCGATGCCGAGACCCTTGAAGTAAGCCGTCAAGTCGGATGCTTGATATCCGGCGCCGGTCGGGTTCCCGGATTTATCCACGTCATTCAGCTCGATCAGGGCGATCGACTGGCCTTGGCCGGTAAGCCCCGCCGGAAAGTTATAGAGTGCCGCAACTTGCGGCGCCGTGATACTCGGGTCCACCGCCTTCTTGCTCTTCGCGGGCGCTGCCTTGCTCTTGGCCCTGGTTGCCTTTCGCGGCTTGGTGGTGATCGAACCGCGCCAGCGGGAATGATGCTTCGCCACCGGCCGGTTGTCGAGCCCATATACGCCGACGACGATATCCTTCAGATCTTTCGGGATGTAAATGGAGCCCGTCCGGCCGCGGTATGGCCCCGCGCTGCCCTTTGCGTAATGGCGCAGCTCCACGCCGAATGCTTCGCTTAAGCTTGCGGCGGTGCCTTTCATCCGGATGGTTCGCTGCCCGGCGTTCGCCGCCGATACCACCAAACCGTGGGCGTGCGCGAATGCCTCTACTTTGGCGAAATCCGCCGGGTCTGCCCCGTACTGCTCGGCGAAGTGCTCGCGGCTCAGGGTCTGGCGCTCGGCCGGCTTCTGCGCGCCCAACTTCATCAGGTCTTCGGGAGACGCTTGGGCCCGGCCCCGGATACGAACCGTTACCTCGATCAGTTCGCCCGGATCCACGGTCCTGCCCGCTATCGCGCCTGGCATTGCTCTGCGCTCGCTGCCCGGCAGCTTAATGCGTGACTTTGTCGCCATCTGAATGCCTCCTACTCCCTGGTAAGTGATCCAGTCAATTCTATATCACTCCGGGTTAATGCCGTGCCAGCCCAATGTGGTTTTTTCCACGTCGTCGGAGCTAGCTTGCGGGGCAGGTCGGTAAACCCGCGCTCCGATGGTCAATCGGCGCAGTCGGGCGCAAGTCCGACCGTTTACGCTCCCACGTCTCCTCTGAAGCCCGGCCCGCCTCAGCCGCCCGTAGCCGGGCAAAGGTCGCGGAAGAACGGGCAGGCGCGGCAGCGCTCTCCTTCGTTCAAAGGGAACTGCAAGCTGCTTTGCGCTTCCTCAAACTCGCGCACAACCTCACTGGGCGATTCGATCAACGATGGCGCGAGGTCAATCTCCACCACCGTGTTTGGCCGGAGGAAGCATAGGAAAGCGCGATCTGGAGCCCGGCCGGCCAACTGCTCGACAGCCATGCCATACAGCCGAAGCTGCAATCCGTAATCCTGCGCGCGGCGGTGCGCTTCGGCGAGGTTGACGGCGTCGGTCTTGTAGTCCACGATCACCAACTCCCCGCCTTCTTCGAACCACAAGTCCACCTGGCCGCGGATTACCAGACCCTCCACCGCCATCAGGAAATCGAATTCGCGCTCGACACGGGTTGCCTTGGCGGAACGCCGGCCGAGAGCGCTGTTGCGGAAATCATCGGCTAGGCGCAACGCTTCCTCGTCCGGATCGGCAACCGCGGCGCCGGCGAGCAACTGGTGAACCTGCGTACCCAGCTCACTGGCCGGAAGACTCTCATCCTCGCCGGGTTCCGCGATCCGGTGCGAACGGCCATCGAAACCGAGATAGTGCCCCAGATAGTAACGCCTCGGGCACTGTGCGAACTCACGCAGCTCCGTGACGGTGGCGTTAGTGTCGTGCTGCCCGGTCACCGCTGGCGCGTCCAGCCAGGTGGTCGCCGGAGGCGCCGCTCCGGAAGTCCGCGCCGCCGGAGCGCGCGCGATCCAGTCCGGTGCGCTGTCCGTCACCAGCAACCGCAGCTTCCAGGGATTTCCATCCGGCGCGGCGTACTCGATCGCGCGGTCGCCCGTTTCCGTCAGCGGTAAACTCAGGCTCTCCGAAACCCGCTTCGCCCAGTTCTCGATTTTCCTGCCCGTCCCCGAAAAGGTGAGCGCGAGGTGCTGCTCGGCGCGGGTCATGGCCACGTAAAGCAACCGGTGGCTCTCCTCCTCCTCGCGCCGTTTGCGTTCTTCCCGAATCGTGTGCTGGAACACATCGTCCTTATCGCCGCCATCGGCCGGGTTGCGCCAGCGCGCGCCGAGACCGGCCCTCGGCGAAAACGCCACCACCGGCGCCCCACTCGCAACCCCCTTTTGCAGTGCCGCCACGAATACGATGGGAAACTCCAGCCCCTTGGCGGAATGCACAGTGAGGATTTGCACGGCGTCGGCGGAATCCTCGGGCGGGGCGTCGGGTTCGCGCAGGTCCGAGTCGCGCAGCACTTCCAACTCGGCAACGAACTGGTCGAGCGTCATGCGCTCGGCCGCGGCGCGCGCCAGCCCGAGCAGTTTGTCGATATTGGCCGCGCCGCGCGCGCCATTGGAAGGCTGATAGCCGCAGTCGTCGATCGCTTCCGCCAACAGGCGGTCGAAACCAACGCTCTCGCGGAGCAGTCGCCACCGGCATAAGCGCTCGCGGAAATGCACGAGAGCGCGGAAATCGTCCGCATCGAATTCGGATTCCGTTTCCGCGCTCAGCCGCCCCAACCCGGTGCTCAAGTTCTCCGCCAGCAGCCGCAAAGCCAGCAACGCTTCATCGGAAACCGCCACCAGCGGCGATCGCAGCACCACGGCCAAACTGACTTCATCGCGCGGGTTGGCAATCACACGCAGCAGATGCACCAGGTCGTTGACCTCGCGCGAATCGTAGAAACCTTTTCCGCGGTTGACCAGGTAAGGAATGCCGGCTTCTTCCAAGGCGAGCGCGAACTGCGGAATCACCTCCGTATTGCGCACCAGCAAGGCGATATCTTCGTAAGTGAACTCGGGTGATTCATCGAGCAGTTCAACGACGCGGCGCGCCACCCAGCGCGCTTCCAGCTCCAGCGCCGCCTGCGCGTCGTCCGCCGTGGCACAGATGGCTTCGACGGCCACATCGCGTGCCGAGGCGAAGTTGCGCCGCGCCACCAAAGTTCGGGGCTCGATGCCCGGCGCGCCGGCCGTGATCTTTTCGATCGCGCTCAGAATCTGCGGCCGGCTGCGAAAATTATCCTCCAGGCGGACCAGTCCGCTCCCGGCAGCCTCGACTTGGTCGCGGTAGCGCTGAAAGCCGGCCGGCTCGGCATGACGAAAGCCGAAGATCGACTGGTTGACGTCGCCCACCGCGTAAAAGCGGTCCGGCGACCGCACCAGTTCCAGTAGCCGTGCCTGTTGCGGGTTGGTGTCCTGGAATTCATCCATCAGGATATGATCGAACTGCTCTTTCAACCGCGCGCGGGCTGGCCGGTCGCGATCGAGAAAACGGACCGCGCACTCCTCCAGATCGGCGAAATCGAGCGTGCCGGAACGTTGTTTCCGTTCGCGGTAAATTCGGTCGAACCGGCGCAGAATGTCGAACAGCGTCCGGCGCTCGTGCCGGTACAGCTCGGTAATCAGCGTGTAAGTCAGCTCTTTGGCCTGTTCCTTGAGGGTCTTCCCTAGCAGATAAGCCGCCGTGCCATTTTTCGACTTGCGCAGATTAGCCGGGAAGGCTGCGAGCGCGCACAAGGCTTCCAGCGGACCGGCCGCGTGAACGATGCGCTCCGCGCCTTCGAGGATTTCAGCCAGGTGCTGCTTTTGGGCGAAGCTCCAGGTGGTGGTGGGTTCGGCCGCCAGGGCCGCCGCAGTGGCGGCGAAATCGGCCATTCCGGTTCGGGGTGGTTCGGCAAAGCCGGCGAGGTCCTCCACCCGCTTGCCGGCCGAGCGCATGGCATCGTAAGCCGAAAGCAACGCCTCTTCGAAGTCGAACGCAGAGAGGCCGCGAATCAGCGCGCGCACCGCGGCCGGCTGCTCCTCGAAAAGCTCTTCGACGGCGGCTGCGATGCACTCCTGCTGGAGGCGCCACGATTCGTTGGCATCGGCCACGGAGAACTCCGGATCCACCGCGGCGGAGACCGCGTTCTCCTTCAGCAGCCGTGAGCAAAACCCGTGCACCGTGGATACCCAGGCCCGTTCGAGCTGGGCGCGAAGCCCGGGACTTTCGCGAAACGCCTCGGCCAGCTTGGCGCGCATGTTGGCCGCGGCCTTTTCGGTGAAGGTGATGGCGAGAATGCGCTGCGGGCTTGCGCCGGCCTCGACCAGTTGGCGGAAATGTTCCACTAGCACGGTGGTCTTGCCGGAGCCGGGACCGGCCACCACGCATGTGTCGCGAAGCGGCCCGGCAACTTCGATCGCCGCGCGCTGGGCGGGCGTGAATTCAACTTCCGTCATGCGCCCACCACCGCCGCCAGCGGAACTTCGATGCG
Source organism: Bryobacteraceae bacterium (assembly GCA_049511495.1). Lineage (GTDB taxonomy): Bacteria > Acidobacteriota > Terriglobia > Bryobacterales > Bryobacteraceae > Bog-375. Next base: position 76,661 of record JBEKXZ010000020.1, on the reverse strand, counting down.
GCAAACGTCGCGGCACTGGCAGTAGCGGCAGCTTTCGCGGTCGGCGGGTTTCACTTCGATGCGGCCGCCGCGAATCTCCTCCACCGCGCGCTGCGCCCGCTCCCGCGTGCGGGCGAACCAGTCCTCCGGCATCGGCTGCGATGCAAGCTCGCCTGAATTGCTCCATCCCACGTATTCCACGCCGCCTTTTAAGCCAACGTAAAACACGCCCGCCGGCGTCACGCCGAATTGCTCTGCGGCGCCCATCAGATACAGCGGCGCTTGCAGCAGCCGTTCGTCTTCCAGCTTCTTCTTGGTGTTTTGCGCGTTGCTGTATTTGTAATCGAAGACGAAGGCCCGGCCGTCCGGCGCTTCGTCGAGGCGGTCGATCTTGCCGTGTATCTCGGTGTCCTCCGCGAGAGCGTAGTTGATTTTCTCTTCCGTGCGCGAGCGAAACTTGCCGCGCGGCCACCGGGTGTCGGCGGCGAAGGCCAGCAGATCGTCGAGCATCGCGTTGCGCAACCGCTCGGTGTGGTAGGCGGTGGGAATGCGATACAGCTCCCTCGCGCTCTCGAACGCGTCGTCAAAGGCCGCCGCGATATCGCCGCCCTCGACCCACCAGCGCGCCAGCACGGCGTGCACGATATTTCCTTGCAACAGGAAATCGAGCCGCTGGTCCGGCCGCGGCGGCCGCGGCTGCAGCTTGAGCGAGTGACGGCCGAAATACTGAAAGCCGCATTGCAAATAGCTTTCGAGCGACGTCGGCGAAACACGCGCGGTGTTTTCCACGAGCGCCCGGAGCAGGGAAGTGCGCGCGATGGGACGCGGCTGCCGTAGCTCGCGCGGAAACCGCGGGCGTGGCGCCACCGGCGGCGCATCCTGTGGAGGCGCGGTGAAGTCGTCGAGGAAAATCGACGGCAGGTTGGATTCGATGTGTCCACTGGATTCGGGATAGGAAAGCGTCACCAGCATGGTGGCGCGGGTGATGGCGGAATCGAACAGCGTCCTCTCCTCCCGCTCGAATTCGGACGCGGTGCGCAGGCGTATGCCGGCTGCATTCAGGCGGCGGCGCGCGTCATCGGGGAAGAACGCGTCCTGCCGATGCGCTTGCGGGAACTGCCGTTCCAGCATCCCGCAGACAAACACGATGGGTAGCACCCATTGCCGCGCTTCGTGCGCGCTCAACACATGGACCACGTTGCGGCGCGCGTCGCCGAGCCGGAGCGGCTTGAGGCGCAGCACGGATTCGACCGTGTGCCAGAATGGCTCAAGGGGAATCTCGGCGGCCGGATCGAGCGCCGCGGCAGCCTCTGCCAGCGCTTCGTCGAACAGCTTCAGTGCAGCGGCCTGGCTGCGCCACATCGGCACCAGCTCGCGATCCGCTGTATCGGAGGAAGCTACCGCCGGACGGAATAAGTTGCGCAGGGTGGCGAAGCGCCGTGCCCAGTCTTTGGGCAGCAGGACGAAGGAGAGCCACTCTTCCAGCGCGCCCATCTCGTCGATCAGCGGCAGCAGCTTTTCGGCGCGAGCCTCGAGCGCCAGCTCCTTCAACGCGCCGAGGCCGGAATTGGGCGCCTGCTCGCGCACCTTGAAATCGAAACGGTCCATCGCGCCGGAGGCGGCAAAACGCGGCGCCAGGCGTAGCACAGCGAGCGTTTCCAGGTGGTCCCATCCGCCCAGCATGGCGTCGATGGCGCCGGCCAGGAAGCGCGCGACGGGATGGCGGCCGAGGCGTTCGTCGAAATAGAAACGGGCCGGAATGCCGAAGCGGTGGAAGGCGGTCCGCAAAACCGGCACGTACGCTTCCGGCCGCACGATCACGCCGATTTCGCGAAACGGCCGGCCCGCCGCGGCTTGTTCGAGAATGCGGCGCGCAATCTCTTCAGTCTCGCGCTCGATGTTCGCGGCCCGCACCACGGCCATCGCCGGCGTGGAACGGACGCGCGGCATGTGTTGTTCCGCAAATCCCATGGCGGCGATGCGCGCGCGCAAGTCGGGCCCGGCGGCGGAATCGAGAGTGAGAGCGATCTCGGCATGGCGGCCGAGCGCGGCCAGGACTTCCAGTTCCGGATCGGGCAGCGCGTGAAAACCATCCAGCCAGATGGCGCGAATGCCGTTTAGTCCTTCCGCGGCGATGCGGGCCGCAGCCAGTTGCAGGCACCGTGCGCGCAGCGCCAGGCCGCGGCTTTCGAGCACATCCTCGACTTCCTTATATATTGCGAGAAAGGGCGCGGCCAGCGGCGTATCGGGAAGATGCTGCCGCAAGCGCCGGCTGTCGCAGCCGGCTGAGGAAAACTCGGCGAGCGTGCGCGCCAGCGAACTGCAGAACCCGGCGAAGTGCGCCACCTGCCGGAATTCGGGGCGATCGATTCGCCGCACCGCCTCTTCGACTGCGAGGTGGACCACGGAATCCGGCGCCTGAACCGAAGGCAGGGCCCACGGGCGCACAAAGCTCGACAGCGTCTGAATGGCGCCGCCACGCAGAGCGCGGCCTTCGCGGGCCAACTGATTCTGCAAATGCTGCGCCAGCGTGGCCGTGGGCACCAGCACCCGCACGGCCGCATCAGCGGCGCGCGCGGCGTCGCGCAGTTCGTTCAAAACGAGGCTGGTCTTGCCGGAGCCGGCCGGCCCCACGATGAGGCGCATCGGCTCTAGTGTAAGCCGCGTTCAGTGCTTCTCCCAAACCGCGGCCTTGACGTCCCGCTCAGAATACGCCTATAGTTCGACTGTGAAACCTCTGTTCTTTGAGCGGGATTCGAATCGACAGACGATGAGAGAACCCGCCGCGGGCGCCGTGCTCCACCGGTGGCCGGCGGGCTGGCTGGCGAGCTTGGTTTTCCTGGTCTCGGCGTCTGGCCCGTTAGCCGGCCAGTCCGTATCGCCGGCGGCTGGCGGCCCGCCTCCGCCGGTCGAGATGACGGCGCAGCAGGATCATCAGCGATTGATGGATCTGCTGCACATCAACTCGCTGCGGCCGGGAGCCGATCCCAATCATTCCCAGGCGGAGAATGCCGTCAACTACGACGAATCAAAGGCCAACCCTTATCCGAAGCTGCCGGACCCGCTGATATTGAAAAACGGGAAAAAGGTGACCACGGCGAAAGTGTGGTGGAACAAGCGCCGCCCGGAGATCGTGGAAGACTTCGACCGGGAAGTTTATGGCCGAGTTCCGAAAGTGACTCCCGCGGTGAAATGGGAAGTCGCCAGCACGGCGGATGACAAGGTCGGCGATGTGCCGGTGGTTACGAAACGGCTGGTGGGCCATGTCGACAATTCGTCGTACCCTCCGATCACGGTCGATATCCAGTTGATGTTGACCACACCGGCCAACGCGACCGGTCCGGTGCCGGTGATCCTGGAGTTCGGTTTCGGCGCTCCCGGCAATCGTGGGCCCGGACGTGGACCAGTGCCGCCGTCCGGGCGCGGCATGCCTGCCGCCACCGGACCCAGTTGGCAGGCGCAGGTTTTGGCCCTGGGTTGGGGCTACGCCATCCTGACGCCGACCAGCGTGCAGGCCGACAACGGCGCGGGCCTGACGCGCGGCATCATCGGTCTGTGCAACCAAGGCCAGCCACGCAAGCTGGACGATTGGGGCGCGCTGCGTGCCTGGGCCTGGGGAGCCAGCCGCGCGCTGGACTATTTTGAGACCGACCGCTCGGTTGACGCGAGGCAGGTGGGAGTTGAGGGTCACTCGCGTTACGGCAAGGCGGCGCTGGTCGCTATGGCGTATGACCGGCGTTTCGCGATCGCCTTTATCAGCTCCTCGGGCGAAGGGGGCGCCAAGCTGCACCGCCGCAATTTTGGCGAGTTAGTGGAGAACGTGGCCGGCACGGGCGAGTACCACTGGATGGCCGGCAACTTCATCAAGTACGCAAGTCTATTTACCCCGAATGACCTGCCGGTGGACTCTCACGAGCTGATCGCGCTGTGCGCGCCGCGCCCGGTGTTCATTAGCGCCGGCGCAACGCAGGGTGATGGGTGGGTGGATGCCAAGGGCATGTTCCTGGCGGCCGCCGGTGCCGGGCCGGTGTACAGGTTGCTGGGCAAGAAGGATCTCGGAACGAGTGAATTCCCCGCGATCAAGACGCCGCTCATCGAGGGCGACATAGCTTTCCGCCAGCACAGCGGTGGCCACACACCAGCCCCTAACTGGCCGGTGTTTCTCACCTTTGCCCGCCGATACATCAAGGTGCCCGCGGCCCCTCTTGGCCAGAATCCGTAACAAGTGCCCGATAACGATCGCAAGCAGTCCTCGATAACTTCCACACACGTTTTCTGATGCCGAATGGCAGACCAGACCGGTCATGGTATTACCGGCCATTGTCAGCCGCGGTACCCCAGAGTATCATTGGTACTGGACCTGATTCGTAAGCTACCTGCCGGTAGAAAGAATACAGGAATGCAGAACAGCACTACGCTGGAGCTCGCGAGTTTGATAGACGCCGACGATCCCGCGTCAGCCGTAGGTCAGCCCGAAATCGCCCTTCCGGTGGAGGAGAAGGGATCAGCCGCCCCGAGCAACGAGCTGGCCCTCCAGCGCCTCGATTCCATCAGGCCCGGAACCGTCGTACTTATCGAATCTCAGGACGGATCCCGCCCGGAAAAATATTTCGTCCGGCAAAGCACCCGAAACGGCGTCATCCACAGTATCAGGCTGGTGCGCAACACGTCGGCGGAGAACGAAGCCGAACCTGAGGTAGAAGAACCTAACTATTACGACGTTCTGCAGATCGGCGCGCAGGCCGAAGCCGAAACGATCCATCGCGTGTACAAGATCATGGCTGCCCGGTTTCACCCGGACAATCCGAAGACAGGCGATCTCGAAACATTCCTGCGTCTGAAGGCGGCCTACGAAGTCCTATCCGATCCTGTCCGCCGCCGTGCGTACGATGCGCGCCGCGAGGAGCGGGACGCCAAGCCAATGCCGGTTTTCGAGCTGAAGGACTTTGTAACCGGCGTGGAGGCTGAGCCGAACCGGCGTCTGGGAGTGTTGTCCTTGTTGTACCACCAGCGGCGCCAGGACCCGGATCATCCCGCAGTCTCGCTGCTCTTTCTGGAACACCGCATGGCATTCCCGCGTGAATACTTGAACTTCACGATGTGGTACCTGCGCGCGAAGGGCTTTGTGATGGCGGCCGACAACGCGGACTATACGATTACAGCCACGGGTGCGGAATTCGTGGAAGCGAATATCGGCAAGAGCGAGATCCTTGCCCAACTGCTCTTTCCCGGCCGCGCGTAGTCCGAACTCGCCCTGGGTCTCCTTGCGACCGTACACGCTTCTTTGAAGAAGAGCCCGGCGCGGCGCCACTGCGATGGCGCCGCAGCCGGGCTCTCTCACGACTCTCGAATGACCCGCGGTCTACTGGACGTCGCTGACTTTCCCGTTATTGAAAGTTACCTTCATGTCTTTGTAGACATAAATCTTCTTGGCGCCCAGATTGACGATCTTCAAGGGGGTTCCCAGCGCCGCTGTGACTTGATCTATGGTCTGGCCGACATCGACGCTAACCGGCTCGGCGGCCGGTGCGGGGGCCGCGTTGGGCCCGGGGCCGGAAGCTGCTGAGTCGGCGGTAGCTTCCTTCTCCGCCTGATCGGCTGCTTGCGATTGCTGATTGATCTCGGCGGCAACCTCGCTTTCCGGCGGCGGCGGCGGAGCGAGGGCAGCCATGGGGCTCTCTGCCGGAGCAGCGGCGGCGGCAGCCGGGGCGGCCGGCAATCCACCTTGCCCCTGCTTCTTCTGCAGTTCCTGCATGCCTGCATCAATGGTTTCGCGCATATGGTTCTGCATGTCCTGCAGATCCTGAAGCGCCACGGAAACCACATCGCCCCTCGGGCACTCCTTGCCGCCCTTGCTGGCCAGCACGGCGAGGTTGGCGGCTTGCGCATCCGCCGCGACCGGGCCGCGGAGTTGGATGGCGTCGCCTTCGCTGAGGGCGCACTCGTTGCCCGCGGCGTCGGTCACGTCGAGATCGGTGCCGGCCACGAAGACGTGCGGCTTGCCGTCGGTGAGCAGACGCTGAATGCTACTGGAGCGGGGGTCCGGCTCGGCATTCGGGGTGGCGGCTGCGGCCTCGCTGTTTTCGAGCGCAACCTGCTGTTTCACCTCGTCGGCGATGAGTTGCTTCACTTCAGGCGTTAACGGCGCGGGATTGGCCATGGCCGCCTGGTTGGCCTGATACGCCGCCTGCAGCGAATTCGCGATGAGATAGTCCGTCAGCCAGAGCGACGGGGCGGCGTAAACCGGATAAGGCGTGAAATAGGCGCCATAATATCCGAACCACGGATTACCGGCCCAGCCCCAGCCGTACGCGATCGGATTCACCCATGGATTGTAGACCCATCCGTAAAACGCCGGCCGGTAATAGAAGCTCGGGAAATACGGGTTCACGTACATGCCGTGATAATAGTAGCGTCCGTAGTAATGATTATAGTAGCGGCCATTGTAATAGTATGAGCGCCGGGCATATTCATGGCCATGATACATGTAAGGGCGCTGCACATAACCGCGGCCGCCGCGCCCAACGAAGACGCGGGAATGATCGCCGCGCTCGACAATTACGTGCCGGCTTCCATTGAGCCCGTGGTGAACGTCCATGCCGCGCCGGTTGTCGTGGAACCCGGCGACCCTTCCATCCGCACGCCTGGTAACGGCGCCATTCCTGGTCTGCATTGTGGTGTGGCCTCGCGGGGCCGGCGCGCCATGTCCGCCGGCAGCGGCCCCGTGGCTCGCCATGTTGGACGGATGAGCACCGGCCGCGCCGTGCGCACCGGCCGGCGAACCTGTGGCGTGGGACGTGCTGGCGCCCCCGGTAGTAGCCGCATGACCAGTGGACGTAGTCGTCGGGCCGTGCGACGCAGTCGACGCGCCGGTGCTGTGGGACGCGCTGGTGCCTCCGCTTGCCGGCTTGGCGGCGGGCTTGGCCGGAGCTTTGGCAGGCGCTTTGGTGGGTTTATCGGCGCACAGCGCCGGATACGCGAAAAACAGCAGGGCCAAAGACGCGGTCAGGCATCTGGCGGAAAACAGGGTGCGAACTCCATGCATACTCATTTGACGATCTCCTCACTCGGCTCTTTCGAGCTGCTCCCAAGCGGGCTACTGTACGTCCATCACTTTTCCGTTGACGAAAGTAACTTTCAAATCCTTGTAATAGTAAATGTCTTTGGTCCCGACCTTGGCCTTTTTTACGGGCTGGCCCAAGGCCGCTACAACTTGATCTATGGTTTGTCCTTCTGAGACGGACACCGGGTCGGCCGGCGGGGGCGGCGGAGCTTCGATCGGCGGCGGCGGAGCCTCGGCGGGAGCCGGGGCGGCAGCGGCTGCGGCGGGTTGGCTTGGCGCGGGCGCTTCCTGCTGCCCACCTTGAGGCGCTGACTGTGCCTGGTCGCCGCCCTTGTCCCCACCCTTGTCATCGGAAGGAGCAACCGTGATAACCTCGGCCACGGCCTTCAAAGCTTCTTCCGGGGACGGGGTGATCGCTCCGAACGGAATAAATAGTGAAGTCCCATAACGCGTGTCGTTGATGGCATCGGTGAAGAAGCCGAGAGTGATTCCCGGTTCCTTGCCGGCGCCCGCGACTTCGATCTTGGTTACCCAGAACTTCTCGCCTGTGACGAAGGTCCTGCTCGCCGGGGAATCCGGGACGTTGCTCGCGCCGGGGATGTGGCTCGTAAACCTGGAGAACTTTTTCAGCTTTTCGTTGGTCCTGCAGGCTGCGTTTTGCGTGACCTTCCCGTCCTTGTAAGTATTCCTGCACGGGTTGGTGCTGCTGGCCGCCAGCATCAGCACATTGTCCTTCTGAAGAACCACCACCGAACCCGCCGTCACAATATCCGACTTGTCGGCGGTCGTCTTGGTCAGTTGATACTCACCCTCCAACTTTTTTTGGATGGCGGCCGCTCCTTGGTCCTGGGCGTAGGCGGTCCACACACACGGGAGCAGGAATAGCGTCGCGTACACCGCCGCGTGCACCCAAGCGGAGCGCGCGGTTTTCGCATCAATGCCTGGCATTTTCAGTTTCTCCCCCATTGCACGTTGTGCGTCCGGTCAGACACTACCGCAACAGCCGCCAGCCGCACATCGACACGCCTGATGCGTCCGGAATCGTTCCAACGGACGCGCCTTGCTGTCTTCCAGATCATCTAACGCACCAAATCTTCCCAATCTAGTGCATTTTGTCCCCAAAGGATTTCATCGGAGGTGGTTTCTGAGTGATGCGTGACCAAACAGACTCGACGGCGGATCAGAACAGACCCCCACATTCTCCCGTCGCACACCCCGCAGCTTGAGCCGCTTCCGATTCTGCGATGGTATCGGAGGCCCAACCGATTGTCAAGCCTGCTCGCAGGGCTGTGTCGCAGTGTTGTCAAAGCAGATCCCGTTCCAACCTCCGCCGCCGCTAAAGCACGGAGGCTACCAAATACCTACAACAGTTTTCTCAGATAGTTACGGGTCTCTGGCGCGGCGTCGAAGTGGCCGAAAACCACCGGTACGGCCACGTTGGAGCAGGCCTCGCCGGCCTCCTCGGAACCTTGAGCGGGTCACAATCCCCTCAAAAAGGGGCCCAAAAAACAGAAATGCTCACCCCGAAGGGTGAGCATTTTTATCCCCCCTGTTCTACCAGGGAGTGATGTTCGATGGGAGAATCAGTTTCGACGGAATCGCAATCCGCCAAAAACTTTGGTAGTTGGATCTTATTTCCCCCCGGCCTCTAAGTCAAGCAGAAATCCGGCACGTTTTTTTCACCCGTAAGATGCTCGTATGCCCCAACTTGCAGCAACGCGCGAAATCTTACAATGGTAGCGCAATGGCGAAAAAGGCCTCGAAGGAACCTGAGAATTTCGTTCCAATGTGCAGATATCAGGCAATTTATCAAAACGTACAGCAGCTCAGTCGAGGTGCAGGCTGATCATCACTTCGGGTTCCTCCCCGCGACGAATCAGGCGTATCAGCACCCGGCCAGCGCCCATCAGGAGGCCGGACAGAGTCGCAAACAGAAGCAGTATCCCAATGAGTTTAAAGATGTTTAAGAGTAGGTTGCCTGGGTTGTCCCGCTCTGTCGGAACTCGCTCGTCGCGGGTGACCTCAGCCTGCCAGCGGACCTGGGCCAGCAGCCGCTCCGCCATGTCGCGGTCGGATGGGGCCAGCAGTACTGCGACCAACGGGCCGCTGCGTTTGACCATGGCTCCGGGCAGTTGCTCGAAATCGGGCACCTTCCGCATGGCGATTTGCGGCGACGGGTAATTGAAGATGGCCAGCGGCATGGGCCCCTTGGGGCTGTGGAAAACGCCCAACTGGGCCTCCGTGTCGAAGTGGAAGCCGGCCACGGAAGGCGAAATGCCAGGGAGGAACCGGGCGAGGCTGGCCGGGCCAGTGATGTACCGTTCGCTATTCGGGACCAGGTTCTCGGCGGGCAGGTAGCCGGGCAAAACGGGCAGGGCGGTGGTGTCGACGTTCTTGAGCGACTGGCTGAGCGCGGCCAGATCGTCGGCCGGCGGCTGAAAGCCGGCGAACTCGAGCAGGTACTGGCCTTGTACGAGCAGCATGCCGTTCCGGGTGGTGGCCGCGAGCGGGGCCAGCTTGGACGGTTTGGCGGTCTCGGGGCGCTGCCAGTCAAACGCCGCCAGCGCGGCGGTGGGGTCGCGAAGCTCCCACGCGGTGACGGTGAACCTGGCCGCACCCGACGCATACGTTGCCGCTTCCCAAGCCTTGAGCCCGTAGTCGTCCCAAACCGCGCGGCCGGTTAGCGCGGGCTGCGACTCGCCGGTGCGATGAGCCGGGCCGATCGTCTCAGGAAGAATGGAAGCTGCGGCCAAGCAGGGAACAGCCAGCAGGGCAGGGAAAGCGCGCATACGTTTATTAGACGCCAAAACGGGTGACAGAGGTAAACCCGTTTGCAAATGCCCACCCCGGCTTCAGCCGCAACTCGAGCTGTTGGGCGCGGCTGAAGCGGAATGGGATCGTCTGTCACAGTGCTCCGTGCGATGATGGTGTTTCCCAATGCCGGAGGAAGCTGAGAAGCGGGAATGGCTGGCGGCGGCGCGCACGGCCATGGAGATCGAGGCGCGCGCGGTGACGCAGGCGGCAGCGCGGCTGGATGGCGCGCTGGTGCGTGCGGTGGAGTTGATACTGGCGCATCCGGGCAAAGTGCTCGTCACAGGCATCGGCAAATCGGGGCACGTGGCGCGGAAGCTGGTGGCCACACTGTCGAGCACCGGTACGCCGGCCGTCTTCCTGCATCCGGCCGAAGCCGCGCATGGAGATATGGGCATCTACACGCCCGGCGATCCGACGGTGCTGGTGTCGAAAAACGGCAGCTCGGCCGAGCTGCTCGCGCTGGTGCCGCTGCTGCGCGATTTCCATTCACCGCTGATCGGCATTCTGGGCGCGACGTCTTCGCCGCTGGCCGCGCTGGTGGACGTGCTGCTGGATGCCTCAGTGGAACGCGAAGCGGACCCGCACAACCTGGCGCCCACCGCCAGCGCGATGGCGGCCCAGGCGGTGGGCGATGCGCTGGCCATCGCATTGATGCGCGCGCGCGGATTCACGGCTGAGCAATTCGGCCGCTACCATCCTGGCGGCCAGTTGGGGCGCAATCTGCGAATCTCGGTGTGCCAGGCCATGCATGGCGCCGGGGAAGCCGTGATGGTGCCGCCGGAGACATCCTTAAAAGAGGTGATCATCGCCATGACGCGCCTGCCGCTGGGCGGAGCGTGCGTGGTCACTGCGGACGGCTGCCTGGCCGGCTTCATCACGGATGGCGACTTGCGCCGCGCGCTGGCGCAGCACGATGACATTCGGGGTTTGCGCGCCGCGGACATCATGACGGCCAATCCGGTAACCATCGGTCCGGACGCCAGCCTGGCGGCCGCGCTGGAGCGCATGGAGCGGCGCGCCTCGCAGATCTCCGCGCTGCCGGTGGTGGACGATGACGGCCGCGCGCTGGGGATTCTGCGGCTGCACGATGTGTACCTGGGATTTCGCGGCGCGACGCCGGCTGGCGCCTGAGCGGCCGGCGCAGCCATATCTTCGTCAAGTGTGTATCCTGGAGAAATGGCGCTTATGCGAAACCACGCACAACATCTAATAATGGCCGGCTTGAGCCTGGCGGCATGGCTTGCCGTGCCGCGCGCCAGCCTGCGGGCGCAAACGCCTCCGCCCAAGCCGCCGCCCGACGTGCTGGTCCTGAACGACGACGAGAAACTGGTCGGGCACTTTCTGCACTCCAACGGCGGCGACGTGAGGTTCAAGAGCGACATGCTGGGCGAAGTGACCATCCCCTGGAGCAAGGTGAAAGAACTGCGCGCCGCCGGCCCGTACACGGTGGTCGGCAAGGACATCAAGCTGGGCCGCAAATCGGATACATCCAAGTTGCCCAAGGGCAGTCTGGAAGCCACGGCCAAGCAGATCACGGTGACTGGAGCGCCGGGTGCGGCGCCCCAAACGGTTCCGGTGGCGGATGCGGCCCACGTGATCGAATCCACCGAGTTCGAACAGCAGGTGATGCACAGCCCAGGGTTGGGCGAAGACTGGGCCGGCTCGATCCACGCCGGGGCCGCGCTGGTGGAGGCCACGCAGCAAAGCCGCAGCTTTACCGGCGGGTTTGCGCTGGCGCGGGCGGTGCCGATGGAATCGTGGCTCGACCCACGCGACCGCACGCTGGTGAATTTCAATTTCGCCGACGGTACCGTCAAGCAGCCGGGCGCGGCCGAAATCAAGACCGATATCATCCACGGCGGCCTGGAACGCGACGAGTATTTCTCCACGCACCGGATGTATGGATTCGTGCAGGCGACGCTCGATCACAACTATTCGCAGGGCCTGGACCTGGGGTCGCAAGTAGGCGGCGGGATCGGGTGGACGGTGGTGAAGAGCGCGGCGAACGTGCTCGACGCCAAGGCCAGCATGACTTACCTGCATCAGAGCTTCAATGGACCGGGAAGTGTGGACCAAAGCCTGGCCGCCTCGAACTTTGCCGAAGCATTCACCCACAAGTTCACGCATGGGGTGGTGCTGGCGCAAACGGTATCGGCGACGCCGACGTGGAACATGACCAACGACTGGCTGGCCAACGCTTCCGCCACGCTGACGGTGCCGGCGTACAAGCGGCTGAACTTCGCGATGGGCCTAATCGACAGCTACCTCAACAATCCGCCGCCCAGCTTCAGGAAGAATTCGTTCCAAATGAGCCTCGGGCTGACGTACACGGTCCAGTAGCGGCGCTGGGACCCTTCGGCGGGGCAGGCGCAAGTGAATTCCTACTTCGGACGCAGCGCGACCGAGGTGACGATGATGCCAAGCTCGCGCCTTTCGGGGCCGTTGGGCGGAATGGCATTGTTCAGCGAAAACTGGATGCGCACCGCCTGCTTGCCCAAGGCCGAAGCCGGGACGTCGCGTTTGTACTCGTACTGGCCGGACTTGGTGTAGGTTTCCGGCGGTAGCGGCGCGCCTTCGACGGACGCCGACAGCGTCAGCGACTTGGCATGATCGATGGCTACCTGGGGAACAGTCAGCGCCATGGCAAGCGTGGCTCCGCTCTGCGCCGCGCCGATGGGCGGGCGCAGCACCACCCGGAACTGCTTGGCGGTCCAGCGCCAGGCGTTGGCTTCGATGCTGTAGAAGCCGTCCAGGAGTTGAGGCTCCTGGCTGGCTTCCGAAGTTCTCACGGTGGAGGCGAGCGCCAGCGCCTCGCCTTCGGCCGACGCCACCTTAACGGATTTCGGCTCGCGTTTGCAGCCCAATAGCGCCAGAGCCAGCGCCAGCGCCAGTCCCCCGGCCAGGAGGGGCAGGCGGGATCGTCTCGTTCTGAATGCCTGTTTCATCAGTCTAAAGAATTCTCTCCACTTCATCCAACAACTGTAGAACACTTGACGACGATTATAGCGTGGGAGATACGGCAGCCTGGCGGTGTGGCTGCGAGCACGCCGGCGGCATGGACACTGCAGAGGGCGCTGCCGGGGAAAGTTCCATTTTTATCCGGAACTGTTCAGACGCGAAGCCGCGGAAGAGCGGTAACATTCTTGTGCAGGCTGTCGCCTAAGAAAACAGCAACCATGGAGGCAAACCGTATCCCTGAGCAGATGAGGCGGTGGTTTTATCGATGCGCCGGGCCGGGCATGCCCGGCCCCTACAGATGGGCCCTGGCGGCTTGTCTATCGGTCGCGTGTCTGCTGGCTTCCGAGCATCACGGATGGGTCAAATCGGGCGGGGCCCCGGTGCCTGGAGCCACGGTCACGGTTACGCAGGGCGACAAGAGCTTCGTCACCTCGACCGACGACTCGGGGGCATATTCCTTTCCGAACCTGCCCGACGGCGTCTGGACTTTGCGAATTTCGATGCTGGGGTTCAGCCCGGTCGAGCGCGAAATCGGTGTAGCGCCGGAAGCACCGAGTCCGAGCTGGGACTTGAGGGTGCTGACGCTGGATGCGTTGCGGAAGCAGTTGGCACCGCCAGCGCCGGCCGCAAGTACTCCGTCAGCGCCAGCCGCAGCAGCGGCCAGCACCACGCCGGCGGCGCCAACGCAAGCGGCCGCCACCAAGCCGGCGGCCGGCAGCGCGGCTGCGGGCGGAGGCCGCAGTAACGGGAGCGGCGGGCGGCCCTCATTGCGGCAAAGCATGCAACAGGGGGGCTTCCAACGGCTGGATGTGAATCAGTCGGGCGAAGCTGAATTGGACAACGGCAGCGGCGGGAGCGCCGCTGAAATGGGGACGGGCGACGTTACGCAAAGCTCAGACGCTTATGTCGTCAATGGCAGCGTGAATAGCGGCTTGAACATGCCGCAGCAGAACGACTGGGGATTCGGCGGTCCCGGGGGTCCCGGCGGCATGGGCGGTCCCGGGGGTCCGGGCGGCATGGGCATGATTGGCATGGGCGGGCCGGGCGGCCCGGGTATGGGTGGTGGTGCTCCCGCGGCAGCGGGCGGCGGCGCTGGCGGGCCAGGCGGTGGTTTTGGTGGCCGCGGTGGCGGCGGCTTCGGCGGGCGCGGCGGAGGTTTCGGTGGCAACTACGCTGGCGGGCGCGGGGGCCGCGGGGGCCGCGGCGGCAACCAGGCTTCCTTCGGCAACGGGCGCCGCAATCCCCGCTCGCATTACAACGCCAACATTGCGCTGATTCTGAATAACTCGGCCCTGGACGCGCGGCCGTTTTCCTTGACCGGCCAAGACACGCCCAAGGCGGCGTTCGCCCAGTTCCGCTCTACCGGAATGCTGGGCGGGCCACTGAAGATTCCCCATGTGCTGAGCGGGCAACACACTTTTTTCACCATCAACTACCAGTTGACCCGCGGGCGCAACGCCACGACGACTACGGCGCAGGTGCCGACCATGGACGAGCGCGCGGGCAACTTCTCGCAGGCGCTCAGCAACAATGCGCCCGTCACCATCTATGACCCGTTAAGCGGCGCGCCGTTCGCGGGCAACGTCATCCCCACAATCCGGCTGGATTCCGCGGCGCTCGATCTGCTCAAGTTTTACCCGCAGCCGAATTTCGCAGGCGATTCGCAGTACAACTACCAGGCGCCGATTGTCAGCATCAGCAACCAGACCAACATCAACTCGCGCATCAGCGAGACAATTAACGCCAAGAACCAGGTTTCGGGGAGCTTTTCCTGGCAAGGCAGTAACTCCTCCACGCCAAACTTATTCGATTTTATCGATACCACCAAGATGACCGGCATTAACACCGGGGTGCAGTGGAATTATCACATCACGATGAGGCTGATCAGCAATCTGCGGTATAACTTCAGCCGGTCGGCCACTAATGCTACGCCGTTTTTCGCGAATTCGGCGAACGTCTCGGCGGAAGCGGGGATAGTCGGCAACGACCAGGCGGCGCAGTTCTGGGGGCCTCCCTCCCTGTCGTTTTCGAGCGGCATTTACGGATTGAGCGATGGCAACTACCAGCTCAACCATAACAACACCAGTCAAGCCGGCGAAAGCCTGATCTGGGTGCGCGGCGCGCACAATGTGACGTTCGGCGGCGACTTCCGGCGGCTGGATTTCAACCAGATCGCGCAGCAGAATGCGCGCGGCAGTTTCACTTTCACCGGCGCCATGACCGGCCTCGCGGGCTCGAACGGTCAGGCCGCCAGCGGCACGGGCTTCGACTTCGCCGACTTTCTGCTAGGCCTGCCGGATGCCAGCTCCATCGCTTACTCATCGAGCGGGGCGGATAAGTACTTCCGCGCCTCCTGGGTGGACACTTACGTCACCGACGACTGGCACATTCGCAGCAACTTTACTCTCAATTTCGGTCTGCGCTGGGATTTCCAGGCCCCGGTGACGGAGTTGTACAACCGGCTGGTGAGTTTGGAAGTGGGACCGGACTGGACCACGACGACGCCGGTGTGCGGCACCGACACCCTCGCGACCGGTACGGTGTCGTGTACTCTGGCCAGCCAGGCCGGGCTGCCAGATTCCCTGGTGCGCCCCAACTATCACGAGTTTCAGCCGCGCATCGGTCTTGCCTGGAAGCCGATCCCGAAGCATTCCACAGTAGTGCGGGCGGGCTACGGTTTGTATTACAACACATCGGTGTTCCAGCCGCTGGCCAACCAGATGTCGCAACAGGCGCCATTGTCGGATAGCGTCAGGCAATCCTATACGGTGTCGCAGGCGCAGTTGATCTCGGCATCAGATCCGCAACCCCTGTCGCTCGAGAACGCGCTGACGCTGCCGGCCATCAGCACCACCCCCCAGACCTTCGCTCTCGATCCGAATTTTCGGATCGGCTACATCCACTATTGGCAAGCTTCGGTGCAGCAGAACCTTTCGGGATCGTTCGTGGCGACTTTCACTTACAGCGGCGACAAAGGCACTCATCAGGTGCAGGAGTTTCTGCCGTGGACGTTTCCGGCGGGCGATCCAGTGAGCCCCTACCCGTACGGCTATGTATACGAGACTTCGAACGGCAACTCCAATTACAACGCAGCCAGTGCGCAGTTACAACACCGCTTCCATAGCGGGTTTCTGGCTAATGCAACTTACGTGTTTTCCAAGGCCATTGACGACGCGCAGACGCTGGGGGGGCGTGGGGCGGCCGGCTCGGCTTACGCGCAGAACTGGCTGGACCTCGATGCCGAGCGTTCCCTTTCCAGTTTCAACCGCACTCACACGCTGAACCTGATATTCCAGTATTCGACCGGCATGGGGACGCGCGGCGGAACGCTGATCAACGGATGGAAAGGCGTGCTCCTGAAGGACTGGACTTTGGGCCCCAGCCTGACGTTGGGCAGCGGGCTGCCGGAGACTCCCATCGTGATCGGCCGCCTGGCCAGCGGGACCGGAATCGCCGGCACTACGCGCGCCGAATACCTGGGCGGGCCGCTGGAGGCGGCCTTGCCGGGCTACGGTTTCGATACGGCGGTGTTCGAAGCGCCTCCCGACGGCCAATGGGGCGATGCCGGCCGTAATTCCATCACCGGGCCCATGCAGTTCGGCCTGAACTTTTCCGCCGCCCGCGTGTTCCGCTTCGGCGAACGGCGCAGCATGGATATCCGGTTCGACGGGACCAACGTACTCAACCACGTGACTTGGGCGTCATGGAACACCACGCTAGGCAATTCGCAGTTCGGCCTGCCGACCGGGGCCAACGGGATGCGCACCATACAGGCCACTGTGCGATTCAGGTTCTAGAGCCATGCGAAAAACACTCGGTATCTTTTCGATCTGGCTGCTGGCGGTTTCCGCGCAACAAGGAGTCCCGCAAGGCGGCAGCAACTCGACCGGCGTGCCCCGCGGCACGGTGACGTTCAGCACCACGCGCCAGCTTGTGGTGGAGGACGTGATCGTCAAGTCCCGGGACGGCAAGCCCGTCGATAATTTGAAGGCCGGCGATTTCCTGGTCACCGAGGATGGCAAGCCGCAACAGATCAGCGTCTTCGAATTTCAGAAGTTGTCCGACGAGGCGGTGTCGGCTCCGCAGCCCGCTTTGCAGCAGCGGACGGAAGTGGCGGCTGCCACACCCGCACCCGCGGTGAAGCCGCTTACGGCGGTGGAGATCGCACCGGAACGACCGGGTGACATCAAGTACCGGGACAAGCGGTTGATGGTGATGTTTTTCGACATGACCTCGATGCCGATTCAGGACCAGATGCGCGCCCAGACGGCGGCGCTGAAATTCCTGAACACGCAGATGACGGCGTCCGACCTGATGGCGATCATGACCTTCTCGACCGACATCAAAGTGGTGGAAGACTTCACCGACGACCGGGACCTGCTTGCCCAGGACATCAAGAAACTGGTGATCGGCGAAGGCCTTGGCCTGGATGAGACGGTGTCCGACGACAGCTCCTCGGATACCGGCGCGGCTTTCCAGCAGGACGACACGGAATTCGACATCTTCAATACGGACCGCCAGCTCTCGGCGCTGGAAACGGCGGTGAAGATGCTGGGCTCGCTGAACGAAAAAAAGGCGCTGGTATATTTCGCCAGCGGCATGACGCGCAACGGGCTGGATAACCAGGCGCAGTTACAAGCCACTATCAACGCCGCCATCCGTTCGAACGTATCCTTCTATCCCATCGACGCCCGCGGCCTGGTGGCAGCGGCGCCGCTGGGCGATGCCACCAAGGGATCGCCGGGCGGCCAGGCAATGTACTCGGGCAGCTCGGCCCGCGCCGTGGTGAGTAATTTCCAGGGACAGCAGGAGACGCTCTACACGCTGGCTTCCGATACCGGCGGCAAGGCGCTGCTCGATGAGAACGACTTATCGATGGGAATCGTGCAGGCGCAAAAAGACATTTCGAGTTACTACATTATCGGCTACTATTCGGCCAACCAAGCACTCGATGGCCGCTTCCGCCGGGTCAAGATCGCGTTGAAGGACAAGGATACGGCGGTGCGCGTCGCCAAGCTCGATTACCGCCAGGGCTATTATGCCAGCAAGGAATTCGGGAAGCTCAACACGACGGACAAAGAACGCCAGTTAGCCGAAGCCTTGATGCTAGGCGATCCAGTGACGGATATCGATATCGCCGTGGAGATCGACTATTTCCGCCTGGCGCACGACCGTTACTTCGTGCCGGTGGTGGCGAAGATTCCCGGCAGCGAGCTGGAACTGGCGCGCCACGGGGGCGCCGAATCCACGCGCATCGATTTTATCGGCCAGGTGAAAGACTCGGCCGGCAAGATCGTGCAGAACGTGCGCGACATGGCCGAGGTCAAGCTGAAAGGCCAGACCGCCGCGGATTTGGCCAAGCATCCGCTCGAATACGATACCGGTTTCACGCTGGCGCCGGGTAAGTACAATTTGAAATTCCTGGCGCGCGAAAACGAAACCGGCAAGATGGGAACCTACGAAATCAACTTCGTAATTCCCGATCTGACCAGCGACCAGAAGCTGCTGCCGATCAGCTCGGTCATCCTGAGCAGCCAGCGCATCGCGCTGGATGCGGCGGTGTTCAGCGCGGAGAGGGACAAGAAGCTGCTGGCGGCCAATCCGCTGGTCGAAGGTGGTCAGAAGCTGGTGCCCAGCGTGACGCGCGTCTTCAACAAGAACCAGGACATGTACATCTACCTGGAAGCGTACGAACCGGCCGCCACGGCCACGCAGCCGATCGTCGCCAGCGTGGCCTTCTACCGCGGCAAGACGAAGGCGTTCGAGTCGGCGCCGCTCGAGGTAAGCCAGGGGCTCAATGACAAATCGAAGGCGCTGCCGGTGCGATTCAGCCTGCCGCTGGGCAAGCTGCAGCCGGGGCGCTACACCTGTCAGGTGAGTGTGCTCAATCCCGCCGAGCAGAAGTTCGCCTTTTGGCGCGCACCGATGGTGCTGATGCAGTAGGGCTGTGCGCGAAAGTGTCACTCGCCGATGTCACGAATCCGTGACCGGTTCTTCATCACACGTAGATATCCGCTTGCGAAGATCTCTGGTGAGGTTAATCCATGCGCCAGGGTTTTTCGATCACAGTGTTCTTTGTGTGTCTCTTGAGCGCCACGCTGTTGTTCGCTCAGTTTGAAACGGCTGAGGTGCTGGGCACGGTGCGCGATCCTTCCGGGGCCGTGATTGCGCGCGCAGCGGTTACGCTGACCAACCAGGCAACTCGCGTGCAGTCCAAGGTTGTCACCGCCGAGAACGGCGATTTCGACTTCTTTAACGTGCAGGTGGGGCGTTACTCGCTCACCGTCGAACATGCCGGATTCAGCAAGGTCACGACGAACGATGTGACTGTGGACGTGGGCGCGCGTCAGCGCGTGGATGTTTCGATGAAGGTGGGCGCGGTCACGGAATCCGTCGAGGTTACCAGCGCCGCCTCCGCCCTGGAGACCGACTCCAGCGATCGGGGCCAGGTGGTGAGTACGGCGGCGGTAACCGAACTTCCGCTCAATGGCCGTAATTACGCCGATCTTGCGCTGTTAGACGCTAACGCCGTCAAATCGCCGATTGCCGATTCCTTCTCGGCCACCGGCACACCGAGAGAGGGCGCGTTCAACGTGAACGGGATGCGCAGCACTTACAACAACTTTCTGCTGGACGGCCTGGATAACAACGCGTACGGAACCAGCAACCAGGGTTACTCGGCGCAATTGGTTCAGCTATCCCCGGATGCGCTAGCCGAGTTCAAAATCATCACCGGCAACTACAGCGCGGAATACGGGCGCGTGGGCGGCGCGGTGGTGAACGCAGTGATGAAATCCGGAACCAACGAGCTTCACGGCTCCGCCTACGAGTACCTGCGCAACACGGACCTGGACGCCATCGGATTCACCTTCAGCCCGGCGGTCTTTCAGAAGCCAACCCTGCAGCGCAACCAGTTCGGCTTCACGGTGGGCGGCCCGATCATCAAGAACAAGCTGTTCTATTTCGCGGATTATGAAGGGTTCCGGCAGTTGCAGCGCTATCTGAACTTCGATTCGATTCCCGACATGAACGATCGCAACGGGATTCTGCCGGTGTCGGTGTACGACCCGTTGAACAAGACCCTCTATCCAGCCGGCACGACGATTCCAATCGCGCAATTGAATCCGTTTGCCGCGACGGTTTTGAGCCAGTTGCCGGCGCCAAATGGCCCTGGGCGCTCCAACAATGACGAGGCGCTGTTGCTGATCCGCGATTACGGCGACAAGTTCGACGCCAAAATCGACGGCCAGATCAACGATCGCATGACCGCGTTCATCCGTTTCAGCCAGCGCAAGGACCTGCAGTATTACGCGCCCGACCTCACCGGACCGTCGGGCGGGGATGGCAACGGTTACATTCACGTAATCGATCAGAACGCTTCGCTCGGCTACACTTGGACCATTACGCCGACCTCTCTCTTCGATGCCCGCTTGGGCTTCTCGCATTTGCTGGGCGGCAAAACGCCGCCGTATGTGGGTGGCCCGAGCATGAACTCTCTGTACGGCGGCTTTGAAGGCCTGCCGACGACATCCAATCTTACCGGCGGACTCGACACCCAGACCATCACCGGACTCACTGCGATGGGGCGCCAAACCAGCAATCCGCAGTTCCAGAATCCTACCTCCTGGGATCCGGAACTGAATTACTCGAAGACCTGGGGCCGGCATTCGATCAAGGTGGGCTACCAATTTCTGCTGGTCCACACCGAGATTCTGGACACCAACCCGCTTTACGGCCAAGACACGTACAGCGGGGCATTCAGCAAGCCCACCTGCGCGGAGTTGGGCGAGGCTACCGGCTGCACGATCCCGAGCGACTCGGCCAGCTACAGCCTCGCGGATTTCATGTTCGGCCTTCCCAACCAGATTAACCTCGGGAGCTACGCGGTCATCAATCTGCGGCAGTACGTACACTCTCTGTATTTTCAAGACGACTATCGGGTAAACACGAAGCTGACGCTAAATGTCGGGCTGCGGTGGGAGTTCGCCTCGCCGCTTTATGAGCGTGACAACAACTACTCGAATTTCGACCCGACCACGGACACCATGATCCATGCCACCAGCGGAAGTTTGTATGACCGCTCCCTGGTGCATCCCGACTACAAAGACTATGGGCCGCGCGTCGGCCTGGCTTACAGTATTAACCCCCAAACCGTGGTTCGGAGCGGATATGGGATCAGCTACACGTTCTTTAACCGTGTCGGAAGCGCGGAGGAGGGGATCAACGCTCCGCAGGCCCTTTTCGGCGTCCTAAGCCAGTCGAATCCTACGTCGTCGAGCTTCCTCACCACCCAGAACAGCTTTACCACCAACATCGCCAGCCCAGCGGCCTTCCATCCGGCCAATTCCAACGTGGTCTATATCCCGCCGGAAAGCAAATGGCCGTACGTACAGAATTGGTTCCTCTCGGTCCAACGGCAACTTGCCAAGGACACGGTCTTCACGCTGACCTACAACGGAAACCACAGCCTTCGGTTGCCGATCATCGGCGATTACAATGAAGCGGCTCCGTACAATCCGAGTGCTCCCTTAACATATACTGCCCGCGTGCCGATACCGACTTTCGGGCCGATCACCTGGCTCGACCCGGCCGGAGACAGCCATTACAACGGTCTTTCGGCCAACGTGGAGCACCGTTTCGCGAAGGACTTGTACTTCCTGAACTCGTTCACCTGGGGGAGTGCAATAGGGGATTCCGAGCAGGCACTAGAGTATTACGCGGGTTACTTCCAGGCCAATCCGCAGAACATCCACGACCTGGCCGCGGAAGTGGGGCCCTCCAGCTTCGACGAGAAATTCAATAACGTCTCTACGCTCATCTACCAACTTCCTTTCGGCAAGAGCCGCAAATACTTGTCCAGCGCGAATTCCTTAACGGATGCTTTCTTGGGTGGATGGGAGCTCACCAGCATCAACACCGGCCACACGGGCACGCCGATCGATGTGGTCTACAGCGCGTCTGGAAACAACATTGTCAGCTCCCTTTCCAACGATTATCGCGGCCAGCCATTCCTGCGCCCCAATGTAACCGGCAGTGCCGTCAGCCAGCCCCGTTCCGAAATGCTGAACAACTATTTTGCCGGCTACACATTCAGCACTCCGTCGGCGAGCGACCCATTCGGCGATGTCGGGCGCAACGCGTTCCGCGCTCCGAACTTCGACCAGTGGGACTGCTCGATTGACAAGAACTTCCAAATTCGCGAAAGGGCCCGGCTGCAATTCCGCGCAGAGTTCTTCAACTTTCTGAACCACACCAATTTCGGCATACCGGACACAAAAACCACCGACGCCGCCTTCGGCACCATCCGTACGACCTTCCCGTCGCGGCAAGGCCAGTTCGCGCTGAAGCTAATGTTCTGAAACGGGGCGCAGAAACGGCGCGATCGCGCGCCCGCGGGCGGGCGTTCGTTGGCAAGCTAAAAGCATGCCCCACCAAACTACACTTTCTTGCCGATGATGGCGTAGTCCAGGCCGCCAAAGAAAGCCTCGCGAAAGTCTTTCGGCAACTCCGCCAACGACGGCATCGAATCGACAGCCTGCTCCAGGTGCCGCACCTCCAGGTTGCCGATGCCGAACTCGCTCAGATAGAAAGTCAATAACTTCTCGGGCACCGGCCGTGAGTGGGTCGGGTCCAGGTAAAAGTAAGTCGCGAAAATGGCGAGACAGTCGGGGTTGGGCGTCTCGATGACGATGACGCCGTTGCGCTCGAGGCGGCTGGCGGCGAGGCGGATCATCTCCGGCAAGCGTTCGGGGGGAAGGTGCTCCACCACCTGCGCGCAGAAAATGCCGTCCAGCTCGCCTTCGCCAAGGCCGTGCAGGTAATCGAACAGGTCCACGGCTTCGGCTGGAAGTCCCTTTTCGCGGCAGAGCGCGATCGACTCGAGGCTCGAATCGATGCCGCGCGACGGCACGCCGGCTTCGCGCATCAGTTCCAGAAACTCGCCGCGCCCGCAGCCGATGTCGAGCACGTTGCCGCAGTTTTTGAAATCGGCTACGTAGATCCGCTGGCCGCCCCTGACGCGCTCCTCGCTGCCGCGGTAGGCTTCGGCGAACCGGGCATAGTCGAAGGCGAGCGGAGCAGCGGGTCGGGATGGCACGGGGGCACTCGCTTCAGGCGCCGCGGCGGACAAGAATGCCGCACCGCTTCGCTGGCGGATGAGGCGCAGCTCGACGTGGATCAGCTTGTCGAATTCCGCCCGGACGCGTTCCAGGTCGGCCCAAAGGCGCTTCTGGATTTCCAGTCCGCGCTGGTCCAGGCGTACGGTGAAGTCGTTGTGCTGGGAGCGCACGGCCTCGCGATAGTTGCTGTCCATCAAGGTGAGGCGGTACTGGAAGGCTCCGTCGAGGTCGGCCACACTGCGCAGAAATTGCATCTCGTTGGTCGCCAGCTTCTGCTCCCAGCCCACGCGCCATTGGGCCCAATGGTCGCGAATGTCGGACAGCTCCTGGCTTTTCTCGCGCTCCCGTTTCTCCAGTTCCTCGACGCGGGCCCACTCCGCTTCGAGGCGCGCCCGCTCGGCGGCAATTTGTTCGCGCAGTCGCCTTTCCAGTTCTTCCCTGAGAATCTGCTGGGCGGCAATTTGTTCGCGGAGTTGTTTTTCCAATTCTTCGCGTTGACCCCGCTCGGCGGCCAGGCGGTTGCCGAACTCGACCAGGGCGCGGTTGGATTGGTTGAGCGCCTCGATGGCGGCGTCCACACAGGCGATGGTCCTGCGGTTGAATTCCACCTGCTCCCGCACGTGCCAGTCGAGGGCCCGCGCCACCAAACGCTTCCACGCCTGGACCAGGCTGTTGAGCGGCCCGCCGGCGCGCGGGTTGACGGTTCCGATGGCCGCCACTTTCCCCAGCGCGGCGTCGCGCGCGTGCACCAGCCCGGTGAGGTCGGGCAGGGCGATGTCCATGCCGCCGGCCGCGGTCTCCGGGTTGCTGGCGCGCACGCGGTCGCGCACGTCGCGCAGAATGGCGATCAGCTCAGCGCTTTCCACGTTTTCGCCTCCAGACGGCCGTTACCACGGTGTCGAGACCGCCGCGCGGCGCGAATTCGCCGATCACCGTGGCCGACAGCGGCTCGGCCGATCGCACCACGTCGCGCAGCACCCGGTTCACCACGTTCTCCTGAAAGATCCCCACCTCGCGATACGCCAACAGGTACATCTTGTACGATTTCAATTCCAGACAGCGACGCAGCGGCACGTAGCGCAAAACGATCCTGCCGAAATCGGGCAGGCCGGTCTTGGGACACACCGAAGTGAACTCCGGCATGACGATTTCGATTTCGTACGGCTCGCGATACTGGTTGGGCCAGGTCTCAATCTCCGGCAGCCGAGCGCGCGTGCCGGATTCGGCGTGGGCATCGCTGTATTGGCGCTTCATACGAGAGCCTTCGAGAGCAGGTCGAGAAACAGGCCGACATCGGCTACCACGCCCACCGCCTGCCCGGTGCCGCGATCGCTGACCTTGGTGGCGACCGCGGGATTGATATCCACGCAAACGATGCGCACCCAGCTTGGCAGCATGTTGCCGGTGGCGATGGAATGCAGCATCGAGCCGAGACAGAGCACCAGGCCGGCGCCCTGGAGTTGGGCCGCGTAAGCGTCCTGCGCCGCGTTCATATCGGTGATGGTGTCCGGCAGGGGGCCGTCGTCGCGCAGGCTGCCGGCCAGCACGAAGGGCACGCGCGCCTTTACACATTCGTATAGGATGCCCGAACGCAGCCGGCCGCTCTCCACCGCCAGGCTCACCGAGCCGGCGCGGAAAATGGCGTTGATGGCGCGCATGTGGTTGCGGTGCCCGTGCTCCTCCAGGCGTCCGTCGGAGAGGCGGACGCCCAGCGACGTGCCGAACAAAGCCGCTTCCACGTCGTGAACCCCCAGCGCATTGCCGCTCAGCAGCGCCTGCACGAAGCCCTGCCGGATCAGCGCCGACAATCCTTCCACGCCGCCGGTATGCACCACCACGGGCCCGGCCACCACCACCACTTTGAGACCGCTCGAGCGCGTTTGCCGCACCAGCTCAGCGGTCTGGCGCACGGCGGTTTCCACCTGGCGCTCCGACGAAATGCCGTGGGCCATGAAGGCGAAGGCCAGGCGTCCGCGCTCTTTCGATTCGGGAACCACGCGAATGCCGCGCAGCCCGGCCACGATGCGGTCGCCGCGGCGCAGGTCGCGCAGCCGACGGCAGCGGGCGCGTCCGCTTTCCACCACCACCATGGCGTCCATGCGCTGGTTCTCGACCTCGATCCATTGCTCGCCGTGGCGCACGTAGGTGCGGTGGTTGGTGGTGGAGTAGAAATCCTCCGGCGCGCAGCGGTCGCATTCCACCTCGCGGAGTTGGGCGTCCCTCGAGTCCACTGGCGCGCAGCCGAGCAGCAGCAGCGTCTCGAGCAACCGGTCCAGCGCGCTTTGGTCTGCGGCGGTTACCTTGAGCCGCAAATAGGACGGTTCGCTGTTGGTACGGCCGATGCGGAATTCCTCCACCTCGAAACGGCCGTGCTGCTCCACGACCGTGTCGAAGATGCTCTCCATGATATGGGAGTCGATCAGGTGGCCTTCCGCTTCGACCACTTCCTGGAATGACATAGAATCTTCCATTGTACCTTCGGCGGAAGCAAGAACTGCTGCGGGCCGGCAAACGGGCGCTCCAGCGCCGCCGGATCGCGGCCGGAATTCCAGGAACGCGATCGAGCCGCTCGGAATCGAGCGTATAGTCTGATGTCTTAGGGAAGCGGATGCGCCGGCGGCTGAACCGGAGCGGCCAGGATCGCCCGAACCCGCGCGATCAGAGTCTTTCCGTCGAACGGTTTTGGCAGGAAGGGCAAATTGATGTTTTGGCTGACGATTTCGCTCATGTCCGCGCCCGACATCATCAACACCTTAATTCCGGGCCGTTCTTCGAGCAGATGAGCGCACAGGTCGGTGCCGTTCAACCGGGGCATGTCCACGTCCGTAATTACCAGGTCCATTGTGCCGGCGTAACGGCGTGACAGTTCCAACCCCTCGTGACCATTGGCGGCGGAGAGAACCAAATGCCCGTCTTGCTGTAACAGCAAAGTGACCAGATTGCGGACCAGCGCCTCGTCATCGGCGACAAGGATGACGGACTGGTGCGCCTCCGCAGACTGGAGGTCCGGGAGATCGACAGGTGGATTCGTCCCCTCGTCGTTCTGTCCAGGCGGCTTTTCAGGCATAATCCTGAAGTATGGGCGTGCCTCCGATCCCAGCTCCGAGGAGCAGGGTTAACACGCCCATCTCAGATTACGCACACAGACTTCCTTCAGCCGCCGACGCCGAGGTCCGATCTGACCCTCTGGCTCTAGTCCGCTCCGTGCACCGGCGACCCTTGTGCGCTTTTATACGATAGCAAGTCAACGTCGTGCAGTCTGTTCAAAATTGCTCACATGGTTGAATTGCTGAGCAATTCAAATGACTAATTGCCAGACAATTCAAATGCTAATTGCCAGACAATGATGTTGACGGTTTGTCAAGGGCGTTGCGTGGCATTGCGACGAACAGTCTCAACCGAATCGGACCCGTTGCTCCGGTTCCGCTTGATTTCATACAGAGAAAGTGCGACAAACAGAATAGGGGCTGACGGCCCGGATCGGCGGATTCCGGGAGAGGGCACCAGCCCTGACGAGGCAGCGCATGAAACCGAAAAGAACGCCCAAACCGGCTTTCGATTTGAAGGTCTTTCTGGCCAAAGCCAACGGCGGAAGGACGAATACCGAATACCATGCCAACGAGAGGGTTTTTGCCCAAGGCGAGACGGCAAACGCCATTTTCTATATCAAGAAGGGCGAGATCAAGCTCACCGTCCTCTCCAAGCAGGGAAAGGAAGCGGTCGTCGCCATTTTGAGAGGCGGCGATTTCTTTGGCGAAGGATGCCTGGCTGGACAGCCGCTGCGCATGGCGAGCGCAATTGCCCTGTCGGAGTGCTCGATCATGAAGGTGGAAAAGGCCGTCGTGGTGCGTCTGCTCCACGAAGAACCGTCGTTCTCGGAACTGTTCATGGCGCATCTCCTCTCCCGCAACATCAAGATCGAGGAAGATCTGGTCGATCAATTGTTTAACTCCAGTGAGAAGAGGCTGGCACGGGTGCTCCTCCTGCTGGCGAACTTCGGGAAGGAAGGCACCCCCCAAATGGTCATACCGAAGATCAGCCAGGAAACCTTGGCCGAAATCATTGGCACGACACGTTCCAGGGTGAGCTTTTTCATGAACCGATTCCGCAAGCTCGGGTTCGTTGACTACAACGGCGGCCTGAAGGTCCACAGTTCCCTGCTGAATGTCGTCCTGCACGAATGAGCGCGGATTCAATTGGATTGGAACCGGTCGGGCGGCCAGGCGGCCGGCGAAGGCGCGGAAAAGATCCGCGAGATGGTTGGCGCCCCGGAAACCCTGAAGCTGATCTGCCTGCTCGCCATCGGCCACCCGGCCGAGGAACCGGAGAAAGAGAAGCGGCCGCTTTCCGAAGTCCTCCACTGGGAGAAATACTGAACGCTGGCGCACCCTTTGCCTTTCACGCCGCATGTCCGCATGCCACATTTGATAGACATAAGAGAGATATTTGCCTAACAAAAGGTACTAGTATCGTGGCATGAAATTAACTCACGATGAATTGGTGAGCGTGGTTAAGAACCTTGCGCGGGTTGTTGTACTGACCCGCGTGGAGACAGAGGCTCTTGGCGTTGCCCTTGGCGGTGCCGGCATGGTCTCGTTGGCAGCTCGCCAGAATGCATTGGAGCGCTATTCTGAGCTATCAAGCCTGATAGACGAGGGTACTCAAGACGCGTTTTTTCAACTGTTCGAAAAAATCCTTCCCAATCTGTGAACTGCCGCGCCGCTCCCTTCACCGCCGCAGGTTCCCAAAAGGCGACCATAAATAGCCGCGCGCTCTTGACGGTGGCGGATCTCTATCTTGGTCGCTAAGGTGGTTGCCGGCATGCTGGAGGCATTCCGGCATTCCCTACGCACACCCCATGCTCCAGCTCATTCTTGACCACCGGTCCCGCAGATGCCTTCTGCGCCGCAGCCGGTTGGATCGCCGGCTTGGCAACCTCCTTGAAAGGCAGGTCGCGCGTGCCATATTCCCCGGCACTCCGGTCCACGGCGGAGTTGATCCGCCCGGCGGCGGCAAACTGGGCCGGGTTTGGCGACGGTTGCGGCCGATCCCCAGGACCCTTGATGCTTTCGGACAACTCGTAGATATCCGGTTGCTCTGATCCGACGGTTCGGGCGCGGGGAAAGCGGAACCCAGTCACAGCTCGACTGCTTCGGCAACACGTGCAGACACCCGGACCGTTATCGGGGCCAGCAATCGAGCATCCGTTTTCTCTCCCCCATGCGTTTCGTCCGTCTCCATAAGGCCTCTTCCATGTTGCCTCATCCGCGGCCGAAAGCTGTTATGGTATAGTATCGAAAATCGCAGATAGCTGGAAGCCCCGAGTGATCGGAGCTGCTGAAGACTTCTCACTTTGATGCAACTGCCCGCCCGCCTTGGCAAGTACGAGCTGCAAGAGTTCCTCGGTGGTGGGATGTCCCACGTTTACAGAGCCTTCGATACGGTCATCGGGCGTACGGTGGCGGTGAAGATTCTGGTCGAGCCGGCATCGCAGGACCCTGATGCCCGCGCCCGCTTCCTGGCGGAAGCGCAAACCGCCGCCAAGGTAACCCACGAAAACGTCATCAGCATTTACGATTTCGGTACCGACGCTGAGAAGGGCCTGTTCATGGTGATGGAGTTCCTGCAGGGCGAAGACCTGCGCCACGCCATCAAGAACGGCCATACGGGCGACGTGTGCGGCAAGCTCCGGATCGCGCTGCAGATCGCCCGCGCTCTCGATTTCATTCACAAAAACAGAATCATCC
The DNA here is from genome assembly GCA_049511495.1 of Bryobacteraceae bacterium. Taxonomy (GTDB): domain Bacteria; phylum Acidobacteriota; class Terriglobia; order Bryobacterales; family Bryobacteraceae; genus Bog-375. The sequence continues at coordinate 47,982 of JBEKXZ010000020.1, read as the reverse complement.
ATCGCGACATCAAGCCAGAGAATGTCCACATCAACACCGCCGGCGTGGTTAAGCTGATGGATTTCGGAATCGCCAAGAGCGAAGACCTCTCGCGCACGCAGCCGGGTTATGTGCTCGGGACGCCCTATTACATGGCGCCCGAACAGGTGCGGGGGGAGCAACTCACCGGCCAAGTGGACGTCTACGCCTTCGGAGTTCTGCTGTTTGAACTGCTGACGGGACAGAAAGCGTTCGTGGCGGATTCGGTGGACCGGATCTTCTACAGCATTCTGAATGTCCCCCTGGACGCGGCGCCGTTGCAGAGTGCGGGTGTGCCCCAGCCAGTGATCCAACTGGTGGAGGCCTGTAACGCGAAGGTCGCCGCGGAACGGCCGCAGGGCTTCGCTCCCATCATCGCCGATCTGGAGCGCATGATCGCCGACCTGTCGGGGGAGACGCCAGCAGTTGAGCGCCGGCTGGATTCCCCAGCGCCGTCGGGAACCCGCCGGTCTGCGCTCTTGGCCGGTTTGGCCGCGATGCTGCTCATGGGGATGATCGGTGGATATTTCGCCCTGAAGCCCACGGCTGCGCCCAAGACGGTGGAACTGGCCAAGACCATTGCTACTCCCACCGGCGAGATGGTGTTGGTGCCGGCCGGAGAGTTCCGGTTTGGGGAGAAGAAAGAGGTGGCTTCCCTTCCCGCCTTTTACATAGACAAGACCGAAGTGACCAACGCCGCGTATGGCCGGTTCTGCCAAGCGACGAAACGGCCGCTTCCCGAGGATTTTGCCGGCAAGCCGCCGAACTATCCCGTGGTGTTCGTGACCATCGGCGACGCGCGCGAATTCGCCAGGTGGGCGGGCAAGCGGCTGCCGACCGCCCTGGAATGGGAAAAGGCCGCGCGTGGTACCGACGGCCGCACCTTTCCGTGGGGCAACGAAATGGGGAACTCGCGGGCCAACACCGGCACCAGCGAACTACAGCCGGTCGACAGTTTTCCATCGGGCGCCAGCCCGTACGGCGCCCTGCAGATGGTCGGCAACGCCTGGGAGTTAGTAGACACGCCCCGAACGGCGCCCTCAGACCTGCGTCCGTTCGAGGCCCTGAAGCCGCCCTTGCAGCCCGGCGAGGCCTGGTACATGATCCGGGGCGAATCCGCCTGGGAGCCCCTGGTGGACGCTGCGGTCTGGGACGCGACCGCCGTTCCCGAGCGTTGGAAAAGTTTGAGTGTGGGATTCCGCTGCGTGAAAGATGCGAAGTAAACACGGAGCGTGACTGAGGAGGTAAGTTGGCCAAAATATCATTGAGCAAGAGAATCGATGCCATCAAGCTCCACCCGCGGACTCTGGCGCCACTTGCCGGGCCGGAAGTGAACATACCCTTTGGAGCGCTGGTGGAATCGATAGGAACCGATCACGATCGTGAGAAGTTTCTCTTTTTGGGCGAGCCATATTCCGTGCGCCGCGAAGTGTTCCTGGACGCCATCGGGCCGGATGCGGTCGCCGAGGCACCTGTCCCCGTACCGGCCGCTGCGCCGGCAACTGCTCCAGTATCGGTTGAGTCGGAGGAACCCACCGCACCGGGCGCCAAAGAGGCCAGGCTAACGTTTGAGCGGCTGGACGCCGGCGGCTATGCCGTGGCGCGCGCCAAGGTTCCGGGCGGATGGCTGGTAACTTGCGGTGCCGGCATGGCATTCTACCCGGACCCGATGCACGAGTGGGATGGAGCGTCGCTGGAGTGAGGTGCTTGCGCCTGGGCGCAGCGAGCGGTTAAGGGACACACCGAAACTTGCGGCCATGGAACCAGGCTAATGCTCACTTGTGTTCACGCCCACACGTACAGCAGCACCATCAAATACAGCCACACGCCATCCAGGAAATGCCAGAACACGGCGGCAACGTCGATGGTGGTGCGCTTGGCCGGCCCCAACCGCAGGCGCAGCGCCTGGACGTCGACGTAGACCAGCGCCGCCACTCCGCCCACCAGATGCACCGCGTGGGCCGCCGTCAGCAGGTAAAAGAACGAGCTGGTGGGGCTGCTGGCGATGAACACGCCGGCGTTCGAGAGCTGGTGCCACACAATTGCCTGCCCGATCAGGAAGGCGATGCCCAGCGCGGTCGCGGCGGTCCACCAGAAGTTGAAGGCGTCGCGCCGGCCCCGTTTGAGAGCCACCCGCGCGCGATCGAGAACCGCGCTCGACGCGAGCAGCACCGCCGTGTTCACCCACAGCAGCGGCGGCTTGCGCATGCTGATCCAGTCGTCGGATGTGCCGTGGCGCATCCAAAAGGCCATGCTCAGGGCGGCGAATACCATGCTGGTGGTGGCCAGCAATACGAACAGGCCGATGAACGACGCGCGCCGGTCCGCCCCGCGCCCCTCCGGACCGCTGCCGCCGCCCCAATCCGCGGGCGGTGCCGGTGGACCTTGGACCACGCCCGATGGAAGGGATCTCCGCATAACTCTTCTTTAGGATCGCACCATCGGTTGGCACAGATACCCGCCCCGAGCGCGCGCCGGGCTTGCTTGTGCGAGTGGAAAGGCGTAGCTCAAAGGGCCCGCCTCAGGATGGCGGCGGCAGATTGAGGCCAGCCTTAGCAACCGCCCGCTCCAGGAGGTTGACCGCGTGCATCCCTGAAACCCCGCGTGCCAGCGAGATCTCCGAGACCAGCATGTGCCGCGCGCGCTCCAGCATCTTCTTCTCGCGGAATGAGAGCTGCTTCTCGGCCTGCAGAAGCAGCAGCGCTTTGAACACCTGCGCCGCCTGCAGCAGGCTGCCGCTTTGCATCTTCTCCGTGTTCTCTTTGCAACGAACCTTCCAATCCGGATGGATCGAGCAATCTCCGTAGGAAAGGAAGGAGAGCACACGCGAGATCTCCCGATTCTTGTTCACCCGCCGCAGGCCGATATTGGCGGCGTTGGAAAACGGCACCAGCACCGTAATACTGTTGTAACCAAGCCGGAGCAGGTAGTACTTTTCGAAGGCGGATCCGAAGGAGCGAGCGCTGATGTTCTCAATGATCCCAACACCCTGGTTGGGATAGACGACCTTGTCGCCGATCTGGAATGTCATACGGGGTCCCCCACAAACCACCGCTTCCCAAGTGCCGTTGCCGACAGACCGCAACGACTCTTAAGAATGGTACGCTCCGCCTCCGGTTCTGTCAAGAGAAAGTCCGGTTTCATACTGGAAGTGCTCGGGGTGCGGGACGTAGTAGTGGAGATCCAGCCGCCCGGCGCTCCGCTGAGTAGTCCTCAAACCGGCCAAGTTGATGGCTGCAGCCCGGCCGCTCTTGCGGAGCTGGGCAAAAATACGGCATACCAGCTGGCTCGTCGCTGAGTTTGCGCAGCCGATGGGACCTACCGACCTCCTGCTGTACTTTGCGCGGCGCGGCCGGACTGGGAAAGTCTCCGTAAGGCTCCTGCAGGCCACTCTTCGAGGTAGGCAGAACTGGGGATCGTGGTCGCGATCGTCGGGTTTGGCGCAACGCTTGTGTGAAGACCACGCAACCGGTTACACTGGATACATCGGGGCGTGGCTCAGCCTGGCTAGAGCGCCTGGTTCGGGACCAGGAGGTCGGTGGTTCGAATCCACTCGCCCCGACCATTCCTTTCAATAACTTACAAACGGAGACCGGCTCTACGCCAACAACGGGGGCAAACCCCAATCCCAAAACCTCCTAAGAACATAACACCTTCACCCGAAGTCTGTAGTTTTCGAAGTTGCGGAACCCGTACGCCTGCCGGCTGAGGGTCTCCATTTTGTTATGGAAACCTTCGGTGATACCGTTGGAGCGAGTGAAACGCCACATGCGCGCGATCTCCTGTTGCCAGGAATGGAGGGTATCTCCGAGGACTATGAGTTGCGCCAGTCCGGACTGGCGCAACTCGACGACGGCGCGCAGAAAACGGGGGACCAGTTTTTGGCATTGCCGGCGCGTTTTGTGCTTCTTCAGCAGCAAATAGCAGAGCCGCTGTTTGAAGCGGTAGATGAGGTCCAGGGCGGGCCGCTCGGCCAGGTAGCTGAGCAGCCGGACCTGCTGCTCGGGTTTGAGGTTGTGGCGGTGGCGGCGCATCAGGGAGATCAGGCCGCGGTTCTTGGACCCGATCGGATCGATCTCTCGCCAACAGGCCAGGAAGTGGTGGTTGACAATGCGGATCACATGGAAGCGGTCGGCGACGATCACCGCTTTGGGAAAGTGCTTTTTGGTGATCGCGCGGTAGACCACGGCCAGATCCATGCAGACGATCCGGACCCGCTCTTTACCTTCAAGGCGAAGAAAATACGACTCCAAGGCGGCTTCCGACCGGCCCAGCGTGACATCGTAGATGCGATGGTTCTTCAGATCGCAGAAGGTGGTGGCGTAGCCCTTCTTGCGCGTGAAGAAGTGCTCGTCGATGCCCAGGATCTTGGGGCAGGCAGGCGCATGATCCTGGCGAGCGCGCTTTTGCAGGCGACGGAGGAAGTATCTCTGGACGGTAGCTGCCCCGATGCCCTTCCGCCGCCCTAAACAGCTTCGGTTGATGCCGTCCAGGTGTTGCTGAAAGACCATCTCCTGGAAGCTTTCGCTGGCTCGCTGAAAGGGCTGAATGCCTGGAATGCGCTGGCGAAACCAGCGGCCGCAATCCAGACAGCGGCTCTTGTGTAATTCCAGGCAGAGCACGCAGTGGCGAAAGCCCCAGTCATCATGCCGGACGGACCTCCGGCACCAGCCTTTGTTTCTCAGGCGAGAACCATGGCAGTGGGGGCACGATATCGGCCCGGCATGCCGGGCCGATATCGTAATCGTGCCGCCAGTTCTTTCTATCGCGGTAATCTCGTATTGGGGCAGACCCAAGACGATCTCGGAATCGGTCAAAATCAAATCTCCCAAGATTGTTTTACCAACCTGGGATTAGGATCTGCCCCCGGAATTGATCAAGAGCCCGGAGACCAGCCAGAACTGAGTGCCATGAGCACGGATTTTCCGCTGAATGCGCTTCGTGCCGGCGTTCCGCGGCTGAAACGGATGACCAGCGATGCGTTGGGACTGATGCGCCGCCGTTTTCATCGCGTACTCGAACGGCACGGATGCCGGACGACCGATCATTTCGCACGGTTCCAGATCACCGGCCGGTTCCGCACAGCGGAGCTGGTGCAACTGCTCGCGCTCCTTCCGGACGGCAGCACGGAATTAATGTGCCATCCAGGGTATTGCGAGGAGTCGTTACGGGCGGCGCCCACCCGGCTGAAAGAGAGTCGCGAGCATGAGTTGAATGCGCTGACGGCACCGGAAACGCGAGCGGCACCGGCGCGGAACGGGATCGAACTGGCGTCGTATCTCGACTTAGAGTAACGGCCGTGTAGGTCCGCTTTCGCTCGCCTGCCATAGCCTTGTTCCTCCCGCCTCAGACGGGCCTCGGTTGAACTCCAGGCAACTTGGGCGAGGCGGGCAGCCCGAGAGTCGATCCTGCGCCGATCGATCATGGAATCAGATCGGCTTCTTGCGGACCCAGGATCACGGTCCCTTGGTACACGCGATTACTGATGATCCCCTTCCTTTCGCCTGTAATCCGAATTCTCTTTTCCTGTTGAGTCGTGTTCACGTAAAGTGTTCGGCCATCGATAATCCTGGCATAAACTCCGTCCGGCGTTTGCGGACCTTCGCGGATGCCCGCCAGCTTGTAGCAGACACTCAGAATGGGGGCAATCGCGGAAGCTCTCGATTCCATTGCCAAGTAGATTGCATTCCCTTTACCGAAGTTGTTGATCGTCACCGCGGGAGAGCGGTCCGCGGTATTCGTGAATCGCGAAAGAACCTTGGCCGTCGTAGGTTCGAGCACCTCATAGTGATGCGCGCCGGAATCGACGGAACTACCGTCCAATTCGTATTTCAAAGGCGATTCCACTTGATAGAAGGCATTTGTCTTTAGTCCAAAAACGTCGCTCAATCTTCCAGGCAGCGGCGTGTCGAACCATTGCCCGTGCTCGTCGACTTTCGCCGAGAACGCCGTCATCAAAACCGTGCCGCCTCCGCTCACGTAATCCCGAAGCGCCTTCGCGCTGGCGGCGTCCATTACATAGTCGGCCGGCACGACCACCAGCTTGTAGGACGAGAGACCGTCATGCCCGATGTGGATGATCGCAGTGTCGATATTGGTGCGGAACAGGGGCTCAAAGGCTCCCTGTACCTGCTCGGAATAGGAAGGTCTGAAGTACTGGAGCGTGGTGTTGGAAGGCCCGTTAGGATGCGAGTCGATAAAAGAATCGAAGGAATAGGCAATGGCAACCTCAGGATGCGTGTATCGTGGGAATCCGAACTTTGAGAGTTGTTTGAATTCGGAAGCAATGCGTGCGAACTCGTCGACCTTCCAGGAGGGAGTGTCGTCGTGGTCGAGCAGCCCGAAAAGCGCCTGCTCTTCCCCGCCCAGATGACTGTTGAAAGTCCATGCTAGGATCCCCTGCGCGCCTATCATGAGCGCCAGATAGGCGTACATGCGGCTTCGGCCCGGTGTTCCGTAGTAACCGCCGCCGCCTGCGGTGAATTCGTTGAACCAAATCGGCGTTGCCAGGTCCCCTTTGGTCATCAGCGCGCCTAGCGCGCCGCTCATCGGGTCGCCGGGATAGAATCCTTCAGCGCCGTAAGAGACGTACGATTTGTACGTGGCGAGATAATCGAAGCCTCTACGCGGTGCAGTATCCCAGAGGTTCGAGATCGAGGGAATATTCGGCATGTTGCGCCGGCGAATCGCTTCGAGTCCCTGCAGCCGCTCGACCGTAACGTCTGACCAGTAGCGATGAAGATCCAGGTAGCGTTCCGAAGGACCAGGCCCGCTGGCGAGCGGCAGATCGACATCGTCGAAACTGTTCAATCGGCGCGACCATCGCTGTGTTGCCCAGGCTTGATTCAGCGCCTCGATCGTTCCATATTCTTTCCGAAGCCAGGCGATGAAACGCCGTCTGTCGGCTTCCGAGTATGACATGAACCCGTTACCGATCTCGTTGTCGTACCCCACCGCGATTAGCGTGGGATGGTGGGCATAGCGTTTGGTCAGTGTGTCGGCCAGAATTCCCGCTTCGCGCACGTAATCCGGATCGCCGATGTCGTCCATATAGCGCTCCGCGGGCGACAGGCGCTCACCATGCTCGTTGACGATATCGACGCCGGGATATGCCCGATGCAGCCAGATCGGCGCCGGACTGCCGGGAATGTCCAGGATCACCTTAATTCCCTTGGCCTGCATCGTGTCCATGATCTTGTCGAACCACTCGAATTCGAATTTCCCGTGCGAAGGTTCGAATGAGTCCCATGACAGGTCCCCCATGCGCACGATATTGAATTCTGCGCCGCTCATTATGGAGATATCGCGATCGATCTGTTCCGCGGAGCGATCGACGGGCTGATAGCAGGAGCCTACAAAGAGTTGTCCAGGCCCTGGCCAGCTCGAGTGTGCGGAAGGATTTTGGGCGCTAGAGCGAGTGCACCAGGCCGCTGCCAAGACCAGGCACAATGCAAGTTGCTTCGGCAAACCACACCTGACGTTTTGGCGCGCTGATACGTAACAGTTCCTCATGAAATCTCCACCCCAACGGCACAAAGTTCCAGCCGCCGCTCCAGCATAGCGTGAGTACACCGTTGTCGGCGGCGCATGATCCCGTGTTTCATTTCCATGGTGTTAGGATGAGGCTGCTGGAGAAAGGAGTGCCCTGCCAATGAAGAGTGGAATCGGGCAGCTCGGCCGAAGAAAATTCGTCGCAGGCAGCGCAGGTCTGCTTGCAGCCGCCAAGTCGGCGTTGTCTCAGCAGGGCCCATACTCGGACGCCAATTTTGCCGGCGCCCCGATCTCGGGTCCGTTTCGGCCGAATTGGGAATCGCTCAGGGCCTACCGGTTCCCCGACTGGTTTCGCGACGCGAAGTTTGGCATCTGGGCTCATTGGAGCCCGCAATGCGTTCCTGAGCAAGGGGACTGGTATGCCCGAGGCATGTACATTCAGGGCAGCGCTCAGTATAACTTCCACGTCAAAACCTACGGCCATCCCTCGCAATTCGGCTACAAAGACATCTGTCATATCTGGCGGGCGGAGAACTGGAACCCCGAGGAACTGATTCGGCTTTATGCCAAGGTCGGAGCCAGGTATTTCGTCGCACTGGCGAATCACCATGACAACTTCGATTGCTGGGACTCGAAATACCAGCCTTGGAACTGCGTGAAAGTCGGACCGGGAAAGGATATCGTCGGCGCCTGGGAGAGGATTGCCCGCGCCCATGGGCTCAAATTCGGAATCACCGTTCATGGCACGCCTGGCAGGGTTTGGAAGCAGTTCATGCCGGTCCGCTACGGCAGCGATGCCACTGGTCCCCTAAAGGGCGTGCCCTACGACGGCGTTTTGACCAAGGCGGATGGCAAAGGCAAATGGTGGGAGGGCATGGCCCCCCAGCAACTTAACGGACGTCCCCACGGCAAAGACGACCCCTGTCCTGAGTTAGTCGAGACATTCATGTTGCGCACGCAGGATTTGATTGACAAGTACAACCCGGACCTCTTGTATTTCGACGACAACCTCGATTGGTGGTTTGACGCCGGAGCGCCGTCCGGCAGAGAGCTGAACGTATGGCTCGGCATGCCGGAGCTTACACCCCATATCATGGCGTACTACTATAACGCCAACATCCGCGGGAACGCCGGCAAACTGGACGCTGTATTCAATATTAAAAATGTTCCCCGCGCGGTGCTGAGCACCCTGGTCCGCGATTTCGAAATGAGCCAGTCGGACGTGGTGGAATCGAATCCGTGGCAAACCGACGCCTGCATTGGGGGATGGCATTATAGCCGGTCCATCTACGAGAATCACCGCTATCGCACGGCCCAATCCATGATTCACCTTCTGGTGGATGTCGTGAGCAAAAACGGGAATCTGCTGCTGAACATACCCCTGCCTGGCCATGGCAGGCCCGACGACGATGAATTCGCATTCCTGGATAAATTCGGCGCCTGGATGTCGGTAAACAGTGAGGCGATTTACTCGACTCGGCCCTGGAAAATCTATGGGGAAGGTCCGACGAAGGGCGGCGGTTCGCTGTATGGTGGCCGGGGCCCACAATTTGTCGCGGGCGATATCCGGTTTACGACCAAGGGAGACTCGCTCTACGCGATCGCGCTGGCCTGGCCCGATGATGGAAAATTGATGATTCGATCGCTCGCTTCCGATTCCCCGCATTATAGTGGCGAGATCGGCAAAATCGGACTTCTGGGTTCGGAATCCAAGCTCGTATGGTCGCGGAGCGCCGACGGCGTCACGGTCAACCTGCCGGAAAAGTCGCCATGCGATTACGCGTATGTGTTCAAGATCAACCCTTCGGGAGCATGAGAATTGAGACTCCATGCACTTGCAATTTCGTTCTTATCGCTGACCGCCATCTTGTCGGCACAGCAGCCGGGCAACGCTCCGTACCTGGATCCGAGCTTGACGCCGGAACGTCGCGCGGCAGATCTCGTCTCGCGTATGACGGTGGAGGAGAAGGTGCTCCAGATGCAAAACAGCGCCCCGTCGATTCCGCGTCTCCGCGTGCCTGTCTATAACTGGTGGAACGAAGCCCTGCACGGCGTGGCGCAAGGGCGCGCCACCGTTTTCCCACAGGCCATCGGGCTTGGCGCCACCTGGGATCCCGACCTGCTCCATCGCATCGCCGACGCGATTTCCACCGAAGCACGCGCCAAATTCAACGAAGCTCAGCGTGGCACTCCCGTGACTGAAGTCGCGCCCGGCGCCGCTCCCGGACGCACCGCCGGATTGACCTACTGGTCGCCTAACATCAACATCTTCCGGGATCCCCGTTGGGGACGCGGGCAGGAAACATACGGCGAAGATCCGTACCTCACCGGCCGAATGGGCGTCGCATTCGTGAAGGGCATGCAGGGTGACGATCCGCATTATTTGAAGGTCGTAGCCACGCCCAAGCACTATGCCGTCCATAGCGGTCCTGAGCCGCTGCGGCACACCTTCGACGCGAAGGTCAGCGAGTATGACCTGGTGAACACGTATCTTCCCGCCTTCAAGGCCGCGGTGACCGAGGGCAAAGCGGATTCCGTGATGTGCGTGTACAACTCCGTGGATGGAGTCCCGGGCTGTGCCAGCACCGACCTGTTGCAAAGGCGTTTGCGGGATGAATGGGGATTCCAAGGCTATGTCGTGAGCGATTGCGGCGCCATCGGCGATATCTTCCGTAGTCACAAATACGTTGCGACTGAGGGTGAAGCGGCCGTTTCGGCCGTCAAAGCCGGCACGGACCTCACCTGCGGCGGCGAGTATCACAGCCTGCTCGACGAAGTCAAAGCCGGTCACATCACGGAAGCCGAAATCACCCGTTCGGCTGAGCGGCTGTTCGAAGCGCGATTCCGGCTGGGCATGTTTGACCCACCAGAACTCGTCCTTTACTCGAAGATTCCGTACTCCGAGAATGATTCAGAGGCGCATCGTCAACTGGCGCGCCTGGCGGAGCGCGAAGCCATCGTGCTGCTGAAGAACGAGGGCGGATTCCTGCCCCTGAAACCCTCGTTGACGAAGATTGCGGTGATTGGCCCGTCGGCGAACGATCCGATCGGCCTGCTGGGCAACTACAACGGCATGTCGTCAAAGCAGGTGACACCGCTTGAGGGCATCAGGCAGCAGTTCGGCGGCGCCAAGGTGCAGTACGCGCTTGGCGCCACGTACACGAACACCACGCCGGCGATCGTCGATTCAAATGTGCTCGTTCCTCCGGACAGCAAGGGCGAAGGTCTGCTCGCGGAGTACTTCGACAATCCTGAATTCCAGGGCCAGCCGAAACTTCGCCGCGTGGAGTCGCGCTTGTACTTCGACGCCAACATGGAGGAACCCGCCGTGCTTGCGGCCGTCGGGGGGAACAAGTGCTCCGTCCGTTGGACGGGCACCCTGATTCCGCCGGCCACTGGCGATTATGTAATTTCCGCGCGCACCGGCATCTGGAACCGCGAGGGGAAAATCAAGCTCTTCCTTGACGATAAAGAAGTCAATCCGAGTGGACCCGGCGGCGCCCGCCCGGCCGGGTTGGGACCGGGGCAGGGGCAAGGCCCGCGACGCGGCGGGCCCGCGCCCGTGCAGTTGGAAGGCGGACGCAAGTACGCAGTGAAGGTGGAATACACACAGGCCGGTCCCGGAGGCGGCGCTGAACTGAACTGGGTTCCGCCGGCTACCGCGATGCTGGCCGAAGCAGAAAAAGCAGCGAAGGATTGCGACGTGGCGCTGGTCTTCGTCGGTCTGAACGGGTCGCAGGAAGGAGAAGGTCATGACCGCAGCGCGATTGACCTGCCAGAGCCGCAGGAAAGCCTCGTGAAAGCCATGATCGCTACCGGCAAGCCGGTGGCCGTGATTCTGACAAGCGGCAGCGCCGTCGCGATCGATTCCGCTGCGGCCGGCGCCACCGCCGTCCTTTCCGCCTGGTACGGCGGCGAGGAGACCGGCACGGCGATTGCGGAGACTCTGGCCGGTGTCAATAACCCGGCGGGGCGTCTCCCAGTAACGTTCTACAAGAGTCTTGACCAGGTACCAGCGTTTAGCGATTACTCCATGAAGGGCCGCACTTACCGTTACTTCAAAGGCGAACCGCTGTACCCGTTCGGCTTCGGGCTAAGCTATTCGACTTTTGCGTATTCGGGCCTGAGCGCGAAGCGCACCGCGAGTGGCGCCGAAATCCGCGCGACGGTGAAGAATTCGTCGTCGCGGGAAGGTGACGAAGTGGTTCAGCTTTACATGAGCGGCGGATCGGAGGAGGAGGCGCCGATTCGCACCCTGCGCGGATTCCAGCGGATTCACTTGGGCGCGGGCGAGCGCCGCGAGGTGAAGTTCACTCTTGCGCCAGAAGATTTGCCAAAAGGCAAGGTGGAGATCAGCGTCGGCGGCGGACAACCAGTGGGTAGCACCCCGCACGTGAAGGGTGTGCTGTAACCGCAAGGGCTCACTTGCCGAGTTTTTCCAACGTGACGAGCACGACATCATTGCTGTGCATCGGCAGTGACAACTCGTACGATCCGCCCTTTCCGACCTCCACGACGCGGTCCGTCTCCGGTACATCGCGTGTCAGATTCTTCAATCGTTCGAGTTGCGCCGGGCTCAAGTCCTTGGGCGCGCCCAGGTCGATGTAGGCCGAATACGCGTCATTGGCGCGGTAGCCGGTACGGTGAACCGTCAGTTTATAGCTGCCGGACTTCAGATGACTGATACTCAACTCCACGGATGGCGCCGGCGCCGCGGGAACAAGGCGGCTGTAAAACGGCCGATTGCTGACTTTCTGCTGCGGCTGCTGGAAGTCCCAGATAACGGCTGAAACGCCGCCGTTGTCCACCGCGGCGAAAACTTGCCCATCCTCAACCGGAATCTCGTTGCCCCGCACGGCATGGAGATACTTGTAGGCAAAGTACGCGGGTTTGCGGATACCCTCGCGATTCAACAGCCCGAACCCGCCGTGGAACGGCGTGGGCGGCGGCCCCGGCTCCTCGAAAAGATCGGTGTAAGTCCAGTAGCTCATGCCTTGCAGCAAGCCCTGGCTGGCCTTGAGCTTGCTGAGAATGTAAGGCGCGCTGATGTACGAGTCGTGCACCAGGTCGCGCGGAGTGTAGCTCGTGCTCCACTCCGTGAAGTAGAGGGGCAGGTTGGGATACTTCGATGCCTGGATCTGCTCGCGAACCCTCCGCACGTCGCCGACGATGGCGTCCGGGGACGGAGAGAGCTTTGTGTCTTCCTTGCCGTTCTCGTCCAGGAAACCACCGTCAACCCCATAGGTATGGGTCGTGATGAAGTCCACCGCGGCGCCGCTCTGCGCTACGTGATCGAGGAATTCGGGCACCCACGCGGCGCCGGCCGTCGACGGGCCGCCAACCCGCAAATTGGGATCGATCGCCTTGATGGTGTTTGCCGTCAGATCGTACAGTGCGAAGTATGCTTTCTGGTCGGCGCCTTCCCAGAAGCCGGACAAATTGGGTTCGTTCCACACCTCGAAAAACCATGCGCGCACTTCAGCCTGGCCATAGCGTTTTTCGACGTGGTGAATGAAGGCGTCGATAAGGTCTTTCCACGCCGCCGGCACAGGATGCGAAGTATTGCCCTGCCAATAGAAGATCTTGTTGTCGGACGTCTTCATGGCGTCCGGTGTGAATCCCAGCTCGACAAACGGCTTGATGTGGCGAGCGAGCAGATCGTCGTAGAGCTGGTCGATTTTGGTCCAGTCGTAAACGCTCTTCCCGTTTTCCACCCGCACCGTTCCCAGTACGTCGTGGAAGATCGCGTGGAAACGAATGTAGCGGAAGCCGAGTTCATCGACCGCAGTCTTGAGCTGCGCCTGGCAGTCGTCGCGAATGAGTGTGCCCGGATAGTCGGAGCCCACCGACAGGTCGAAGAACCGATCGAGCGGTTTGGCGGCACGTGCTACATCGAAGTCAATATGGCGCGATGCCGGGGCGGAAGCCGCCGGAGAGGTCATTGTGAGAAACATCAGGCAGCAGGAAGCAAAGCCTGTCTGATGTTTCATGCGCGAGTTTTGCATGTTGATTTCCTTTGTGAATTCTAAATGAGCCCGATGCCGCCGGGCACGGGGCCGCTGACCAGAGCGGTGGGATCGATGGCCTTCACCGCCTGGGCCCACTTCAGATTGCGCGCCATCATGTCGTCATAACTGGCGGCTTGCTGATAAACATCGATGTGCACCCCGTACCACCATTCGGGCTCGTTATCCATCTGCCAGACGCGGACGCCGCCCGTGCTGGCGGGGCCGTAAGTGGACAAGAGCTGGCTCAGCCACTGCTGGGAGAAGGCCGGCGTAATGGGAATGTAGGCATCGTTGGGATCGTTCACAATCTGACTGCCGTTCAAAAGCACGCCGTTGCCACAGTCGCTATTGTCGGGGTTGGTGGCTTGCTGCGCGCCGTATTTTTTCACGCTGAAACTGCATTCGCCCGCGGATTTCGGCAACCAGTCCATCAGCGAGACCGTTCCCATGCTCACCGTACCCGCCGCCAGGTTGGCGTTCTGAAACGCGTCGAAACCGGGGCTGACGGAATAATTTTCAAAGCACCACGGATTGTCGCCGGTATTGTTCTTGACGCTATTCCGCCAATTAAAGCTGGTGGCATCCTCCCCGCCCCAGCGCAGCAGGGGTACGCGCATCATCTCCAGCAGCCCGTTGTCCGACCATTCATTAATGCCGTAAATATAGGGGCTGATGGCGTGAACATTGGACGCGGCATCGACGGCCAGCACCGGGGTGGACTGCGCCGCGGCCAAGATGGGTGCGAGCAGACCCAGGCCAAAAGCGAGAAGCGGCTTCATATATCACCTATTTTAATCCGGCGCTTACTGCCGCCGATTGCTCTGCTTGGCAATTGTTCCGCTATTTCGCCGGGCAATCCGGGAACATAATCTGCGCAGTCTGATTAAGATACCTGCGCCAGTTGGCCCACTCGTGGCCGCCGCTGCTGAGCACCCAGAAATTGCGCAACCCGTACCGATCGAACAGCGCGAGATCCTTTTGGCCGTTCTTCAGCGCGATGTCGGTTTCGCCGGCGGCCATGTAGAGCGGCACGCGGAACCTGTCATTGGTGGCTGGATCCTGCAATATAGCGCCGTAATACTCGTCGAATCTCTTCAGCGTGGCCTCGCTGATGTGACCGGAGCTGTAGATGTAAAGCTCACTGAAGGTATCGAGGTGTGGAAAACCGGTGTGGATCACCACCATGCCACCCATCGAGAGGCCCGCCAACGCCCGATAATCCCGGCTCGCCCTGGTGCGATAGTGGCTGTCGACATAGGGTATGATGTCCTTCAAGTACTCCTGCGAGCACTTGTCGTCGATACCGATGGGCGAAGGATCGAACGTCGCGCAGCCTCGCGTATTCGGCATGACAATGATCATCGGCTTCGCCTTGCCGGCGGAGATCATGTTATCGAGAATGTCGCCGGCATAGCCGCCGTTGCGGTCTTCACTGCTCCATTTGGAGTCGTCGTCTCCGCCGCCGTGGTTCAAGTAAAGCACAGGGTATCGGGCGCCGGTATTGCTGGCGTAATCCGGCGGCAGGTATACATGCATGCGTTTGTCCTCGCCGGCGTAGTTCTTGTAGTTGGCCTGTTCGATCTTCCCGTGCGGGACATCAGCTCTTGCGAAAAAGGTCTCGTCGGTGTAGGCGGGCAACGCCGGAAGGATCGGAAGTGGGCATACACCCACTTTTGGCGCCGGCGGCATAGCGCGTCCCCTTGGCGGCGCGCCCGTCCCGGCAGGCTGAGCCGCGAGCAATCCGGCAAAAAGAAAGATCGCGCAGGCCACGAGCACCCGAGACCCAACGGGAAGAGTTTTTCTCATTGTTTATGAAACCTCCTGGAAAGTCCAACATCGATCTAATTCGGTGAGCAGGCGTAGGAGCTTGCAACTCCGGCCGGCCCACCGGCATACTTCGGATATTCCGGATACGAGCACATCCGCATGCTGCGTTCTCCCGCCGACGCCGTGACGGATTTGCCCGGCGCTTTCCCTTTCTCCACCCAGTCCATGATCAGGCCGAGACGATCGTAGCTATTCGGAATCGGCTGGGCCGCTACTTCTTTGCCGTCGCCATCGACGTTGTAGGTTCGGCCATTCAGTCCGTGGTCGGTCTGAGGCAGCACGAAGAAGCGGGCGAACGAGTCCACCGCCGGCCGGCCCACCGTGTCCAGTACCGATTGATAGTAGTCCAATTGCGCGCCGGGCGAGGCAAGAGTATCGTTGGTGCCGATGACGACAATTAGCTTACCGCCCCGCTTCTGGAATGCGTTCAAATCGGGATTGGTGGAATCGAGGATCGCCGAGAGTTCCACGCGGCGTTTGTTCAGCGGACCGCCCTCGATGTAGTCCAGCGGATTCGCACTGAGGTCGCGCATCAGAAATCCGACCACGCCCAGCACACCCAGGTGGCTGTGCACGCGTGCGTTTTCCGCCGCGCCCTCCTGGCCGCGGTAGCGTGTGTTGACGATGAGACCACTGCCGGAGGGGTCGGTGTTCGGAACCCACATTCCGAAGGTCTTAACACCATTCGCGAGCGGCGTGGCAAACACGTAATGCGAGTAGGTGAGCTCGAGCGTCGCGATCTGCCCGTCGGTGAGGCAGGCCGCGGCGCTGCTGTCCTGCGGGTTCGGATCGATGTTGTTGGGACACCGCTTGGCAGCCCAGGGGTGGCGATTCGGCGCGCCCTGCTTGACATCGAAGATGGCGCGGCACGCCATGTAGTTATTGATCACGCCATCCGCGAGTCCATCCAGCTTGTCGCATTGCCTCATAAACTCGCCGCGAATGGCATTCACCTTGGCGGGCGTCACCCAATTCGCCAGCGGTTTCTCCTGGATGCGGATCAATTCGGGCGCAAGCATGAGAGTCGAGAAGTTGACGATCGGCACCTCGGCAGAAACACCGTCGTAGTCGGCAGGGTAGCGCTGCACCACCGTGAGAGCTTCACGCCCTCCCTGCGAGTTGCCGAAGAAGTAATTGAAACGCGGACGCGCGCCGAACATTCGCTGGATCAGCACCATGGCCGCGTCGTGCGTCTTTTTGAGCTGCATGTAGCCAAGGTTGGCGACAGCTTCGTTGTTGAGCGCCCACCCGTCCGTGGCGGGATTCGGGGCGCCGAAGCTCACGGGCATTCCACCTCGGGGAGCTTGACCCGTGGGAGCGCGACCTCGCGCAGCGCCGCCAAGCATCCCAAAGGTCATCTGGTGTCCCGAGTCGCTGCCGTATGTGGCGAAACCCAACTGAAGCAGAGACGGGCCTCCACGGCCGACGCCGCCGGTCAATCGCGGAATCATTCCGTTCATTCCGCCTCCTCCGAGCTGAGCCGCCCGCAATGTCCACAACGCCGGGAGCGCGACTCCGAAGCGGATGATTGGGGCCGCCTTGTCCACCGGCGCCATACTCCCCTCGATGCTGCAATAGGCCGGTGCGCCGCCGGCTTCCGCGTGCCACTGTGGAGCATTGAGAGTTACCGCCGAGACCGGCTCGCCGATGGAGCCGGCGGGGATCGCGGACCCGAGTTTCTCCGCCGTGCAGTCGGTCTCGGCGATGGTCTTTGGGGTAGGCGTTGCATGCTGGCCATGCAGAAGTGGTGCGGAGATCAGGCCAACTGCCAGTGAGGCGTGAGCGAACGCAATGCGATATCGATTCATGCAATTGACTCCAGTTCCGAATTCAGAGTATCTGAAAAACGGCAAGTTCGACGTAATCGGGATTGCGGCTGCCTCCACGAAGATCCGGCTCCGCTCCACGCTTCGATGGCCCGGCTGGCGGGAGTCGATTCGATCGCGATAGGCTCGACAAACATATACAATGAGGTCCGTCACGTGCTCGCACGGAATCATCGCGTCGGCTCGATTGTGTTAGAGAATAACATCATTGAGGAGCGCCCGATGGTCGTGGCGGCGGTTAGCCCGCGAGACAGTCTTCTGCCTTGAAAGGAGGCGCAATGTCCTAATCGAATTCCGGGAACAACACGACACTCAATCGCCGCGAGGCGCTGCTCCTGCCAGCGACCGCGGGGATGGCAGCGGCACTGGCTCGCCCGGCCCGCGCGTCCGACAGCACCAAGACCGCCGCGCACCGTCTCCCGGCGGCTGCTCCATACCGCGTTCAGCGGTGGCAAAGACTCAATATGGCAAGGTGCGCGGATATGTCGACGCCGGCGTCCTCACTTTAAGGGAATACCCTACGGGCAGGATACGGGCGGCGAGAACCGGTGGTTGCCTGCCAAACCTCCTAAGCCGTGGGATGGCGAGTATCCCGCTCTGATTTACGGGGCCAATTGCCCCCAGCGTCTGCACGACTACACGGAGATCGAGCAATCCTTCCTGCAGGATTGGGACGACGGCTACATGAGCGAAGACATGCTTAAGCTGAATGTCTGGACGCCCTCCTTGACCGGCAAGCGCCCAGTGTTGGTCTATTTTCACGGCGGCGGTTTTACCTTCGGCTCCTCCTATGAACTGCCCTCGCAGGAAGGTGCGCAGTTAGCCCGACATCACGATGCTGTTTCGGTGACTGTCAATCACCGTTTGAACGTGCTCGGATTTTTCGATGTGTCCGATATTGGCGGATCGGCATATGCCGATTCGGTCAACGTTGGAATGACCAACCTGGTGGCGGCACTTCGCTGGGTCCGCGCAAATATCGCGAATTTCGGCGGCGACCCCGACTTCGTGATGATCTACGGCCAATCGGGCGGCGGCTCCAAGGTCACTTGCCTGATGGGCATGCCCTCGGCCGCAGGGCTGTTCCATCGCGCGTCGGTGCAGTCGGGCGGAGGTGGTAATCCTCCCAGCGCCGCGCAGTCCCGGGAACTGGCCAGGCAGTTCATGAAAGAATTCGGACTGCAAGCCAACGACCTGGCCTCGCTGCAAAAGATGGAATGGGCCAAACTCAACGCTGCCGCCAACGCCGCCGCCGCCAAGATCAATCCGCCCATGGGCCGCGGTCTCGGAATGGGTGCACCATCGGGACCCACGCCGCGAGTCGGGATGGGACCGACCCTCGATGGCAAGGTCATTACCATGCGTTCCTTCTATGAGGCCGCTCCCGATATCTCCAGGAACGTGCCGATGTTGATTGGCTCGGTGAGCGAGGAAGGGAACCGCATGTCTTCCAAGCCGACGGAGGCGGAGTGGCATGCCACCCTGGCGGGCACGATGGGCGACGCCGAGGCATCCGCCCTGATCGCGGCCATGAAGAAGGCTCATCCGGAGAAAAGCATCCGCACCCTTTCCTACGGTGTGAGCGGCCTTCTGGTGCGCAACAACGTCGCGCGCATGGCCAGGATGAAATACGAACTGAAGGGAGCGCCGGTCTATCAGTATTACTTCACCTGGCAATCCCCCATGCTGGAGGACGCCGGCGCCTGGCACACGGCCGAACTCGCCTTCTGCTTCGACAACACGAAGCGCTGCGAACAAGGCACCGGCAACACGCCCGAAGCGCAGGCATTAGCCAAGAGGATGTCCACCGCGTGGGTCAACTTCGCGCGTACGGGCAATCCCAGTCAACCCGGGCTTGCGTGGACGCCGGCCGATCCGGCTCGCTGCCAGACGATGGTGTGGGACAACAGTTGCCGCTTGGTAGATGACCCGGAAGGCGAACTGCGCAAAATGCTGCTCGCCTCATAGTCGTCATCTACTTGGCCCACGCCTCCCCTTCCGGAGTCCGGCGCCAGGCGAAGTACGCATCCAGGACCTTGAGCGCTTCGGCACTGGGAACCGGCCCGGTGCGGGGCGTCTGCCCGAAGTACATCACCACAGGTTTGGCGTCGCTGAAGGCAGGCCACGCGGGAACGCCTTCTCCGTTCGGATCGCCGCGCTTGGCGAAGTTGGTCCAATAAGTGGCCATAGTCTCCGAGATCGCCAGGTCCGACTTCGTCGTCTGCGGATTCGACGCGTTGAGATGTTGGAAAACGTAGGCCACATCCGCGCCATGCGGCGAGCCGTACCCCACCCGTGGCGAATCGGCTGGATATTCGGGGTGCTGATCGAAACAGTAATAGAAGACTTTGGATTTTCCGGTCTGTGCCTCGATCCGCGCCCAGATCCAGGTGTGCCAGCCGAAAGCCGCGTCGCGGGTGAGGTCGCGCGCGGTCTTCGCAACCGCCCCCGAACCGGGTGGATAAGCTGCGATCAGTTTATCGGCGAACGGGCCGTAACGCGCCTTCGCGGCCGTGATATATTCCTCCGGGGTCTTGGGAGGCGAGAAGCTCGCGCCCTCATCCGAGTTGTAGCCGACCAGGATGGGCGTGTCGTTGTAGCGCCCGGCCTCGTAGAGTTTGTATTGATCGTCGGGAATCACCCACCCATCGATGATCGGCCAAGCCAAGCCCATAATGCGGCCGCCTGCCGTAAGTTTATCGGCGGGCAACTTCCGCAGTTCCGCAATCGACGAGGCTCCCGCGGCTTTGGCGTACGCTTCGCCCGACAGCTCCGCGTCGGCAAGCCGTTTCAGATTCTCGCCCGGAAAGGTCGTACGCCGCGGAGGGCCGAACGATCCGCCGCTCTGCGAAATGGCGCCTTGAAATAGCCCATTCGCTAACGGCGATGCGCACAGCATGCTCACCGCGATTCCCCCGGCCGATTCGCCGAAAATGGTTACCCGATAGGGATCGCCGCCAAATGCGTCGATATTCTTTCTCACCCACTGGAGGCCCGCGATCATGTCGAGCAGACCATAATTCCCTGAGACATGATTCCGGCTCTCGGCGCTCAAACCGGGATGCGCCAGAAATCCGAATTGCCCCACGCGATAGGCAATGCTGACTAGCACCACGCCCTTTTGAGCCAGTTTTTCGCCGATGTGGTTCGGTTCGGAGGTAGCGCCCGCATTGAACCCGCCGCCATAAATCCAAACCAATACAGGAATGCGGTCATGCGGCGACTTCGCCGGGGTCCATACATTCAAATAGAGGCAATCCTCGCTCGTTTCGGGCCCCTGATTCGCTCCGGGGAGTCTCATCCCCTGCACACAGGAGGGCCCGAATTTAACGGCCTGCCGCAGTCCTTCCCATTTCGCGGCGGGCTCGGGAGCGCGCCAGCGGAGATCGCCGACCGGCGGTGCCGCGAACGGAATGCCCCGGTAGACCGTTAGACCGCCCTCGACGGCGCCTTGCACGAGGCCGCCCTCGACCTTCACTGGCGCCGGCGTCTCGGCAGCGCAAAGCGCGGCCGCGATCATTGCGACGAGTAGAGTTTTCTTCACTGCAACCGTCTCCTTATTGCTTCGCAGCGAGTTCGTAGATGCTGATGCTGTAGCGCGGCAGGACGAGTGAATCCGGGATGGAATCGACGGGCGAACTGGTAATGACCGGGTTCTGGATGTCGTCGCCGCTCGGGGCAAGTCTCCACAAGGTGCCTTTGCCCGCGAGCGAAGCGCTCGCGATGTTCAGCTTGAGCGGTTGATCGGCGTCCGTGGGATTCAGCACCGCCACGGTGAGGGTGTGCCGGTTCGCAGTCCAAGCGGCGGCTACGTCCAACGGGAAAGTCGCGCTGCCGGCGTTGACAGCGGGCTGTTCGCCGCCAACCGGGTCGGTCACTTTGGGCTGGGGCGAATTGCCAGAAACTTCTACCGGGATGGAGCCAAAGTGGTCGCGATAAATTTTGAAGACCTGACCGTTGGCGTTCAGTTTCACGGCCGTTCCATTGCGAGCAAGCAATGAGGTGGCGAAGGTATGGCCCGCCATCTGGAAGATGTCGGAATGGCGGAACATTTCATGGAAAACCCAGGCGTACGCCGGATAGGTGGGATATTTCCCGTTGCCGGCATAGGCCCATTCGTCCATGTTGATTGGCTTAGGATGGGCTGCGAGTTCCGGCAGCACCTTCTCGTATTCTTTGTACGTCTCGTATTTGATGCGGACGTGGTTGGCGGGACGGCGCATCCAATCGGTGATCGGTTCCTTGGAATCGTTCGGCACTTGTTTGCCCTGGGCGAGATCGAAGTGCGTGCCACCGTAATTGTAAAAGTGCTCGCTGATCAGGTCGATGTTATCGAAGCAATTCTTGAGCAGGTTGCCGGTCCAATCCGCGGGGGACATGATCTTCGGCACCAGATCCGTGCCGAGTTTCAGCGCCTCCTTGGAACCGGTCATGGTGTCCGGCATCGCGCCGCTGGCGATCAGTACGATGGTGGCATCGGCCTTCCGCATTGCCTTGGCGAACAGGTTGTGCTTATGTTCGAACTGCTCGAGCGGCATGTATCCATACTGATAGCTGCCCCACATTTCGTTGCCGATACCCCAGAACGTCACGTGATAGGGCTCGGGATGGCCATTGGCGGCGCGCAGTTTGCCCATCGGAGTGGTGGGAGCACCATTGACATATTCGACGTATTGTCCGGCCGACCATGCATCGCCGAAGCCAGCGTCGACAGTGATGTAAGCTTCCACGCCGAGGAGCTTGCACATGGTCATGAACTCTGCGGTGCCGACGTCGTTGGATTGCAGGGCGTGCCAGACGGGATCCATCTCGGGCGCGCGCTTGTCTGGGTCGCCAATGGCGTTGCGCCATTCAAACGCCGAAACGTAATTGCCGCCCGGCCATCGGTACACTCCGGAGCGGAGGCTCTTGAGCGCGGCGATGGCGTCGGGGCGGAAGCCGTTGACGTTGTCGGCGGGCATGAGGGAAACCGCTCCGACGTGGAATGAACCTGTTCCCGTGCCGCTGATTTCGAATTGCGCCGGGCCGGACTTTCCCGCCTTGAAGGAGAAGGCGAACTTCTTGTATGAAGTGCTCAGCGGACCGAGAGACACCATCTGGCGACCTTCGGGATTGTTGGCGTCCCAGATGATGCCAACCGAGACCTTTGCCGTGGGGTCCCCGGCCAATTGGATACGCCCATTATAGGTGGCGCCCCCCGCGAAGCTGAGACCGGACTGCCGGATGCCGCGAAGTTCCGAGCCTTCCAGTCTGATCAGCGGCGAATGATCGCCAACGAATGGATTCTTCGTATCCATGACGATGGACTCGGGTGGGCCGATGGGTACCCATCGGCGGGCAGGCCCGCGCCCTCGCCCGGGCCCACGCCCCGCGCGTCCGGCGTCCGCTGGCGTCGCTGTTGCCGGTACGACCGGGTTGTAGAACTTGCGATCGTCGAGCATCTCGCTCCAGAGACCGGTGTAGACGAGGCTGCCGGCGTGCTCGACAAATTGGCCGTAGAGATAAGGCGATATGGCGGCGCCAGTTTTCGAGGCGTCGATGGTCGCGCTTACGGGCTGGCCGGTTGGCGTTTGGGCCACCGCGGCGAGAACGAATAGGAAGGAACAAGCGATTTTCATATATTTCGGACTACCTCATGTAGCCCCTTTCTTTGTAATAGCGGGCGGCCCCGGAGTGCAGCGGAACCTCGAAGCCGTTCCACACCGTGTGAACGTTATAAGAGAAGTTCAGGTGTCTCCACTGCAGCAGCTGCTGCTGTTCGTCCATGGCTTTGGCCACGATGTAGGCAAAATCGTCTGGCATGTCCGCGCGGCCATAGATCGCCGTGCCTGTGCGCACCACCGTCGGGATCGGCCGCTCGATGCCGCGGTATAACCCCGCGGGGATCACGCCGCGCTCCTGTTCGCCATCCTTCGCCAGTTTCGCCAGCAGATCGTCCGGAAGTTCGATGAAGTGGAGGTCGAATTTCTGACTGATCTCCGTCCATATCCTCCACTCCGGGGCTGCGGTCATGCCGCCGCCTCCCCCGATAGCGACATCGAACTTTTCACGATTTTCGGGTGAACCGCCGACATGCCCGCCGGCAGCCTCGATCGTCTGTCGCGAGAGACCGAAGTGCGCAAGAATTAGCGTAGCATCGCCGCCGATCCCGGCGGTCAGAATGCGGACCGGCCAGCGTTTCTGGCGAATCTGCGACAAGTCCGCGATCCCAGTCTCAGCCTTCGCCGCTACCAGAACATAACTGGGGTCCTGAATATTAGCGATCAGGCGCAGATTGGTCCTGGGCTTTTCTCCGGCGTATATTCCGGTTCCGCGATAGGCGTTGCGAAGGAATTGAATGGCCACCGCGCCGAAATCCACGGCACCCAGGCCCGGCGCATTTCGCGGCGCGAGGATTTCGGGCACGGCGGGATCGGGCTGGTACGGGGGCGGCATTCTGGCCTCACTAACAATCCGCGGAGCGTCGGAGGCGTTGCAGTTGTAGCAAATCTGCACGTCGTATCCGTACGGCTTCATCGCGGCTTGCACAACTTCAGCCATCGCCCCCCAGGGACATAGACGGCATGCGCCACCGAAGACGGGCTTCTTCTCTTTAATGCCGGTCTGCCCGCCGGCGAGAGACGCGACGCCGAGCAAAAGCAGAATTACACCCGGATGCCCGCATCGCAAACGATTCCACCTTTCGATTGGCGGCTCGCGCATGGCTCTATCTCCTGATTGCGTTACTGCCCGGTGTAAACGCTTACAATAACGCATGTCGCGGCGCCCGGCTGCTTGCTGTTCGCAAGAGCAAAGGTAAGCCATTACGGCGCACGAATGCGCGCCATTGGATAGCACGCGCGGGATCATCGCAGTACGCCTGCGTAAGTCCAATGGGTTCGGGTTCAATGGTGGTTCTTCGGTGACGGAAGGTCGCGGAGATCGCCTTCACCAGACGTTCTCCCTCAAAAGGATACATGCGGGAGAGGAGGGCGAGATCGTAGAAGTCTTTCAGTCGGCTGTTGAGGAGACCGAGCGCCGTCAGCGCTTCCAGTTTCTCGGCAACGACCGTCTCTTTGGGATAGGCGCGGAGCACAGGCGCAGGGAAATCCAGCAAGCTTGGGTACTCAATGTCCGTGGGTCCGGGAGTAATGACATCGCCGAACCCGATATCGAGTGGCATTGGAATTCGAGCTCTCGCGAGCGTTGCGTGGAACTGGACTCGAACACCCTCGTAATCCGCGTCCTCTTTGATCCGGCTGACCTCGATTGAAGTCCGGTTGAATGCGATGCCATCGGGTTCCACATCGACTTCGCACACTCTGGCGACGATCTCTTTAATGTGATCGAGCTGATTGTTCATTCGTCCGGCGAGGTCGATGTCCATGGTAGGCCGCGATTGAGGGCCCGCCAGGCAGTCAGCAACAAGGCCCCCTTCAAAACGAACCGACCAGCGTACGGCGACTTTGCGAGCTGGTACAAGAAACGCTCCATCGCGAAATACTGAAGCAGTTCCTGAAACGGGGGGCCTTGTGTGCGCGACTTGTTGAGCAGGCGTTGCCTGACGGAGGCGCCGATATTGCGTCCGCTCACAGTACAGCCTCAAGGTACGGGCGCATGACTTTCTGGACGCGATTGATTTGAGCGAATTCTGTCAGAGCCGCTCTGTTCGGCTTTCGTGTGCGTTCGCGGTAAGCGCGCAGAGCCTCAATGGCAATGTCCAGGCCAATCTTGTT
Source organism: Bryobacteraceae bacterium (assembly GCA_049511495.1). Taxonomy (GTDB): domain Bacteria; phylum Acidobacteriota; class Terriglobia; order Bryobacterales; family Bryobacteraceae; genus Bog-375. The sequence continues at coordinate 23,097 of JBEKXZ010000020.1, read as the reverse complement.
CCGGTACTTGAAGCAGTCGGCGATCGTTTTTTCCGGAGAAAAGACCTTCAGGGGAACATCGTCAACCGCGATCACTTCGACGCCGTCGCTAAAAGAAGAGTCGGGATACCAAAAGACCCGAAAAGGGACGCTATCAAGCTTCGGAGCCTGCGCGTGACTGGGGAGCGCGATGTCGACAGCGTGCGGAACCTGGGTGGTTAGCCCGTGATGTGCCAGCGCCGAGAGAAGGCAAACGACGGCCCGCGGAATCCGGATCGCCATTGGCACTAGGTCCGCCACCAGTCAGTCAACCTCGGGCCGAACTTCCGGCAGTCCAATGGCTCCCTTCGTCCGTGCTGATTCATGTGTTTCCACTGGAGCCGTGCCGGGGCCTCGTGTTGCCGCCATTGCCGCAATCCATGCCGATTCTTGTCTGTTGTGTAGGCGACCAGGAACGCGACACCGGTCGACTGGGGACGACCGCTGTCGGATAGCCGACCTTGCCGCCCCTTTTTTGCCCCGGACGCGAGCATTGCGCTTGGGGCAATGTTCCCGACATCACCGGATCGCGAAGTGAACTCACATCCCATCTACATTCAACCGCAGCTCTCTCAGACCCGCGGTCTCGGTATTTGGCGAACGCGCCTACGTCGCCATGAATCGACTCTGTCCGTGTGTTCCAAAGTAGTTTGCGACCTGGCGAGAATATAGTGGCCGGGGCCTGCAACTCGAACGGTCGCATTGAAAGCATGAATTCGTCCCCAGGATTGGGCGAGGTCCGGGTGCATGGCAATCTCGAAATCGACCTGGGGTTCGGTGGCAGTGAACAGAAGTTCGCAATGAGCGATGGGGTCACTCAAAACTGAGTCCGCGTTGTCATTCGGAGGACATTCGAAGAGCAGCGAGCCCTTATACCAGGGAAGTGAATCACTTGGCTCACAGGTGAAATCAATATCGTCGCTAAGAAGGTCCGCAATGCCGCCCGTCTCGTACGACTCAATTAAGGGGAGCCGATACAACTACGACAGAACCTGCTCGATAAACGTGTGGCTAAGTTTCAACGTGATCACCATCCCGCGGGCCGCTACGGAAACAGACAGAAGCGATGACCTTCAGCCGCTCACTTGCATCAGGGTAACAACCGCCAGTCTTGCGAGTTGACGGACCGTCAACAGTTCCTCAAGAGACATCAGAGGGTCAGGCATAGCGTTCGTGATGGACTGGGTGCCAGGAGCGTTGACTAGCATGCTGCTCTATTCTATGATGGGATGTCAAGTATCATCGAAGAGCGCATGCTTCCGATGCCTTGATAGAGGTCTCGCCCGAGGATAACCTGAAACCACCCAGCACGCGGGGCGTCCGCTGCGTGGCTCCAGCAGCATGTGTCTGCGTTCCGAAGACCCGACCGCTGAGATCTTGAATGGAGGTGTGGTGCCGAACGACGAGCTTCCGACATCGCTGGGAAGCAGGGCGCGTTGTCGCAGGGCGCCACGGTGGCCAATTCCCGACCCGCAGATCCAGCAAGCCCTGGAATCCGTGGATAACGGCGAAGGTTCGGGGAGGTATCAGGGTCGGCACGCCGAACCGCTGGAAGACTCGATTCGTTCCCTCCACACGGTCGATTTCTTGCTCGCGCGCTCTAGCGGCACTTGTGGTGTCGAACTTGGCCGGGTGCGCCTGACCGCAGACCATAGCCACTGTTGTTCGGAGATTCAATGACTACGTATTCGCCAGTCGATTCAAAGTACGGGAGCGCAAAATCGTTTTTCCTAAGTCCATTTCGACTGGGCGCCAAGTTGATCCGAGGACGTTTCGCTATACCGTCGGGTATCCGATGTGTCAAGGCGAGCGTGATCGACAGATGCTTCTCAACCGTCGATCCGCTAGGTGTAATCACGACTAAGAGCATAAGTATAGTTCCTCGGCATGGCTATCGTGAGCCCATATATGCCCGTTACTCCTTCGGATCCTACATCAATGCCGTCGGGCTAGCAAATCCAGGAGCAGAGGTCGCCTGCCGGGAACTACAGGAAATCACAGTTCCCAATGATAAGTTTCTGCTGGTGTCCGTTTTTGGCGGCAGTGCCAAGGAATTCGTCGCTGCCGCGGATGTCTTACGGCCGGTCGCTGATGGATTTGAGCTGAACATGTCCTGCCCCCATGCTGCCGGCTACGGAATCGAGATTGGACAAGACGCGGACCTGGTCGCAGCGATTACTCATGAAGTGGTCCACGCCGTGCAGGTTCCGGTATTCGTTAAACTGTCAGCCACTATCCCTCAAATTGGCCGCACGGCGGCCGCAGCAATCAACGCCGGCGCTTATGGAATCACAGTGACAAACACACTTGGCCCGTCGGTCGTTGACATAGGCGACGTTCCGATCTTGTCGAACAAAGTAGGGGGATTGTCGGGAAATGGGATCCGCCCGCTTGCCCTTCGCTCCGTACAGATGATCCGAAGCGCGATCGGGCCCACGCCGATCATCATTGGCATGGGCGGGATAGGAACTCCGGAGCACGTTCTCCAATTCAGAAATGCGGGTGCTGACGTTTTTGGCGTAGGCAGCGCTCTTACCGGTCTAGACACTTATAGATTCGGTCAATATTTTGCGGAGCTTGAGAAGTGTTCGGCTTCTGATACACCATACAGTTCGGTCGGCACGGATTCGGCGGATACCGCTGTGACTATGCAGTACCACCAATGCCAGGTGTTAGGAATTCGGCATTATAGCGACCGACTCTACGAATTGACGCTTGACCAGTTACCAGGGACCCCCAAATCCGGCGACCTTGCCGGAAGATACTATTTCCTTTGCGTCCCCGGCGTCGGGGAGAAACCGTTCGCGGTCTTTTCTTCAGAGGAGCGCAGCATTGTAATCAAATCCGTAGGTTGTCTTACCTCGCATCTCGCTGGCGTGGCTAGTGGCTCGAAGCTTCTCTTGCGTGGACCGTATGGGCGGCACTTTCGTGGTGTTGACGGGGCTAGCCGGTATATTCTCGTAGGTGGAGGGACCGGAATCGCGTCCCTTCTTGAGGTCGGTTACGTCCTTAGGAGCTTCGCCACCGTCGAGTTCGTGTTAGGAGCGGCTACAAGGGCTGAGCTATTTGGTTTGCAGGAATTTGAGAGTCTAGGCCCGGTTGCGGTCGCCACGGATGATGGCACCGTTGGCTTCCAGGGTAACGCCGCGGAGTTACTGAGCCAATATGTCGGTGCCGGAGAGCTCCATAGTGAGTCCGTATTCGTCAACTGTGGGCCGGAGCCTATGATCGCTGCCTGTGCTGACATCGAGCGGAAGGTTGCCTCGGACGATAGAATCGTAGCCGCTGTCGAGTACCCGACAAGCTGTGGTGTCGGCATCTGCGGCAAGTGTGCTTCCCCAAGCGGCCATTTAACTTGTATTGATGGCCCCTTCATGCCAGTCAGAAGGTTCGAGGCTCGCAGATGTAAGCGAGGTTGATTTCGCCGACGCGCAAGGGCTGAGGCGTGGCCCGAAGAGGGCGCATCCGCGCGGAATAATTGCGGCCCTCATCGCTCCAAAGCGTAGGCATGGTTCCGCCTGAGAGCCTGCTCAGAGTCGTCCCAGAGGGCGGCCCCATGAATCGACCGCTGCCGCGCCGAGATCGCAGCAGTCGAAGCCCAACTCCGGGCGGGGCACCCGGACGTGGAGGGGCTGTGCCGGGCGCTGATGGACTGGTCGTGTGAACTGCGGCTCATCGAGGAGGCCCTGCTGCGCGCGCCTCAGAAGTAATCAAGCATGGGGGCTTCGCTCGCTCTTGGCGCGAAACACCAGCGCCCTGGCGGTTCACCAATGTTCGTGATCGACAAAGAGCGCGGCAAGCGGCCGATCTGCGGCAAGCGCCTTAAGCCCTTTCCGGCCACTTCCAAGGAAATCAAGGCGTTCCGCAGGGCCCACCCGAGAACTGCAATCGTCCGCCCGACCTGCATCGTCCGAGAGTGCGGCAAACCAGAAACCCGACATCGGGAGGCTGCCATTGCCATCTAAACTCTCTATAGAGAAACCCTGTCAGCATTTTTGCAGGTCCTGTAAAGCGGCTGACACCCAGGCTTCCACGATGAGGGGATTTGGTAAGGCCCAGGCGGACGTGAACGCGATCCCGTCGAGGTCGTTATCGCCGATCGCGAAGCTCGTGTTTTACGCTCTGGCGGCAACGGTATGTGGGACTTCAAGAATCCAGTCACACCTCCTCGAACGCGGCAGCGAGGCGGACTTCCCACAACCCCCGAGGTCTGGCAACGTGTTTCTGGCGCGGTGTTTTGCAGAGGGCCGAAGTCTTTGATACACTGGGCCCCTCGCCATAAGCGTGCTGGCGAATGGGTGCACGCCCCCACTGGTTTCCGCGGGGTGGGCTCTCCCACCGCAATGAGTGGGTGCGGTTCAGTCACATGGTATACTCTCTCTTTCAGCCCTTTTCCTCTTAGGCCCGTAGCTCAGTTGGCTAGAGTGCTACCACGATGCGGTAGCGAAGTTGGTAGCCGCCGGTTATGTTTTCAGTAGTTTGGGATTTGGCGCTGCCTAGTAGCGCCCAATCCGCGCGCGTTTGGGGGCTCGTAGCTCAGTTGGTTAGAGCGCCTGCTTGACACGCAGGAGGTCTGCAGTTCGAGTCTGCACGAGCCCACCATCAGTTCACCTTCTCCCCGGTCTTGCCGATGATTGCCCCTTGGCGTGCGAGCGCCGCGGGGCGAAATTGGGGTTTGGCAGTGTCAGGACAGGACCAGGAGAAAACGTTCCCAATAACTGCAATTTGGAGATCAAAAGTTGGCGACCTGTGGTAATCTGATCGAAGACCGGGAGCCAGGAAATGGAATCCCCCGGTGAACAGGACTCGGAAATCTAAAATAGAACCTGGCGTGTTCCCGTTGGGCATTCGATCGGCGAGGTGCGCGTCAAGGAAAGGAACCGAATCGGACATGATGAAACACACGGTCTTGGCTCTGGCTCTGGTGGCTGCCGGCGCCGCTTCGGCTGTAATGGCAGCCCCGGGAGGCGCGCCCGCACAAGCCGCTCCCGGCCCCGAACAACAGGCCGCTCTGCCTGGCAATGGGCCGGCGCAGCATCCGTTCCTCTATGCCGGGGAATGGGACACGCGCAAGCCTTTGGAGCAGTCCATCTTCGTCGTGCGCAGAGGCAAAGTCACCTGGCAATACTCCATGCCGCTGAGGACCCCGGCCGACCGGATACAGGAGTTCGACGACGCCACCTTGCTTTCCAATGGGAACATCATCTTCTCGAGGATGTCCGGCGCGGCGGAAGTCAGTCCGCAGAGGCAACTAGTCTGGAACTACGACGCGCCCGAGGGAACCGAGGTGCATTCGGTACAGGCCATCGGGAAGGACCGCGTCCTAATCATGCAGAACGGGAATCCGGCCAAGGCGATGATCATTAACACGGCCACGAACAAGATCGAGAAGGAAATCCCGATTCCCACCACAGTCACCGGCACGCACGGTCAGTTCCGGCACATTCGAATGACCAGGGCGGGGACGATCCTGGTCCCGCACATGAGCGAGGGAAAGGTCGTCGAGTACGACCTGGATGGCAAGGTGGTGTGGTCCGTCGCGGCGAAGTCCGCCTGGCAGGCGCTGCGCCTGAAGAACGGCAACACGCTCATCTCCGGAGACGCGCAACGCTATGTGCGCGAGGTGAATGCGAAGGGAGAGACGGTCTGGGAACTGACGCAGGCGGATGTCCCCAACATCAAGCTATTCAACACACAGGCCGCGATCCGGCTGGCAAACGGCAATACGGTGGTCACCAACTGGGTCGCCGGAAACAACAAGACGGAAGAGTGGGCCGGCACCATCCAGGTTTTCGAGGTGACGCCGGACAAGAAGGTGGTCTGGGCTCTCTCGTCGTGGAAGGATCCCGACCTTGGCCCCGCGACGTCCATCCAACTCCTCGACGAGCCGGGCGTGGTCGAGAATCTCGATCTCGAGCGGTAGCGCCGTCTTGCGGGCACCGGCGCGGACCAACTGGGGTCTGAAGGCGCGCTAGGTCTTCGACCGTGTCATGTTGTGCTCGTGGGTGGGAACCGCTCTGTTGAAAAAGCCGGATAAAGTATTACCACTTGTGCCGAATTGCGGACTCCGCCTCATTCGGAGGGCGGCGTCGCGTAGTACCCATTGCGCGCCTCGACGGTGAGCTTGCGCGAGTTTTCCAGCTTGACCTTTAGTTGGTGAAAACGGCCGTCCGCTTTGGCAGCAGGAACAAAGCCCAGTATATAGTGACTCTCCGGAGTGGCCAGCTTGCGGAAGCTCAAGTCGAAGTCGTTCCCGGTTACGTACGTGCCGCCGGTCCCGTGCGCCAGGTCGACCAGCACTATAGGATTCGATGGGTTCGCATTACTGTCAAGCCGCGCCATGTCGGCGCCGGAACTTACGACGCCGGTATACCTCGTGGCGCTGGCGGCGCCGCGGCCTATGTAATCGGTTGCCTCGCCGATGTCAACGGCGCTGATCGACACTTTGGCGTGAATAGCAGCCTCAATCAGGTCCGCTTCTTCGGTAGGGCGCTGGGGCCCTATGAAGAACCCAGACGAGACGAATATAAGATCCCGCCGCGCCGGCAGGCGGGACATCTTGCTCACGACCGCTTTCAACAACTCCACCTGGAGTGTCTGGGTCGCCGCGACGCGGCACACGGGCAGCGGACGCAATTGCAGCCGCGATACTGCGTCCTGCAACTTCGGCCGGTCGTTCGTGAAATCGAGTGCCACAGTGCATGACGACGTGAAGATGGCCGCTCGATCGCCGGGCTGCAATGCGCCCAGTTGCCGCGCGGCGGCATCGCGAAGGCGCTTCAGATCGCCGAAATCGCGGATGTTGACGTCGTCAAAGAGATACGTGATGAAGCGGGTCGGAATCTCGATTCCCGTTCCGCCCGCGGACTGCGCCGCGGGAGCATTTCCATCGGGCAGCGATCTATCGGGGGCTATTTGACTTCCGGGGTTCTCCACCGAGAAGCTGGTGATCTCTTGCCGCTTTCCGTTGTCGAACAGTTGAAAGTCGTCCTTTCCGAGATTGCTCACGACGTGGCCGTTGCGGTCGCGAACCACCACGGGGACCTGGATCGCGGTCACACCCGCCTTGAACGTCTCGCCAGACTGCGTCTGGGCCGCAGCGCCGGACAGCACAACCAGCGTCACTCCGAATAAAACCGCCGTGCGCACGATTCACCTTCCTTCCACCAAGTCATGGAATTTGTACGCCTGCATTTTCCGCCGTAAGCTCTTGGGCTTCGGCGTCGCGCACCACCAGCCGGACCAGGTACGCGCCGGGGTGCACGTCGAAGTTCGTATTGATGGTGACGGGAGGCCTTTGTTCCAGCGCCTGCACAGTCTCGTCGCGAAGGCGAAGCTGCAGGATCTTCTCCTTGCCGGCGATGAGATTGCCGTTGGTATCGAACACCGCGGCCACCATGGTCAGATCGTTCCGGTTCCGGTCATCCGCCTTGCGAAGGTGGATCAGCTTCAGGTCCACGCTGGTCAGCACGTTCAGCTTAGCGAGATCGCCGTTTCTTGTCACCTGCGTATGCATCTCGACGGGAAGATCGTGGATCTCGTCGCGCGAGAACACCGCGGCCTCGATCTCCTGCCTGGAAGCCGCCAGTGGGTCCTCGGCGTGTTTCGGCGCCCAGTACCCGCGGCGCACCTGCAGGCTCAACTTCTCACCGGAGTTCATCGTCACTTTCAGAGAATGGAAGCTGCCATCGAACTTCAGGTTCTGGGGCGCGAAGCCCAGCACGTAAAGGTACTCGGGCGCCGCCGCCGCGTTCCGGACGCCGCCATCGAAATCGTTGTTGCGGTTTGCCGTTCCGCCGGTTCCCTCCGCCAGCGCGATGAGTTCATCGGCGTTGGCCTCAAATTCAACTTGTCTGAATGCAATCTCATCCTGGATTGTACTCGCGGGGGCGCCCGGCCGGCAGGCATCGAAGGCTGGATTGGTCCAAACGCCCCGCGCGTCGATGGTGTTGATCAGCACCTTGGATCGAATGGCGAGTTCCATCAAATCGGAGCTTGCATTCTGGAGGTCGGGTGGGACAAAGAAACCGGGCGATATCAGAACCACACTTCGTTGTCCGGGCATCGCCGCCATGCGCTGGACGACAATCTTAAGCGCCGCCAGCGTCGCGCGCGTCTCCTGCAGCCCGCTGGTGTAAGCATCGAGCGCAAACTGCACGGCGGTATTGAAACCATTTCCCTGCGCGTGTGGATCCGAGGATCCATATTCGTCGACGGCAACCCTCAACGCAAGGCTCTTGGCAAGAACATCTGGTCCGGAGGGGGGGAGGCCGACCTGTAGGTCGATCTGTACCGCCTGATAATAGCTAACATATCTGCCACAGGAATCGTCTGGCTGTCCCGCGATGGGGTTGGGCACAATCTTCAGCAGCGGCCCGATGAACGCCTCCGGGCTGCCGGTGAAATCAACGGCGATGCGGCCGGAGGTCGTAAAGAGAGCCACGCGGTCTTGCGGCCCGAGCGACGAGTGGACATATCTCTCAACTGCAGCCCGCACTTGAGGCAAATCCTCGAAATGAATATGCAGATCGTCGAAGAGGAAGGCGACAAAGCGGTTGGGAAACACCGGCGGCGCGGCGGCTCCATTGGAGATGCCGGGCGCGTGGGCGTCTTCAGCGGGGGCACCTTTGGCGTGGGCGTTTGCAGCGTGTGCTTGCGGCGCGGCCGCCTGCTGGACGGAAAACTTTGTGATCTCCTGCCGCTTGCCTTTGTCGAACACGCGGAAGTCGTCTTTGCCGAGGTTTCCCACGGCATGCCCATGGCGATCGCGCACGATAACGGGGACCTCGACCAGGTTGCTCTGCACCTTGAAAGTCACCGGCTCGTCATGCGTGGCGATTTCTTCAGTACGCGTCGGCGCGGCGGAGGACGCTTTGGGCGGTTCCGGCGCGGGCGCCGGAACCAGCGCTGCTTCGGGACGCGCCTCAAGCTTCGTAGCGGGTGCGATACCAATCGCCTCGGCGATCTCCTTGGTCGCCGTCTCGTCAACCTGGAGCGCGCCCGCCTTCTCCGCCGCGAGCGGCGCATGCTGCCTGCGCGCCAGTTCCTTCGCGTCGGGCGCAAAGTACCCTTTGCGCGCCTGGAGGTCGAGCTTCTGCCCGCTCGCCAGCTTTACGGTCAGCGCATGGAAGCTGCCATCCGGCTTCAACATCGGCGGCGAGAAGCCCAGGACATAAATGTACTTTGGCGTGGCGGCGAGGCGGCGGACTGCGCCCTTCAGGTCGTTGGTGTCCATAATGAAATGGCCGCCGGTGCCGTCGGTCACCTGAGACTGAAACTGCTGGAATGAGTAGTTGCCCGATACCGCCAGACCGCGCGCATCGAGGCCGTTAATTACGACGCGGGACCGGACTGCATCGGCGATCAACTGCATCGTCTCCGGCTCGAGCGACCATGGGCAAACCCCTTCTTGCCCCAGGATCAGGCCAGACGAAATCAGAACTGCGGTCCGCTGGCCCGGCAGGCTGGCCATGCGGCGCACGATGTCGCCGGTCTGCATCACAACCGCTCGCGATTCCGTCTCGATGTCCTGCTGAGTCTGGCATGGGGACGGCAGCGGCGGGCGCGGGAAAGACTGCCGAATCCTGAACAGCGCTTCCTTGAGCTTTGCGCGGTCGAAGGTGAAATCAAGCGTGACCGCACCCGATGTCGTAAAAATGGCCACGCGGTCGGCGGGCTGCAACGTGTCGAGAAACTGCAGGGCGGCGTCGCGCGAGTAAACCAGGTCGGCGAAGGCCCCTACGTTACCTGGCCCGCTTTTCATGTGCAGATCGTCAAACACCAGCGCGATGAAATGGCCCGGGATGGTCACAGGCGCGGCCTTCCCCTGTCCGGTGTTCCCGGCAGGAAGGCTCCTGTCTTCGGCCACTCGCCCGGAGGTTTCCTCGACCGCGAACTTCGTGATGACCTGCGGCTTTCCTTTGTCGAAGAGCTGAAAGTCCTCTTTGCGCAGATTGCCGACGACGTTCCCTTTGGAATCGCGCACCACCACCGGCACGAGCACCAGGTTGGTTTCAGCCTTGAACCTGACCTCGTTTTCATCCCCGGCGGAGGGCGCCGAAGACTGCGGCGAGGCAATAGGAGAAGAGCAGAGAACTACACCGGCATACGCCAGAGAGCGCGCCCAATGCCGCAAAAAGCGGCTATTCATAAGGCTCCTCCGCTAAAATGATAAACCTTTTCGGTCTCCGCCGCGGACGGCGCCGCCGGATGTTGGGAGGCGCCCTGAAGGGCGCCTGGGTGTTCGACGTGGAAGTCCGCTGTCGAGTTTCGATCTGCTTCGCCGCACTACGGCTGCACGCCAGGATCTGCTGCCCCACATGGACACTTATTTGGGCTTCGCTCAATACGGTGACAGTTGCCTCCACTCAAGAACCGCTCCTTGACGGCATCGGCTCCGAATGAGGCCCACGGCTGCAAGACTAAGCGACGTTACTGTATTGTGCGAGCCTCAAGTGGCCGGCCCGGCCTACTGCTCTTTCAGCTCCTTCTTCATGTGCTTCAACCCGGCTTTCAAATCGCCGGTGGCATCCGCCAGCGACGCAGTGTCGTAAATGACGTTCGGCGCGAAGAAGACGATCACTACGCCCGTGGACGTCGCTGTGAATGAATCCGACCCGGGATTACTCGTTCCACCGTCGTTCAAAATCGGCGCGCACCAATGCGTGTCGCCACAGTTGGCCGATGGGACCTATATTCTTCCGGCGGGCGTGATCACGGGTGCCAGTTCACGCCCAGCGCGGCCGGTGAGACCATCGTGATTTACGGAATTAGCTTCGGGCTGGTTGTCCGAACCCACCGGCGGGTGAGATCGCGCCCACGAGCAGTCGACGCATCGAGTCATTGCAGTTTCTGTTTGTACAAACGCCGGCGCAGCAGGTGCCATACGCGGGCCTGGCGCCGTATTCGGCCGGGCTATACCAGTTCCACATCGCAGTGCCGGCGGTGCCGGATAGCGATGTGGTGCCCCTTACATTCACTCTATCCAGCAACATCATCTTTGGTTAACACGCGCCGTCTCATTTGGTTAGCATGCGCGCTCTAACTTCCATGGAGTAATGAGAGTACGGACATCAAACGCTGTTACCAGCGTAACTTGCTGTGGGCCGAAAGCGCAGCTACGCTTGCTGATAGTGAGACGAAAACTGTTTCCGAAGGATTCTGCAACCAGCGGTCGGCGGATCGAGAAGAAGATCTCCGATCTCAAACTCCGTGCGGTGGCCGCGCGTAAGGCTGAATCGGCTGCGGCTCTGCGGCGTGATTCGGTCGCGGTCAGACAGCAACAGGCGGGAGCCCAGTGTGCGGCTGCGGAATCGGGTCACCGCGCCAGCGGGCAACTGGTGGCCACGCACAAGCAGTCTGCCCGCGCCAAACGGGAAGTTCAACCGTTGAACGACCCAATCGGATCGCGCCCCGGGGCAGACCTCGAGTCGGTCGCCGCGCGCTTTGCGCAACTTGAGCAAAGCCTGGCCGCGGTCGCGGACTGGCTCGGCAGTTTGGAACGGAATGTCGCCGCCCTCGCCGGGCAGGCGTCGGAATCGCGGGATCTGGTGGGGGCGGATATCCGGCGGATCGAGAACCAACTGACGGAACGTGCCGCGACCCTTGGATCTTCCCGCACGGCGGACGCCCAGACCGGCGACCTGGTGGAGCGCGTCATTGAGGCGCTCGAGTCGCTCCAATCCACGGCACTCGATCAGCCCGAAGCTGGGGCGATGGCGGTGAACTGAGATGGCTGCCAGGAGTTTGGTCGATTGGGGCGCGCCGGCGGAGCATGGCGCCACGCCTGCGGCCGGGACGCGATTGCTGGCGGATGTGCTGGCTTCGGGCCCGCTGCCGTTACCCTTGGCTTTGGCTTATGCCAAGGAGATTGCATCCGGCGCCGCCGTTTTTCACCGCGGCGGCCGCGCTTATGGCGCGCTGACCCCAGCCCGAATCACGGTCGGACCGCGCGGCCCGATCCTGCCTCGGCCGAACGGCATGTCGCACCTAGCTACTCAATCGTCGGATCTGCGCGATTTTGGATTGTTGCTCCATCAGATGCTGACCGGACTCGATCCCGCGGACTATTCCCCGCCGGCCAGCACCGATGACGTCTCGAAACCTTCGCCGGAGATGGTCAGATCGGCGGCCCTGCGCCTGGTGCAACGCTGCTGCTGCGCGCCCGGCCAATCCGACTTGCGGCACGTGTCCACCGAGTTGCGCCTGCTCCAAGTCATGGTCAACAGCCTCGGCCCAGACGAGATGGTTGGGCCGCCCCCGGAAGACCGTCCGGTGGAACAACCGGCCATCCCCGCAGCCCCCGCCAGGCCCGCGGAGTCCAGTGACCGCCGGTCTGGCTGTCCGTCCTGTGGGTCGCCGGCCTATTTCCCGGCCCATCGGCTGACGCTTCTGGAGAAACTGCTGGCGGTCGTGGACTGGAAAACCTATCGCTGTTATGGTTGCTGCCAGCGCTTTATCGACGTGTTCGGCCTGCGCGTGCCGCGGCCCGAGAGTAGCTGACCGGCTGGCAGCGTCCTTTCCACCGCCCACCTCCGGCGCGCCACCGTGGTGACGCTGAGTGCATGGTAGCGGCCAGGTAGAATAGCGCCACCCGTGCGGCAGGGAGTGCACAGGCAAGCTTCTGCCAACGAATCGGGGCTCCTGGCGTCTTAGCACTATGATTCGAACTCTGGAAGTCGTTCCGAAAGGCCTCGCATTCGAGCTACGAGACGCCCGTCCCCGGGATTGGCAAGCTACTGAAAGGTCACCGTCAACACGTTCGAAGCCGTCCCGGCTACCGAGACGCTCAGATTCACAGTTCCGCTTCCTGCCAGACTCTGCGGCAACAGTACGTTGACCTGATCGAGGCCGACAAACGTGGGCGCCGCGCCAGCATAAGCGGCCGGCAGCGACACGTCGCCGATCCGCGCGATCACATCGGAGAGCGCCGCGCGGTTGCGAATGCCGGTGCCATAGAGCACCAACGCCGTTTGGTCGCCCGGCCCGCCGAGATTGATCGGCGCTGTGATGCACGCTCCCGGAACACACGGATAGTCGAAAGCATAGCCGAACGTCTGCGTGCCGTCGGCATGGTTGGTGACCACCTGCGCCGCCGGGGCCCCCTTGCCATCGCCGTTGGCGGAGAACAACCCGGGTGCCACGGTTGACAGCATCACCGTGCTCTGGACTCCGCCCGACGGCGCGGCGATCGTCAGAACCGCCGGGCCAGTGTTCACTCCGTCTGGAATCTGTGCGTTGATCTGCTGCGGCCCGGCGTAAAACAATGGCATTGCGGCTTGGGAGCCGGCACTGTCGGTGACAGTGACGCTAGAACCGCCCAGCGTGAATGGGAGCGGTACGGACGCCGCTGCACCGATGGAGGCGAGGTTGCTACCGTAAATGCTCACGATCGATCCTGGTGCCACCGGCGCTGTGCCGCTCGCTGCCGAAACCGTTACCGGCCAGTTCGCCGGTCCAATCGCCGCTGCGTAAGACTGCCCCACAGCGCTCAACTGTCCAACGCGCATGGCCGCCGAAGCCGCTGCGTTCAGAGCGGCGGTCTGCTGGCCGGCGGTCGCATTGCCGAACTGGCTGTAGTCGAGATAGGCGAAGAACCACTCACCGGAGAAGGGCGAGAGGAAATACAGGTTCTTCCAGTATGCCAGCTTGACCAACTCACCCAGAAACTCCGAATCGAGCGGCTCCCAGAAACTGAAGTTGTCGTAGGGATCGCTGCTGAGCGCCTGGATGATGGCAAATTCGCTTCCCTCCATCTGGGTATCCGTCACCTTCTTCAGCCACGCCTCGGAGATGCCCACCCCCTTGCCGGCGGCGCGCGCCGTGTCCAGATAGGTCACTGCAAGCGGAAGAAGATCGAGGTTGGCCGAATAGACGTGCAGGTCGATGTAATCCGTGCCCGCGCCGAGCAGCGCCTGAAGATACGAACTCCCGTCGCTCTGCCAATTACCTATACCGGCGCCGATCAGCGGCTTGCCGTTAATCCCGGCGGCGCGTAGTTGACTGGTGATGGTCGCGATTTCGGTGGCATACTCCTGCGGGGTGTATTCGGCCGAAAGCCCGAGCAGCGCGGCCTGCGTATCAGGCTCGGAACCCAGGTTCAGCCAGTCCGGCTGCACCTGCTGCGCAATGGTCAGCGCGTTCTGTCCCCGCCCGGCAGTTACTTGCGCCGCCGACAGGGTCGCGTAATACTGCGTCAGCGGCAGATCGGTGGCAATGCTGGGGAACAGCACCGATGTTTCGATCACCACTTTCAAACCTCGCTGGTGGGCTTCCGACACGAAGTTCTGGTAGAAAGCCACGACCTGGGCGTAATCCTGCGGGTCGTTATTGTACTGGTAGAACGGCTGATACAGCAGCGGGAACCCAATGCAGGTGGTGACAGACTGGACGCCCACCAGGGCAAAAGCGTTCAGTTGGCTCAACACTTGGGCGAACGTGCCGGGGGCAAGCAGGGTCGCCGGCCCGCGATTGCAGTCGGCTGTAGTCACCTCGGTGCCGAAGGCTACTGGAGTCTTGACACCGTTCCATCCCGTGGTGAGCGCCGTGCTGAAGCTGCCGAGATCGCCCTGGAGCTGGTTGCACAGGGGACCCAAGCTCGCCGGAGCCGAGGAGCACTGGGTCGCGGCCGGGGTTGCTTGGAGGCATATCAGCACGAGACAGAAACCAAGATTCCGTTTCACAACCTGGTTAACCCCACGGCATCCAAAAAGTTTTAAGCGTCCGCCCACGTGCTGGCACGCTTGTCCCGGCAAAATGGCGCAAATCTTTTGAAAAGCAGCGCCGCAACTCCCCCGGCGGACACTCCCGCCGCGGCGGAAGCGCTCTTGCAGCGGGTGCGTCAAATGATTCTGGGTTTCGCCACGAAACTGCGAACTTTGTGACGGATGAGATCCGCAAGCGCTAGACCACCTCCCTGACCTCCAAGGACCGGTGCTATGTGGATACCATCGAGTCAGAGGTCACTTTCCGTGGAGGCCGGGCCAGCCGGCAGCATATTCGCTTGAACGGGAACTCATGGAATTGGCGATAACTCGCTCTCATATCTTCCATTACAGGACGCACGCAGGGGACGGGTATCAGGTTCTTACCCACCCTCGGAGCCAGCGACCGAGGAACATCCTTACTGCCAAGACTGATTTTGCCGCCGGTGCGCACTCTCGAACAAAATGCAAGGCGCCAGAAAGATAGGCTGCTTGTTGGGTTGTAACCGCCGCAAAAAGTAAACCTTTTAGGCAGGTTTCGCGGGCGCACCGCATCAACGACTTGCGCGCGGCGCTATGGGGGCCTTTCTGTTAGAGTCCTTATCGACCACGGCAAGAAGGTGTGCCGTCCGCTCAAAGTACGCCTCATCGCGGATTTGGCACAGTATATTCTTAATCTGCGACAGCTCGTGGAACAGCAGCACCACGGCAACCACCCCGCCGATTACCCCAACGGTAAACATCTCGTCTTCCTCCACCGAGTCAATGCCAAAAGAACTACAGGTAGCGAGACGAACTTCAACGTCGCATGAGTCTCCGATCCCTCAGATGATTTCCCGCTTACCATCCCTTTGGAGTTTATTTTAGACTTCCAGGTATTGTTTGTACACACCAGACCGCACGTTTTCGTTCTACGTGTACTATCGCCAAGCAGGCGGTACCTCACGCCGTCTTCGCCCCCGCAAGGCGCGATTAGTTAGTATATACCTGGTACCTCAGGGTACATCCGGGACTGTAGAACTGCTGGTTCGCTCGTAATAATGAGACCAGGCGGTTTGAAAAGCATGTCAGTAAGTGCCGTCGCCAGCCTCAAGTCATCCGTTGAAGGTGGACCCCCGCCCATAATCAGAATCGCAGTGGCTGACGGCCATCCTATCTTTCGTGACGGTCTGTGCAAGTTGCTTGACGCCGAGGAAGACCTAAGAGTTGTCGCCCAGGCCGAGAACGGGCTGGAGGTGCTAGGTGTACTTCAGCGATTTGAGCCGGATATACTTCTGCTCGATCTCAGAATGCCTGGGCTCGACGGGCTGGCTACCTTGCAACAACTGGAGATGGCCCAAACCAAAACCCGGGTGATCGTTTTGACCGCATCGGACGACCAGCACGAGTTCATCGAGACCTTGAAACGGGGGACATTTGGAATCGTCCCAAAACAGTCCATTATGGAAACGCTGATCAGTTGTATCCGTCACGTCCATGCCGGGGAGATGTGGCTGGATCCGCAGACGACGGCGGCAGTAATCCACCAGTTCGTTGCGCCCGCAGACGCGTCAGGGCACGGAGAGTCTCCGAGTCAAGATGGCTCACAATTGAGTCCGCGGGAGCGCGAAATCGTGGCGCTGGTCATGCAGGGTCTCGGGAACCAGGACATCGCTGAGAAGCTGTCGATCGCCGAGCAGACGGTAAAGAACTATCTGCATAACATTTTCACTACGCTGAACGTCACAGATCGTTTGGAACTGGCGCTATACGCCGTCTCCGTCGGCATCCATCTTTAGCCTGTGCCTCTCTGATATCTGGCTAGATCTCAAGGCTACACTCAGTTGGAAATCGCGCCTGCAAGATCCTTGTCTGCGCCGAAATTGATCGCCCGAGATTCTCAAACAGCCGGTTCCCGAGTGCCTCAGCGGTAGCGGTACAGTGTGAAGCGCTGGATGCTCTTCGTACTTGTCGGAGGCCAACAGCATCCCGACCTTTCCAGCATCAGGTAGTTCCCCTCATCGCTGTCGTCGCCGTTGAGCCTGCGCCCGGGGACCCAGCGGCCGTTAACAAAAGCGCCTTCTTCCACGGTCGCCAGTCCGGCGCGCGGGGGCCCCGGCGTGTTCGGAGAAAACCGGACCGTTACGCCGCTGCCGGCCGCGAAGTATTCGTCCGGACCCGTCGCAATGAAGATTGCCGCCGCAGGGGGCGGAGGTTCCGGCGGCGGTGGCACTCCGAACATCCTTGGCTGGCGATAAAACGCGACCTCCAGCGTATAATTTCCCAACCGGATTTTCTGAGGCGGGTCGTTCGGGCTACGTAGCAGGACCGCGGACATTGTCCCTTTGCCCTGGTGTTCCGCAATCAGCGGCGCCATTTGCGCGATCAGATCGTAGCTGCCGATCAGATCGTTGTCGGGATGCGGTATCCTCGGGTCCTCGAGTCCCATGACCGTCCAGCCGATCGCATCGTGGCGCCCGAAGATGTAGAGCACCCTGGCTGCGCCGTCCGGCCCACCCATATTCTCGGGAATGAACAGCGGGTTGCCGGATCGGCTGTACCTTTCGCACCACGCCACGAAGTCCCTGTCACTGTAAGCGTCGGGCGAGAGTATATCGATTCGCGGCCCCCCCGCTCTCCAGACGTCCATCAGGTCGGCCATCGGGCCGCCGATGGCGAAAGACCCTCTTCTTTCAGGTTCGTTTCCCTTCCCAGCCGCGTCCGCGATGGAGGACGTTCTGGACAGCGCGGCGTTTACGTACATCGGCAACGGGTATTCGGCTTTGCCCGCCTCGGCCACCCGGCCGATGTAGCGCGCATAGCCCCAGGCCATGAAGATCTCTTCGGTCGCCGGGTTGTGGCCGAACACATCTTCCCAGGTTCCGGATGTCTTGAAACCGGCGGCCGCCCACACCTGGCGGAACTCCGGAATCAGAGTATCCTTGTGCTGCTGAAGGTAGTCCATCAACTCTTTCGGAACCGGCCCCGCGTAAGCTGTGTTGGCCAAGGGCGAGCGGTCTCGAGAGTCCCCTGACATGCCCACTTCGTTCTCCACCTGGATCATGATGACCGAGTGCTGCCGTCCATCCGTTTCCTTGATGTGCCGCATCAGGGCCGCAAAGGCCCGAGCATCGGCATCCCGGTTCGCATCGCTCCAGGGGCTGAGCAGCTCGATGCTCTTACCCTCTGCGATCTGGGCGCGCGGGAACCGCTCGAAGTCCCTCTTCACCCAGTCGGGCGAGTAGCTGGACAGACCGTTCTTCCAGCTTGCGAACCACAAAAGCGCGAGCCGCAGGTGGTGACTCCGCGCATCCCGGATCACGCCATCCAACGCGCTGAAGTCGAACTTGCCTTCCTGCGGTTCGATCTGGTTCCAGCAAACGCCCGCCAGGACGGTGTTGAGTTTGGCTTCGATGAGCTTGGACCATACCGGCTTCATGTACTCGACGCTGGTGGCGCTGTTGTTGGTCAATTCTCCCGCTAAAACCAAGAATGGCTTGCTGTCGACAATCAGTTGGGTGGCCGTACCCTGTTTCCGCAAGTGGGGGATTTCCGAAGCAGGGGCGGGTGCAGCCGGTCTGCTTTGGCTCCGGCCCGCAACGAGGGCGAGAGAGCAAATGAGTGTGCGACAAAACAGAGTTCGAAGTTTCATGATGATCTCCTAATGTTATTGCGCCAGTTGTGCCTCCCGAAACCAGATCGGTCGAGCCTTAGCGGTTCAGGTGCACCGGAGCCGAGCGGGACCTCCACTGGAAACCCGCGCCCAAGCCGGACTCGCCTGAACGGGCGGTCAGCCACTATTCCGAGTTTCAGGACCGAATACCGGTAGTATACGCATATTTCCCCGCGAGCGTAAAATCAGTGATCGCTTATCGCGAAATCACGCGCGCGGTCACTATAATGTAAGGAAATCATGTCGTTTTCCGCTACCGAGTTGGCGAGCCCAGATGCGATTGCGCGCTATGAACCGGTGATAGGGCTGGAAGTTCACGTCCAGCTCGCCACCGCGACCAAGATTTTTTGCGGCTGCCCGACCAGCTTCGGCGAGCCACCGAATACCAACGTGTGCCCGGTGTGCCTGGGTCTGCCGGGCGCGCTGCCGGTGCTCAGCCGGCAAGCCATCGAACTGGCGATCAAGGGCGCGCTGGCGCTGAACTGCCGTATCCGCCCAGTTTCGCGTTTCGCGCGTAAGAACTACTTTTACCCGGATCTGCCCAAGGGCTACCAGATCTCGCAATATGACGAGCCGTTCGCCGAGGGCGGCTACGTGGATATCGAGTTGGGCAGCGAGCGCAAGCGCATCGGCGTGACGCGCGTCCACATGGAGGACGACGCCGGCAAGAGTATGCACGAGGGCTTCCAGGATTCGGGCCGCTGCTCCTATGTGGATCTGAACCGCAGCGGTACACCCTTGATCGAGATTGTCAGCGAGCCGGACATGCGTGGCTCGGAGGAAGCGTACGCTTACCTGACCGAGGTCAAGCAGGCGCTCCAGTTCATCGAAGTCTCGAGCTGCGACATGGAAAAAGGCCACCTGCGCTGCGACGCCAACATATCGGTGCGGCTGCGCGGGGCTGAGAAGCTGGGCACCAAGGCCGAGATCAAGAACCTGAACTCGTTCCGCTTTTTGAAAGAGGCCCTGGATTACGAGATCGCGCGCCAGGTTGCGGTACTCGAATGTGGCGGCACGGTGCAGCAGGAGACGCGGCTCTACGATCCAGACCTGGGCCAAACCGCGGGCATGCGCAGCAAGGAACACGCCCAAGATTACCGCTATTTCCCGGAGCCGGACCTGGTGCCGCTGCGGATTGGCGAGGCCTGGCTGGCGAAGGTGAAAGCCGGGATGCCGGAATTGCCGGCCGCACGGCGGGCGCGCTTCATTTCCCGATATGGCCTGCGCGAATACGATGCCCAAGTGCTGACGCAGACGCGCGCGTTGAGCGAATACTACGAAACCGTGGCGCGCGTTTCCGGCGATCCCAAGACCGCCGCGAATTGGGTGATGGGCGACCTGATGGGCGCGCTGAAGGCCGAGGGCAAGGACATCGGCGACTCGCCGGTGAGCGCGGAAAGCCTGGGCGCGCTGGCGAAGCTGATCGCCGCCGGCGAGCTTTCCGGCAAGCTCGCCAAGGAAGTTTTTGCCAAGATGTTTTCGACTGGCGAGGCCGCCGCGGAGATCATCGAACGGGAAGGGCTGAAGCAGATCAGCGACACGGGCGCGCTCGAAAAGGTGATCGCGGATGTGATCGCTGCGAGCGCCAAGCAGGTGGAGCAGTATCGCGGCGGCAAGACCACCGTAATGAACTACCTGGTGGGCCAGGTCATGAAGGCCACGCGCGGGCAAGCCAGCGTCGCGGTGGTGACGGAGTTGTTCAAGCAGAAGCTGGGGTGAAACATGCTGAAAGTTGGCGACAGAGCTCCCGATATCGCGCTGCGCACCGATAGCGGCGCAGAATTCAAGCTGTCCTCTCTCAAGGGCAAGCGCGTGGTGCTGTATTTCTATCCCAGGGCCAATACGCCCGGCTGCACCGTCGAAGCCTGCGAGTTCCGCAACGGCATTCAGAAGTTCGCGAAGAAGGGCGCGGCGGTGGTGGGCGTCTCGCCCGACAAGCCGGCCGCGCAAGCCAAATTCAAGGACAAGTTCGATCTGCCGTTCCCGCTGCTGGCCGACGAAGAGAAAGCGGCGGCTCAGGCCTATGGCGTGTGGAAAGAGAAGAACATGTACGGCAAGAAGGTGATGGGCATAGTGCGCAGCACCTTCGTGATCGGCCCGGACGGCAAGATCGAGAAGATCTACGCCAAGGTGAAAGCCAAGGGCCACGCCGTGGAAGTGCTGGCCGGGTTGTAGGGGCTACGGAATCGAGGCCGCGACCTGCTCGATTCTTCGCACCCATCCGTCAAAGTGTTGACACTCACGGCGAAGAGCGGCCATTCCGATTTGCGCTGAAATCTCGGGGCCGGCTACCGTCTTCTTATAGTCGGAAAAGACCTGTAGAATTCGCTTCGATGGGGCGGTATCGCAGCCGTCGTCGATGTGTTCCGGACTGGAGAATTCTCTGCAGATCGATATCAGGTCGTCGATCTTCGAGGTCTCACCGGGGAACGCGATCTCGAATTTCCGCGGCTCGGCAAACAGCAGGGCTTCGAACTCATGGACTTGAATGTAGGGGATGAACCGGCGGTGGTCGATGTCCTGCCCAAATCCCGCCTCGAGACACTCCACTCGCTCGAACGGGTCGCGAACTTGCGAACACATGTCGTAGCTTGGGAAGTCGTCCGGTAAGGCGTAAAGGTCGATCATGGTGGTGAACCACGACTCAGGGTGACTGTCCTGACGCATCCATAAGACAAGATCCTTCCGGATGTGGCTATACTCCACGAGCCCGCCGCGAAAGGTTCGGGCCTTCCTTCTTCCCGTCGTCACGCGGTGAGCGTCGGCAACTACGCCCACCGGCCCAAGCTCAGATGCCAGCACGTTGTTGACAAAAGTCTCCTCGGTTTGGCCTTCGACTACGACATGCAACCGGATCATCGCGTCGGCCTGCCGCCGAGGACGTTCTTCTCC
This sequence comes from Bryobacteraceae bacterium, assembly GCA_049511495.1. Taxonomy (GTDB): domain Bacteria; phylum Acidobacteriota; class Terriglobia; order Bryobacterales; family Bryobacteraceae; genus Bog-375. The sequence continues at coordinate 1,833 of JBEKXZ010000020.1, read as the reverse complement.
CACAATTCGGACATGGTGTACTCCTCGCGCCAGGCAGCCAGATCCGAATCGTCCAGGCGGCGGAAGCTGGACTCGCGACCGTTGCGATCCACCACGACGATATCGTGCGGCTCGAACCGGTCGATCAGCGAGACGGACTGGGTGGCGATGATCACCTGGCAATGCTGGGAAGCGCTCTGGATGAGTGCAGCCAAGATCTCGATCGCGTAAGGGTGAAGGCCCAATTCGGGCTCGTCCAGAATCAGCACGTTCGGAAGGTCCGCCTCGGGCTGTTGCAGGAGCGTGACCAGAGCCATGACCCGCAGCATCCCGTCGCCGGCCTGCGATGCTCCGAATACCTGATCTGAGCCGCGCTCGCGCCACTTGAGGAGCAGTTTACCGAATTCCGGCTGTAACTCGAAATCGGCGAAAAACGGCAACACCAGCCGGAGTGTCTCGACAATGCGCCGGTAGTACGCCGACTCCGCCTCCTGGAGCCGGTAGAGCACCGGAGCCAGGTTGCCCGCGTCCTCCTTGAGCGACCGGCCGTCGTCGACCGCCCATCTGAACCTCATTCGCGATGTCGGCGAAGTGTCCTGAAACTGATGAACGATGCTGTTGCGAAGGGCACGCCAGATGAACATGGGAGCGAGGTCCCCTCCCTGGGCGCGCGTGGACGCTTCAGCCATCAGCCTGGGCTCCCGCTGTCCCCCTCCAAGCGTCGTACGAGGAGGCAGCATGCCAAACGGCGAAAGGCCGTACCACTCGTCGGCGAGAATCAGCGTGTCTCCGGCGGCGTAAGACAAGCGGAATCCGTACTCGTTGCTAGTGATGACGTCCGTATCGAACCGCAGGATAGCCTCGAGCTCAGGCGTCTTGGACGGCCCGTCGTGAAGCAGCGCACTCGCCCCACCCTGCTCCGCTATGTGGGTCACTAGGCCATCCGGCCCCGCGAACGCCCGTGACAGCAATCGAAAAAACGAAATGAGGTTACTCTTGCCCGCTCCGTTGGGACCGATGAGCATCGTGATCTGTCCCGGCTGGAAGTCGGTCAGATCGCGTATGGTCTTGAACCCCCGCAGGGTCAGGCTGGCAAGGCGTGTCATGGGCTCCCCACCATTCTAATACCGCTCCGGTCTGGTTCCGCGGGTCCAAACGCAACTGTAACCGGTTGACGCGCCGGGGCTGCTGTCTCCCCTACTGCACTCCGCCCGCTACCGCGTGGATCTCCTCGAGCATGGTGGTGGAGCGCAGGCTTTGCGGGGCAAAGCCGCATGTCTCGAGTACGCGCTCGACCTCGGCGATTCGGTCCCGGTAAGCCGGGAACTCGACTACCGTTTCGGCGCCGTGATGAATCTGCGGGTTGATTGGGAACGGCACCAGGGCCAGCGCTTCCAGCAACGCTTCCAGGCGGCGCGGGTCGACACGGATGGACACCGCCAGCAACTCGCCTTCACTAGTGGACAGATTGAAACCGGACGATGCCGGATTCGGCCAGACGCTCATGGGTAACTTCTCCCTTCACATCCAGCGATGGGGACGTCCGGCAACAAAAAGCCCTGGAGCCGTGGGCGCCAGGGTCGAAGTTGCTCTCGAACGGACCGAATCGCCTTTAGCATTTTTTTCCGTGGTTGCAATTAGCCGGGCAGCGAAAACGCCCTAAATCATTCCACGTCGGTTCCCAGCCTATCACGACCGGTGCTGGAGATCAACGGGATGTAGCGTTGTTGTCGCTAGCATGTGAATTGTCCGGTCCAATTAGCACGTGAGTTGTCCGGTTCGTGGCAGCGGGGGGATCGTGGAAGTTGAGAATCCCAGAGACGGTCTCCGCCGCGGAAATGGAGCGGATGATGA
>JBEKXZ010000019.1:0-84694 GCA_049511495.1 Bryobacteraceae bacterium | reverse complement strand
GTGTTCTGGTAGCCAAGACAAAGGCCAAAACCAAGAAGGAAGCGGCCTGACGGCCGCATCGCTTTGTACCACAAACCGGACAGATCACTTGCTAATAAAACCGGACAACTTGAAAAGCTAGCGACACCGTGTGCGCGCGTGCGCTGGACCACGGCCAGCCCGATGGCTCGGAGGCGAGTCCCGCGCGAACCGGGTTCAACTCCACGTAGCGCAGGGCGCTCAGCAGGTGCGATTCGCCCAGCGGGCAGGAGAAGAAGCGGTTCTGCCAGACGTGGCCGCTCCGGCCGTGAGCGTGGTTCAGCGCCAGGGCATACTCGGAATGTGTGCAGCCCAGCGTCCGCGCCAGCGAGCCCTCACGCTCCGGCACGGCAATGAGGTGGACGTGGTTTGTCATGAGACAGTAGCCGAGAACTCTGGCTCCGTAGTGCGCGGCGTGTCGCCGCAGAAGCTCCAGGTAGAAGCGACGGTCATCGGAGGAGTGGAAGACCATCTCGCGATTGTTTCCACGCTGCGTAACGTGGTGGGCGACGCCAGGAAGGATGACGCGCGGGCGGCGGGGCATTCACGAGAGAGGTGGGAAGCATGGGCGAAGGTTCTCAGAAAAATGCGTCTGTCCCCATTGCCAGTCCCGGGAAAATGCGTCTGTCCCCATTGCCATTGCCGAATTGCCCGTCCATTGCCCCGCGAAAGCGTATTAGACGGCTACAATAAGGTGGTGCAGCACTCCAAGTTCCGGATCGGGCTCATCCAGATGGCGTGCTCGGTGGATCCGAACGAAAACCTGGCTAAGGCCGAATGGCGCATCCGCGAGGCCGCCGGCCGCGGGGCGCAGATCATCTGCCTGCCGGAACTGTTCCGCTCGCAATACTTCTGCCGCGAGGAAGACGCCAAGTTCTTCGACTTGGCCGAACCGGTGCCCGGGCCGACCGTGGAAAGCCTTTCGCGGCTGGCGCGCGAGCTGAGGGTGGTGATCGTCGGCTCCATCTTCGAGCGCCGCGCGGCGGGCGTGTATCACAACACGGCGCTGGTGGTCGATGCCGATGGGTTGCTACTCGGGATGTACCGCAAGATGCACATCCCGGACGACCCCTTGTATTACGAGAAGTATTACTTCACTCCCGGCGACCTGGGTTTCCGCTGCTTCGACACGCGTTATGCGCGCATCGCGCCGCTGGTATGCTGGGATCAGTGGTATCCGGAAGCCGCGCGCCTGGCCGCGCTGGGCGGCGCGCAGGTTCTGTTTTATCCCACCGCGATTGGCTGGCACCCGGCGGAGAAGCAGGAAGTCGGCGCGGCGCAACACGACGCGTGGCGCACCATCCAGCGCGGCCACGCCATCGCCAACGGGCTGTACGTGGCCGCAGTGAACCGCGTAGGATACGAAGGCCCGCCGGAGCGGGGCCTGAGTTTTTGGGGCGGATCGTTCGTAGCCGATCCGTTCGGCCAAGTGCTGGGCGAAGCCGGCCACGAAAAAGAGGAGACGCTAATCGTGGAATGCGACCCGCGCCGCATCGAGGAAGTGCGCCGCAATTGGCCGTTTCTGCGCGACCGGCGCATCGATGCGTACCAGCCCATCCTCAACCGGGTCATCGATTAAGTCGTCCGCTCACGCCCGACGTGAAAATCCCTTGACTTCCCTCGCCATCTGATTTATACCTAGTCTGGACAGGGAAAAATGGAGACGCATTCCGCTCCGGAGCTGCTTCCGGGAACACTGTATCTGCTGATCCTGCGGACGCTAAGCCGTGGTCCTCTGCATGGATACGCCATCGTGAAGCGGATCAAGGAGGCTTCGCGCGAGGGGCTTCAGGTCGAAGACGGCTCATTGTATCCCGCGCTCAACCGCATGCTGGTCAAGGGCTGGCTGGCGTCGGAATGGGGCGTCTCCGAGAACCATCGCAAAGCCCGCTTCTACAAGCTGACACCGGAAGGCCGTAAGCAGCTCGATAAAGAGGCAGGTGAATTCGATCGCCTGGTGCGCGCCATCCAGCTTGTGATGCGCACCGCCTGAACGGGAGACTCGCATGGCGTTCTGGAAGGAAATCGGCAACTGCCTCACCTATCTGTTCCGGCGCTCGCGATTCGATCGCGAATTCGAGGAAGAGATGAGCTTTCATCTCCAGGCCCGCGCGGAGGAACTGGAACAAGGCGGCCTCGCCGGCGCCGACGCGTTGCGGCAAGCGCTGCGCGAATTTGGTTCCACGTTGCGGACACGGGAAGAGACGCGCTCGGCATGGCAAATACGCTGGCTGGAGGATCTTGCGAGCGACCTCCATTATGCGGCACGCGCGTTGCGGCGCAGTCCTGCCTTGGCGCTGGCCGCGGTTGGCTCGCTGGCGCTGGGGATCGGCGCCAACACGACCATGTTCAGCGTCGCGCGGGAAGCGCTTTTCAGCGAGCCGTCCTGCCGCGATGCGCAATCGCTGGTGCAGATTTCCACGCGCGGCAACCGATGGGTCACGGTGCCGCAATATCGTTTCCTCGCGGATTCACACGTGTTGGACGGGATCGCCGGGATGAACCACGAGCTTCCGGTGAACTGGCGCTACGGCAACCGCTCTTTCTACTTGGCGGGAACCCACGTTTCGGACACCTTTTTTCGGGTGGTAGGAATTCCGGTCGCCATGGGCCGGCCCATCGAGCGCGGCGAAACCAACGTGACTGTCGTGACGTACGGCTTCTGGAAGAATCGTCTGGCCGGCGACCCCAACGTGCTCGGCCGCACGCTGGTGCTGGATGACAAGCCTTACACGGTGGTCGGGGTATTGCCTCGAGACCATCGCATGTTGGTGGGCATGGGATTCACGCCAGATCTCTACCTGACCAAGGAACCCCTCGGGTTCATGCTTTATGCGCGGCTGCCGCAGGGAATGACGCGCCAAGCGGCTTATAGCCGCCTGCGGCCGATCTGCCGGGAAATGGATCGCGTGTTCCCGGAGGCGAATCGCAAATGGGCGCAGGAGCTCCAGCTTTCCGGGGCCGGCGGGATGGACCGGCTGCGGGAGATGGGCGGCCCAATGGTGATACCGGCGCTGGCGTTCTTCGGCATGCTGGTGATCGTAACGGCGATAGTAGTGTTGATCGCGTGCGCCAACATTTCCAGCCTGCTGCTGGCACGAGCCGTCACCCGGGCGCGGGAGCTTGCCATCCGGATGTCGCTCGGCGGCAGCCGCGGCCGCCTGGTTCGGCAATTGCTCGCGGAGAGCTTGTTGCTGGCCCTGCTCGGAACCGCGTCAGGCCTGTTGTTCAACCTCTGGCTCACCAGGCTGCTCAGCGGTTTTCATATCCCGACGCCGCTGCCGATCGAGTTAATCGTCCAGCCCGACCGCATGCTGCTGGCTTACTCGATGGTGATCGCCTGCGTGGTGACTCTCGCGACCGGGCTTGTCCCAGCGCTCAAAGGCACGCGCGCGGGAATCGGTGCCGCGCTCAAGGAAGACAACCGGCAAGCCGGACCGGCGGGCAGCCGGCTGCGCAACGCGCTGGTGGTCGCGCAACTGGCGGTATCGATCATGCTGCTCAGCGCCGGACTGTTGTTCCTTCGCAACCTGATCAGCGCCACGTCTTTCAATGCAGGGTTCGACACGACTCACACCATTGTCGCCGCGGTACAGGGTCAATCCGACCCCCAGAAATTCGTGGACATCGCGCTCGCCCGGCTGCGCGCATTGCCGGGGATTGAAGCGGCCTCGCCGGCAATCGCGTTGCCACTGAACCCGTTCCTGGCTTTCAACCGGCCGAACGAACAGCTTCGGCCAGATGCGGGGAATCGCGCCGTGCGCGTCGAGTACAATGGCAACTCCGTGGGGCCGGATTACTTCCGGATCATGGCGATTCCCATTCTGCAAGGCCGCGCTTTTCTCGATGCGGACCGCGCCGGCGCGCCAGAAGTTGTGATTCTGAATGAGAACATGGCGCGGCGATTGTTCGGCGACACCAATTCGGTGGGCCACATCCTTCGCTTTCCCGACAATCACGATGCAATAGTTGTGGGCATAGCGCGGAACAGCACCTACGCCACCCTGGGGGAAAAGAATGCGATGGCGTTGTACACACCTTTTGCCCAGCTCGCGGTGCACCGCGGCGCGTGCCTCTTCATGCGCACCAGCGGCCCGCCGGAAACGATGGCCCGCAGAGTGGATGAGACGATCGCGGAGCTGGACGCCAGGGCGTCGGTGCGGACCAAGGTCATGAGTGAAGTTTTCGGCTACGCACTGATACCGAGCCGCGCCGGGGCCGCGGTGCTGGGAGCCATGGCGCTATTTGGATTGATGCTGGCTTCGATCGGACTCTATGGAGTTTTGCTGTATTCGACCCAGCAGCGGATTCACGAGATCGGCATTCGTGTCGCGCTGGGCGCCACACCGCGCAACGTTCTTGCCATGGTCGCCGCCCAGAGCCTCAAATTGGTGGCCGCCGGCATGGCAATCGGCCTCGCGATTGCCGCGGTCGCCGTGCGCCCGCTCTCGATGTTCCTGGTTCCCGAGGTGCGTCCCACCGATCCGATGAACTTTGTGGCCGTGGCGTGCGTGCTGGCGCTGGTGGCGGGACTGGCGACCGTGGCGCCAACCGCCCGCGCGCTGCGGGTGGACCCGGCCGTTGCGCTACGGCACGAGTAGGCGCGGCCGGTTCCTAAGCGACCCCATCACGCTGGCAGCCGCCGGCGCCTTTCCAGCCCCGCGCGCCGTGTGCACCGGTCGAGTCCGAGCCTTCTGAGTCGTTGCCGGCGTCCTGTACGAGTGCTTCGCGGAAAGCCGGGCCGGCGCAAGGCCCCCCGCTGCAATAGACTATAGGCATGGTCCGCTGGGAGCTGGGCGTAGCGCTGTGTCTCGCCGTGCCGGTGTGGGCGGGCGAAGCCGACAGTTTGGCCCGCGCCATCCGCGAGAACAGCTTCGACCGCCAGGAGTGCTACCGCGTCCGCGATCTCAGCCTGATCATCGAAGATATCAAGATCTATCTCACCGACGGGCACCTGATTTTCAGCCGGCCGGTGGGCGGCAAGCGGATCGCGGCGCTGTTCGTGGCCGATGTGCAGGGCGGCGACGCCGAGGTGATCCTGCTGCCGCCCGACCGCGCGGAGCGGCGCTCGCTGGCTTCCTACATCCATTCGCCCAACCTGGACGAACATTTCCGCACCGGAATGTTCCTGTTCACGGGCGGCATTTATGAAGCGATTCTGGCGCAGCTTCCATCGAGTCCAGCCAGCCGGCGCGCGCCCGAGGTCGGCGCCTTGCTGGACGATCAATTCACGCCCATGCTGCGCAACCTGAGCGCCAGCTATCAGACCCGGCTGGTGCTGGATCTCCTCAATCGCACTTCCGGCAACGAAGGTGTTTTTGCCTCCGTGCTCGACAGCCCGAATCTGGGCCCCTTCGACGTGGTATACGATCCCCAGATGGCCGAACCCATCATCGCCGGCCAGATGGCCAGCCGCGACAACCGGCTGTTTCTGGATGCTTGGACCAGCTTCAAGCCGCGATCGATGCGCAACCAGACCGGGCCGCGCGCGCCCGACCTGGCGCTTTCCAATTACCGCATCGAAGCCGCCATCGGCGCCGACCTCGAGTTAAAGGCTACCACGCGCATTGATGTGCGGCCGTCCAGTTCCGGCATGCGCGCTGTGACGTTCGACATTTCGCCGCTGATGACAGTTAGCTCGGTAACGGTGGATGGGCGGCCGGCCGAGGTGCTGCAGCGGGAATCGCCGCGCGGCAACGCCCTGCGCGCCGGCAACGAAATGTTCGTGGTGGCTCCCGCCGATCCCCTGGTGGCAGGCCGCGACTACGAATTCGTCTTCGAACACTCCGGCAAGGTGGTCTTCGACACCGGCGATCGCGTGCTGTTCGTCACCGCCCGCGTAAACTGGTATCCGACGCATGGCCTGCAGTTCGCCACCTACGATCTGACTTTCCGCCATCCGAAGGATTTGGACCTGGTGGCGCCGGGCGAGCTGATCGAAACCCGCGCCGATGGCGACAGCCGTGTCACGCATTTCCGCGTGGGCTCTCCCATCCGGTTCGCCGGCTTCAACCTGGGCAACTACGCGCGGGCTCGCGTGGAACGGGGAGGTTACGTGGTGGAGGTTTGCGCCAACCGCGCCCTCGATCGGGACCTGAAACCGCCGCCCGCCTTGCCGATGAGCGATGCGATTGCCACGCAAGTCACGCGGCATAACCCCGGGACTCTGCCGACCATCCCGGTGACGACTCCCGGCCCGCTCGACCGGCTGCAGGAGATGGCCGCCGGCGTGGCCTCGGCTCTTGAGTTCATGGCCACCAGATTTGGACCGCCAGCGCTCAACCATCTCACGGTGTCGCCCATTCCCGGCACGTTCGGCCAGGGCTTCCCGGGCCTGATCTATCTTTCCACACTGAGCTATCTGAGGACCGCGCCCCGCGGCGCCGGCGGCCTGGCGCCGGCGCAGGAGCTCTTTTTCCAGCAGGTACTGCAGGCGCACGAGACCGCGCATCAGTGGTGGGGCAACCGAGTCACTACCGGATCCTATCGCGACGATTGGATGATGGAAGCGCTGGCGAATTATTCCGCGCTGCTGTACCTGGAGAAGACCAGTGGCGCACACGCCGTAGACACGATGCTGGAAAGATACCGCGCCGAGTTGCTGGCCAAGGGGGAAAACGGCCAGCAGGTGGAATCCGCCGGCCCCATCACGATGGGGACGCGTCTGGAATCTTCCCTGGATCCGGGCGCCTGGCGGAGCGTCACCTACGGCAAAGGCACGTGGATCGTTCACATGCTGCGCCGCTATCTGGGAGATCAGCGCTTTTTTGCCATGTTGGCTGAAGTTCTGAAGCGTTACGATCACCAGGAGATGTCGACCGACGACTTCCGGCGCGTGGCAGCGCGGTTCACTCCGCCGAAATCCGACGACGGCGATCTGGAGACCTTCTTTGATACCTGGATTTATTCTACCGGCATCCCCACGCTCAAGATGAGTTACAGCGTGAGGGGCAAGGCGCCGGCGCTACAGTTGGTGGGCACGGTGACGCAAACGGACGTGGAAGGCGATTTTGCCGCCTTGGTGCCGGTCGAGATTCACCTCGCGGGCGGCCAAATCACCAAGCAATGGGTGCGCTGCGGCAGCGAGCCGGCTTCGTTCAGTGTGGCCCTGCAACAGCCTCCGCTCCGGGTGACGCTTGATCCGGACCACGCCGTCCTGCGGCGGTAGGATCCGGGCATGCCCGGCCGGCGCCGGCAAAGCGAATCCCTCGTTGCGGCTAATGCACACGCCGGTGCAGGGCGGTACGAAGGATCTATATCGAAGGACCCGACTTCGCCGTAGGATACAGGTGGTGACTCAGAATCACATTGCGGAGGACGTGCTGGAGCAGTACGTAGGAGCCAAGTTGAGGGAAGCGGAAGTCGGCCGGGTGGAAGAACATCTGCTGATTTGCCAGCGTTGTCGCGAGCGGGCGGCATGGCTGGACGACTTCGTGAGCTCGATCCGCTCCGCCGCACGCGCCACGTCTCGCGTGGCTGCGGCCGGACCCCGAGACTGACACCTAGTTCTCCCGGCCTATAGTGAAACGCACCTGCCGCGCCGATAAGATCCCAGGAGAGAATCGCCTTTGGAATCGATCGGCGTGATTCAGTCAGCGGACCTTTCGAGCGATTTGGGCCACGCCATGCCCGTGCTGGTAGCCGAGGATAACCCGGTATTCCAGTCCATGCTCAGGAACATGCTCACCAAGTGGGGGTATGATGTCCGCATAACCCGGAACGGCCTGGAAGCGTGGGAAGCAATGCAAGCCGCCGCCGCGCCGCACCTGGCGGTACTGGACTGGATGATGCCTTACATGGACGGCGTGGAGGTGTGCCGCCGGATCCGCACCGCGGCACGCGAACCTTATGTGTATGTGCTGCTGCTGACGGCCCGCACCGAATCGCAGGATCTGGTCGAGGGCATGGAAGCGGGAGCCGACGACTATCTCACCAAGCCGTTCAACGCCCAGGAGTTGCGCGTGCGCCTGCGCGCCGGCCGCCGCATCCTGGACCTGCAACAGCAACTGATGGAAGCGCGCGAAGCGTTGCGCGTGCAGGCCACCCACGACGCCTTGACCGGCCTTCTCAACCGGGGCCGCGCCCTCGAAATCCTGGCTACGGAGATCGCACGCTCCGAGCGCGAGCTGCGGCCACTGGCGGTGCTGATGGTGGATCTGGATCGCTTTAAGCAGATCAACGACACCCACGGCCACATGGCGGGAGACGCGGTGCTTCGCCAAGCGGCGCGCCGCATGCAGGCCGTCACGCGCCAGTACGACTCTGCCGGACGCTATGGCGGCGAGGAGTTCCTGATCGTCCTGCCCGGCTGCGGCGCGCGCGATGGCTACGCCCAGGCCGAGCGCATCCGCGAGGCCTTCGCCCGCGAGCTTTTTGCCGCCGGCGGGGAGTCCTTGCGCGTAACCTGCAGCATCGGCGTCTCCAGCCGCGATGCCTGCGCCGCCGGAGACGCAGACCGTGTGATCCGCGAAGCCGATGCGGCTCTCTATGATGCCAAGAATCGTGGCCGCAACCGCGTGGTGGCGTTTGTTCCCGAGGAGCCTTCCGCGGAAAGCCTGGCTCTGGCGAAGCTGGCCAGATTCTCGGAAACGTAGCGCGGCGGGCCGGGAGCGGGCGCCCTCGCCGTTCTCGCTTCCCGAAACGCCATCCGAGGAATATGCCGGCGGCGGGAGGATGCACAGTTTGGCAAACCGTCCCTATGCGATATTACCTGGGCCTGCGTCGAGCCTCCGGCGAGCGGCCTCGCACACCGTCAGTGCAGCGGATTCAATCGCGGTCAGCGATGATTTTCGAGACGGTGTGGCGCGCTAATGCCGCGTTCTTGCCATGCTAATCTAGACTGCATCTACGTCCGGGAATCTCGCTCGTCGAAACATCGCCAAATCAGCGTAACGACACGAGCGTCACTTCGACGAAGAATGCCCGTTCCATGGAAGTGCTCGTCAGGCCGGTGGGGGCCTTCCGATATGGCCCACCGAACGATTAAGCCCGGGCGGTTCCCATTTCGGCGCGGGCTTTGGCGACGGCGGCGAGGAACTGGCGGGCGCGCTCGGTAATGGCGTCGAAGCGGCCCTCTTTGATCAACTTGGCATCCACCAGTTCGCCCCCCACGCCGACCGCGCAAGCGCCGGCCTTGAGAAATTCGCCGATGGTCTCCAGGTTGACGCCGCCGGTCGGGATCGTCTCGATCTGCGGGAACGGTCCCTTGAGCGCCTTGATGTACTTGGCCCCGCCCACGTTGCCGCAGGGGAAAATCTTCACTGCGTCGGCGCCGGCTTCCCAGGCGGTCAGCACCTCGGTGGGAGTGAGTGCACCGGGAAAGACCGGCTTGGAATAGCGTTTAGCCATTTCAATAGTGGCCGGCTTGAGGCTGGGGGAAACGATGAACTCGGCCCCGGCGAGAAGGCAGGCGCGCGCCGTTTCCGGATCGAGCACGGTGCCCGCGCCGAGCAGCAGATTGCCGCCGAAGCGGCCAGCCAGCTTTTCGAGCACGCGCACCGCGCCGGGCACAGTCATGGTGATTTCGGCGGCGCGTATGCCGCCGTTGGCGATAGCCTCTACGGCCAGGAGCGCGGCCTCCGGAGAGGAGGCGCGCACCACCGGTATGATGGCCCCTTCGACGAGGGCCGCCAGGATGTTGGCTGCTGACATAACACTACACGGTAACAGATCGGCACACGTTAACAGATCGGCGCTATGCTATTGGCGTGACGCCGACAGGAAATGCCGAACCGGTGAAACAGCCGCCCCGCGCCTCGGTGGTGGTGGTTTCGCACAACCGCGCGGACCGGCTGCGGAAGTGCCTGGAGTCGCTCGAGCGGTTGGATGGCCGGGAGCGGCTGCAACTGATCGTGGTGGAGAACGGATCGAGGGATGCGAGCGCCCAGGTTGTCGAGGAGTTTCCGGACATCCAGCTCATCCGCCTGCCCAAGAATTTCGGGCTGACCAAAGGGCTCAACCTGGGGTGGCGGGCGGCGGACGCCGGATACGTGCTGTTTCTGCACGAGGACACGGAAGTGGAAGCGGGCGCGGTGATGCGCCTGGCCGATGCGCTGGATGCGGATGCCGCGGCGGCGGCGGTTTGCCCGCTGCTGGTGGACGGCGAAGGCAACCCCGCGCCGCAGCTTGGCTCGCTACCGCCGGATGGCGTTTGGCGCGCCGCCGAACCGGGCCCGCAGCCAGCCGCCGTCGAGTACCCGCGCGGCGCGGCGTTGATGGCGCGGGTGTTTCTGATCAAGGCCGTCCGGCAGATCGATGAGCGCTACGGGCAATTCGGCGGGGATGCCGACCTAGCGGCGCAGATTCTCCGCGCCGGCAAGAAGATTCTGCTGATTCCCGAGGCCCGCGTGCGCCACTACGGCGACCGGCCGGCGGAGGCGCTGGTGCGAGCCGATTTCCTGCTCGGCCGGGCGGTTTTCGCCGGCAAATATGTGGGCTTCCTGGCCGGCCTGCGGGCGCGTCTGGCCGCCATTTTCGGCCCACTGGCCAGGTTGCAGCTCGCCGAGGTCCACCATACCCTGGCGGGCCAGAAGATCGACGGCACCCAGGGGTAGGTACGCTCCAGCGCTCAGCGCTTTCCCCATCTGCTCCATTCCCATAGGTTTACCGGCGTCTGTTTACCTTCGGCAGCTAGCATTGCCTGGCTGGCCGCGGTTAGCATTAACCCTATGGAAGCACTACTGTGGATTGGCATGCCCGTATTCGCGGCCGTGGCGTCCGGCATGCTGGCCTGGTTCGTCATGCAATCGCGGATGGAGGTCAAGCTGGCTGAGGCGCGCGAGCGCATCGCGGCCGACAAGGGCGCCATCCTAGCCGAACGGGAAGCCATGGAAGCGCAGTTGCAGACCGCCATGCGCGCCGCGCAGGAACGCGCGCACCGTGAGGCGCTGGACACATTTCTGGGCGAGATGAAGGTGGAGCAGCGCCACTACACGCGCGAGAGCCGCCGGTTGGCCCAGCCCCGCAAAAGCCTGGTGTTGCAGGAGCGGATGTATTTCCGCAACATTCCGCTTTCCGACTGGATCGAACACGAAATCATGGTTGACGACGACGCCGACCTGGAGCGGCTGATCCAGGACATGACCGTGTTCGAAAGGCCCGTGGTCAGCATCGCCAACGGTCAGCGCCCGATGAAAGCCCTGGCCTGAACAGGCGTGCGGTTCCTTACGGTCCGGGCAAGCTGAAGCATGCCCCACCGTCCATGACTCCTTTGGCGGCTTATAATCAATGCAGAACCCATCAGCGCGTGCACTTGGCGAGGGAATGACCGCGGCGGACCACTCCTTGATGAAGACGACGATCCTGCTCTTGGTCTCGGATCCGATTGTCCGTTCCGTTCTCCAGGAGACATTGGAGCACGAAGGATTCACGGTCCGGGCTACCGGTGACCTGGGACAGGCGGTAGACCGGTTGAAGGAGTGCACGCCAGATCTGTTGATAACCCGTACCTATGTTGCGGGCTTGCCGGGGCACGAAGCGGCTAAGTATCTGCGCACGAAATGCCTGACAATGAGGGTTCTAATGCTCGGGGGGCTTCTTGATGACGAGCGGCTTCAATATCGAGCGGCGCTGGAAGGATTTGAGGTCTTCCCAAAGCCATATTCCGCGGCTGAACTACTCCAAGAAGTGAAGAATGTTCTGAGCAAACCGCAGGGCTGAACAAAGAGAGGCTTGTGCGATTGACGCGATAATCGATCCGTCCAGTTGACGCTGTCTCCCCTCAGAATGTGCGACGAGAGCGGACTTCTTGAGACTACTCGCCCTACACATTCTTGATGGCCGAGCGGAGTCGCAATACCCGTTCGCGGTGACGTTCTTCGTGGAGGTTTCGGACTCTGGCGAGCAGCGAGTCGTCGAGCGAGATCATCCCAGCCAGTTGCCAGTTATCGCGGTCGACTACGGGAAACCTCGTCAGGCCGGTCTCCGCCATCCTCAAAACCGCTGCGCGCAGCGGCTCATCGGGATAAGCCACCACGGGCTCTCTCAGCACATCGGCCAGCGACGCTTCCACGGCCGGCCACTCCGTCAGTTTGCGCAACTCCTTGCGGGTAATCACACCTTTCAACCGTCTCTCGCCATCCACAACCGGAAAGAGATGCTGGCCGCGGTGCGCCGGCGTGCGTACCAGGATGTGCCGGAGGTTCTCGATCGTCGCCTCGGCCGGAAGTGCGACAAGCTTCGTGCGCATCGCCTCTCGCACTAACAGGACCTCGAGCGGATCGGTCGCATATTCGCGCGTCAGGTGGAATCCACGCCGCGCGACCTTTTCCGTCAGGATGGAGCGTTTCAGCAGCAGCACGGTGGTGCCATGCGCCAGCATCGCCGCCACCAGCAAGGGAAGCAGCACATTCACGTCATGAGTCAGTTCGAGCGCAAAGAGAATCGCGGTGAACGGCGCCCTCATGGTCCCGCCCAGGATCGCTCCCATGCTGACCAGCGGCCAGAACCCGGCGCCTTCGTTGGGCAGGAAGATCGCCTCCACACCTCCCAACGCCGCTCCCATCATCAGCAGGGGCGCCAGCACGCCGCCGGAGGTTCCCGATCCCAACGAGATCGCCCAAATTGCCGATTTGACCAGCAGCACGCCGGCGATCACCGCACGCGGCACATCGCCTTGTAGCAGAGACTGGATGGTGTCATAGCCAACGCCCAGCGCCTGCGGGAAGATCATTCCGCCCAATCCGACCGCCAGGCCGCCGATCGCGGGCCACCACATCCAGTGGATCGGCAGTTTCATGAACGAGTCTTCGGCGGCGTAGACGCCGATTGTGAGGAGCGCTGAGAGGCCGCCCGCCAGCAGGCCGGCGAGGACACATCCCAGAAGCCCCTGCGGACCGATGAAGATGGCATGGTGCGGCACCGGGAAGAGCGGACCCATACCTAGAATGTACCGTCGCGCCGCGCCGGCGGTCGCACTCGCCAGAGCGACCGGAATCGCACTCCGCGGCTTCCATTCGAACAGCAATAACTCAACCGCCAGCAGCGCCGCCGCGATGGGTGTTGCGAAGGTAGCGGACATCCCAGCGGCCGCACCCGCAACCAGCAGCGTCTTTCGCTCGGCCGCGGTCAGTCGAAAGAGCTGTGAGATGACACTTCCCAGTGCGCCGCCGGTCATGATGATCGGACCTTCGGCGCCGAACGGGCCGCCCGATCCGATCGAGATCGCGGACGAAACAGGCTTCAGAATCGCGAGCCGTGGCTGCACTTTACTTCCGTTGATCAGAATCGATTCGAGCGCTTCCGGGATGCCGTGACCGCGAATGCGCTCCGAACCGTATCGCGCCATGAGCCCGACCACCAGACCGCCCGCCACCGGGATCGGCAATGCGAGCCAGCCGAGGTGGTTGCCTGCTGGAGAACGGAACACCGTACTCGCACTCCCGTAGTAGAAAGCATTCGTGAAAAAGGCAATGAGTCGAAGCAACGCCCACGCGACAAACGTGCTCAAAATGCCGATGCCGATCGCTGCCACGGAAAGTGGAATCACGCGCGCCGTGGCCGTAAAATCACCTAATCCCTGGGAATGGGCGCTGGGGCCTTTCTCCGTGACGCCGTGGTTGCTCATGATGCCGCTGCTCTCCTGCTGTGCCGCAGCACGGTATTCAGCGCCTGTGCTAACTCGGGACCAGACCGTTCCAGTTCGGTGCGATGGGCCAGGGCGAGCTTACGTAGGGTCGCGCGGCCAATCGGCGTCAGCCGGACCCAAACCTCGCGCTTATCCCGAACTCCGGGATGCCTCACGATCGCCCCAGTATTTTCGAGCCGGTCGACCAGTTCCACGGCACTGTGATGTTGAATGAACAACCTCGATGCAATCTCCCGGATGGTGGGGTGTGTGCCCTCTGGCAGACCGTGCACGGCAAGCAGCAGTTGATGTTGCTGAGTCTCAATGCCGTGTTCCTTCGCCGTCAGCTCGCTGAAATAGAGGAATCGCCGGATCTGCCTGCGGAATTCGGCCAGATCGCGATATTGATCACTGGTTAGATCGCTGTCTGCACTCACATATATATCGTATCACGATCTATCTGGATTTGCGACAGGCCACCGGTTCGGACACCGCTAAGATTTGGGTAGGAATTATGACGTATCGAGGGAAAAGCGGAGGCGCAGTTTCGGTCTGCGCCCCCGGGAGCGGCTCATCGAAAAACAACGATCACGTACGGCTACGCTTGCCCTCGGATCACACCGGGCTCGCCGGTACCCAGGGCAATGGGCGCCATCTGTTTCGAATAGGTGCTTTTGCCCAAGCTCCACACTTCACGGCCAAAGGCTTCGCTCAGCATCAGAGCGCTCGCCGTGTACCATGAGGCGATGGCGCACACGAGGAACAAATAGCCGGACAAGACCACCAGGTCTTCGGTTCCCAGGAGCAGGCCGATTGCCGAAGTAGTCGAACCGGCAGCCAGGAACACCAGGACGGTGACCAGCGCCTTATTCTCCGCGGTGGCCGCCGCTGTGCAGACCCAGGTAATGGCCGCCAGTACGATGAACCAATACCCCAGCTCGGGAAACAGAGGTCCTGCAGGCATTGGCGGCTTCCCGTTGGCGAGCAACAAAGCCAGAATGCCAAATGCCATCCAAAATGCGCCCCACACCCCGTGGACTGCGGTAGCCACGCCATCTCTGGCCTTGTATGCCCACATGCCGGCCAGGAACTGAGCCAGGCCCCCGAAAATGGCTGCGAACGGGACGAGCAGCAGCATCGTGTCAGACGATCCGAGCCAATGCGCCATCTGGGCGGCCACCATGAACGTGGCCCCTGCCAGTCCGTACAGCCCCAGGATAGATGGCGCCGCGATCGGCTGCAAAAAGACCCGTGGTTGGACGTCGTCCCTGCTGAGTGAGGGCGAAGTCGCATCCACATCCTCGTTAATCATACTCTCGTTCTCCTTTCCCTCCGAAGTCGGCTTACTGATACTCTTCCGCCAGGAACCGCCGATAAAGTTCTTGGCATTATGACTTGGTCTCCTACCCAAAAATATAAATGACGGGAAATCAGAATAGGATCAAAAGTGGCGACTTTAACGTCAAGAACGGATCAAGGCCGCTATCCCACCCGTGCCCGGCCGGCTCCGGTCGTGCTGCGGCGTGCGTCGAACTCGCTCTTCCACACAGTACAAATGGGCTGTAGGTGCGCCCTTGGGCTTGATTCCTTTTTGACGACAGCGTGCCTGTTTTTGATTTGGGCTTGACGTTGCTTGCCATAGAGTGGAGCTGGGAGGCGGAACTGAGGTCGGCTTCGCTTCAACCACGAAGGGAGGAGACGGAAAATGTGCGACTATTCGCTGATGGGATTGCCCAATCGTTTGGCCACAGAAGGCGAAAATCTGGTGGTTCATCATTACAGTACTGGCTCACTGGGCCTAGGACCAAAGGTTGCGCCGCCGCAGGGCATCTGGGCGACCCTTAAGGCGGCCTTCCGCCCGGGGCCGGTGCCTGTGGTATGTGTCCCGCCGGGAGCCAGGCTGCTGCTCCGCGATATCCCAGTACACATTCAACTCGAGTTGGGCGTGAGTCCGGAAGAGGAGGTCGTTTTCACCCAGACGGGTTCTCTCGAAAACAGTCACCGGGACACGATAAGGTTTCGGAACACAGAAGAAATTCTCTTCCAACGGTTGAGCGTCGGCCAACGTGTGCGAGTGCTGGATTTGTCATCGGCCGAAACCCCGGAGCCCGTTCTCGAACACAGGTTGCAATTACCTATACAGCCGGGATTTCGATGGTGACGCATAGTCGTCAGCAAGAGCCCTGCTGGGAGGATGCGCACGCTGCGCCGACAGGTTGCTGACAGAGCGGCTCTCCCATCCCGCTGCATCGGATATCATGGTAAGCAGGTAAGGCGCTCTCAACGTTGGGGGGGCGAGGAGGCGAATCTGTGAGAGGGGCTTCACGCCACAGTCCGGCTGGCTTGCGCCTGGGCACTAGCCCCACGATTGATCTGCCCATGCCGAACTTTGCGGTAGCAAGGCTTCAGCGGTCTATCGCAAATTGGATCATCTCCGCTGCACCGCCGGGCGAGACGCCAATCTGGGGCGAGGAGCTCTCGCGGCAGCGGCTGAGCTACCTGGAAGCCCTTTCGCTGATGGCCCTTGTCACCGTGGCGAGCTTCGCGATCTCGCGACATCTGACGCCGATCGACGTGGTGATGTTCTATGTGCTCGCGGTTGTGATTGCCGCGGTGCGCTGGGGGCGCGGGCCGGCAACATGCTCCGCAGTGGCCGGAGCGTTCGCATTCGACTTCTTCGTCATCCCTCCGCTGATGAACTTCGCCATTACGGACATCGGGTACCTGATCACCATGGTGAGCATGCTGGCCGTAGCGTTGATTGTCAGTGCCCTCGTCGCCGAGGTGCGAGAGCAGGCGGAAACGGCACGCACGAACGCGGCCTATGTGGAGGCAGTGTACGCGATCGCACAGGCCCTGGCGGAGACAGGCAGCCAGGATCAGATTGTGAAGGTATTTGCCCGGCACGTCGTCGAGACATTCCACTGGCCGGTGTTACTGGCGCTTCCAGTCCGGGGAGGGCTCGCAACTCAGTTTCGCAGCCCCGAGTTTGCCTATGACGACGCCGAGTGGGCAGCGGCCGTTTGGGCCTACGAAGTTGGCCAGCCAGCCGGCCGCGGGACGGAGAGATTCCCGGAAGTGCGGGGGCATTATCTGCCGCTAAGGACGGCGTGGGGGATAAAAGGTGTGCTCGCGGCCCAGGTAGGGGAGGCGGTGCATCCCCGGCTGGCGGCCAGACAATACCGGGTCTTGGAGGCATTCGCCACGCGAGCGGCCCTTGCACTTGGACGGGCGGAGCTGGAGCAGAAGGCACACGAAGCTCAGCTTCTCGAGGAAACCGATAGACTGCAAAAAGCCTTGCTGAATTCGATCTCGCACAACCTCAGGACGCCACTGGCGACTGTGACCGGAACATTGAGAAGCCTCCTGGAGGATACCGCGATTCTGGATGAATCGACTCGTCAGGAGATGCTGATAAACGCTGAAGAGCAAGCCACACGTCTGAACCGGCTAGTGGGGAATCTCCTGGACATGTCACGCCTGGAAGCAGGCGCGGTACGCGTCAAGCCGGAGCCGTGCGATATCCAGGATGTTGTAGGAGCTGCATTGGAGCAGTTAGGCGAAGCCGCCAGGTGCCGGCCCATTCGCCTGCGCTTGCCAGCGCACCCACTGCTGGTAAACCTGGATTTTGTTCTCGTCACTCAAGTGCTGGTCAACCTGGTGGATAATGCGCTGAAGTATTCCGCCGATGATCGTCCTATTGAGATCCAGGTCAGAGAAACGGATGGGCAGGCTGAAGTGGAAGTGATCGATCACGGTGAAGGTATTCCCCAAGAGCATTTGGAGAAAGCGTTTGAGCGCTTCTACCGTTGCGGGCGAAGCGACGGCGGCACGGGAGCCGGCTTGGGCTTGTCCATTTGCAAGGGCTTCGTGGAGGCCCACGGCGGCCGCATTCGGGTTAGGCGCGGCGCGGAAGGAGGAACTACGGTCGCGTTCACAATTCCGATGACTGCAGATGCCGAACGGCATAGTGAGAGTGAAGATGAGCGAACGAGGGTTACGAGTACTCGCGGTTGATGACGAACGACCCATTCGGCGCTTCCTATGCAGCCTCCTGTCGAGCCGCGGCTACACGGTGTACGAGGCGGAGACAGGCCGTGAGGCAGTCGAGCAGGCCCGAATCAGCGGGCCGGATGTAATCATCCTCGACCTGGGCTTGCCCGATATCGGTGGAGTCGAGGTCACGCGTTGTCTGCGCGAATGGACGCAAACGCCCATCATTGTGCTTTCTGTCCGGGAGGGCGAATCCGACAAGGTCGAAGCCCTGGACGCTGGGGCTGACGATTATCTCACCAAGCCGTTCAGTCCTGGAGAGCTGATGGCACGTATCCGAGCGGCCTTGCGCAGAGCTGCCGGGCTGGAGAAGGGATCCGTTTTCACAACCGGCGATTTGACGGTGGACCTCGCGGCCCGCGAAGTGCGTATCGGTGACCGCCCGGTGCAACTAACCCCCACGGAGTATACGCTCCTTAAGGTCCTTGTGTCCCACGCCGGAAGAATCATGACCCATGCGCAGCTAGTCCAGGCAGTGTGGCGGGGTATCCACTACGAAGACGCCCTCCACATCCTGCGAGTGAACGTGAGCAACTTGCGACACAAACTGGAACAGGACGCGTCGCGTCCCCGCTATATTACGACGGACCCGGGAGTCGGATACCGTTTGCGGACGGAGCACGTGGCTGCTGCGGGAGACTCCGGTTCGTCTTGATCTTTCCTTGACTTGGGCTTCGGAATCTTTGATCCGCTTTTGACGTGTCGTGCATTACAAAAGAAGTGTCCCCTGGCCGCAATAAGGTCAGGGGACCTGTTGCGGAGCTATCTTGACCGAACAGGAGACACGGGTACTCGTAGCTGACGATGAGGAGGCGATACGCCGGCTTTTGCACGCCTCTCTGGCCGCGCACGGATACTCCGTCCACGAGGCGTCGACGGGGCAGCAAACGGTCGAGGAGGTACGAGGCAAGCACCCGCACGTCATCATTCTCGATCTCGGGTTGCCGGACCTGAGTGGCACGGAAGTCACCCGCTGCTTGCGCGAGTGGACACAGATCCCAATCATCATTCTGTCGGTGAGAGGTGAGGAGTCCGAAAAGATCGCGGCGCTGGATGCAGGCGCCGACGACTACCTTACCAAACCGTTTGGACCGGGCGAACTGCTGGCACGCATCCGCGCCGCGCTCAGGAGAGCCGTCACCGGCGAGGCCGACTCCGTCCTTGTGAGCGGCGCGCTTACCGTGGACCTGGGCCGGCGGGAAGTGCGATTAAGCGGGAGGCTGGTGTCACTCACACCCATCGAGTACGACCTGCTCAATGCCTTTGTTCGTCACGCCGGCAAGGTTTTGACTCACCGGCAGATCGTTCGCGAGGTTTGGGGCGGAGTGCACTACGACGACGCTCTCCATCTGCTCCGCGTCAACATCAGCAATCTTCGTAACAAGCTAGAGGACGACAGAACGCGACCTGCCCTTATCATTACCGAGCCCGGCGTGGGGTATCGGCTTCGGAGCGATTCCTAAATTCACTCGTGCCGCTGCGCAGCCTCGCTCTCTTGACGATTCTTTGACGGGCCTATCGCCATTCTTGACAGCGTTTTGAGACAGCATGCGTTAGATTTTTGTTTGAGCACTCATTCAAAGTAAAATCCAGCGCGTGGAGAGCAGAATGCAGACGAAGCTCCAATCGATGTGTCCGCAGCCTGATTTGGATGATCCGGGGAAGCACCGTTGGGCCGTGATTCTCGCCGGCGGCGACGGAAAGCGGTTGCTTCCGCTAACCAGAAGGATCTCCGGCGACGACCGCCCCAAGCAGTTTTGCGCCATTCTGGGTGGGGAAACACTCCTGGATCAGACAAGACGCAGAGTCTGGCGGATAGTTTCTCCCAGGAGAACGCTGATCTTCCTAACGAAGACCCACGAGTGTTTCTATGCCGATCATATGGCTAGCTTCTCGCCCCTGTTCCCTCTGGTGCAGCCCTACAATCGGGGCACCGCGATCGCGATCGTCTACAGCCTGTTAAAGGTCAGGGATTTGGATCGGCAAGCCGTTGTAGCCTTCTTCCCTTGCGACCATCATTTCGCCGATGACGACGCACTAAGAGATATGGTCAATTCGGCTTTCATTGCGGCGGAGTCCCGCCCCTCGCCGGTAGTCTTATTGGGCATCGCACCGAACAGTCCGGAAGTGGAGTATGGCTGGATAGAGCCGGGCGTACGCCTGACGGGCCATGCCGCTGTGTTCCGCGTGAGGCGTTTTTGGGAGAAACCGTCATTTGCGCTCGCCTGCGTACTGATGGAGCGTGGCTGCTTTTGGAACAGCTTTGTGATGGTTGGCCGGATTGACTCCTTACTGGGCCTGGCCCGGCGTGCGGTGCCGGATCTCGTGCAAACCGTGGAGTCGATCCATTCAACTTTCTTTACCGGCTCGGAGCGAGAGGCTTTAGCCGATCTTTACTCGGGAGTTCGCTCCAGTAACTTTTCGGAAGACGTTCTCTCGGCTTATCCCGGTGAGTTGGCCGTGCTCCCGGCTAACCTTGGCTGGAGCGATTTGGGAGAGACTCGCCGGGTTCTGTCGGTACTTGAGCGCAAAGGTGCCCGGCCTGAGTGGGCTGCTGAGATGCCGGGTTACGTGACCGCACAGCGTGCAGCGGGTTAAAGAAATAAACTGCCGCGGAAGAAAAGGTACGAAATGCTGGCCTTGAACCGCGCTTATTGACACGCCTTCTCCGGAAGATGGCGGTCGATTCCTGGTGGAGCGACTCTGGCCGCGCGGACGCCAGAAGCAGAGCGTGGAGAGGCTTTCCCAACCCCGAAATCGCTCCGATGGCAGCCGAACACCAGAGGGTGGCAGCCGGGAAAGCTTCTCATACAGAGCCCCGCATTCGGCGCGGACTTGGGCTTCCTGAGGCCGATCGCTGCACACCATATCCGCCTGCCGGGGAGCGATGGATGCGTTGATGGCGGAGGTGATCGAAGGCCACATCCGCTTTCACGTCCTGCCGCCGAAGGATGCCGCCACCGACGAGCAAACCAAAGCCGCCGACGACCTGGTCAGCGCCCTGCACGCGTATCTGAAATAGGGCCGGCCCATCGAGGCAGTAGCGGCATGGTCGCGCCGGCCGCCGTATTTCGCATTTCGTCACAATCAACGGTGGCGGTGTCTCCGTCGATGAACCCGCAGGAGGCCGGCTACCAAGGGTAGCCAACAGGGCCCTGCCCACAATTGTAGATTGCTCGACCCCGTGCAGGTGGTCCAGGGTTGAAGGTCCAATCCCAGATTGCGTGCCAAACGTAGTAGCCTTTCCCGATCGACTCTGTGGCGCCGGCGAGCGCATGAGGCATTCTTCGAAATAGTCGACCAGGCGTTCTCACAAAGTCCTGATTAGTTTCCGGGCAAACGTGCCCGCAGGCCGAGAAATGTGCTGCGCCACCATACCAAGGTCTACTCCAGAATGCGGTGCTTGAGATTCATGACGTCGCGATACGGCACGACGCCGAGAATGATATCGTTTTCGTCGGTGATCGGCAGCGCTCTGAACCCGTATCTTAGAAACATGTCCGACGCCTGCTTCATGGTGCCGTCTTGAGGAAGGCTGATTACGCCCTCGACCATCAGGTCCTTCAGGAGGCGTTCATCCTCGGCCGCGAACATATCCCGGATATCGATAACACCCAGCAGCTTGTCCGAGTTATCGACCATGTAGAAGTACATAACTACGTCCATCGATTTGGCCGCCTGACGGAATTTCGCCCGCGCCTGCTCGACCGTCATCTCCGGTGGGCACTTAAAGAAGTTCGGCGTCGCGAAGTTCAGAATCGTGGCGTCCTGCTGCTCCATGATCTCTTCGATCTTCGCCACCATCGCTGGATCAAGGAGCCGGAGAATTACCCTCTTCTCGTCGCCTGGCAGCACGGATACGATGTCGGCCGCCTGGCCGGGGGTCATGTCGCCGATTAGTTGCGCGACCCGCTCCTTGCTCAATGCGAACACGACGTCGCGCTGTACGGCCGGGTCGATCTCCTCCAAAGTGTCCGAGGCGTGTTCCGTATCCAGGCCCTCCATCAGCACAACCCGTTGCGAGCTGTCCAACTCTTCGATGATGTCCGCCAGATCTACAGGGTGAATATCAGAAAGCTTTTCCTTGAGGACGTTCAGCTTCACGTGCCCCTGCATGGTGCCCAACTGGGGCGGCAGCGGCTGGACATAGGACCACGGGATGAGCCTCTTCTCGGACTCACCGTGACGGCGGTACAGGTAGTTGGCAACGACCTTCAATCCAACCCGGCACAGCAGGCCGTAACGGCCGATATCGACGTCGGCCACATAGATTCTGCCGCCGGTCCGGACCAGCCGTATGTCGTAAACGACTTCAACCTCGCGGTCATCCATGTCGAGCACTTTCTTGTCCAGCAGATAGTCCCTCAGGAGGACCTCTTCGACCGCAAGCGCCCGTACAAAGCCGAGGGGTTCCTCGATGTCGAGGACCACTTTCCGAAGGCCGAAAGAGCGGACCTGCGCCAGTGGAACCAGCAGCGGCGGGTCGCCGAAGGGCCGAGTGATCTGAAAATGGGTAACCTCCGCCACCTTGCCCTGGTCGACCGCGACCACGTCGCCCACCTTGCCCATCTTCCGAGTCCCGACATAGGCGCGAGCTCCCACTAACTGGGACAGGAAAAACGTCTCTTCGATTGCGTTCCTCGTCGTTCCGTTCATGGGTTACCTCCTTACTTAGTGGAGCGCTTGAACAAATTTGAACACCAGAATTCCGATCAGCAGGATCAGGTACCCACGCAGCATCCCCAGACAGACTCTGACCATGCGGGAGGTCTGCAGATGCGGGGTAGCGTATTTCTGGTTGATCGCTCGGACGGTCTGAGCTGTGTTCCTGAAAAATGTAATAATCATGCCTTTTCCTCCGGCTCCGTCATTTCAGAAGATTCGGAAACAGCGCGCTGATTCCGTACAAAGTGGAGACCAAAATGATCATTGCGGTGATGCCGACGTTGGCAATGTTTTGAAAAACCGTGTTCCTGTATTCGCCCATGGTTTCCTTGTCGTTCAGCAGCAGGATGAGGAAGACCAGAGCCGCCGGCAGCAGCGTCACCGCAATCACCTGGACGAACAGAGTGATCAGCACCAGCGGCGCGCCGGGGATCAACACGACCGTGCCCGCCAGCACGAGGACGAATATGTAATAGGCGTAGAACCACGGCGCCTCTTTCAACTTGTGATTCAGCGAGTGCGCCCAGCCAAAGACCTCTCCAAATGCCCACGAACTAGCCAACGAGATGCAGATCGCTCCCAGCAGTCCCGCGTCGAAGAGCCCTATCGCCAGGCATGTGCCCAGGTGCTTGTTGACCCCCATAAACTTAATGGCCGCCGTGGCCGCATCCTCGATGTGCTGCCCTGGGAGCAGGGTCGCCGTCAGGATCACGCAGAATGCGGCGACCACCACGGTAAGCACGGATCCGACGGCGGTGTCAACTTCGCCCCCCACCATGTCTTTCTCCTGTAGCCCCTTGTCCACCACGGCGCTCTGCTGGAAGAAGATCATCCAGGGTGCGATTGTGGTACCGATGTTGGCCATGAGCAGGAAGAACAAGTCATTGGTGAACCCTCCAGGCGGAAAATGGGGAATCAGGCTTCCACGCAGGATTTCATGAATCGGGGGATTGATCAAGAACGCAGCAGGAACATAGATCAGGTTGAGGCCGCAAAATACCAGTGCCAGTTTCTCCCAGGTCCAGTAGCGGCCCTGCAGGACCATCCAACTCATGATGAGACAGGCCCCGATGACCGTTACCCATGCCGGCACACCAAAGATCTTCAGGGCCGCGGTCATGCCGATGAACTCGGTGATCATCGTCAGCCAATCCGTCAGAACCAAGTCCAGCAACGAGAACCATCCCCAGAAGGAGCCGAAGGCGTGAAAGATGGCCTCGGCATGTCCGCGCTTAGTGACCGCTCCCAAGCGGACGGTCATCTCCTGAACATAGTAGGCAACCGGACCCAGGAGGATAAGAAACCAGATCAGATGAAAGCCGTACTGTGCGCCGGTGGCGGTGTAGGTGGTGATGCCGCCCGCGTCGTTGTCCGCCACCATGACGATGATGCCCGGGCCGGCGATCAATAGGTACAACCTCAAGGTCTTGAGGATCTTTTTGTATCGATAATAAAGTTTGGAAAGAATGTTCACGATGCCTTCCCTCGGTTGGCCGCTGGATTGTCCATCAGGTCAAGGGATACAGCTGGGACCCGCCGGCGGCGATGTCCCGGGATTGGGGGGAGCCATCACGAGTCTGTTCTTCATCGACGCATCTCCTTTCCCGCCCGCGTGCGGACACACCACAAGCAACTGTGGCTGGCGGCGCGGTATCACGGCCGCTGCCTACGGAACATTGGCTCAAGATGCCGAAGGGAGAAAATTCGCGCCCCGGGGAATTGGAGCGTCGGCCTTCAGCCCTTCGCGATCACCACCGCAATCCTGTGGAAGAAGCGGCGGCGAACGCGATAGCTGAGAGAGGCTATCGGTTTACCACCGGAACTTCCACGCCGTATCCTCCGGACTAGGAGGCTTATCGTCGTTCGGTTCCATATACCTTTCCGGAGACGAGTTTGAAGCTCAAGGAGGGAAACCAAAAAAGCCATCCCCCGAAGCGGAAGAAATGGCCAACTATCGCAAGCGATTGCTGACGGATTCCCCCACTGGTCCAAGCTTCAGCACCGCGCGCCGTGAGAGATCCGATGACCTCAGCCACCTTAGAGAAACCCTTAACCCGGGAGTCCCTGGTCAACCCTGACGCACATCTTTCGACGCCGGAGGGCAGTGGCCTGTTTGCCGCGCAGACGCCTCGCCTACCGAGGATCCATGCAAATCGGGTGTTCAGTAGCCCAAGCGGCGAACTACTTTCCATCCGATTCAACTATAAGCCACGATTCCGAAGATTGTCAACGATTCGAGACCGAAAAAGTCTACAAAATCTCCTAGTTGCAAACCAGTTACAGAAAGCGGCCGGAGCATTTGGAAGCCAAGACCGGACGCCCCTCTTTGATCCGCCTTTTGCGGTGCTGATCGGTGCGATTCAGCTAGTTTTGTATACTTCCGTGATCGCAATGTACTCGGTATAGTACCTAGATTTCTCGCCGATGGCGCATATCAGCGGCTGAGGGCGCTCATTCTTCGAACGTGATCCAGATTGACCATTGCGTTCCGGTGAATGTGACGTCACCCCGCGCTCGCTGACGGCAACCGTCGGCTTCCACTTTAAGCCCAGCGCTTGCGACTCAAGGCAGCGCTCGATCATGAATGGTTTTCGTTGTGCGGACCGACGTTCGAATGTGATCAACTGCGGTGATTCTCAGGGGCGACTACCGCTATTCCGGAGCTGAGAGTCTGACTCAAGCGCACGGAATCGGAACGATCGGCTACTCGGACGCGCAAAAAGGCACTGCGGGGTCCGGGTTCGACCACGATTGCCACGCCCGGTCTCAAACCGAGGCGTGTCATCTCGCGCAAAGCCACGGGGTCGCGGTCGGAAACGCTGCTAACGACGGCAGGAACGCCACAAGCCCATTTCGATAACAGCACCTCCGAGCGAATCGGAAGCGCGCCGCTTCGTTCGGGGATCGGGTGCCCGTGCGGATCGGTTTCGGGGTCTCCTAACTTCGCGGCGATCCGATCTTCAAACCGCTCCGAGATGAAGTGTTCCAGCCGTTCTGCCTCGTCATGAACCTCGTCCCAGGAGTAGTCGAGGAAATCATGAAGGAAACGCTCCAGCAGACGGTGGTGGCGAAGCACCTCCAGAGCGCGCATCTTTCCCGCGGCAGTCAAACAGGCACCATGGTGCTTCACGTATTTCACCAACGGTGGCTTCTGCGCAGCGAGCTTTTGCAGCATTCCCGTCACCGAAGCGGCACGGACACCCAGATGCTGAGCGAGGGCGTTGCTGGTCACGCGTTCCTGTCGAGAACCGCCCAACTCCAGTATCGCTTTCAGGTAATCGTCCGCCGATTCCGTGGTGTACGGTCCATGCACCCTAGGTAGCACTAAATCCAGATTACCTCCCGTCGCCGCACGCCTGCAATCGGTCCGGTTCGATGGTTGCTTTCATGAGCGCTTGACAGGGGACAATCAAAACGATATTATTTAGCCATGCCTAAATTATGGCTGCGCAGTCTCATCCTTCTCGGGCCCTTGGCGTTGCTGATTTCGGTCCCAGTACTACAGGTTCCGGCGCTGGCGCAGGGCGAGACAACGAGCGCCATCGTCGGGTCGGTCACCGATCAGACCGGCGCCGCGATTGCGGGCGCCACCGTGACCGTTTCCGGCACGGAAAACGGCTTCCAGCGTTCCGTGCAAACGGACGAGGCCGGGCGGTTCGACTTTCCGCAGCTTAAGCCAGGCGCGTACTCAGTGAAGGCGGAAGCGGACGGCTTTGAGGCACGGCAGAGCAACTCGGTCTCAGCCGGCCTTGGACAGAAGCAAACGGTCGATTTCAAGCTGAGCATCGCATCCTCAAACCAAACGATTCTCGTCACGGAGCAAGCGCCGCTGATCAATCCAGAGAATCCCAATACCGCGACCAGCCTGACTGCCCGCGCTCTCGAAGATCTGCCGAATCCGGGCGGCGACTTGACCTATCCGCTGCAGTTTGCCGCCGGCGCTCTCATCAATACCGCGGGGAGCAGCAACGACTTCGTCGGCGGCACGAATGGTTATGGCAATGTCCAATTCAATGGCCTGCCGTCCCTTTCGAACGGCTATATTGTAGATGGGCTGGAGACTAACGACCCGCTCACCAACCTGAATAGCGGCCTTTCGACCAATCTCGTCCTAGGGTTGAATTCCATTGCGGAGGTGACAGTCAATACCCTCTCTTATGCAGTCGATCAAGGCAGGTACGGGGCTTCTCAGGTTAACTATGTCACGAAATCCGGAACCAATCAGTTTCACGGAAACCTGTATGAACTGTGGGACGGCTCGAAGTTCAGTGCGGCCGACTTCTTTACGAACTCGACGCCGGGCAACCAAAAGCCGCGCTCCACGGTGAACCATTTCGGTGGAAGTCTGGGAGGGCCGATCCGGCGCGATAAGCTGTTCTTCTTCTTTGATTCCGAATGGGTTCGGATTGCGCTGCCGATCGTTACTGCCACAACGGTGCCGACGCCGGCGTTTCAGAACTACGTCCTGCGGCAATTGCCGCGCGGCGGTGTGGATTCCGTGACCGGATCGACGTATCAGCCAGCGCCGCAACTGGTGCCGTTCTACCAGAAGCTCTTTTCCCTGTACGGCAACACGGCGGGGACACCGCTCGCGGTTCTCGGCTGTCCGTTCAACAGCGATGGCAGCGCTGCGGGTGGCAATCCGCCCAATGGAAACGGTTGCGCTAACCGCCGGAGCGTTTCCCATTCCAGCGACGATCGCGAGCAAGTGCAAACGGCTCGCATCGATTACAACATCGATCCGCTGAACATCGCCTGGGTCCGGTTACAAGCCGACACCGGACTTCAGGCCGCTTACACCGATCCGATCAATCCTGTATTCGACGCTGCTTCTCCGCAGCCTCTATACTCGTTCGCTTCGGGCTATACGCATGTCTTCTCCGGGCATCTGGTTAACTACTTCAACCCCGCGTTCTCGTGGTATGAAAGCCTGTTTGGGCCGGCCGATTTACAGAAGACACTGGCGGCATTTCCGATCGTCCTCCAGGGCAGCGGCGCCAATGCGCCGTTCACCACGCTGGGAGGGCTCGACAATACGTGGGTGCAGGGCCGCCGCGCGAGTCGGTTCTTTATCAATGACAATCTGGCGTGGACGATGGGAGCGCACGAATTCCGGTTCGGAACCAACGGCCGGATCCTCCGTCTGAACGATTACGATTTCGGTGAAGGTGTGGTGCCGCTGGTCACTTACACCACGCTGCCGCAATTCATTTACGGCGTTGCGTCGACGGCTTCGGAAACCTTCCCGCTGGCCGACTCGCAACCGTACAACTTTCTCAACCTGGACTTTTATGCGCAGGACGCTTGGAAGGTGACGCGCAAGTTTACCTGGACCTTCGGCGTTCGCGACACGTACAATTCAAACCCGCTGAATCCGCATGGCGCCGTAGCGCGCCTCACCGGCTCGTTCGACTCGATTTCCCACGATGTGAATCAGCCGCTGAACCGGGTCATCCGGACCCAGCAGGGGACGATATTCGCCGCCACGCCGGCCGCAATCCTCCAGCCCAGAACCGCGATCGCGTGGCAGATCGCGCCGCATACTGTGTTGCGCACCGGTTTCGGCCTGTTCAGCGACATCCTACCGGGCAGCGTGGTCGATACCGTGGGAACGAACCCTCCCTACTCGAACACATTCCAGGGCGGACTGCTGGGCACGGTGGGCGGAGTGTCCATTGCGCCGGCTGTACCGAACAGCGCTATCGACGCGACTTCGGCGGCGAATCAGCAATTCAACTCCGGCTTCCCTCAGGGCGAGCTTTCCTGCGCGTCGCCCCTGGCTAATCCGAGCTCCTGCCTTCCGCCAATTTCCATCACCGCGGTTCCGGATGGCAAGCTCCACGCTCCTTACTTCATGCAGTGGAGTTTTGGCTTGGAGCACCAGATCGGCAACCAACTCGACTTGCGAGCTCAATACGTAGGCACGCGCGCGGTGAACCAGCCGTACGAAACGCAGGTGAATGGTTATCAGACGGTCTGCGAGGGCTGCTTCGCGCCGTTTCCTTACGGCCAGCCCACCGATCCCCGCTTCGGGCCGGTGACACAGTTGAGCACGGGCGCAAACAGCCATTACGACGGCCTCCAGTTAACCGCCGACAAGCGGCTGGCCCATGGCATTCAGATCCAGGCTAACTATACCTGGAGCCGCTGCATGGACACGGTCTCAAACGGCGGATTCCTGCCCTTCGCCGCCGGAGCCATTCTTTCACCGCTGCCGGGAGAACTTCGCCGGCAATACGGCCCCTGCGATTACGACGTCCGCCACAACCTCACGGCCCAATACGTTTATCAGTTGCCGATCAATTTCCAGAATCACGTGCTGGGCCGGGCGCTAAACGGATGGCAGGTCTCAGGCACCGCCTTTTGGCACAGTGGCTTGCCCTTCTCTGTGTTGAGCGCGGCCTATTCCGCCAACGGCAACGGCATTGTACAGGGCAGTGGCCCGCAGTATGCCAGCGTGGTTCCCGGCGTACCTTTGTACGAACACAATCCGATTCCCGGTGTCACACAACCGGGAACGATCCAGTGGCTCAACCCCGACGCCTTTGTTTCGGTTGTCGATCCGAGCACCGGTGCATGTGCCGGTGGGGACAGCCCGAAGAACTGCCAGTTCGGAAATCTAGGACGGAACGCGTTGCGCGGTCCCGATTTCGTCTGGAGCGACTTGTACCTGACGAAGTGGTTCCAGTTGAGCGAGCGGCTGAAGCTGCGCGTCGATAGCCAGTTCTTCAACGTCTTCAACCACCCGAATTTCGGCCTGCCAAATTTGGTATACGCAGGAATTCCGGGCAAACCCTCCACACAGACCGGATTCGGAGCGCTCAGCTACCCGACTGCGCCTCCGACAGGACTATTGGGCGTCGGGCTAGGTGGAGATAGTTCCCCTCGGATGATCGCGTTTCAGGCCCGACTGGAGTTCTGACGCCCAGCATACTCCCCCGCCATGGTGAGCGCCGGACTGATGACGCCATCGGCGCTGGCCGCATACCGTAACGATGCGGTCTACCTGCGGACGTCGCGTTATGTGCCGCCGCGGTGGGAAGTGGTGCGCGAGGCGGTGCAGGCGGTGTTCGATTTGCTGGAGCGCGAGCCGGAAGCAGCCGTTCGCGCAGTTCTGCTGTTCCCACCACCCGGCTCTCAGCGGCTTTGTGTGATCGGCAACTTCGTGAGCACGGTTGATGGCGTAGTCAGCTTCGAAATCGCCGGCAAATCCGGAGGAGGCGATATCAGCGGATTCGACGGGTCGGGCCGTTTCATTATGGGTCTCCTCCGGGCATCGGCGGACGCTGTCATGGTAGGATCCGGTACGCTTCACCAGACCGCACCGGAGCATCTATTCGTCGCCGAGCGCGTATTCCCGGAAGCCCGCGACCTTTATGCGCGCTACCGGCACGAGGTCTTGAAGAAGCCGGCTCCCCCGCTCCAGGTGGTCGTGAGCGGAGGCGGCAAAGTGGATCTCAGAAGGGCCATATTCCAGACACCCGGCATACGAACATTGATCGTCAGCACACAAGCCGGTAGCGGTCTTCTCGCGGCGAGCGGGGCAGGATTGCTGATTTCGACGGAAGTCAGGACGGTCGACGGTCCATTCTTGCGCCGGCTGACATTCTCGAACTTCTGCACGCTGAGTTTGGCGTATCGCTGCTTCTACATGAAGGCGGCCCTACGCTGTTCGGCAAGTTCGTGGCGGACGGCTGCGTCGACGAACTTTTCCTCGCCCTAGCCCCTCAGGTGGCGGGCCGAAACATGGAGTCGCAACGCCCGGAATTGATCGCCGGCGTGGAGTTTCTTCCGGAAACGGCGCCATGGCTGGACATCGTCAGCGTGAAGCAGCGGGGCAACCACTTGTAACTGCGGTATGGTGCGGCTCACGGCCGCGACACTACCGGTTAGGGGACTAGCAGTATCCCGGCGCCCCTGCGGATCCGGCATGGGACCGCCCCTACGCCGCGGGGGAGAGATCCCTCTTCCACACGCTGCGCAACGCGCCGAGCGTGATGGGCAGCGCGCCGGCGAAGAGGAAAACCACATCGCCCACCATGCGCAGCCATTCCAGCTTATGGTAGGTACCACCCATGAGAAAGGTGAGGCGGCGCGCATGCCAATACCCGTTCGCGACGGAATCCCAGAGCTGAATCACTCCTCCGGGGAACAGATCCAGTGCAATCATGAGCGCAAGGCCTACGTTGGCGCCCCAGAAGCCCACCCGGACGAACTTCTGCGTCTCTTTCCATGTGACGTCGGATTGCATGGCCCTCAAGCAGAAGACCAGCACTGCCAAGGCCAACATCCCAAAGACGCCGAACAGTGCGGCGTGTCCGTGATTGGGGGTGAGCGACGTGCCCACTTCGAAGTAGGACACGATCGGCAGGTTGATCAGGAAACCGAAGATCCCCGCGCCGACGAAGTTCCAGACACCCACGGCCATGAGGAAGTAGATGGACCACTTCTGGCCCCACGCCAGATCGTGGCCGCACGCGGAACATTGCGCCTTCCTCAGCTTGATGAAATCCCAGGCGTCCAGAGTCAGAAGCGTGAGAGGCACAACTTCCAGAGCCGAGAAGCACGCCGCCAGCCCCATGTTGAGCGTCCCCTGGCCCGTGAAATACCAATGGTGGCCTGTGCCGACGATCCCGCCACTGAGATACAGGATGGCATCCAGGTAGATCAGCCGCGTGGCGGTCTTGGTGCTGACCACGCCCATCTGGTGGAACATGATGGCGACCAGCACCGTCGCGAAGAGTTCGAAGAATCCTTCCACCCAAAGATGGATGATCCAGAAGCGCCAGTTGTCGATGACGGCGAAGTTGGTGTGCGGGCCATAGAACAGCGCGGGCAGGTAGAAGACCGGGATGGCCACGGCCGCGTACAGAAAGAGCGAGGACAGTTCGCGCTTGTCAGGGCTCTTGAAGGCGGGCTTGAGCGCCCGAAACATCAGAAACAACCAGAAGAGGAGGCCAACGGCCAGCAAGTACTGCCAGAACCGCCCGAGGTCCAGATACTCGGAACCCTGGTGACCGAACCAGAACCAGAACTGCCCCAGCTTGTTGTTGATGCCGAGGGACTCGCCTGCCAGGCTGCCGAAGACGACCACCACCAGCGCACCGAGGAGTGCGTAGACGCCGGCTCTCTGGTGTTTGGGCTCCGCGCCACCGACCCACGACGCCAGGAAAAGGCCGCCGCCCACCCAGGCTGTCGCGATCCAGAAGATGGCGAGTTGTAGGTGCCAGGTGCGCGCCAGGGTGTAGGGCAGCCAGCGGGCGATGTCGAGCCCGTAAAAGGCCCCCGTCTCCACACGGTAGTGGGCGAGCACGCCTCCCAGGAACGATTGCGCTAGGAACAGGAGGGCCACGATGGCAAAGTACCATCCCGTCGCCCATTGGCTGGGCGTGAGCTTCAAAGCAAGGGGAGCGGAGTGCATGATGTGGGCGCTGGCGCCCTCGCCCTTCCAGCCCAGGTAGTCGAACTTACCGACCACGAAGAGGATCAAACCCAGCCCCGACAGGAGGGTGATCAGACTGAGGGCGCTCCAGACATAGGCCTCGGTGGAAGGGCGGTTTCCCGCGATGGGCTCGTACGGCCAGTTGTTCGTGTATGAGTAGTCCTTCCCAGGGCGATTCGCCGCTGCGGCCCAGGCCGCCCAGGCGAAGTACGAGGTCAACGCTTTTTGCTCCGCGGGGTTCCGAATATAGTTGGCTGGCAGCCCGGGAGCCGCGTCCTTCCTGGTGAAGTAATCGCTCCACTCGGGAAGCTGTGTGCGGTAGGCGGCCACCTCGCCCGGCGAGAACCGGAGCGTGCGCGAGGTTGGTTCGTACCGGTTCTCTTTAAGTGCCGTCATCGTCCGCGCGGATGCGATGCTCCGCTCGTCCGGCGAGAGCTGCGCGAAGGGTTTGCCGTACTTCTCGTTCGCGATCGTGTCCAGGGTCACCTCGCTGAGCCTATGCAGGTACTCCGCGCTGTAATCGGGACCCAAGTAGGCGCCATGGCCCCAAAGGCTCCCGTGCTCCATCAGACCGTACTTGAGAAAGACCTCCTGGCCCATCTGGATGTCGGCTCCAGTAAACAACACCGTTCCCATTACATCTGTGACCCGCTCGGGGATGGGTGGAGCGTTCGTATAGGTCAGGACCGTTACAAAGGTCAGAACCGAGAAGCCAGCGATCATGACGAGGATGGCCGAATGTCTCCACCACGGAGAGAGACTCGCAGCATTGGCCGATGTGGCGATCATATGCCCCCTTCACTTCCTGCCAGGAATTTCAGCTTTCCAGTTCCTTACGGCAGAAGAACGTATTTGGACCTCTTACTCTGCAATAGTATACCCTTGCGCTTCTGCCCTCCGGGAATCGGGAAACCTCGAGAGATACAGTCCCAGAACTAGACGAAACGGCATCGGAACGCCACCAGAGGCTGAGTAGCTACCGCCGTGAGCGCTTCCACCTCACCGCCGCGCATTTCCTCACGTCAACCTATCTCCTGAGGGTAGGTGATACGGATGCCGGCGACCTTTGCGAAGCCGGTAACCGAGTGGGGCTGTGTCCGGCTTGCGCTCATGATATGTTCGACCCGCACGCCGCGTACCTTCAGTGCGTCCGCTATGAGTGAGCGATGACAGCGCCAGGGTACCGCCTCGGCGCACATGATGACGGTTTGCTCGCGTGCCGCGAGTTGCATAAGGTTCTCCAGACCGGCTGCGAACTCCGGCGTTTGCATGTAATCGGCGAAACCCCGGAACGAGGAATTGTACCATCCGGTGTTCGGCGAGTCCGTGCGTGCGTGCCGCAGTCCCCCAAGCTGCTCCATGTAGGTGTAAGCGATTCCTGCGAGCCGCAGCGCTTCCGGCAGGGTGTCGCGATTGAACTGCGGGTTGTGGCGAGAGCGCGGAATGGTCCGCACATCCACGAGGTGTTTCACGCCGTGAGCCGAGAGCATTTCGACGAAGGTGTCAGAAGTTCTCGTCGAATGACCGATGGTCAAGACCGTCGGCTGGGTAACAAGTACGTTCTCACCGCTCATTGCACCGATCGGAGCTCCTCAGGTTTGGCTGCGGAGGTCGAGCAGCCGCTCCAGTTCGGCGGGCTGGATACCACTGCGCTCGCGGGCGACCTCCCGGATTGTACGTCCGCTGGCGCTCGCTTCCTTAGCCAGCGCGGCGGCTTGCTCATAGCCGATGATCGGAGCCAGCGCGGTGGCCATGGCCAAGGACTGCTCGACGAATGCCGCGGCGCGTTCCCGGTTGGCTTCCAGCCCTCGCACCAGGCGCGCCTCGAAATTTCGGCTACCCGCGGCCAGCAGCTCGATCGAATCCAACAAATCCCAAGCCATGAGCGGCATCATGACGTTCAGTTCGAAATTGCCCGCCGCGGCGCACCAGGCAATCGCGGAATCGTGCCCAATCACCTGCGCGCACACCATCAGCAGGCTCTCCGCAATGACCGGGTTGACCTTGCCGGGCATGATGCTCGAGCCAGGTTGCGTGGCGGGCAGGTGAAGTTCACCAATGCCGCAACGCGGTCCCGAGCCGAGCCAGCGTATGTCGTTGGCGATCTTGACGAGCGACAGCGCGTAGTTTCTCAGCGCGGCGGATAGGAAGGCCGCAGCATCGCGCGCCCCCTGCGCCTCGAAATGATTGGAGGCCTCGCGAAGAGGGAGGCCGGTGCGGACAGCCAGTTCTGCGATTACCGCGGCGGCGAAGCCTGGGGGCGCGTTGAGCCCCGTGCCAACCGCAGTGCCGCCGAGGGCCAGTTCGCACATGGCCGGCAGGGCCGTCTCCACGCGCTCCCGTGCCGCTTCCACTTGCCGCGCGTATCCCGAAAACTCCTGCCCCAGCCGCATGGGGACGGCGTCCTGAAGATGCGTTCGGCCGATCTTGATAACGTCGTCGAATTCGCGGCCCTTCGCCTCCAGCGCCCCGCGCAGGTTGCGCATAGCGGGCAGCAACTGGCATTGAACCGTCTCAACGCTCGCCATATGCAGGGCGGTGGGAATCACGTCATTGCTGGACTGCCCGCGGTTGACTTCATCGTTTGGGTGCGCGCCGGCCAGATGGCCAATCACCTCGTTGGCGTTCATGTTGGTTGAGGTGCCACTGCCGGTCTGGAAAACGTCCACAACGAACGAGCCGTCGTGGCGGCCTTCGGCAACCTCATTGGCGGCAGCTTCGATGGCAGCGGCCTTGGCCTGCGGCAGGTAGCCCATCCGGCCGTTCACCTGAGCGGCAGCGGCCTTAATCAGGCCGAGCGCGCGCAAGAACGGCCGCTGAAACCGCATCCGGCTGATGGGGAAGTTCTCCACCGCGCGGGCGGTCTGAGCTCCGTAGAGTGCGTCCCGCGGTACGCGCATCTCACCCATGGTGTCGCGCTCGATCCTGTAGTCCTGCTCCATGTGCCCCAAGACTCAGTTCTTCTCTTTCACCGTACCACCGCGGGGCTCCAGGAGCTGCAGCAGGACTCGCACATGCATATTCATCTCGAAAACTACATCCTGTTTCCGCGTGCGATCGCACTGGAAAACTCCGGGCGGTGATCGGGTTACGAAGGTCGAAACAGAAACGCTGCAGGAAACGCCTCCGGAAGAGATTATGTGTTCTGGGTCGACTGGTTTTGCGACGATCCCCGTCGTTACCAACGCCGTAAGCGGCCGTCAGGCGGATCTTGGGAAGTCCTCAACGTAGGATCGAAGTCTTCTTGACGCCATTTTGACGCCGCTTCTCTTACAATGGAGCGATAGGGCTTTCGATCAGAGGAATTGCGAAGCAGGTGTCCGGATCTTCGTTGAGGAGGGGACTATGAAGCCGACACAACAGCTCCACGACTTGGGGCAGAGCCTATGGCTTGACAACATCACGCGAGAGCTGCTGACGAGTGGGATGCTACGCCGTTACATCGATGATTTGTCGGTGACAGGGCTGACCTCGAATCCCTCGATCTTCGACCACGCGATCAAGAACTCGAACTTCTACGACGATGCCATTCGCCAGAAGAGGAAGGAAGGCAAGTCAGGCGAAGCCCTGTTCTTCGAGCTTGCGATTGAAGATCTGAGGCAGGCCGCCGATCTCTTTCGACCGATCCACGACGCAACCGCTGGCTCGGATGGCTGGGTGTCTTTGGAGGTATCACCGTCACTGGCTTACGACTCGGCGAGCACGGTAAAAGAGGCGATTCGTCTCCACGCTCAAGCGCAACGGCCCAATCTCTTTATCAAGATTCCCGGCACCAGCGAAGGGCATGCCGCCATTGAGGAAACCATCTTTGCAGGGGTACCGGTAAACGTTACGCTCCTGTTCTCGCCCGGGCACTATATAGCGGCGGCCGAAGCGTACCTCCGTGGGATCGAGCGCCGGATCGCGGCGGGGCTCGACCCAAATGTGCGCTCCGTGGCATCGATGTTCATCAGCCGCTGGGACAAAGCCGTGACGGGGAAAATTCCGAAGAAACTTCAAGATCGTCTGGGCATTGCGATCGCAAAGCGCACGTACAAAGCATACCGCGATGTGCTCGCTACATCACGGTGGCAGAACGCCGCCCACGCAGGCGCTCCGCCGCAGCGCCTGCTCTGGGCCAGCACCGGCACCAAGGACCCGAAGGCCTCCGATGTCCTTTACATCAAGGCGCTGGCTGCGCCCGACACGATCAATACCATGCCCGAGGAGACGCTGCTTGCCTTCGCCGATCACGGCGCACTGGGTGAACTCCTGCCGGGAGATGGCGGCGATGCCGAGAGCGTGATCGCCGCATTTGCCGAAGCCGGCATCGACCATGAGCAACTCGCCGCCGATCTTCAGCGCGAAGGCGCCGCGTCGTTCGTTGAATCCTGGAAGGATTTGCTCAACTGCATCGGGTCGAAGAGCGCCACGCTCAAAGCTGCCGGCTGACGGGGTCCGGCGAATCGAGGAGACCCTTGCCTAGAGGATGGTCCGCGTGCGCGGAACATACCTATTCGTTTTGAAAGGGAAGGAGCCGAAAAATGCAGATTGGAATGATCGGTCTGGGGAGGATGGGCGCCAACATGGTCCGCCGTCTGCAACGCGGTGGCCACCAATGCGTTGTCTTTGATAAGAACCAGGATAACGTGAGGGACTTAGCGAAGGAAGGCGCGACCGGAGCCGCGTCACTCGAAGACTTCGCGGCAAAACTGAAGCCTCCACGGGCGGCATGGTTGATGGTGCCCGCGGCGGCGGTCGACGGCACACTCCACGGCCTCTGCGCCCAAATGCAGAAGGGCGACATCGTCGTGGATGGAGGTAATTCTTACTACATCGACGACATCCGTCGCGCCAAGGAACTCAAGCCGCGAGGTGTTTATTACCTTGATGTTGGGACCAGCGGTGGCGTGTGGGGTGTCGAGCGTGGTTTCTGCATGATGATTGGCGGTGAGGCCGACCCCGTCCGCCGCCTGGATCCGGTCTTCAAGACGCTTGCGCCGGGACGCGGCGATATCGCACGCACGCCGGGCCGCGAGAATTCCTCCGGCACGGCAGAGGATGGCTACCTGTATTGCGGACCTTCCGGCGCCGGCCATTTCGTCAAGATGGTTCACAACGGCATCGAATACGGCATCATGGAGTCGTATGCCGAGGGGCTGAACATCCTGCGGCACGCCAACGTGGGCAAGAGCGCCCGGAGCGTCGATGCCGAGACGACGCCCCTGCGCAATCCGGAACATTATCAATACGACTTCAATCTGGCCGATGTCTCCGAAGTTTGGCGCCGCGGCAGTGTAATCGCCTCATGGTTGCTGGACCTGACCGCAATTGCACTATTCGGGCAGCACGATCTCTCCAGGTTTTCCGGCCGCGTGTCCGATTCCGGGGAGGGCCGGTGGACCATTACTGCCGCCATCGACGAAGGAGCCCCCGCGCCGGTCCTGAGCGCGGCGCTCTATCAGCGGTTCGCGTCAAGAGGGGAAGATGATTTCGCAGACAAGTTACTCTCCGCGATGCGATTTGGGTTCGGCGGCCATGTCGAGAAGAAGTCATGAGAGCCGTCTCCAGGAAGGCCAATTCGGTTCTGGTGATCGATGTCGGTGGAACGCACGTCAAGGTGCTGGCCACGGGGCAACCCCAAGAGCGCGAGATTCCTTCTGGCTCCAGGATGACCGCCCGCCAAATGACACGAGATGTGAAGCGTGTAACCAAGGATTGGGAATATGACCGCGTTTCGATCGGCTATCCAGGGCCGGTAATCCATGGACGCCCTATCCACGAGCCCTACAACCTGGGCGATGGCTGGGTCGGATTTAACTTCGGCAGTGCATTCGGCTGCCCAGTTAAGGTGATCAATGACGCCGCCATGCAGGCGCTGGGAAGCTACCAAGGCGGTCGCATGCTCTTTTTGGGTCTAGGCGCCGGGCTCGGGTCCGCAATGATCGTCGACGGAATACTGGAGCCCATGGAACTGGCGCATCTTCCTTACAAGCATGGGAGGACTTATGAGGACTACGTTGGTGCTCGCGCTCTGAAGCGATCGGGGAAAAAGAACTGGCGGCGCCATGTGGCCGATGTCGTGGAGCGGCTCAAAGACGCTTTAGGCGCTGAATACGTGGTGCTGGGCGGAGGAAATGCAAAAAACATCAAGAAGCTGCCTCCAGGCGCTCGCATGGGCGATAACCGGAACGCCTTTATTGGTGGCTTTCGCTTGTGGGAGGGAAAGACCAAGCCTCCGGCCGGATCCCCTAAGAAATGACCATTAAGCCTATGCCACTTTCTGTAAGGAGAACTCAACCAGAATGAATGACAACCGAGCAGATGGTGCGAATGGAGATGCCTTATGACCGCGTCCCATTCGGACGCGCTGGTGCTATTCGGAGTGACGGGCGATCTCGCCCACAAGATGATCTTCCCGGCACTCTATGCGATGGTAAAACACGGTACCCTCAAGGTCCCGGTAATCGGCGTCGCCCTCCCCAAGTGGAGTCTGGATCGTCTGCACAACCGCGTGACGGACAGCATCGAGCGATCGGGTGGAATCGATAACCAGCCTGCCCTCCACCAGCTTCTGTCCCTGTTCCAGTATGTCAGTGGGGATTATGACGACCCGAACACGTTCGCGGCGATAAAAAGGGCGCTGGATAAGGCTCGGCGCCCGGCGCACTACCTCGCTATCCCGCCCTCGCTCTTCGAGATGGTGATCAAAGGACTCGGCGCCGCGGACCTGGCTCAGCATGCCCGCGTCATTGTCGAGAAGCCGTTCGGACGCGATTTGGCCTCCGCGAGGGAGCTCAACAAGGTAGCGCGGACGGTGTTCCCGGAAGACTCGATCTTCCGCATCGATCATTTCCTTGGAAAGGAGGCGATCATGAATATCCTCTATTTCCGCTTCGCCAATTCGTTCCTGGAGCCGATCTGGAACCGCAACTACGTGGCCAGTGTCCAGATAACCTTGTCGGAGGATTTCGGCGTGAAGGATCGAGGAGCGTTTTACGAAAGCGCCGGCTGCCTGCGCGACGTGATCGAGAACCACCTCTTCCAGATCGTGGCGCTACTGGCCATGGAGCCCCCGGCCGATAGGGACTTTGGAGCCGTTCAAAGGGAGAAAGCCAAGGTCTTTCGAGCCATGCGCCCTCTGAATCGCGACGACTTGGTGCGCGGCCAGTACGCTGGCTACCGGAAGGAGCCAGGTGTTGCGAAGCACTCCGACGTCGAGACCTTCTGCGCCCTGCGGCTTTTCATTGACTCATGGCGCTGGGAGGGGGTGCCATGGTACCTGCGCTCCGGCAAATACCTGGCCGAGACCGCAACCGAGGTCCTGGTGGAGCTGAAGCCGCCACCGCAGAGGCTTTTCGCCGACTCAGCGCCAACGACAGGCAGGGCCAACTACCTGCGCTTCCGGCTGTCCCCCAGCTCGGCCATCGCCCTGGCCGCTCGTGTCAAACTCGCAGGGAAAGAGTTCGTCGGGGACCAGCGAGAGCTCTACCTGTTCGAAGAACAGCCGGGGGAGGAAGCGCCCTACGAGCGGCTCTTGGGCGACGCCATGGCCGGCGATGGAGCGCTCTTCACCCGTGAGGATGCGGTCGAGGCCGCCTGGGCGGTGGTCGATCCGATCCTTAAGACGCACCACCGTACTCGCCCCTACAAACGCGGCAGTTGGGGGCCGAAAGAGGCTGACGAGTTCATCGCGCCAGGCGGCTATTGGCACAACCCCAGACCAAAGGAGGCAGCCGGATGATGAACCCGCGCCGGCGGTGTTTTGCCCGCGGTGGGACAGACGTCCTCCCGCAGGCTCACTTGGCCGCACGGTTCCAGGGGCGCGGGACTGGAGTGCGTTCCGTACCCACCGGTGGCGCGCTGCGTAACTGGTAAAATGTTGGGGATGAAACTACTGGGAATCATTGGTGTCTGCTTGTGCCTGGCCGCGGCGCCGTGGGCGCTCGCCGGGGCTGCGAACGGCGATCCGGCCAAGGGGAAGACAGTGTTTGAAGCCTGCGCCGTGTGCCACAACCCGGACTCGACCGAAACCAAGATGGGGCCCGGACTCAAGGGCCTGTTTAAACGAGCGAAGCTGAAGAACGGCCAGAAGGTAACCGACGCGACCGTTCGCGCCCGCATCGACGAAGGGGGCGGCGGCATGCCGGCTTACAAGGACATGCTCACCGACGGCGAAAAGAACGACCTGATTGCCTACCTCAAGACACTGTAGCGGCGCGGCGTGCGGCGCGCATTCGCTACAATGGCAAGTGTGGGCACCAAAACCAAGAGCGAAACGCCTGAAAAGGCCGAACCAGCCGGGACGGCGGACGCGGTCGAGGAACCGCGCGGCCTCTGGGACCGTTACCGCGCGCTGACGCACGAGGTTCACCGCGGCTTTGTCGCGGAGTGGACCGTCACCATCATCTTGCTGCTGTTCGCCACTACCAGCCTGGTGCAGGCTTTCGTGATCCCCAGCGCATCCATGGAGGGTTCGCTGCTGATTGGCGACCACGTGCTGGTGGACAAGCTGACTTTCGCGCCGCCGGGAGCGATTGCCAGCCGCCTGTTGCCGTACCGTAATGTGCGCCGCGGCGACATCATCGTCTTCCGCTACCCGATGGACATCAAGGAAGACTACGTGAAGCGGGCAATCGGAATCCCGGGCGACCATATCCGGCTGGTCGACAAGCAGCTCATCCTCAACGGGCACGCCGTCAACGAGCCGTACGTACAGCACATCTTCCCGTATATCGACCAATACCGCGACAACTTCCCCGACGCGCCGCCGGAGCCGGGCGTGATGCAGCCGGCGATCGACATGCTCACCAACAACGTGGTGAACGGCGAACTGATCGTGCCGCCCGGTTGCGTTTTCGCTATGGGCGACAACCGGGACGACTCGCTCGACAGCCGCTACTGGGGTTTTGTGCCGCGCCAGAACATCGAGGGGACGCCGCTGGTGATTTACTGGTCGTTCGAGGCGCCCACCGCCGATCTGACCAACGGCAACATCGGCATCGACCACATCATGGACATCCTGACTCACTTTTTCACCAAGACCCGCTGGTCGCGCACGTTCAAGCTGGTCCACGGCTATCCGCTGAAGTGAAGCGGCGTCCATTCGCTACAAGGACAACTGTGGAGAGCAAGAGGAAGGTTGAAACGGCCGGGAAGGGCCATCAACCGGTGGCGGCAGATGCCAGCCAAAAGCCACGCGGGATCCGGAACCGTTACCAGGCGCTGACACGCGGCGTCCGCCGCGGTTTCGTCGCGGAGTGGACCGTCACCATCATCTGGATGC
Source organism: Bryobacteraceae bacterium (assembly GCA_049511495.1). Lineage (GTDB taxonomy): Bacteria > Acidobacteriota > Terriglobia > Bryobacterales > Bryobacteraceae > Bog-375. The sequence goes on along the minus strand of JBEKXZ010000019.1, from coordinate 43,687 downwards.
TGTTCTTCTTTACCAGCGTCGCCCAGCCGTACGTGATTCCCAGCGGGTCCATGGAAGGTACGTTGCTCACCGGCGACCACGTGTTCGTTGATAAGCTGGTTTACGAACCGCCGGGCGCGATCTCAAGCCGCCTGCTACCTTACCGCAACGTGCGCCGCGGCGACATCATCGTGCTCCGCGATCCCGTGGATCTGAGCAAAGACCTGGTGAAGCGGGCGATCGGAATCCCGGGCGACCATATCCGGCTGGTCGACAAGCAGCTAATCCTCAACGGGCACGCCGTCAACGAGCCGTACGTGCAGCATATTCTCCCGTACATCGACCAATACCGCGACAACTTCCCCGACGCGCCGCCGGACCCGAGCGTGATGGCACCGGCCATCGCCATGCTCACCGACAACGTGGTGAACGGCGAGCTGGTGGTGCCGCCCAGTTGCGTTTTCGCGATGGGCGACAATCGCGATAATTCGCTCGACAGCCGCTATTGGGGCTTCGTGCCGCGGCAGAACATCGAGGGCACGCCGCTGGTGATCTACTGGTCGTTTGACGCGCCCGAAGCCGATTTGACGAACGGGAACATCGGCATCGACCACATGATGGACATCCTGACCCACTTCTTCACCAAGACCCGCTGGTCGCGCACGCTGAAGCTGGTCCACGGCTATCCGCTGAAGTGAACTCGGGGCGCCCGCAGCGCCCGCGCGCGCAGCAGGTAAGCTGCTCGCCTGAAGTATCCCATGGCCGTCGTGAAGCGGCAGTCCAGCCCGGGGATCCGACTGGGAGAGCCCGGCGAGGCCTCGGCGCGGCGAGACGCTATAATTAAGCTATGCTCACCCCCACCGAAAAAATTTGGCACAACGGCCGTTTCATCAAGTGGGAAGACGCCACCGTACACGTGCTCTCTCACGTGTTGCATTACGGCAGCTCGGTGTTTGAAGGCATCCGCTGCTATGCCACGCCCACCGGCCCGGCCATTTTCCGGCTGCGCGAACATGTGCGGCGCATGCTCGATTCCGCCAAAGTGTACCGCATGGAGCCGTTGGGCTTCACGGCGGCTCAACTGGAAGAGGCGATGCTGGAGGTAGTGCGCGTGAACCGGATGAACGCCTGTTACGTGCGCCCGATTGCGTTCCGCGGCTACGGCGAGGTGGGTGTGAACCCGGTCAACAATCCGATCGAGGTCTACATCGCCTGCTGGGAGTGGGGCAAATATCTGGGCGAGGAGGCCATGGCGCAGGGAGTGGATGTGTGCGTTTCGAGCTGGAACCGGCTGGCGCCCAACACGTTGCCCGCGCTCGCCAAAGCCGGCGCCAATTATATGAACTCGCAGCTCATCAAGATGGAAGCCCTCGCCAACGGTTACGCCGAAGGCATCGCGCTCAATACCGCCGGCTACGTCAGCGAAGGCTCGGGCGAGAACGTGTTCGTGGTGCGCGATGGCGAGATTCGCACGCCACCGCTGGGGGCGTCGGCGCTGCCCGGAATTACCCGCGACACGGTGCTTACTCTGGCGCGGGAGCTGGCGATTCCCGTCACCGAATCGGAGGTGCCGCGCGAGATGCTCTACATCGCCGATGAGGTGTTTCTGTCCGGCACCGCAGCCGAGATCACCCCCATCCGCTCGGTGGACCGCATTGCCGTTGGCAAGGGACGCCGCGGCCCCATTACCGAGAGGCTGCAGAAAGCTTTCTTCGCCATCATCGACGGCAGCCGTCCCGACACGCACCACTGGCTCTGGCCGGTGGAAGCACGGCAGCCGGTTTCCGCGAAGTAATCTCACATACCCGCAGCCCGCTCGTGAGCACCGGCCGGACCAAAGTCCGAGATGGCGACAACACCTCAAAGTGAATCTTTTCTGGGTCGGCGATGAGCCGGCCGGGAGTGGTGATCAAGGCACGGTCCGGCCAGTTGGAGACCGCAGTCAAGCGAACGGAATGAGATTAATGTGCCCGAAACTGGACGACCGGATGTATTCTGGAGGTGACCGGCGCCAATTCGGAAGTCGCGCTTCCGTAGGATCCCTGTGGAGCGCGACTTGCCTACCGGAGATGAGGAGGAGGTATGAGCAATATCTCAAAGCGTACGCTATTCTGGGCGCCGCGTGCGCTGTCCATCCTATTCATCGCTTTCATCAGTATGTTCGCGTTGGATGTGTTTGGGGAGAATCTCGGCTTCTGGAGAACCCTTCTGGCACTCACCATTCATATGATTCCATCGTTAGTGCTGCTCGGTGCTCTGGCAGTGGCATGGCGTTGGGAGTGGATCGGCGCCGTCATTTATACGGCTGCTGGTGCGCTGTATGTGATCACGCTCCTGCCACGCGGGTTGGTGCCGGCCTCGATCAAGCTGCTGTGGATAGCTACAATTGCGCTGCCCGCATTCGTGATCGGGGCGCTGTTTCTGGCAAATTGGCTAAAACACGACCAGATTCGGGCCAAGACGTAGCGGCTCGGCATGACTGAGGGGACAATTCTGGTGCCTTGATGCCGCCATCCGGAAATTGACGTGCCCGGAATCAAGTTGACACGTAACGCCCGTTACTGACATTTGCTGGATGCAGCGGGACGGGGCCTACACTGTGCTATGGCGACGACAAACGCTTGCGCGGTGGTTTCTACGCGGAAGGGAGTCTCGCGGCTTGCGCAACCACCCTAGCTACCTCCCCCGAGATTTGCCAGGATGGCTGCGTTTGCCGCCTGATGGGTCTACTTGTTTGTAGCGCGAGCGCCACCTTCCGCGCTAGCGGGAATTGGGCGCTGAAGGTCCTTTTCAACAAGTTTTTCGCGCCAAGCGGATGTTGCAGTTACCCAGCGCGGCGTGTGGCAAAGTTGTGCATAAAACGCGCCTCGCCGAAATGTTTCTACAGCCCGGCCAAGCACACGTGCGGCGCGCGCAACGTGTCAGGCCATCACTTTCAAAAAGGCGGCTTCGAATTTTTCCATTTCCTCGGGCGTGCCCACGGTCACGCGCACGAAGGTGGGCCAACTCGGCCAGACCCGCCCGATGTAGACCTTCTCTTTGCGCATCGCCATGACGATGTTTTCGCCGGGCTGACGCACGTTGAGCATGAAACAGTTGGAAACCGAGGGCACGAATGGGAACTTGTGCTGCTCGAGAAACGAGAAGACGCCGGAACGCACGTCGCCGATCCTCTTGCGACGCTCCGGCACCACGGTTTTGGATTGGAGGCTGGCCGAGGCCGCCACCATTCCGGTGATCGGCATCATGCCGGCGCTGAACACCGACAACTTGTCGAGCAGATCCGGCCGCGCCAGCGCCGCGCCGGCCCGCAAACCAGCCATGCCATAGATCTTGGAAAACGTGCGCAGCACGATCACGTCTTTGTCCGCCGCCACCAGATCCGTATTGAACGGCGCACCGGCGATGTGAGTATATGCTTCATCGATCATCACGACGGCGCCATTCGGCTTGTTCGCGACCAGCCAATCGATGTCCGCCTTCGGCGTCAGCGTGCCGGTCGGATTATTGGGATTGCAGACGTAAATGAGACCGGCGTCGGCGACCGCAGCCATGGCCTTCACGTCGTGCGCATAATCCTCGGTCAAGGGAATGCGCACCACCCTGGCGCCGATGAACCGGGCGGCGCGTTCGCCGGCTTCGTAACCGGGATCCGCGACGACGAACGCCTTGTTGGGTGAAGTAAATGCCAGCACAGCCTGGTGCAAGGGCGGGCTTGACCCCGCGTAGATCCGCACGTAGCTCAGCTTCAGTTGCTCCTGTTGAGCAAGAATTGCCGCCAGCCGATCGGTTTCGCCGAACAGGTAGCGGCCACCTTGCGAGATGATGTTGGCCACCGCCTCGCGGGCTTCCGGACAGGGTCCGAGAGGATTCTCGTTGGCGTTGATCATCACTGCATCCGGCGGTGCGTTCTCGACTTTAGAGAACTGCGCCAGCGCCGGTTCGTTATAGAACGGCAGACTGGACCCGGCCGTCAGCAGAGCAGCCAGGCGCCCAAAACGACGGCGCGAAAACCCGCGCTGCTCAAATTGCCTTTTCTCAAGCTCGGTCAATTGCACGCCGGACCTCCTTTTTGCGAGATGGCGGGACAGGGAAAGTTGGCGAACGAGACGTTTTGTCATGATGCCGCGCCGCGATCGCCCAGCCTCAATGCGGAGAGGGTATGAACCGGTACGAACAGGCAGACAGGCGATCAAAAATAGTAGTGCGGGACCGAAGGTTCAAGCGGAGTGAGCAGAAAGGAAATGAGGGCGGTCATGCGCGGAGCATGAAACTAGGAGGCCTCTGTTGCCGGTCATCGTTGTGCGCTCCTGGCGCTGTGCCGAGAACCTTAAGGCTCGGCTTGTTCCGACCGTTCAGAACTTCCCGTACTACCGTTCATGCGCCGCGAATGAGGCCGCCCTCATCGTAGCCCGGTTCTATTTTTGGCACCTCCCGCCGGCCCGCCAGGACCGGCTCCCAAAACCGCATCCGGAATCAACAAACCGGCGTGATTCCATCTACATAATCACGCCAGTTGGTATTCTTGTCAATAGCAATGGCGGTACTGGCCGTTTGGAATTTACACCTAACCTGATGTGGCGAATGGGACTATTCTCGAAAAAGCCGGCTCCCCTCACCGGCGCGCCCGCGGTGCATCGTATCAAAAGCTACGCTGCGGAAAGCGGCTACGTGTACGAGTACTTTTACGAAGGCCACCGGCAGTGGCGCGACGGGCTTGGCCGCGGCGTGGAATTCGAATTTCGCGTATCGGCGGGCCGCGAGCAATGGCTGCCGGCCGCGGTAGTGGTTGCCGATCGCGCGGTGCAGGTTTGGGAAGCGGCGCGCGCGCGGACGCTTTCTTCCACCGAGCGGTACGCCATCGCCAAGCTGGCGTTGTTCCAGGCGTTCGACGAGCGGACCACGCCGCCCGAGACAGCCTTGGAAGTGCGCGTATCCGAGGCCGACGTCGAAGCCATCGCCGAGCGTTTGGGGCTGTAGGGCTGGCAAAGCATGACCTCCACAGTCCACGCCGTCACCGCCGCGTTGATCGCAGCCGCGCTTCCTATCGCCGTGCCTGGGCAAAGCACCCCGAACGAGCCGGTCAAGACAGCGCTGTGCGAACTGGCGCAAGAACCGGAACGCTTCAACGGTAAGATGGTGGAGGTTCGAGCCGGATTCGTTTCCCGATTTCAGTGGGAGGGCTTCGTGGACGAAAGCTGTTCGGCCAAACTACAGATCGGCGTCGAGTATCCTCTTGACGATCTGAAACCAGAGCAGGGCCAGTACGCATTCACTACGGTTGCCGATGACAACGAACATCCTGAACGTCTGGACTGGAAGCCCATTCCACTCACCATTCCCGTCCATCTGAAGAGAGACGGCAACTACCGAATACTACGAAAATACGCTGATGCAAAGTTCCGATGGGCGGATGGTGGTGTATGCCGGGACTGCCCGTTGCATCGAATCAACGTGACGGCAACCGGACGCTTCGATCACTTCGAGACCGGCACCGTGGCGGTAAGGCCCAATCCGTCCACGAAGGCCTACCAGATGAGCGCCGCTCCTGAAGCTCCCCTCTCACGATTCGTGCTGGAATCCGTATCGGACGTGACGGCAACTCCGGTTGATCCTGCCGTGTACTCGGCAACCGGGCTGCGGGAGATCAGCCTCGAAGAGGCTAATGAGTTGCTCACTGCGTACCTGAAGTTACCGGAGGGCAATCTGCTGAAGTCAGGCGATATGGGTTACACGGGGTTTTACTTCTTTATGGCGATACTCGGTGCCTCGAAGGGTCCGGTTGGCGTGTTGCATGTCCGTTACGACGCAGTAGATCGAAAAACTGGTGACGTCTGGAACGGCGTCATCTGTCAGCAGATTGCCTCACATTCGTTGAAGAAACTCCAGTTGACGCTCCGAAGGCGCATTGGCCTGACCGATGATGAATATCAAAAAGCCAAAAGGCCGGGGCCAATGTGCGAAGCCGGAATGCCCCGAGTGGAGCCCGGAAAATAGCAGGCCCTCACCATTATGGAACGTGATTGCCGCGGTTGCGGATGTGGTGCGGTACGAGCGCGGGGCGCTGAGGGCTGCTCACGGTATAATTGCAACTAGCTCCGCGGATGTGGCGAAATTGGCAGACGCGCTGGATTTAGGTTCCAGTTCCCGCGAGGGAGTGTAGGTTCAAGTCCTATCATCCGCACCACGAGAATTGCGTCCATGACCACACCCAAGTTGATGGGGGCCTTCGGCCTCTTGGTTTCCGCGGCGCTCACGCGAGATCTCCCTCCGCTCGAGAAGGCGATGCGCGCCATCCCGGCTACGTTGAATTCACTGCGCTAGGAACGGCGTGACGTGGAAGCGGGGGGCGGGCTAATCCTGCATCGGCATCTGGTGCTCGATGTCGCGCCAGGCGCTGATTTTGAGACGGCGGCAAACCCAGCACAGCGGCTCGTCGGAGCCGTCGGCCGTCTCGGCCCCGCATACCGAGCATTTGCTGGCCGGCTTCTTCAGGCCGTCCGCCAATATGGACTGGCGAGCTAACTCCAGCAACTCGGCGGGAACCACCTGGTCGGATTTTGGATTCACCTTGCGTCGCATGGCATCCCCGGGCTCATCCCACTATGGCAGAAACGGCACAGAGGGACAAGGTTGATTCTCGGCTAACTCGTACTAAGCGGGCTAGTCGCCGTTCTTCAGGCAGCTTCCGGAATCTGCACAATCACCGCAACCTCCAGCGACGATTGGCAACGCGGGCAGCGCTGTCCCTCGGCAACCCTGGCACGCTTGCCCCGCAAATCAAGCTCAGCCGGAACCGTATGGGTGCAAATCGGGCAGAAGACTTGCCCTAACGTGTGGCTTTCAGCAAATGCTTTCATGACCATTTCCCCTCAATCCATCGGACGCACGCGGAGGGCCCAAGGTTCGGAAACATTCGTTAAGATTCTTAAATCTTGCACGCCAGGACGGGTGCTACGCTGAAAAGGCAATGACTCCAGCCCCTCCTAAAATCCAACTTATCCAGACGCCCGAATACCGCGAGAACTACGCCAACAGCGTCCAGGTGCGGGTGAACCTGTGGGACTTCTTTCTGCTGTTCGGCCGCGTCAACCAAACCTCGCCGGATAACGTGGCCATACACAATTTTCAAGGTATCTACGTGAGCCCGCAGCAGGCCAAAGCGGTGCTCAATGTTTTGCAGCAGAACGTCACCCAATATGAGAGCGCGTTCGGCGAAATTAAGCTCGAACCGCAGGCCGGCGGCGGCGTGGTGCAGTAGCCCCATTGGAGCTGGCCGGTTAACTCGTCCGCAATCGGTCTGCTTACCGTAATCTTGATACCATGTTGCTTCCGGAGAAGTGTAGTGTTTGTCATCACCCATAGGAAACAATTCGGTCCAACGACATTTTTGTGGGAAGTAGCGGCCCCCGACGTGGCGCGGGCGGCGCGGCCGGGCCATTTCATTATGGCCCGCATCGACCAGCACGGTGAGCGTATCCCATTGACGGTAGCGGACTTCGACGCCGCACGCGGCACCGTCACGGTGGTCATCCAGGCGGTCGGCAAGACCACCTTCGAGATGATGACGTTGCGCGAAGGCGACACGATTCTGGATTTCATCGGGCCGCTGGGGCTGCCCAGCCACATCCGCAAGCTGCCGGGCACGGTGGTGCTGGTCGGCGGCGGTCTGGGCGTGGCGCCGGTGTATCCGCAACTGCGCGCATACAAGCAGATGGGCAACCGCACCGTCTCGATCGTGGGCTTTCGCAGCCGCGACCTGGTGTTCTGGGAAGACGAGTTCCGCGCGGTGAGCGATGAGCTGGTCGTCACTACCGACGACGGCAGCTATGGGCGCAAAGGCTTCGTCACCCACGCGCTGGCCGACGTGCTCGAGCGCGTGACGGATGCGAGCGAAGTAGTGGCCATCGGCCCGATTCCGATGATGAAGGCTTGCGCGGAAACGACGCGGCCGTTCGGCGTGCCCACCGTGGTGAGCTTGAATTCGATCATGGTGGATGGCACGGGAATGTGCGGATCGTGCCGCGTGACGGTCGGCGGCAAAATGAAATTCGCTTGTGTGGATGGCGCCGATTTCGACGGCCACCTGGTGAATTTCGATGAGCTCTCGTTGCGCCAGAAGCGTTTCGAGCGTGAAGAGAAAGCCGCGCTGGAACGCTTCCGCGGCGAATCCGCCAAGCTGGCCAGCCTGCGCGCCCACGTTGAATCAGCCGGCGCGGTGATTTCGACCTGCGAGCTGCCGGAGCCGGAAGCCACGCCGCCGGCGCCGCTGGGGCCGAAGAACATCAAGACCATCCCGCGCGAGCGGGCGCCGATGCCGCACCAGCCGGCCGAACTCCGCATCCTCAATTTCGACGAGGTGGCGCTGGGGCTGTCGCTCGAAGGCGCGCTGCACGAAGCCGAGCGCTGCCTGCGCTGCAAGAAACCGCGCTGCGTGCCGGGCTGTCCGGTGGGCATCGATATTCCCGGCTTCATCGCGGCGCTGCAGCGCAAGGACATCAAGCGGTCATACCAGATTCTGAAGGCGTCCAACACGCTGCCGGCGGTGTGCGGGCGCGTCTGCCCGCAGGAATCGCAGTGCGAGGTGACCTGCGTGGTGGGCGCCAAGCTGCAGCCGGTGGCGATCGGGCGGCTGGAACGGTTCGTGGCCGATATGGCGATGGGGCGCGGCTGGGACTCGCCGCCGGCCCAGAAGGGAACCGCGGCCGGGGCGGCGAAAAAGCGGGCGGCGATTGTCGGCTCCGGGCCGGCCGGTCTGGCGTGCGCCGGCGACCTGGCGCGCCACGGCGTCGCGGTCACCATCTTCGAGGCGCTGCACGTGGCCGGCGGCGTGCTGAAATATGGCATCCCCGAATTCCGCCTGCCGGACGTGATCATCGACGCCGAAATCGAAAACCTGAAGAAGCTCGGCGTCGAGATCCGGCTCGACACCATCATCGGCAAGCTGTTCACCATCCCGCAGTTGCTGGGCGAAATGGGCTATGACTGCGCGTTCGTCGGCACCGGCGCGGGGTCGCCCAAATTCGCCGGGATTCCGGGCGAGGCGCTCAACGGGGTGTTCTCCGCCAACGAATTCCTGACGCGCGTCAACCTGATGCGCGGCTACCAGCAGCCGATCTACGATACGCCGGTCGGGTTGGGCAAGCGCGTGGCAGTGGTGGGCGCGGGCAACACAGCGATGGATGCGCTCCGCGTCTCCAAGCGGATGGGTGCCCAGAGCGTGACCTGCGTCTACCGGCGGACGCGCCGCGAATCGCCGGCGCGCGTCGAGGAACTGGAGCACGCCATGGAAGAGGGCATCGACTTCCTGTGGCTGACGGCCCCAGTTGAAATCGTCGGCAATGCGGCCGGGTGGGTGACCGGCATGAAATGCCAGAAGATGGAACTGGGCGAACCGGATGCTTCCGGGCGCCGCTCGCCGGTGCCGATCGCCGGGTCGGAATTCCCGCTCGACGTGGACACGGTGATCTATGCGCTGGGTACCACCGCCAACCCGATCATCGCCCAGACCTCGCCCGGCCTGAAGGTCAACAAGTGGGGATACATTCAGGTGGACGACCGCACAGGGATGACCTCGATTCCGGGCGTGTTCGCGGGCGGCGACATCGTCACCGGAGCGGCCACCGTGATTCTGGCGATGGGCGCCGGCCGGCGCGCCGCGCAGGGAATGCTGGAGTACATGGGCCTGGCGGAGCCGCGCGCGGCCGAGCCGGCGCCGGCGGAGGTTCACTGAAATGCCGTCATCCTGTCCGAAGTGCCACCGCGTTCTCGAAGAGGACGAGATTTGCTGCGCGCAGGTGCGCTACACCTGGCGCTGCAAGAACTGCCTGAAGCTGACCACCGGCTTCGCCGTGCCGTATGGAAAATGTTTCATGTGCGGTGGCCCGCTGGAGGTGATCGAAGGGCGCGAGCTGGGCGATTCGATGCGCTTCCGCGCCATCCGCGAAGCGGTCGAATTTGAGCTGAACTCGTTCCACTTTTACAAGCTGGCGAGGGAGCGGGCGCAATCGGCCGAGCAGCGCGCCGTGCTCGAGCGGCTCTACGAAGCCGAGCTAGATCACCTGCATGAGCTCGAAGAGAAGTATCACGCGCACCTGGACCGGGAAACCGTGGAGCTTTCCGCCGACCACGACAAGCTGCTGGCGAACTGGCTGTTTCAGGGCATCAAGCTCGACCAGCAGACCGGCGTGAGGGATTTGTACGAGATTGCGCTCGAAATGGAGCGCCGCACGCGCGACCACTTCCGCAAGCTGGCCGGGGATCTGCCGGCCGGCCTGGAGAAAGAGCTCTGCGGCGAGCTGGCCGCCGAAGAAGAAGAGCATGTAGCGATGCTCGAAGGCGAGCTGGAGCAGTTGGGGTAGGGCGAGAGCTCGCCTTCAGAACCCCACCGCCCGGATCAGCCATCCGGCCAGCGCGGCGCCGGTCAGGGGGCCGAGGATGGGGACCGGCGCATAACTCCAGTTTGACGAACCTTTGCCGGCGATGGGCAGCAGGGAATGCGCGAGGCGCGGGCCCAGGTCGCGGGCGGGGTTGATGGCGTAACCGGTGGTGCCGCCGAGCGAAAGGCCGATCGCCCACACCAGGCAGCCGACCAGGTACGGACCAAGGCCCGGCGCGGTTCCGGTCGCGGAGACTGGCTTAGAGCCCAGCGCCGCCGCCACCAGCACCAGCACGAAGGTGCCGATTATCTCGCTCGCCAGATTGGCGGCGCGGTTGGGGATGGCCGGCGACGTGGCAAACGCGCCGAATTTGGTCGCGGCATCTTCGGTCACTTTCCAATGCGGAAAGAAATGTACCCACACCAGCGCCGCGCCGGCGAACGCACCCAACAACTGCGCGCTCGCGTAGGGCACAAGCTTGGCGAAGTCGCCGGTTCGTATTGCCACCGCCAGGGTGATGGCGGGGTTCAGATGCGCGTCGTGCGAACCGCAGGCGATGGCGGTGAAGACACCGGCGAAGACCGCCAGTCCCCACCCGGTGGCGATTACCAGCCAGCCCGCACCTTCGGCTTTCGACCGCTTCAGCAGCACGTTGGCGCACACGCCATCGCCTAACAGAATGAGGATGAACGTCCCCATGAATTCGCCGAACAACGGTGACCCCATTAGCTATTCTCCTTGTCATCCACCCAGTCGAAGGACCGCTGCACGGCCTTCTTCCAGTGGCGATAGAGCCGGGCCCGCCGGGCTTCATCCATGGCGGGTTGCCAGGTGCGATCCGCTGCCCAGTTGGCGCGCAGATCGGCCAGATCTGCGAAGTAGCCCACTGCCAGCCCCGCCGCGTATGCCGCGCCGAGGGCCGTAGTTTCGCGCGTCACCGGCCGCACCACGGGACGGTTCAGAATGTCGGCCTGGAACTGCATCAGCAGCTCGTTGGCCACCATGCCGCCATCCGCGCGGAGGGTGGCGAGGTGAATGCCCGAATCCCGCTCCATGGCGTCCAGCACCTCGCGCGTCTGGAAGGCCGTCGCCTCGAGCACCGCCCGCGCCAGGTGGCCCTTGTTGGCATAGCGCGTCAGCCCGGCGATGACGCCGCGCGCCGAATCCTTCCAATAGGGCGCATAGAGGCCGGAAAACGCGGGCACGAAGTAGACGCCGCCGTTATCCTCGACGGTGCGTGCCAGCGCTTCGATGCCGTCGCTCGCGGCAATCAGGCCGAGGTTGTCGCGCAGCCATTGCACCAGCGCGCCGGCCAGCGCCACGCTGCCTTCGAGAGCATAGTGCGCCGGTTGGCCGCCGAAGCGGTAAGCCACCGTGGTCAGCAGGCCGCAGGTGGAAGCCACCGGGTGCCTGCCGGTATTCATGAGCAGAAAACATCCGGTGCCATACGTGTTTTTGGCTTCGCCGGGCTCGAAGCAGGCTTGTCCGACCAGCGCGGCCTGCTGATCGCCGAGAATGCCGGCCAGCGGCACGCCCTTCACTGCGTCCCAGGATGCCCGCCCATAGACTTCGCTGCTGGAGCGGATCTCGGGCAGCATGGCGCGCGGGATAGCAAACGCGCGCAGCATGTCGTCATCCCAATCGAGCGTGGCGAGGTTCATCAACTGCGTGCGGCTGGCATTAGTGACGTCGGTAATGTGGATGCCGCCGACCGACCCGCCGGTCAGATGCCACGCCAGATAGGTATCGATGTTGCCGAACGCGAGCTCGCCCGCTTCGGCTCGCGGCCGCGCTCCGGCCACGTTGTCGAGAATCCAGCGGATCTTGGCGGCGCTGAAGTAAGTGGCCAGCGGCAGACCGGTCTGCACGCGGAAACGGTCCTGCCCACCTTCGCGGGCTAACTCCGCCACCATCTCCGCCACACGCGTATCCTGCCACACGAGCGCGTTGTAGACGGGCTCGCCAGTTATGCGGTCCCACACCACGGTGGTTTCGCGCTGATTCGTGATGCCGATGGCTGCCAGGTCGCCGGGCGCGAGGCCGCGGCGCCCCATGGCTTCCGCAACCACCTCCTGCGTCCGGCTGACGATTTCCGCCGGATCGTGTTCCACCCATCCCGGTTTGGGATAGATCTGGCGATGCTCCTTTTGCGCCACCGAAACCGCAGCGCCTTTACGGTCGAAGACCATGAACCGCGTGCTGGATGTCCCCTGATCGATCGCTGCGATGTATTTCGCCAACTGCGCGCCCCCCAAGTACACTGTGCTAACACAAAAGCGGAGGCGGGCGCTGGGAGGCGCCTAACTGCTGATGTTCGAGTTGCAGGACCGCTCCCTTCGGTCGCGGCTCCGTTGGCCCAGGCATGGTGCTGCAGGGCGCGGGTTGCTATGATTGCTTGGCCAGATCCTCGAAGGGCCACACCGGTGATGGGCTCCTCGCTGGCTGTCCTTCGGATAGCGGTTCTCGGCGATCGACAACCGCAGGGTGAGCAGCGCGGCCGGCTGTCCGGTTATGGGATGGGACGTGTCCCTATTCGTGCTTTTCGAGCAGCAGACTAATAGTGCCGATGGCGAACTGCATGCGCACCCGGATCTGGACCGGCAGCTTGCGGCGATCGTCGGTCAGCCAGATGTAGAGGTGAGCGGAACGCCTGTAGAGTATATTGTCGAACAAGTAGGCCTCATAGCGGATGGTGTGGAACACGCCCTCGGGAGTCTTGACGTCCTCTCGCTGCTGGGCTTCCACTTTGGCCATCACGCTCTTCTTGCCATCGCTCACGGCCACATTCACGCTGTGTCCCGGTTCCAGGTTCAAGGTACGCAGGAAATACAAGCCGCCGGCCACGTCGTGCACGCAGGGAGGAATTTCGATGTCCTGGGCCAGCAGCACGGCGTTCTTGACGCGGTCGCGCTCCAGGTAGCTGGCCTTGCGACCATCGTAGGTGACGCGCGTCTCGCGCTGCCGGCTACCTTCCTGCGAAGTGAGCACGGTGGATTCGGCGCAGCCGTCCTGGTTGAGATCCGCCTGGTAAGCGTCTTCCACGCGGAACAGTTTGGAGACCAGGCCAACCGATTCCACTTTGAGGTTGATCTGCGAGGAGGCGCGCGCCTGCTGCCACTCGAGCCGCACTTTCCCGGCGTTGATAAGACGCCATTCGATACTGTAAGACAGCACCTCGTGCGCGGGCAGAGCCGGGTTTTGCGCCAGGGCAAACGGAGCCACGCCCAGCAGAGGCAGCCAGAGCCGCGCAAGCATGTAGTGATAAGTTTCGCAGATACGCCGCTGAAGATGCAACGGGGGCGGGGGCGGGGGAGCGGGGTGCCCGACCCGCCTGGCCCTTGGAAAAGGGATGGGACAGCGGTCGCCGCTCAGCAGTTGCGAGTGGATCTACGCCTGAGTCCGATCATCGCCAATGAGCCAAGCGACAGCAGCGCGAGCGAACTGGGTTCCGGAGTGTAGAACACCGCGCCAACCGGCACGATGGAGCTTATATAACCGACGGTGTGGTTGTCGGACTCGAATCCTGAACTGTCGGCCTCGCTGAAGACGATTTTGGTGAAGGAGCCGGTCACATCGTAGAAGTTCAAGAAAACGAACTGCTCATTTGTATCTTCCCCGTTGTTTGGATTGCCGCAAAACGGGTTGCTGCTGTTCGGGCAGGCTCCAACCGCTTTTATTATCTGTCCCGGCGTGAAGGTGTACAGGAGGGTGTTGCCGTCGTAGAACTGGAGCTCATTATCGGCGTCGAGCGCCGAGAGCCACATCCCGAAATAATTGACGCCTTCAGTGGTGCCGGAAGCGGTCAGGGTGGAGGTCAGCGTGAGCGTGTAGCTGCCTTCGGTGACCGTCGGATAGTATCCGGTTCCCCCAGCGCCACCCCATTCGTAGTTGTCGGATCGGGTGAGGTCCCCGGAATACGTTCCTGAGATATTCCCGGTCAAACCGCCCACCTGGTCCAGCGACGTCGAATAGGTCGACGTGTAAGGCACGTTTCCGTTCCACGAATTGAAAGTCTCCTCGCCGATCCAACACTTCGCAGCAGTCCCGCACAACGCCGCCCCAGTGGCCGCCTGAGTGTCCGCCGGGTCATACGTGGCCACAATCGTATCGGCGTACAGCGGGGCAGCCGCACCGGCGCAAATCAACGCCATCAGTGCGGATCTTACCCCGCTGCTCGCTCCAAACAGCTTCAACGAAGGGTCTCCTTTGCTGCACTCGCAGAATTGGCACCCCAGGGACACCTCGCGTTGTCCCGCGCGTGACTTCAACCACGGGCAGACGAGATCCCCGTTCCTAATCGGGTCTGGTGTCGATTAAGCGTACCAAGTCGAATAAGCGTAACGCGGTACTAGAACTTCCACCCAGGTACGGGGAGATCTAGCTGGCCCAAGACCCCGCGTTCGGGGGGTTGGCGTCCTCCACACTCCCTCGCGCCACTCCTAAGTGATTGTGTTAGTTGAGAAGAAGATAGTAACCGGCGGTTGTCAGGGAACACGCGGGCGCCCCTGGGGCATGCCCGGCCTCTGTGGGGCGGTTGGCCGGTCGAGGACCCGACCACTACTGTTTGACGAAGACGCGGACGTTGCGGGCGGTGACACCGACGGTGTCGCCGATGCTGAGGCGCAGTTGGCGGTAACGGTCGCGGGTGATTTCGGCTTCCAGGGCGTGGCCGGTGTCTTCGCGCAGCAGCTCGAGGCGGACGGCCGGGCCGGCGGCGGCAATGTGGCGCACCTTGGCGAGGACGGCGCCGTGGGTGGTCTCCGACTGCGGCGTAATCTCCAGCTCATACGGGCGCACATAGGAGACGGAGGTTTCCGCACTCTCCGCCCTTCCATGGAAAAGATTGACGTCGCCCAGAAACTGGTAGACGAATGCACTGGCGGGGTTGTCATAGACCTCGGCCGGCGTGCCCATCTGCACGATCTTGCCGTGATCCATGATGGCGACGCGGTCGGCGACTTCGAGCGCCTCCTCCTGATCGTGAGTGACAAAGACGCTGGCGATGTGCAGATCGTCGTGCAGGCGCCGCAGCCAGCGGCGGAGTTCCTTGCGCACCTTGGCATCCAGCGCGCCGAACGGTTCGTCGAGCAGCAGCACGCGCGGTTCGACGGCAAGGGCGCGGGCGAGCGCGACCCGCTGCCGCTGGCCGCCGGACAACTGGTTCGGATAGCGGTCTCCCAGCCAGTCGAGCTGAATCAGATCGAGCAGCTTCCGCACGCGCTCGCGAATGTCGTTCTCCGAGGGGCGGGTAGCCCGCGGCCGCAGGCGCAGCCCGAAGGCCACGTTTTCGGCGACGGTTAAATGCCGGAACAGGGCGTAATGCTGGAAGACGAATCCCACCTGCCGCTCGCGGGCGGTGGAGTTCGTTGCGTCTTCGTCGTTGAGGCGGATCGAGCCGCTATCGGGCACTTCGAGACCGGCGACGATGCGGAGCAGCGTGGTCTTTCCCGAACCCGATGGCCCGAGCAGCGCCACCAGCTCGCCTTTTTCGATGCGCAGGCTGACATCCTGCAAAGCTTCGAACGCGCCGTAGGACTTGCGGATGTGGCTGATTTCGATGCTCATCTTGCCCCTTCCCTGGTCTTCCATTCGAGAATCTTCTTGAGCGTCAAGGTGATCACGGCGATCACGCTGAGCAGAGACGCCACGGCGAACGCGCCGGAATAATTGTACTCGTTATACAGGATCTCGACGTGCAGCGGCAGGGTATTGGTCTGGCCGCGTATGTGGCCGGACACCACCGACACCGCGCCGAATTCGCCGAGAGCGCGCGCCGTGCATAGCACCACGCCGTACAGCAGGCCCCACTTGATATTGGGCAGCGTGATCTTGAAAAACATCTGCCAGCCGCTGGCGCCCAAGGTGAGGGCTGCTTCCTCCTCGTCGCTGCCCTGCGACTGCATCAGCGGTATCAGCTCGCGCGCCACGAAGGGAAAAGTGACGAAGGTGGTGGCGAGGATGATGCCCGGCACGGCGAAGATGATGCGGATATCGTGATCGCCCAGCCACGGGCCGAACCATCCCTGGGCGCCGAAGACGAGCACGAAGATCAATCCGGCGACGACTGGCGAAACCGCGAAAGGAATGTCGATCAGCGTGACCAGGACGCTCTTGCCCTTGAACTGAAACCTGGCGACGGCCCAGGCCGCGGCCACGCCGAAGACCAGGTTGAGCGGAACCGAAATGCCGGCGGCGACGAGCGAAAGGCGGATGGCGGAAAGGGTATCCGGCTCGCGAATGGCGGCCAGGTAAGTGGGTACGCCTTTTGCGAAAGCTTGCACGAAGACGGCCACCAGCGGTAGCACGATGAACACTCCCAACGCCAGCAGGGCCAGCAGGGTGAGCCCCCAGCGCACCAGCGGCGGATCGTGCCGGATGTTCCGCGGGATAGCGGAAGTTCGTTTTGGCGGGAGTTCTAACGCCACTGTCGCCATCGCACTAACCTGTCACCATGAATTTGCGGGTGCGCCGCTCGAGCGCGTTGATCGCCAGCAGCAGCAGAAACGAAGCCGTGAGCATCACCGCCGCAATCGCCGTCGCCCCGGCGTAATCGTATTGCTCGAGCTTGGTGACGATCAGCAGCGGCGTGATTTCGGTTTTCATCGGCATGTTGCCGGCGATGAAGATGACCGATCCGTACTCGCCCAGGGCGCGGGCGAAGGCCAGCGCGAAGCCGGTGAGCAGCGCCGGCCGCACCACCGGCAAAATCACCAGGTGGAATACCTGCCAGCGGGTGGCGCCCAGGCTGGCAGCGGCCTCTTCCAGTTCCGCATCCGCACCGGCGAGGACCGGCTGCACGCTGCGCACCACGAACGGCAGCCCGATGAAGGTGAGCGCCACCACCACGCCCAACGGAGTGAACGCCACCTTGATGCCAAGCGGCGCCAGATAGCGGCCCAGCCAGCCGTTCTCCGTGTAGAGGCTGGTGAGCGCAATGCCGGCCACAGCGGTGGGCAGCGCGAAGGGAAGGTCCACCAGGGCGTCGGCCAGGGCCTTGCCGGGAAACTGGTAGCGCACCAGCACCCAGGCCACCAAGAACCCGATCACCGCGCTGATCATGCCGGCCACGAGGGACGCACCGAAGCTCAACCGGTACGAAGCTACCACTTCGGGCGAGGTGACCACGTTCCAAAGATGGGACCAGGTCGACGTGACAGACTTGAGGAACACCGCGCTCAGGGGAATCAGGACGATCAGGCTCAAATACAAAATGGTGTAGCTGAACGCGGGCCAAAAGCCCGGCAGGATGCTCGGCTTTTTAAACGATATCGACGCTGCATGGCCCCCCTCGGGCCGGGTGTCGGCTCAGAAGCCGCTAATAAACGCGCCCTCAAGCGGGCGCTGGCAGGCTGAAGCCTGCCCCACCAACCTCATTTCTCCTGCAAGTATATCCGATCGAACACGCCGCCATCGTTGAAGTGGCGCTTTTGCGCTTTCTGCCAGCCGCCGAAGACTTCATCGATGGTGAAAAGCTGCACCTTCGCAAAGCGGCCGGCATATTTGGCGGCAACCTCGGGCGAGCGCGGCCGGTAGTAATGGCGGGCGCCGATCTCCTGGCCCTCGGCGGTGTACAGGAATTCGAGATACGCCTTGGCAATCTGCGTGGTGCCATGTTTGGCGGCGACGCGGTCAACCACCGCAACCGGCGGCTCGGCCAGAATGCTGACCGAAGGCGTAACCACTTCCACCTTGTCCTTGCCGAGTTCATCCAAGGCCAGAAACGCCTCATTCTCCCAGCCCAGCAACACGTCGCCGATGCCGCGCTGCGCGAAGGTGGTGGTGGAACCGCGCGCGCCGGAATCGAGCACCGGAACGTTGCGGTAAAGGCGGGTCACGAACTCCTGCGCCTTCTTGTCGTCGCCGTTGTTCTTCTTGAGCGCATAACCCCAGGCCGCCAGGTAGGCCCAGCGCGCGCCGCCAGAGCTCTTCGGGTTGGGCGCGATCACCGACACACCAGGCCGCACCAGGTCTTCCCAATCCCTGATGTGCTTCGGATTGCCGTGGCGAACCAGAAAGACGATGGTGGATGTGTAAGGGGTGCTGTTATTGGGCAGGCGCGTCTGCCAGTTGGCCGGCAGCAGGTGCGC
This sequence comes from Bryobacteraceae bacterium, assembly GCA_049511495.1. GTDB lineage: Bacteria > Acidobacteriota > Terriglobia > Bryobacterales > Bryobacteraceae > Bog-375. The sequence continues at coordinate 25,242 of JBEKXZ010000019.1, read as the reverse complement.
GTATTCGGCGATCGAATCGATATCATAGGCCAGCCCTAGGGTAACGACGTCGGCCTGCAAGCCGTCGATGACGGACCGCGCCTGCTTGCTCGATCCCCCATGGGACTGGCTGATCTCGACATCCACGCCGGTCTTGGCTTTCCACTGTTTGGCGAATGCGGCGTTAAGGTCCTGGTAAAGCTCTCGCGTCGGATCGTAAGAAACGTTCAGCAGCTTCGCAGGACCGGCGAACAGCACAGAGCCGGCGAGCAATGCCACCGCAGCGAAATTGCAAAGAGTAGTCGGCTTCATCGGCAGATCATTCAGTTCGTCAAATGAAATTAATTTGGAAGCGCAGAATAATCACCCGCTCCGGCAGCTTGTTCGAGTTCACGGCGCCGCCGCCAAAGTCGGTCTTTCCGTAGTCGGCGGCGACCTTAAACAGGCGATTCAGATAGCAGTTCACCCCACCCACCCATTCATGCAGATGACGCGGCGAGGTGGAGTCGCTCGCCAAACCGTAATTGTAGATGCCCTTGTCGGCTTCCCAGTCGCCCACACGAGCGGCCAGTTCCCAAGCTCCCCAGCCGCCATGCAGCGGATCGAAGGACCTCCGCGGCGTGGGACTGGCGAAGCTCTTTTTCTCTCCGGTGAGGATGTACGACACCTGCGCCTGGTAGGCGCGAAAGGCGATTTCGCGGCGCACGCCGCTTTTCTGAAAACCCTCTTCGTTGAGCGCGTATTCCGTTAACAGGCCGAATGAGCCGAGGTAGTAATAAGCTTGCGGATCGAGGCGGGTCCGGTGGCCGGCCGCGGTGACGCCGGAAGCGAAGGTGAAAAACGGCTGCTGCCCAAATGTCTTGAAAGCCGGCAGGGGCTCTCCGTCGGTGTTGCCGCCCGAGGCGCCGAGGCCGACGCCGAGCCCGCTGAGCGCGTTTTCGTCCGGCAGGAAGGGAGTCAGAAAAATGCGCGCGGAATAATCGCGGTGGTCGCTGACAGCCGTATCGGTGCCGATGGAGTTATCCGGCACGCCATTGAAGACGCCCACGGCATAGTTTGCCCGCTTCTTAAAAAGATCGGCCGAGAGCTGGTATCCGATGTCGCGTTGCGGACCCAGGTCGGACGGCAGGCCGCGCTCGACGAAGCTGGTGTCATCGTCGTTTTGCAGCCGCTCCAATCCAACCGGCGGCTTGAATTTGCCGACGCGCAGGTTGGCCCACGGAAGATAGTTGAGCTGAGCGTAGGCGTCGTAGATGGCGGTTGTGCCTTGGCCGAAATCGGGGCGAAACATGAAGTCGATGTACTGGTAGATGGTGCCGGAGAAGGTGGGCCGCACGCGGCGTGGAACCAGGGTATCGATATCCGATCCGGCGCCGGTGCCCAGATAAGTGCGATTGTCCAACTGCAGGTCGGCGCCGATCTTCAACAGATAATTGCCGCCGGGAGACCGGATGGTGAAGCCGCCGGTATCGGCGGTGACGGTGGCCTCCGTCTTCGCCTTCTCGGCGGCGGCTTCTTCGGCCAGCTCCTGTTTTCGCTGGGCGACTTTCACCGCCTGATCGAGCTCGTCCACTTTCTGCTGGAGCTGTTCCAACTTCTGGCCGGTCGCCTGCGCGGCAGACTGCTGGGCGGGTTGCGCGGCAGGTTGTGGATCCGGGGACTGCGCCCATGACGGCGCGGACAAGATTGCCAACGCCAGGCCAGACCACAGTGCGCCGCGCGCCACAGGGGACGGGAAGAACGCTCGCGGCGCGCGGCCCTTCGCGTGAGCTTCAAAGAATCGGTGGTGAAACATGTCGATCAATCGCTCCTCGAAAAATGAACTGGATGGGCGTCGGCTGAAGAGGTTCAGGCAAGCGCCGCAAGACTATACTATTTCAATAGACATTATGCTAGTTCAAGTAGCCGTTTGTCAACAACACCCATAGAATGATAATTGTTGAATACTGGTATATGCATATAGACAATACGATAAATATTGACGGCAAGCTGCAGCATGCCCCACCCGAGGCGCGATCGGCACTATGATAGACCCATGAAACGCATCCGCTGTCTTGTGCTGGCTGCTCTCGCGACGTGCACGCTGTTTGCGCAGTTGCCCGCGGAGCAGGAAAAGAAGCTCGACGACAAGATCTCGTCTTCGTTACGGACGGCTGGCGCGCCGAGCGTTTCGGTGGCCGTGGTGGAGGACGGAAAGCTGGCTTACGCCAAGGCGTTCGGGACGGCGGACCTGGCGGAGGGGCGGCCGGCAAGCGTCGAGACGCGCTACGCGGTGGGGTCGATCTCGAAGCAGTTCACCGCCGCGGCGCTGCTGATGCTGGAGGAGCAAGGCAAGCTGTCGCTGGACGACCGCGTTTCGCAATACTTTCCCGACCTGACGCGGGCGGGCGAAGTCACCATCCGTCAACTGCTGTCGCACACTTCCGGATACGAAGATTACGCACCGCAGGATTACATCATTCCGGAATGGACGCGGCCGACCACGCCGGAAGCGGTGTTGGACCATTGGGCCAAGAAGCCGCTCGATTTCGACCCCGGCACGAAATGGCAGTACAGCAACACGAATTTCGTACTGGCCGCCCAGATCTTCGAGAAGGTCTCCGGCCGTTCGCTCGTGCAATTCCTGCGCGAAAAAATCTTCGCGCCGCTCGACATGCAATCGGCTTCCGCTTGGCCTCCGGGGCAACCCGCCGATGCCACCGCCTACACGCGCTACGCAGTGGGCCCACCGCGGCCGGCCCAGCGCGAAGCCGCCGGCTGGTATTACGGCGCCGGCGAACTGGCGATGACGCCAACGGACCTGGCCAAGTGGGACATTGCGTTCCTCGGCCGGAAGATTCTCTCGGCGCGCTCATGGGACGAGCTCACGCGCGAGGTGAAGCTGACCAACGGCGACTCGACGCACTATGCGCTGGGCCTCGGCGTAGGCGAGATCGACGACATGCCGATGTTCGAGCACGGGGGAGAGGTCTCCGGATTCATCTCCTCCAACACTGTTTTCCCGACGCGCCAGGGCGCGGTCGTGGTGCTTTCCAACCAGGACGTCGTCAATATGGTGGGACCGCTATCGCAGCAGATCGCCACATTGGTTTTCGCGCCCGAGCGGAGGGTATTTTCGGCCAAGGACACCGCCCAGGTGCGGACCATTCTGGCGGCATTGCAAAAGGGCAAGATCGACCGCGCGCTGTTTACCGAAAACGCCAACACCTATTTCAGCGGGACAGCCCTGCGCGATTGCAAAACGTCGCTCGGCGCCTTGGGAAAGCTGCAATCGGTGACGGCGGTTTCCGAGGGCCTGCGCGGCGGCATGATCCACCGCGGCTATCGCGCCCGGTTCGCCAGGAAGACGGTGTCGCTGAACATCTACCTGGTGGCCGACGGCAAGTACGAGCAGTTTCTGGTGGAAGATCAGTTGTAGCCGTTCATCTTGGGCCACGGATGAACACAAATAGAAGCACAAATCATAAAACACAAAAACAGAAACTCAATATCGGTGTTTATCCGTGTTCATCCGCGGCCATCGTTTTGAGGCGGGCCGGGCGTGCGCGGCCCCTACGGATTCCGGCCGGCTATCGACTCTCCAGGCTCTCGGCCATTTCGAGCAGCTTGGTGACGGTGTTCCAGTTTCGGCCGGTTCCGGGAATGGCCAGCGTGCGTTCGACCAGCGGCCAGGACAGCTTCGGGCGGGCCATGCCGTTGGGGAAATACGTGTACATCTCGCGGCCATCGATGTGCAGTTCCTCGGGATCGGTCTTGAGGGCGTGGAGCTTGCTTCGCGCTTCGGCGCTGGGATGGCTGGCGAGGAAGGTCACCAGGAGCTTGCTGGGCTCGATGCCGGAGCGTGAGGCGAAAGGGTTTCTCGCAACCACATCGCGCAGCTCGGCAGCGGTGCGAAGGATTACGCCGGGGCGGATGCCGAACCTGCGCTCGATGGCCAGCTCGATGCGCCGGGCCAGCGGGACGAGATCCCGATCCTCGGCGAAGAAAACCACGTTGCCGCTCTGCACGTACGTTTGCGGGTTGCGCAGTTTGAGGGATGCGTAGAGCTCGCGCAACGCGTCCATCTTGATCTTGTTGTGGCCGCCAACATTGACGGAGCGGAGCAAGGAGACGACGACTGGCATAGCAAACACTAGGATATAATCTCCGGGTCAGGATGCGCACTAAACCGCTCCTGTCGCAGGCATCACGAAACCGCTCGCCGTCAGGGGGCGGTTTATGCGGTTGTTAGGACGTATCGCAGCGTGAACCACGTTCGCCAGATCGTGTCGACCAAGGCGTGCGTGGTGGCGGAAGCCATCAGGCTTCGATGCTTTCGATACGCCCAGCCATAGAACCATCCCGCCACGGCCGCCAAAATCGCGTAGCGCCAGTTCGGAGCCGGTGCGTGACGAATGTGGGAGAGTCCGAATAGGATCGAAGCACAGGCCTGGGCCAATTCGCGGGACCGGAAAGAGCCTTCCAGCAGATTCTGCAGCAGGCCGCGAAAGAACAATTCCTCGGCCATGGCGACAAAAAGGAAGAGAGTCAGATAGTCGAACGCGAACGCTCGCGCGCCTCTCCAGTGCGAATTCCATGTAATAAAGCGGAGCGCGAAGCCGAGCGGGATCGCGATTACCGTGAACCCACCCAAGGAGATCAAGGAATCCAGTAGAATCGCTCGCGAAAACTGAAAGTTATACCCTGAGCCGCTCAAGCCCCGAATAATGAGGAACGACCACGATCCAACGGCAGTCAGGAATAGCCGGGACATGAAGTCCAGATTCACGGGGATGTTCCAAATCCCACCAATCTTGCCGAACAGAACCGGCGTCAAAATCCAAAGCAGAATCAACACATCCTGCCAGTTCATCCGCTCCGAATGGCGAACCGGAACCGCGGCAAACAATCCGAAAGGAAGCGCCGCGAAGGCGAACAGTCTGGCACAGGCCCACCAGCGAAAATCGCCGGTACCGGCGCAGTAAACGAGATACGGAAGTGAGAATGCCGCCACGCTGCCGAATGCGCCCAGAGGCCCGCGAACGCGCTGCGACAACCATTGGCGCGAGACGGCGAATCCCGGCGCCAGGCACAGGATCAACACCATCATCAGGCAGGCATAAATGGCGACAGCCGGCAGCAATCCAATCGGATAGCGCGGGAACTCGATGGATTCGTACCAGGCGAAGAATAGCGCCAGTGCGGCGAAGAGGAGTGCGAAATGGAGCCACTGGCGTCGAGGATCGCCAACCGCCGCCGGGCTGAAGGAGGAATTCGATTCGGGTGCTTTCAAGACTGCTCCCTGCGGTTGTGAAACTCTCTAGATTGCCAGGTCCGCGAAAAGCAAGGTGCTGAGGTAACGCTCGCCGAACGACGGAATAATGGCGACAATCAGCTTGCCCGCATTTTCCGGCCGGCGCGCCACCCGCACCCCGGCCCACAGCGCGGCGCCGGAAGAGATCCCCACCAGCAGCCCTTCTTCGCGCGCGGCGCGCCGTGCGGTCTCGATGGCATCATGGTTTTTCACGCGGATAATTTCATCGTAGACTTCGCGATTGAGAACATCCGGAACAAACCCCGCGCCAATCCCCTGAATCGGGTGCGGGCCTTTCGCGCCGCCCGACAAAACGGGTGACGCGTCCGGCTCGACGGCCACGCAGCGAAAGGCCGGCTTGCGCGCCTTGATCGCCTCGCCCACCCCCGTAATGGTGCCGCCGGTCCCTACGCCCGCGATCAAAATGTCCGCCTTGCCGTCGGTATCGTTCCAGATCTCCTCGGCCGTGGTGCGGCGGTGGATGGCGGGGTTGGCCGGATTCTTGAACTGCTGCGGCATCACGTAGCGGGAGCCGGTCGCGGCCAGCTCTTCGGCCTTGCGGATGGCGCCGGCCATGCCCTCCGCGCCCGGCGTGAGTATCAGCTCCGCTCCGTACGCCCGCAGCAACTGGCGGCGTTCCTTGCTCATGGTATCCGGCATGGTCAGAACGCACTTGTAGCCGCGTGCGGCGCACACCATGGCCAGCGCGATTCCGGTATTGCCGCTAGTCGGTTCGACGAGGATCGTATCCGCATGGATCAAGCCGGCCTGCTCGGCGGCCTCGATCATCGACAGGCCGATCCTATCCTTCACACTGTGCGCCGGGTTGTAAAATTCCAGCTTGGCAACCAGATCGCCCGCCGCGCCGGCCGACAGCCGCCGGATACGCACCAGCGGCGTGTGGCCGATCAATTCCGTGACATCGTTGGCGATCCGCATAAGCTCAGTGTCTCTATTGAATACTCATGGTAACGCCGCGGCTGAGGATGTGTGCCGCAGCTCTGATAGAATCAAGATACCTTCTGGGCGTCCATGGTCATGCAAGCCGCACCGTTGGTCGACGGCTTCGGCCGCGTTCACGATAGTCTGCGCCTCAGCGTCACCGACCGCTGCAACATCCGCTGCTTCTACTGCATGCCGGAGGCCGGCGTAGAGTTCGTCGAGCGGCGCGAGATTCTCGATTTCGAAGAGATCGAGCGCTTCGCGCGCATCGCGGTGGGGCTGGGTATCACCAAGCTCCGCGTCACCGGCGGCGAGCCGCTGGTGCGGCGCGACCTGCCGGTGCTGATCCGGCGCCTGGCGTCTATTCCGGATGTGCGCGACCTGGCTCTCACCACCAACGGCGTGTTGCTGGAGGCGCTCGCCCGGCCACTCCACGAGGCCGGTCTGCGGCGCCTGAACGTGCACCTCGACACGCTCGACCGCGGCCGCTTCCGCGAGATCGCGCGGCGCGACGATCTCGGCAAGGTGCTGGCCGGCCTGGAGGCGGCTCGGCAACTCGGTTTCACGGCCATCAAATTGAACGTGGTCGCGGTGAAGAACCTGATCGAGCCCGACATCGTTCCGCTGGCGCGCTTCGGCCGCGAGCGCGGCTTCGAGGTGCGCTACATCGAGTTCATGCCACTCGACGCGCAGGATCTTTGGGACCGCGGCAAGGTGCTGCTCGCGGATGAAATCATCGCCACGCTGTCGCGCGAAATCGCGCCGCTCGAACCGGTGCCCGCTCCCGACCCGCGTGCGCCGGCCACCGAGTATGCCTTCGCCGACGGCATCGGCAGAGTGGGCTTCATTGCCTCCGTCAGCCGCCCGTTCTGCGGCAACTGCAACCGGCTGCGGCTCACCGCCGACGGCAAACTGCGTTACTGTCTGTTTGCGATCGAGGAAGACGACGTCAAAACGATGATGCGATCCGGCGCGGACGATCGGGAGATCGCCGCTCTCATTCGCCTCAACGTGGCGCGCAAGTGGGCGGGCCACGAAATCAATAGCGCGGGATTTATTCCCCCGCCGCGCCCCATGTACTCCATCGGGGGATAAGGTAGGACAGGCCATCGCCTCTCTGTGGCCTGTCGCTGCCAGCGGACGACAGGCGACAAGCAACGATCGCCTGTCCTACTGCCGCGGCTATTCGTCCGTAACACATCCGAGCGACGCACTTTTCACGAGGCGAATATACTTTGCCAGTGTGCCGCGATCGGCCTTATAAGCCGGCATCGTCCAGTTCTTGCGCCGGGCCGATAACTCCTCGTCCGAGAGAGCTACGTTGAGCGAGTTCTTTGCGGCGTCAATCGTGATGCGGTCATTACTCCTGACCAGCGCAATCGGGCCGCCCTCCTGCGCCTCGGGTGTTACATGGCCGACGATAAAACCGTGCGACCCTCCCGAGAATCGTCCATCCGTGATCAAGGCGACATCTTTGCCCAATCCCGCGCCCACGATTGCCGACGTAGGCGTGAGCATCTCGGGCATTCCCGGACCGCCTTTGGGCCCTTCGTAACGAATCACGATGACGTCGCCCTTCTGTATCTCATGGCGCTCCAGCGCGGCCAGCATCAGTTCCTCGGAGTCGTACACGCGCGCCGGACCTGAGAACTCAAGGCCCTCCTTGCCCGTGATTTTGGCGACGGCGCCCTCCGGCGCAAGATTGCCCCGCAGAATCTGAATGTGGCCGACCGGTTTAATCGGCTTCGAGAGCGGGTGCACGATTTCCTGGCCTGCGGCGAGGTCCGGCAGATCCTTCAGGTTCTGCGCAACCGTCTTACCGGTCACCGTCAGACAGTCTCCATTCAGCGCCCCTTCCGCCAGAAGCATCTTCATCACGGCAGGCAGGCCGCCGACGCCGTGCAGATCCTCCATTACGTACTTGCCGCTCGGCTTGAAGTCGGATAACAGAGGCACGCGGTCACTCACCTTTTGGAAGTCGTCGATGGACAGCGGCACACCAACCGCCCGCGCGATAGCGAGCAGGTGGAGCACGGCGTTGGTCGATCCGCCCAGCGCGGAGACCAGCACCATGGCGTTTTCGAAAGCCGCGCGGGTCATGATGTCGCGCGGCTTGATGTCCAGTTCCAGCAGGTTCTTGATGGCGGCTCCCGCGGCAACGCACTCGGCCAGTTTCAAGGGATCCTCGGCGGGCGTCGAGGAACTGTATGGAAGGGACATCCCGAGCGCCTCGATAGCCGAGGCCATGGTATTGGCCGTGTACATGCCTCCGCACGCGCCGGCTCCCGGACACGAGTGGCGGACGATCTCCTGCCGCTCGGTATCGTCGATGTTACCAGCCAGGTACTCGCCGTAACTCTGAAATGCCGAGATGACGTCGAGCTTCTCTCCGTTGCGGCAGCCGGCCCGGATGGTCCCGCCATAAATCATCAGCGACGGACGGTTGAGCCGGGCCATCGCCATGATGCAGCCCGGCATGTTCTTGTCGCAGCCCGGGATGGAGACGTTCGCGTCGTACCATTGGGCGGCCATCACGGTTTCGATGGAATCCGCAATCAGGTCGCGGGACTGCAGGGAGTAACTCATGCCGTCCGTGCCCATTGCGATGCCGTCGCTGACGCCAATCGTGTTGAACCGCATCCCCACCAGGCCAACGGCGGTGAGACCCTCCTTGACCTTTTCGGCCAATTGGAGAAGGTGCATGTTACAAGGGTTGCCTTCATACCAGACGCTCGAGATGCCAACCTGCGGCTTACTCATGTCTTCCTCGCGAAGACCGGTGGCATAAAGCATTGCCTGCGAGGCGCCCTGCGATCTCGGCTGCGTGATGCGAGCGCTGTATTTGTTCAATTGAGCTGGCATATTCTTATTATCTGTGACTCGCCTGTTGTCTCAAGATGCTGATTCGATCTAAGCGCAGGCCATGGGCGGCCTCTCAATGCGCGTGTATTCGGCTTCCCATTATACCGGTCGTTCTCGCCAAAATGCAGGCGCAGGAGGTTCGCTTTCTTAACCGTTCGCATGGGAAGCCTCGGCTGCCGAGCGGCTATGAACCAAGCGAATCACGACCACCTAAGAAAGAACAACGATACCAACAGGTACCGCATCAGCTCGCGGTCTCCGCAACCAGGGATTTCCGCGCCGTCTCGATCCGCTCCAGGTCCGCGCGGAGTTGCGGCGCCCGTTCATTGCCGCCGCTCTCCACCAGCCGCGCAACCGTGCCCATCAATTCATCCAGGCGCCGACGGGCTTCCTTCTCGACACCCCACAGCGCGCCATTGACGCTCTCCTCCCACTGCGCGCTGAGCCGGCTGAGGTTCTGATAAATCAAATAAGCGATGGTGCGCGCAAAATGCCGGCGAACCACGGCCTTGATCAGCCACACCGGAAGAATGGGCGACAGCAGTTCCCAGTTTCTGTCGAACACGCGTCCGACTCTGATATCGGGTGTGCTGGGCTCGACGACGCTGATTTCGGTTTCCGTGGTTCGCAGTGGCACGCCGAATGCCCGCATGGTGCGATCCGACAGGCGATCCCGAAATTGTTGCAGCGCGCGAAATGCCTGCTTCCGCACTCTGTGCAGGGGCGCCAGCAACGAGTTGCGTTCGCGGACGGAAAGCACGGTAAGTTCGTCGCGCAATCCGTCCGCCAGCCAGTCTTCGAACGAGCGAAGCATCGCGCCAAGGCTCTTGGTCCATTTCGGGAATTCGCTTTCGAAGGCTGCGAGCAGTGTGCGCTCCAGATCGTTCTGGTGTGTCTCGAGCCGTTGACTGACGCTAGACCGCGTTCCGCCCGCGGCATGTTGTATCACCAACCGGATTGCCGACTTCACTTCGCCGACGATTTCCTTCTCGCCGATGATGTGCTGCTGCAGCGCCTGGCGCTCCGACTGAACCATTTCAGCCGACTTGAGACTCAGGGCCAGGTAGTCGCCGCATTCCCGCAAGAGGGTGTCCATCTTCCGGATGAGGATGGATTCACGCTCTTCGGCGAAGCGCTCCAATGTTCCGCCGGCCAATTCTGCTTCGAGCGACTGACGGAAGCGCTCAAAGCCGGGCTTCGTGGAATAAGGGAAAACTCGAGGCGTTCCGCGGAAGTTCCTGGCAAGCTGCGCGCGTACGAACGAAACCACTTCCGCAAGCTCCCGCTGGCTGAGAAGGTCGGCTTTGGTGAGCAGTACGGCGACCTTCGGCGTGTACTGGTAAAGGCTCTTCAGCAGATCGATGTCGCCCTGCGAAAGGGGCGGGTCCACACTCACTGCCACTAACGCGAGGCCCACATTCGGCAACCAGTCCAACGAGGTTTGCGTATTGTGAGAAAGCGCGCTTTCGAGACCCGGCGTGTCGACGAACTTGAGGTGGCAAAATCGCCGCAATTCCGGCAGTTCCACGGTGATCAGGCCGACTTGCTTAGCGTTCTCCGGATTTTCCTTCTCAGAGATGTAGCTGCCGATCTCGTCGAGCGGAACCTCGGGATCGCGGCCATCCCGGTGATGAACGCGCGCCACTTCGCGGGCGCCATAGCGGATTTCCGTGACCACGGCCGTAACCGGCACAACCCCGACGGGAAGGAAGTTGCGTCCGATGAAATGGTTCAGGAAACTGCTCTTGCCGGCCTTGAATCTTCCCAGCACGGCGACGCTGATCTCGTCCTGTTCCGCTGCTGCTCGCACGCTGGCAAGAAGGCCGGCAAGAGCCGAAATCTCGTACCGCGCCGCCAAGTCCGCCGCCAAGCAAAGGGCTGGCGGTAACGATGAGTTGCCGGGCGCGCCCGTGGACCGCTCGCTCAAGTCCGGGATGAGCGCCGTGCCGTTTGTCTCTGGCTGAATGGCTGGCGTCCGCGGAAGCATAGCTCTTCACGAGTAGGAGCTATCGTTCTCGAGCCGAGCCCGAGACGGTTGATGGCGGGCTCCATCACCGAAGGTCTCAATCAAATTATAGCGTCTTCCGGCGCTGCTGTGATTTTGCCCGGGCGCGATCGCCTGCGTTGACCCGCCTATCGGGCTTCGGACATAATGGATTCAGGCGTTGGAGTTCGCCGCAACCGCCCTCCGGGGAAGATGACTCCTACAGAGAGGACCTCCTGGTTGTGAGCACGCCGGACGACGCGCGGGAACCCGGTCACCTGAATTCTTCGCAACGGCGGCATCTCCTGACGAGCTGTCAGTACGCCGACAAGCTGCTATCGGAAATTGAGGCGACCCTCGTCGCCTCGCAGTCGAAGTCCCCATTCCCTAAATTCAAACCGGACATCTCGCCAGCGCAAGCCAAGGTCGTGCAGGACTACATCGCAAGGATGCGTGCCCAGTTGGTCCGCATTCTGGATAGTCAGGGTGTTCCGATTCCCGAGCCGCATATCGGGTCGGTCCACTCAATCCGAGTGACGCTCGGATTTGTGGATATTGCCTTCGATGAATGCCGTCCGAAGCGGATGGCGGGATACGGAGAGGTGGCTCCAGCCGCCAGTACGGAACTTTCCGGGCTCGTCGATGAGATGCAGGGCATCATTTCAAGGCTGGAATTGTATCTCGCACAGGGCCAATCCGCCGACTTGGAGAAGCGGTTGCAGCGCCTGGAAGAGGCGGGCGGCGATATCGCATTGGTCAAGACTCTCGAGCGAGCCATCAACCAACACGGGCTGGTTGAGTTTCGGCCAGCGCTAGCAACCATCATCGATCGCCTGGAGTCGAAGAGCTTCGAGATCGCTGTTTTCGGCAGGGTCAGCTCCGGAAAGTCGTCTCTCCTGAACCATATTGCCGGGCAGGATCTGCTGCCGGTGGGGGTTAACCCGATCACTGCCGTTCCGACGCGCCTGGCTTACGGCCCCGAGGCGCGCGCCACCGCTTGGTTTGCCGACCGGAAGCCGGAGCACTTCGGCATCGAACGGCTGGCCGAGTTCGTCACCGAGCAGCGTAATCCGGGCAACATCCGGCACGTGACGCGAATTGTGGTGGAACTGCCGGCGCCGCGCCTGCAAGAAGGCATCGTGTACGTGGACACGCCGGGGCTGGGATCGCTGGCCACTTCTGGCGCCGCCGAAACCAAGGCGTATCTGCCGCGATGCGATTTGGGTGTCGTTTTGATCGATGCCGGGTCCACGCTGACGCAAGACGATCTGGCCACCATTCAAGCGCTTTACGACGCTGGAATCGCCGCCTCCGTGCTGTTGAGCAAGGCGGACCTGCTGGCGCAAGAGGACCGGGATCGCGCCCTTCAATACGTAGCGGATCATATTCGGTCGGATTTGGGCTACGAGTTGCCGGTGCACGCAGTCAGCATCAAGGCCCAGTACAGCGACCTCCTCGAAAAATGGCTCGACACCGAGATTCTTCCCCTCTATGATCGTCACGCGGAGCTGGCGCGGCAGTCGCTGAACCGGAAGATTGGCGCGCTTCGGCTGGGTGTCGAGGCCGCGCTCCAGGCCCGCACCAAGCGCTCGGGATCCGGAGGGCGCCCCGCTATCGCGGGTGACCCAACCAGATTACGGGAATTGGAGACGGAACTCAGAACGGCCGCCGGGAAGATTGCAGAGGCGCGAACGGAGTCGATCGACATGGCTGACGCGCTCCGCGATTGCGCCGAGGCCTTCATTCGGACAGCCGCCGGCAGCCTGATCGACGCTTGGGACTCGGGCGCACACGCAACCGGCGCAGACATCATCAGGAACAAACTGGAACAGGCTGCCGCGGAAAGAGCGGCGCAGATAGCATCCGCCATTCATGAGGCCGCGCGCATTGCCGGGCGCACCCTCGCGAAAGCGGCCCTGGCGCTCGAGATCGAGAACGGGCCTGAGCCGGACGAGTTACTGGATGTGCTGAAGAACATGCCACGCTTCGATTCGGGCAACCTCGAAATCGATGCCGGTCCGAGCAAGATGGCCTCATTGTTGGGCCGCCGGTGGGCGGCCGCGCGAGTGGAGCGGCGGATCGCGTCCCAAGGCGGGAAACGGATCGCCGACGCAGTTGGGATCTATGCGCGCGTGCTGCAGTCCTGGGTACGCAAGACCTTCACCGACTTGCAGGAGAAGTTTGACAGCTACGCCGATGCGTACCGGGCGCACTTGGACCGCCTGGTGGCAAGCAAGACCGGCGTTGATGACGAGCAGGCTCTAAGAGACGATCTCGCGGCTCTCGCCGACGCTCCGGAAAGTACGGCGCAGGAGAGCACACCGCGTACTGCCGCGTAAGCTGCATGGAAGTTATGGGAGAGCGGCCGGCAATTGATTCCCGGCGTTACATCGTGGCGTTCGAGCTTCACTCGAAGAGCGATTGCCCACCCGACTTTGAATTGCCAGCTTCTCTGGACAACTTCGATACGGGTCTCTTCTTGCCACGCGGCGATCACGATTGGTTCGGGCGGCCGTTGTATCCGCCCCGCATCCTGCTTCTGAAGGACGGTGCGCTCCATATCGCTTCTCACCCGAGCGCAGGGGAGCCGCTCCGCCGATGTGCCCTGGAGCAGATCGCTTCGGTCGAATCGGGGCATATGCTTCTGAACGGGTGGCTCCGTTTCACCGGACCCGGTTTCGATTACACCGTCCGCTACAATACCCGCGGCTTCCCATCGGTCCTTCGGTTCATGCGCCGCTTCCGCGAGAAGTTGCTGCGAGGCGGCCAGCCACGCGAAACTTCAGAGGTTCACATCAGGGACAACCTCGACATCAAATTCGGCAACGCCTTAGCGCTGGAACTGGACGCCGGAGAAGGCGTTCTGATGCAGGTCTTCCAACCACCTAGAGAGGTGAGGTCCAGAAACTGGCTGATGCCGCGCCGCCGCTCGATCGGCGGCGATTTGCTGGCGCTGACCGGCAAGCGCCTGCTATGGATTACGGACCGGTCGCGGGGATCCTATTCGCGATACGGGACCATCGCTTCCTATGCTCCCTGTGACGCTGTTCTAAGCGTCGGTCTGACATCAAATCGTGGAAAAGATATTCTCCAAGTGGGTCTGAACAGCGGTTCCGCGTGGCAGGTTCCTATCGCTTCCGAAGGCCGCCTGGATTGCCGCCGGCTCGCGGAAGATTTCGCAGCGGCGCTGGAGATTCAGAAGAGCCGCAACGAAGCCAGCCGGACGGAAGCACGCCGATAGCGACATCCCGCCCCTACGGTGCGAATTTCATGACCGTATCGATGCGGAGCGAAGAGAACTTAATATAGCGGCCCGCATGGTATTGCGGCTGGGTGGCCAGCCGGCACATCTCAATAATCTGCCCTGGGTTCCCGCGGGCGCTCTCCAGCACCTTATCACGAAACTCCGCGAGGTGCAGGTGGCGCAGCTTGAAATGGCCGGCGGCGACTTCGAACAGTTGCTTGGCGTTCCGCTCAGGGAGCGGCGGGACATTCAGCACCCGCGCCGGATTCCAGAACAGCCGTGCCAGTGCTCCCAAACTGAAGGCGTCCCGCGATGCGGCAAACAGAGCCATGCCGGGCGTATGCGAGATTCGCTGGAAGAAACGGTAAGCAGGGAAACCGGCGCCCGCAATCCCATCCAACGTCATCGTCACCGATGAACTTTCCACCGCCGTCCATAGGAGCCCTTTGAGGTGAATACTGGTTTGAACCGCAAGCCAGGCTTCCGGATCCGCGCCGGGCCCGGAGGTCAACGCAGCGCGGCGGAGAAAATCTGCATGGTGTGCAGCGATCAGCGCGCGCGCCATGGCTGCCAGCAGATCATGCAGAGTAGGCTTCCAGGCGATGTACAGCACGTTCTTGTGCGAACGGAGCGCTTCTTTGATGAGCCTGGTCTTGCCGCTCCCCTGCGGCCCCAGCAGTAGGACCGGATCGCCGGCGCCGAACGCCAGACTCAGGCGCCCTATCTCCCTCGCCATCCCTACGAAAGGAAGGTGCGATTCCATTCAATCTGCCAGGCTGCCCGCTACTTGACCACGAGCACATTGCAACGTACGGTGCCGGTCAGGTTGTGAGCCGTGCCACCCCAAATATGTTCGTAAATCCGGGAATGTCCCGTGAAGCCGATGACCAGCAGATCGATGCCATTCTGCTGGACGAAATCGCCAATTACCTGGACGGCATGTCCGGGCACAATCACGGTCTCGAGATCCACCGAATGGCTCGCCGCGCGCGCCCGGCAGCGCTCGGCAAGCTGCCCGAAGTAGCTGTCGGCGCGATCCATCTCTTCGCGAAGTTCGTCGATCACCTCGGCGTGGCGGGGAACCTCCTCCTCCACGCAAATCATGCGAAGGCGCGCGCCAACGCGCGCCGTGAGTTCGAGGGCGAAATCGAATGCTTTTCTCGCGCTATCGGACCCGTCGTGCGCAATCAGAATTTGCTCGATCATATTACTTACCGGCGTTTTCAGCCATTATAACTACCGGCCGAACGGCCCTCTCCGATTTGGGCAGCAGGTGCTTCGGCATGAAATAAGCGTTTGCGATCGCCGTCGGTATTACGGCGCTGGCGATCACGGTCGCCACCAGATACGAATACTGCGCAGCAGTGATTATCCGATGATTGAGACCGAACAGGGCCGAGATAGTGCCGAACGTCAGTCCCGTGGACATCATCAGAGAGTAGTAGAGACCTTGGTGACCTTCATAATCGAACGCTCTCACGGTTGGAACCAGCGGAACCATCTTGCTCACCATCTTGGCCACGAACAGCGCCAGAAAGGCGAGCGGTGTCGCTAAGAGCGCCGGCACGGAGACTAGCGATCCGGCGCGAATGAAATAGAACGGTGTGAGAAGGCCGAACGTCAAGGTTCGCAGACGCCGGATCAGCACTTGATCCTTTCCCACGGTTCCAGCCAGCACCATCCCGATAATGTACGCCGGCAGCACGGCCTCGCTACCCGCCCAGGCCGCCAGGCCGCCCATCCCGAACAGAAGAAACAGAATGTACTTTGCTTCGAGTTCCGAAACGCGGCCTCCGTATTTCTGAAAGAACCACGGAGTTACAAACGGCAGCGCCGCGAATACAATTACACTCGCGACGGCAAAGATCAGCGTCCGCATCGTAAACGGGGCAAAAATCAGGCCCAGCGCGATCACGGTTCCGAGATCGTTCACAAAACAAGCCGCGAGAATGCCTTTGCCAAAATCGGTTCGGTTAAGCCCAAGTTCCAGCATGACGGCGTACACTACGGCAACTGAGGTGGTGGACAGGGCCACTCCGGCCAACCAGCTTGCCGGGATGGACCACCCCAACAAGAAATGCGCCACGGCTGCGGCTCCCAGAAATGGCGAGAAAAAGCCGACGAGTCCGACAACCGAGGCTTCCTTCCACTTCGTCCGGAATATTCCGGGATCCAGTTCGGCCCCCGCAAGAAACGTGAGGACGATGGCTCCCGTTCCAGCCAGAAAACCAACCCAGGCGGACTTCGCTCCCAGCACTTCGGTGCCGATCAGGGCGCCGATGATGAGCTGCGCCACCGTGCCAACTACGATTTCCGAAAGCGCCGTCGAGATCCTGAACCAAACCGAGAGCAGCGTGGCGATCAACGCCAGTATGAGCCATAGTGCTGCTTGAAACCAGACCTGTTGCATACCGGTATCCGATGTTCCGTTTCTGCTGTACAGGGGTTCGGCCAGGAAGCCCTACAGCGATTTTCGCTATAGGAGTCATTGGCCGCTTGGGAGCGACGGTTTGGCGAACTCCACCGCCTAATCAGAGAATACAGCAAACGGCTGGATGCTGCAATAATATCCAAATCACCTCGTGTAGCAGTTGGAGCGGCGACAAGTGCGAGTGCTGATCATCTCGGATCTTCACGCAAACCTCGAGGCCATGCGCGCCCTGCCGTCCGATTTCGATCAACTCTGGGTGCTGGGCGACCTGGTGAATTACGGGCCAAATCCCGCGGAAGTCATCGAGTTCGTGCGCGAGAAGGCCGCTATCGTCGTGCGCGGCAATCACGATCACTCAGTGGGCTTCGATGAAGACCCGCGATGTTCCGCGCGCTTTCGTGTCATGGCGGCAGAGACCCGGCGCTACACGCTATCCGTACTCAACGAAGAACACCGGCAATACCTGCGCAATCTTCCGTTGCAGGCCACGGCTTCCGTGGAGGAATGCCAGTTTTCCCTGTGTCACGGAACGCCGCCCGATCCACTGTTCGAATATCGCCCGGAAGAGTCGCCTCTGTGGCTGGCCGACGAAGCCGGGTCGGGCATCGACATAGAACTCGTCGGCCACACCCATATGCCCTTCCGCCGTCTTCTGAAAACACGCCTGATCGTCAATCCCGGCAGTGTCGGGCAGCCAAAGCATGGCCGGGCCGAGGCCTGCTACGCGATTTGGCAGGATGGCAAGATCACGCTGGGATCGGCCGCCTACGACGTGGAGCTGACCGTCGAAAAACTGCGCCGCCTTTCCTTGCCGGCTGCCGTTCTCGAGGACCTGGCGTTCGTGCTGAGAAACGGCAGTGGTCCCTCCGCACGGGCGGATTCGCCGTAGTGATCCCGGGGCGCAAGCGAGAGCACGCCATGACCCGCGCTCTCTCAGTCCACGTCTTCGTCGTATGCCACTTTCAGCCATCGCTCGACCTCGGCGTCGATCTGGCCGAGAGATTCGATGCCGATGCGATGCGTGATGCGGTCCTTCTTCGCGTAGCCGCCGGTTTCGGTCAGCCGGCCTCCGCCTTTGCGCGCGCTCAGGGCGAAGCCGAAATCGATACGCGTTCGCGTGGCCGGCTTGATTTGGGCGAAAACGTGGTTGCGATACAGCGGCACCATGGTTTTGCAGGGACACGCCTTCACGTCTTCGCCCAGGCTGAGTCCCAGCCGGAGCAACTCGTCATACAGAGGCCGCAACGGCGAATATGGCCCGCGAAACATGGTATTGATATATCGTTCCGCGGCCTTAAGATAGGCTTCCGGGCTGTCCATGTCCGCGTCCTTGCCTGAGGCGCGCTGCGCAATCCAGATTGCCGAATTGGTGCCCAGCCGGTGCTCCCGCTTGAGCCAGGCGATGCGCTCCTTCTCGCCCTGCGGTCCGGATGCTTTCACCAGCGTCAGCCACGCGCCGAGCGAGCGCCCGGTCTTCTCTTTGAGGCTTTCCCGCCAGTTCGTCACGAACGCAACACTGGGATGCACGCTGTAAATCGAGGTAATCTCGGCCATCCTGGCTTACACGAAGTAGTCCTTCACCTTGTCGAACAGGCCTTTTTCCGATGGTGTATTGTTCACCGGCAGACTGTCGCGCAGCAGCTCCAGCAGGCGGCGCTGGTCGCGGTTCAGGCGCGTCGGCACCTTCACGTCGATATGGACGATGAGATCGCCGCGGCCACCGCCGTTCAACATCGCGACTCCCTTGTGGCGCAGCTTGAATTGCGCGCCGCTCTGCGTGCCTTCCGGAATCTTCAGCCGGTGCGGTCCTTCAAACGTGGGTATGTCGATTTCGCAGCCCAGCGCGGCCTGCGACACGTTGAGCGGAATCGTGCAGTGCAGGTCGTGTTCGTGGCGCTCGAAGAAAGCGTGCTCGCGCACCTTGAGGAACACGTACAGATCGCCCGGAGGGCCGCCCTGCGCGCCGGGCTGGCCTTCCCCGGAAAGGCGCAGCCGCGTGCCGTCATCCACGCCGGCGGGAATGTTGATCTTCAGTTTGCGCTTCGCCTGCCGGTAGCCCTGGCCGCGGCATTCCTGGCAGGCGCTGCGAATAATCTGGCCGGAGCCGCCGCAGGTGGAACATGTGCGGCGAACGCTGAGGAAGCCCTGCTGGTAGAGGATTTCGCCGCGGCCGTGGCAGGTGGGGCAGGTGGTGGGCCCGCTGCCGGGCTCCGCGCCCGAGCCGTGGCAGTGCTCGCACGCCTCCATGCGCGGCACCTGGATATCGGCGCTCATCCCGAAGAGCGCTTCTTCAAACGCGATTTCCAGATCGTAGCGCACGTCTTCGCCGCGCTGCGCGCGCGAGCGCCGGCCGCCGCCGGAGCCAAACAGGTCGCCGAAACCGAAGAAGTTGCCCAGGATGTCGCTGAAATCGGAGAACTGGCTGGGATCGAAACCGCCGCCCGCCGCGCCCTGCAAGCCGGCGTGGCCGAAGCGGTCGTAAGCGGCCCGCTTCTGCGCGTCGCTCAATACGCTGTAAGCCTCGGAAGCTTCTTTGAACCGGTCCTCAGCGGCCGGATTGTCCGGGTTGCGGTCCGGGTGATACTTGAGCGCCAGCTTGCGGTAAGCGCTCTTGATATCTTGTTCCCCGGCATCCCGGCCGAGACCGAGAATCTCGTAATAATCTCGCTTGGACACTGGATTTGAATTGGTTATGGCCGCACCGCAACTTTCACCATGGCCGGCCGCAGGAGCTTGCCCTTAAAATTGTAGCCGCGCTGGTATTCGCTCAGGATCGCCATGTCGTCCGCCTCTTCGGTTTCCACGCGGTCGACCGCCTGGTGCAGATTCGGATCGAACCGTTGCCCCGTTGTATCAATCGGCTCCAGGCCGATTTTCTTGAGCGTTTCGACCAGCCGCTGATAAATCAGCTCGACGCCTTTGGCGTAATCGCGGTCGGCGGTTTCCACCTTCAATGCGCGCTCGAAATCGTCCACCACCGGCAGCAGTTCCTTGATCAGGTCCATCGCCGCAAACTGCAGAAACTCGGAGCGCTCACGCTCCGCCCGCCGGCGCGCGTTGTCGAACTCGGCGCGGAGGCGCAGCAGCCGGTCCTCCAGCCCGGCCTTGTCGCCGGCGAGTTGGTCGCGGTCCGCGGTGAGTGCCGCCAGCCGCCCCTCGGCGGTCTCCACCGGCAGATTTTCGTCTTCGGACACCTCGGAAACGTTGGGTTCGGGGTTTGGAGTATCCACTGCTTTCAGCTTACCAAAGCCGCGCCAGCGCCCGCCGTGGCCGTGCTTAGAACTGCGCACTTTCCAGCGCCCGGCTGGTCTGGATCACGGCCGCCATCACGCGTTCGTACCGCATCCGCATCGGGCCCAGCACCGCCACCTTGGCCGGCAAACCGCTGGCCAGCCGCACGCTCATGCCGATCAACGCCAGGTCTTTCATCGCCGGATGCGCCTCCTCCAGGCCCACGCGCACTTCCAGCTCGCCCGGCGGTAGCTCCAGGAAACGGTCCAGCAGGTCGATCAGCCGCTGCTTCTCCTCGAGCGCCCGCAGCAGCTCGCGCAGCTTCTCGCGCGTCAGGTGCAGATCCAGGCCCAGCAGATTCGAGGCGCCCTCCATGTGCACTTCGGGCGAAGTGTCCATATCCAGCAATCCCTTGCTGCACAGCACCTGCAACTTGCCCATCACGGCGTCGTAGAGCGCCTTCTCTTCCAGCAAGCGGCGCAGCAACTCGCGGCGCGCATCTCCCAACCGCCAGCCGCTGAAATTACGGTTGACGTAATTGCGGATCGAAAGCAGCTCGTCGGGCCGGATCGGATCTTCCAGCGTCACCACCCGGTTGCGCACCATCTGGTCGCGCGTCACCAGGATCATCAGCACGCGCCGGTCAGCGAGGGGCAGCAGCTCGATCTGGTCCAGCTCCTGCGCCAGCGCCGGAAGGGCGGCGACGATGCCCACATTGCGCGTCAACTCGGTAAGGATTTGGCTGGACCGCTCCACGCCGGCGGCCACCGTAGGCAGCGCGCGGAATTCCTCGTGCAGCCGCTCCGCTTCGGCCAGCGCCAGCCGCGACGCCACCAGCGAACCAACGTAAAAGCGGAAGGCCTTCTCCGTGGGCACGCGGCCGGCG
This sequence comes from Bryobacteraceae bacterium, assembly GCA_049511495.1. Classification (GTDB taxonomy): domain Bacteria; phylum Acidobacteriota; class Terriglobia; order Bryobacterales; family Bryobacteraceae; genus Bog-375. The sequence goes on along the minus strand of JBEKXZ010000019.1, from coordinate 4,390 downwards.
GAGGTGTGGGGCTGCGAAAGGTAGCCCTCATCGGCCAAGTCCGCCATCACGTTGCGAATCGAGGCCGGGCTCAGGTTCTGATGGCGGCTCCGCGAAATGCTGTGCGACCCGACCGGCTCGCCGGTTTCGATGTAATTGCGCACGATCGCATTCAGGATTTCGCGATGCCGGGATTTGAGCGGCTCGGTTTGGCTCATGCTGCCCTGTTACACTGCCCCTACTGCGATTCTAACCGTCTGAAAGTGAAGGGTCAATATGCCCGCGAATGTGCCAGCGCGCGGATGCGTTAGAATAGCCGTTCCGTTTGCCGGGAGGTTACAGCGTGGGAGCCGTCAAAACCCTGTTGCGCGTGTTCAGTTATCTGTACCACGGTTTGCTCGAGTTGTTCCTGTTGCTGGTGTCCGCCCTGGCGCTCGTTTCCGGTGCTGCCTCGCTCCATCTCGATATGTTGCCGTGGAGCGGCGCCACTCTGGCGTGGGTCCTGCTCGCCGCTTCCCTCTTCGGGTTGGTCACGGTGCTGCTCGCCATAACTCGCGACCGGTCCCTACTCTTCTTCCTGTGGAACCTGGTGGTGGCCGCCGTGCTGCTCAAAGGGTACGTGTTCAGCAGCTTTCGCTTCGCGCCCGGCGTCGGCGTACAGACCGCCATATACCTCGTGCTGGGCTCATGGCTGGCGCTTCTCGGCGCCTGGTTCGCCTTAAGATCGAAAGCCACGGATGAGCGCAGATAAACGAATCCGAGCTTTTCCATCGGTGTTCATCGGCGGCCAAACTGTTTCCGTGCGCTTCGCTTAGAAGCGGCAACGCCCTACGCATGGTTGGCCGGAACATGTCTTGCAACTGAGCTTCTTGGGCTTTGCCGAGACCGAACCAGCTCTCTGAACCGTAGTGCGTTGCGGTTGCCCAATAGCGCGAAATTCCCCGGTACGATACCCGCGTGCAGGGGGGAACGTCTGCGCCATTTCCCCCATCCTGCCCTCAACACTTGCCATGGGATCCCCTCCCAGCCTCACCGGCTTCAATGACTTACGCTGATTCTACCGGCGTGGTGCAACAGAACAGGGCACGTTCCGGACCAATCGTGCGCGGGCCGTCCGCCGCCAGGAATGCGAAACCGTTTTTGTGAAATAACCGGCTAAGGCGGCGGGCGCTCGTCCGGCTGCGATACAATGTCCCTTCGTCATGCAGGTATTGCAAGCCGGACAGCACAAGCTGATTTACATGGAACTCCAGCCGGAGATGGTCTCCACCATCGCGCGGCAGGCGGGGTTCGAAGTCCGTGCACGCGACGGCGCGCGAACCATCAGTCTCGAACTCACGGCCCCCGGCCGCCAGGCGCCCCTGCTGTTGTTCGACGCCAGCCATCGCGCCAATCTCGGCTGGTTTTCGCGCTGCCAGTTTTACGTGGATGGCCGCACCGGAGCCGTGATGCAGACGCCGCTCAGCGTTGGCAACAAGCGCGACCGCAGTGGCCGCCTTCGCACCGACGCGGTGCGCCTTGGCATCGCCAAGGAACTACCCGTCACCTTCCGCCTGCCGGGCAACCAGCCGCTTACCGAACAGGTGTTCTATAACCTGCTGGTAGGCTTCCTGACTGCCCTCACGCAAACCGGTGTTGCCGTCTGCGGGTCCGGCGCCGTCGAGCCCTTGTCCGGCCGCACCGAACCGTCCGGCCCGCGAAGCTGACGGGCGTACATCGGGTACCCTCCTTCCCATTAGCGGTGTGGCGCCCGCCTGGCACCGCGACCGCGCACTTACTTGGGACAGAACTGCGCGCGGTGTGGGCACGAATTGCCCAGCGCCGCCTTCATCGCTCCCATCATCGTCTGTGCCCGAGGTCGATCCGGAAGCTCTCGCCACCGGCTACGGTACCGCAGCCATGTCCGCCGATCGAGGCACCGAAGCGCCTGCTACTCGGGCTCGGGCCCAGCCTGGCAGCGCTGCGCGGTGAGGGTCTCACGCGTTCGGTTTCAGCCGGCCACAGCCAGACCGGCGTGGGGCGCATGAGGGTAGCGCAGACGCGGACCGGCGCGGCCACAACCGCAAGGCGAGGTTTCGATACTAGACGGAGCTCCATGGGGGCCGATGTCCCGCGGTAAGTGCAGGCCTTGGTGCGCCTCGCATTCGTAAGCGTAGACCCTGTTGTCAGCATCCAGCAGCAGGACGTAGACGGGCACCCGGAACAGCTCCCACAACTCATCGCGCTGGGCGTCCGTGAGCAGCGGATCGCCTTCATTCTGCAGCACAAAAACCGCGCGGCGCGGTTGGACGCGGCGCAACGCGGCGTGGGCGAGTTGTTGGAACGTCCCCGACACCGCTGTGGGATGCCCGGAGGACGACATCGCCGGCGTGGCCCTGACGGACGGATAGAGAGGGTGCCGGACGCGGGGTTGGAACAACCGGAACATGGTAATGATTACGTTGCTCCGGGATGGCAATGCTCTCAGGATTCTGCGCACGGTGGCTGGGGCGACTGGCGTATTGGCCCCAGCCGGGCTGCCCGGCTGCGCGGGCGATTTTAGACCGCGGGGTTTGCGTCGTTGGTGTTCCAGTGAGCCAGGCCGGCGGCGAGTGCGAGCTGCGTGAGCCCGGCCACGTTGTTGACGCCGAGCTTCTTCATCATGGTTTTGCGATAGCTGCGGACGGTCTGCAAGCCGAGGTCGAGCAAGACCGCGATGTCCTTGCTGGTTTTGCCCTCGGCCACCAGGCGCAGCACCTGCAACTCGCGCGGGGAAAGAGATTCGAGCGGGCTGCGGTCATGGGTATTCAGATCGCCACGCTGAATGCGGGCCAGCAGACGGTCGGACACCTGCGAGCTCAGATAGGAACCGCCGCGGGCCACCGTGCGCAACGCGTCGAGCAGTTCGGTGGAAGACGCCTTCTTGAGGACGAAAGCGCGCGCGCCGCTGCGGATGGCGCTGACGACGGAGTTCTCGTCGTCATACATCGACAGGATGATGACTTTGACGGTGGGACAGTGGCGCAGCATCTCGGTGGTGGCCTCGATGCCGTTCATGCCAGGCAGCCCGATATCCATCAAGGCGATGTGCGGCTGGGTTTTCTTACACAGATTCACGGCGTCGGCGCCGCTTTCGGCCTCGCCCACCACGCGGAACTCAGAGCCCCGCTCGAGGATGCCCTTGATGCCATCGCGCACCAACTTGTGGTCATCGACGAGAACAACATCTAACATGGTGGTCTCTCCTCTGTCACCGGCACTACCGCCCGCACGACGGTTCCGGACTGGCGGCTGCTGGAAATCGACAGACGCAAACCGGCCTCGGCGGCATGATGCTCCATGCTGAGGAGCCCCAACCCTCTCCCCATTTCCTGCAAATCCCCCGGATCGAAGCCTCCGCCGTTATCGCGAACTTCCATCCAGGCGCCGCGACCGGCGGGCTGTACCGCGATTTCGATCAAAGAGCACCCGGAGTGGTGCGCCGCATTTTCCACGGCCTCCTCGGCGATCCGGTACAGCGCCAACGCGGCATGCGGCTGGATGGCAACGGGCGAGTCCATGTCGACGCGCACGCTGCCGTGGAAATGTTCCCGGACGCGGGTGCCGAGCCGGTCGAGCGCCGAGCGCAAGCCAACACGCTCCACCGCGGACGGGTTGAGTTCATAGCTGAAGTTGCGGACCTGCTCCATGACGGATTCGAGCACAGTCTGGATCTCCGCCAGGCGCTCGCGCGCGGCGTTCGATGCGCCATTCAGGTCCATCCTGACCAAGTCGAGCCGGAGTCCCAACGCGGCTAGGTTCTGGCCCACCACGTTGTGCAGGAACTGGGCAGTCCTGGTGCGCTGAGTCTCCTGCGCCTTCAGCGCGCCGAGCACGGTGCGGCGCAGCTCGTGATCGGCCCTGGCTAGGAGTGTGATTTCCCGCACCACGCAGCCGGCGTGCGCCGTGCCGGCCTTCAGGCGCAGGGGAAAAACCGCGATAAACCAGACTCGACCGTCCCGCTCCTCGCGGAACGACAGGGACTCGCCGGAAAGCGCCCGGCTGAACCGTTCCTGCCAGGTTGGCAGGACGTCAGGCTTCAGTACGCTGGCAGCGGGCTGGCCGGCCACTTCCGCGGTGGGCTTGCCGAAAACCGGCATGGTGTCGCCATAGACCTGCTCGAAGACACTCTCGCTGTTCACGATCCAGTGGCACGCCGGGCCCTGATCGAGAAGGACCTCGGCTGGCGGACGCTCCTGTTCGGGCATCGGAATGTGCATACATTCTACCACTGGACTGGCGGGCGGCCACCTGAGCGGAATCGCTCTGTCGCTAGCATGTGAATTGTCCGGTCCAATTAGCACGTGAGTTGTCCGGTTCGTGGCAGCGGGGGGATCGTGGAAGTTGAGAATCCCAGAGACGGTCTCCGCCGCGGAAATGGAGCGGATGATGA
>JBEKXZ010000018.1:0-84768 GCA_049511495.1 Bryobacteraceae bacterium | reverse complement strand
TACCCAGCACCCGAAAAAGCGATCACCGCAAGACCAGATCGGCGCATCTCAGGCCAACTCAGGTAGAACGAAATTGAAAAACCTTACCCGGACAAACTCAGATGCCACTTTTCAGCAGCCTGCTAGGAGCTTTCGACGTCGGTGCGGCCGGCAAGGCCCCTGGCGTGACGATAGGTCGGCAAACTTATGACGGAATCCACGCGGAAACAAAAGGCCTCGTGACAGAGTTCCATACCTGGAACCGCGAAACGAAATCCCTGATTCCGCCGGCGCATAAATAGCGCTGCCGCCTGCGCCGCCTACGAAAGGAAGACCTGGCGTTCGGCCTGGCGGCGGCGGGTGAGGCCGGGGAGCACATGGCCGTTGGCCTTGTCGATGTCGAGCAACTCATCGGCGGCGCCGGCCGGATCGCCGGCGTTGAGCCGAGCCACCAATTTGGGCGCGATGGAGGGGAGGGCCAGCGCGCCCCCTCTGAGGTTGAAGCACAAGGAAGTCAGGGCGTCGAACTGCCCCTGGGTAAGCGGCGCGTGCAGGATTTGGGGCAGGTCGCGCTCGAGCGGCGCGATATCGCCAGCCAGCAATGCCTCGGCCTGTTCTTCATTCACGATGTCGCCGGGCTTCACGCCGGCAGTGTGCCCCCAGCCGATGGTCCAGACGCCGGCGGGGCAGAGATAGGCGCGGAGTTGGAGACTCTCGAACCGCTTGATGAGCTCGTAGGCTGCGGGACCGGCCTTGCGCGGGCCGGTGCCGGGAGGGACGCTCATCGCACCGGTCTCCTGTTGTCGCGGATTGTGCGCGGAGTATTCATAAGGTCTACGGACGCGAGGACAGGATCTGGGCGCCGGTGACGGCGACTCCTACCGGATTCAAGCTGCGATAGATGACGGCGCCATTGAGGCCGTAGCCGATCAGCCGGTCGTACCAGTGCGGCTGGGTGAGGCGATTCATGTTGGCGACGAAGCCGTCGGTCTGGACGCCGATATCCTGCCAGGTCTTGAGATAGGCCGGCCAGTCGCGGCGGAAATCGCGGCTCATGCCGGAGACGTCGAGGGCGGCGGTTTCGATGCCACGGGAGACACCCACGTAGCGGTTGAAAACGCAATCGGGGTTGTGGTCGCAATCGAGGAACATGGGGAGGGAATCGTCGATCTGCGCGGCGATGGCGGCGGAATGGCGGAGGGTGGGCCGGAGATCGCGTTCGAGCGAGGGCACCGTGGCGAAGGCGATATCGATTTCCGACAGCGTATGGCCGATCTGGCGGCTGGTGGCGTCGCCGAAACCGGCGGTTTGCGCCAGAATGCCGGTGCGGAACGCGGTAGCCTGCCGGTCGGAAAGCGCCAGTGCGGCGACGCGCGCCGCGGCAACCTGGCGCGTGAGATCCTGGCGCGCCGCGCCGGCTTCCCGAAGGAGCGCGGCGCGCGTCAGGCGGATCTCGGCCGGAACCGCCGCAACCGTGGCGGTGGCGGCTCGCACGAAGATCGTTGCCGCAACTACGAACGCGGTCACCGCCGCCAGCAGGGCGCAGATAAACACTTGCTGAACCGTCTTCATGGATACTTCCCGCTCTGCACGGGCAAACATCGTGGCTGTAAAAATTTCTTGGCGGGGCTGCGCTGCGGGCCGCGCTCCCTCTACCCGATTCAACTGTACGCGGCGTGAGGCGCGTTTGGCGGGGTGAATGCGCGGTAAGTGACTGGCAACGCGGGAGAGGAAAAAACTCGATGGCCGGTGACTGCGTCTGGGCACCGTGGAGCACGCCGCAGCGGTGTAGTGTGAAGATATGCGATTTTTCGCACTGGTTCTTTTGATCGCCTCTGCCCTGCTCGGCCAGGACCAGGATTTTTCCGGGGATCTCCTGCAAGCCGCGGAGCGCGGGCGCAATGGTCAGGTCAAGGCGTTCCTGGACGACGGCGCCAACCTGGAGGCCGTCGACACGAACGGCCGAACCCCGCTCATGCTGGCTGCACAGCACGGCCACGCGGCGACCGTCGAGCTGTTGCTGGGGCGCGGCGCCAACGCCGCTGCACGCGACCACGAGGGAGCCACCGCTTACGTCCTGGCGCTGTTCTCTCCGGCGGGTCACGGCAATCACGAGCCGGTTTTGAAACTGCTCCCGGCGCCGCCCCGGCCGAAGATGGCGCTCGACGTCAGGTGGTCGCCCATCAAGCTGACCAGTTCCTGCTTCGGCACCCGCGAGGAGGTGACGCGGGCGGTGGATGCGTTCCACCTCCCCGAGCAGTTTCTCCGCGCATTCGGCGCCTACGCGCAATCCTCCGGCCGCCACCTGGTGGAGCTGGTGGGCGAGCCCTCGGACGCGGACGCCCTACTGCGGATCGAGCTTCAGCCGGCATCCGCCTGCGTGGCCCAGGCCGGCGACAACCTGAGTCTGTCCATCGAGGTGCGCATTTTACGTGAGCCCAGCGGGGAGACGATCCTGCAAAAAGTGTTTGGCAGCGGCATCAGAGGATTGCACGCCCGGACGGCCACCAACCTGGAGCAATATGCGCTGGTCTTCGAGCCCTGGATCAAGCCGCACGCCGGCCCCATCTACTGGGCAGCCGCTGCGGAACTCTACCAAGCCGCCGTCGCCCGTTGAGCGGTCACCAGGAGAAGGCGGTTACGGAGACGCAGCGATGTTTTCAGAACCACGCCGAATCGCCGGACCTAGCCGGGAGCGGGTTACCGGGGTGGCGATGGTGTTGAGCCGGATGTCGCGATTGCCGACGTGCGAGATTCCATGGAAGAGAAGGCCTTTCAGATCGCGCCAATCGGGTGGTTTCAGCGCGCCGCGCGCCACCGCTGCCACTGCGCGTCTCGGCAACCTCGGAAAAATAGAGTGCTTGTGCGTGGCGTACGCACCCTTTTTACACTTCCATGGCCGGTTTTGGTGTACACTAGGACTGACGTTATTTGCGCTTGCATCTTTCTTCTCACAACCCGCCGCTCGCGTCAGGCGATTTCGAACGCCCGACTGCGGGGCCTTCCATTGGCCACGAATCCCCTAATCACCCATAACGAATGTATCCAAGAAATTTCCCCCCTCGCAGGCAAAACCGAAGAGAGAATGTGAACGAGTTCATCCGCGCGCGCGAGGTACGCGCGGTGTTCCCCGACAACACCAGCGAGATCATGCCAACGTCGGTGGCCCTGCGCAAGGCCCAGGAATTGGGCCTCGATCTGGTGCTGATTGCGCCCACGGCAGTGCCTCCCGTGGCGAAGGCCGTCGACTTCGGCCATTATCAGTACGACCAGAAGAAAAAGCAGCACGACGCCAAGAAGAAGCAGCATGTCGTGCTGGTGAAGGAACTGAAATTCCGCCCCAACACCGACGACCACGATTACGATTTCAAGATGAAGCACGCGATTCGCTTCCTGCAGGATGGGAACCGGGTCAAAGCGGTCGTGCAGTTCCGCGGGCGCGAAATTGCTCACGCCGATTTAGGCAAGAAACTGCTGATGCGTTTTGCCGGCGACCTGACGGCGTATGGCTCGGTCGAGGGCATGCCCCGCTTGGAAGGCCGCAACGCGCACATTCTGATCAGCCCGGTTAAGGCCGCCGGAAAAGCCGCCCCGGCCGGCCAACCGCCGCCCGCGCATATGCCTCCGGCGCAGTCCTAGACTAGCAGGCTCAAAAGAAACCGCTTGGCCACGAATTCACGCCAGTCAGCACAAATAAGTTTTTTGTTTTCCCCTTGTGTTTATGCGTGTTCCTTCGTGGCTAATGCTTCATCAGCGGCCTACCAGGCGCGAGCGCGACGGCTCTAGTGAGCCGCCGAGCGGTTCCATGCTAAGATTCTAGCTGTTCAGGTCGGCCGCTGCGCCTTATGTACACCGCTTTTTTCGGCTTCTCGAATAACCCGTTCGACATGAGCCCCGATCCCTCGTTTCTGTTCCGGAGCGCGCAGCATGAAGAAGCGTTGGCCAATCTGATTTACGGAGTGCAAACCCGCAAGGGCTTCATCGTGCTTACCGGCGAGGTGGGCACCGGAAAAACCACCATGCTGGAGTGCCTGCGCGATTATCTGAGTGCGCAGCGGGTCGCCTTTGCATCCCTGTTCAACTCCCGCCTGACCGTCGAACAGTTCTTCGAGATGATGGCCTACGATCTGGATTTACACTGCAACCGGCTGTCCAAAACGGAGGTTCTGCTCTCTCTGAACCACCTGCTGATGGAGCGCGCGACTGCCGGCAGGACTACCGTGCTCATCGTGGACGAGGCCCATAATCTCGATTGGGATGTGCTGGAAGAAATCAGGCTGCTGGGCAACCTGGAGACCCGCCGTGGCAAATTGCTGCAGATCATTCTCGCGGGCCAGCAGGAACTGGACCACAAACTGGAAGATCCGGCATACCGCCAACTGAAACAGAGGATTGCTTTGCGCTGTGCCTTGCGCGGTTTTGAGCTAAACGAGACCCTCGCGTATATCAACACTCGTTGCGCGTACGCCGGCTTGGCCGAACAGAACATCATCGCCCCCGAGGTGATGGAAGAAATACACCACAGAACACAGGGCATGCCCCGCCTGATCAACGCGGTTTGCGACAACCTGTTGTTGACTGCATTCGCCATGGAAAGCCGGACCTGCACCTTGACAATGCTCGATGAAGTGTGCGCGGACATGCGGTTAGCGCCTCCGCCGCAGCCATCGTTAAGCCCGGCGCCAGATTACCCGGAGCAGGCTTTCCACCGCACAAGTAAGCCTTATCGGAGCAAATAGCCCCAATATCAGGTATTAACCTGATCCCGCGGGGTGCAAATATCCCCGAAAGATAGTAGATTTGCCCTCACTAATCATTGGCATTTGGGGATGGTACTAGTGTAAACTTTAGGAAGGTACCTAGTCTTTAGAGTACCTCTAGTGCGTTGCTCTTGCCGTTGGCAATGCAGAAGGCCGAGTGCGTGACCAGTGGATGGTCACCGAGGCAAAAGGAGCACAGGCAAATGCGGACATCCCAAATCCAGTTAGTGCGTGTTGCAACGTTGAGTCTGTTAACAGCGACGTTCGCGTGGAACAACTGCCAAGCTACGACGATTTCCATCACGGCGGCCGGGCCAGCGGTGGTGAACTATGCCAACGCCAAGATCGGCCCGCAGATACCGCCGGACCCCTGGCAATCCAAGATCGTCAAGATCGGCCCGCAGATACCGCCGGACCCCTGGCAATCCAAGATCGCCAAGATCGGCCCGCAGATACCGCCGGACCCCTGGCAATCCAAGATCGCCAAGATCGGCCCGCAGATACCGCCGGACCCCTGGCAATCCAAGATCGCCAAGATCGGCCCGCAGATACCGCCGGACCCCTGGCAATCATAGGCAAGACCGGTCCGCTGCTGCCGCCCGACCCTTGGGAATCCAACATCGCCTAAGCTCGACCTCTAGCTCTCCTTCTCCACTAGCCGTCCATTGGCTGCCGAGTGTGTATTTTCTTGAGCTGCCTTCCGCCTGCGCGGTTCCTCGTAAACAAAAACTGCCGGCAACCCTGTGAGGCTGAGTTCGCCTCGACAGGGTGATTCCCTGACGCCGCTCCCCGTTTGCTAAGTACACTATTTCAGAAGTTGGGTTGTGTATTTTGGAGCTGCGCTTTCGGTGCGTGGTCCAAGCCGGGCGGGGCGCATCTCGCCGAAAACGTCGGGAAAAGACGCGGCTGATCGAGCTCGGACGGTTCGCCGTAGTGGACCGGAAGAAACGCAGAGAAGGCGGAACGACCGGAGGGAACGATTCGGGGTGCGGCAGAAAGCGGCGCGGCCCGGAATGCGTATCCGAGTTCCCGAAGGCGTGTACTCAGCCGCCCTAAAGCACATCCGCGAAGCCGCGTTTCATGTGGCGGAAAAACAGGCCGCCTAACAGGAACGCGGCGGCGCCGAAGGCGGTCAGGATGGCAAGTTCTCGGGCGGGAAAAACGCCTCGCAGCAGGATTGCGCGGTAAGCTTGCACGGCGTAGAAAAGCGGGTTGGCGGCGAGCAGCCAATGGGCCTTGGGCGGGTACAGGCTTTCGGCGATCATGATCGGAGTCAGCCAGAACCAGAACGTCAGCGCGACGCTCAAAAGCTGGGCCGTGTCGCGCAGGAATACGTGCAAGCTCCCTACCACCCAGCCCAATCCGACCGCCAGCAGCCCGATCGAGAAAACGAATACCGGCAGCAGCAGCACGAACGGGCTGAGGTGACGCGCCGCCAACCCCACCACGGCGATAAGAAGTGAAAGGGCGAGCGCGTGGCCCACGACCGCCGACAGGAAAACCGAGACCGGGATCAGCTCGGACGGGAAAACGGTCTTGGTGATCAGATTGGCCTGCTCGACGACGCTCGCAGCGGAACGGAGCAGGGTCTCGCTGAAGAGCAGCCAGGGCAGCATCCCCGCAAACACGAATAGCGCGTAGTTCCTGGTGCCTTCGCCGGGTGGAACAGCGACCTTTAGGCTGACGCTGAAAACGAACCACCAGCACACCAGCAATACCAGCGGATGAATCAGCGCCCACACCCAGCCGATGATGGATCCGACAAAGCGCTGTTCAAAGTCGCGCCGCACCAACTGGAAGAGCAGGCTGCGCCGTCCCACCAAATTTCGAAGAAAAAAGCGTCCGGGAATTCGCCGCGTCACGTGGAAATTGGACGATACCAGCTTGTTCAGCAACTCGCAAGCAGGCGCAGCATTGCCGGAACTGCCGCCGCGGCTCGCCGGCCGGCCAGCAGTTGCCGAAAATCCGCGGCCGCCGCAACCCAAGCCCGCTCAGCTTCACCTGTATGCCGTCCCGGTTCGCAGATAGCGCCCTGGATAAGCTGCTGTCCGGATCGCGTGCTGGAGCCGAAGTGTTAGTTATTCGTCGGGTTGAAACAGACGTGGGCCGATCCGGTGCACTAGCGCGAGACACCTTCGGGGTTTTTACCAAGGAACGCCCGCACGCGCGCGGTCGCCTCCTCGACAATGTGCGGCTCTTCGCCGAAGCCGCGCAGCCACACCAAGCCCGGTTCCTTGCGCCACCAGGTGATCTGGCGTTTGGCGTAATTGCGCGTCTTGCGCTGCGCGTAGAACAGCGCTTCGCGCGGATTCAATTCGCCGCGGATCAGTTGCAGCGCCTGTTTGTAACCGTGGGATTCGAACGGCTTGACGGTCTCGGCGAAGCCCAGCTCCAGAATGCGCCGCGCTTCTTCCACCAGGCCGGCCGCGAACATGCGGGCGCAGCGCACATCGAGGCGCTGGTACAGCGCGTCACGATCCGGCAGCAGGCCGAGTTTGAGGACGCGGTAGCCGGTCAAGGCGGCGCGTCCCTGTTCGAATAGCTCCGTCACCGGCCGCCGCGTCAGCAGGCAGACTTCGAGCGCACGCGTCACTTTCGGCAGGTCGTTGGGATGGATCTTCGCCGCGGCCGCGTGGTCCAACCGCCGCAGCAGGCGGTGGAGCGAACCCGGCCGCCGCTTCTCGCGAGTGCCCAGCCGGTCGCGCAGCGCCTGGTCCCGCGCCGGCCCGGCGAACAGGCCGTCCAGCAGCGCCCGCAAATAGAAGCCCGTGCCGCCGCAGACAATCGGCAATCGGCCGCGAGCGGAAATCCCGGCCACCGCGTCCCGTCCCGTGCGCGCGAACTCGCCCGCCGTGAAGAGAGCGTCCGGTTCCAGAATGTCGATCAGATGATGGGGAATCCCCCGCCGCTCGCCAACGCCCAATTTAGCCGTGCCGATATCGAAATGGCGATACACCTGGAGCGAATCGCAGTTCACCACTTCTCCGTGGAACGCCTCGGCCAGATGGAGCGCCAGATGGCTTTTGCCAGAGCCGGTGGGCCCCACCACTGCAACCATCGGGCCCTCACGAGCGTCTTCTTGTAAGAAGGAGGGGCCGGCTGGCTCTGGCCAGTCGCGTGTGCGTTGCATCACAGTGGACGATGAGAGCATTACTTCGAGCCGGACCCGCAGCGGGAATCGAGTGCCGGCGCTATCCGCCGCCGGGTGCGGGCATTGCGGCGCAACCCCGTTATACAATAATGAAGGTGATCTTCGGCCTTGGCGCGCCAAGGGCCGGAATCAAGTAAGGACTCCATGATTCGCTCAGTGAAAGTGCTCTTCGTGGCCGGTTCGCTGGCGTGTGCCAGTTTCGCTCAGAGCGCGCCGGCCGCGCCGCCCACTCCGGCTTCCGACGATAACAAAGCGGGGGCCTACTACAATTTTGCCATGGGCCGGCTATACGCCGAACTGGCGGCGGCGGAGGGCAGCCCGACGGATGTCACCAAGGCAATCCACTACTACCAGGAAGCCCTCAAGCTCGATCCCAAGGACGGCTTGATTCTGGAAGAACTGACGGATCTCTATATTAAGACCAATCGCTTGGCCGACGCGGTGGATCAGGCCGAGGGCCTTCTGAAGCTGGACCCGACCAACCTCGATGCGCGGCGCACGTTGGCGCAGATCTATACCCACCTGGCGATTGGCGACGCGCCTAATGCCAAGATCGACGACAACTATCTGCACAAGGCGATCGAGCAATATCAGAAAGTCACCGAGCAGGCTCCCAAGGATGTCGAAAGCTGGTCGTACCTGGGCCGGCTCTACCGCGCCTCCAGCGATTCGGCGGCGGCGGAGAAGGCGTTCAACAGCGCACTCGAGGTGGAACCGGGCAATGAGGAAGCGTTGACGGGCCTGGCAGCGGTCTATGCAGACATGGGTGACTCCGCCAAGGCACTGGAGAAGCTGAAGACGCTCGCCGACAAGAGCCCGAACGAGCGCACGCTAGGCATCCTCGCCCAGCAGTACGAGAGCATGAACGACTACAGGTCGGCTGCCGATGCGCTCCAACGCGCGGTTGCGTTGGATCCGGACGACGAGCGCCTCCAGAAGGAGCTGGCGCTTGACCTGTTCCGGTCCGGCCAACTCGATGAGTCGCTAAAGGTTTACCAGCAGCTCGCTTCCGACAACCCCCGCGAGCCCTTTTATCGACTGTGGATCGCGCGCCTCTACCGCTACAGGCACGACTATCCGGCCGCTGAAAAGGCGCTGGCCACGGCCCAACTGCTGGACGCGGACAGCATCGACGTGCGCGACGAACAGGTCTCCCTGCTGGACGCAGAGGGCAAGACCGGCGAGGCCATCGCGGCCATGAAATCACTGCTGGATACCTTGCCGCACCGCAATTACGCGGCCCGCGACCCGAAGACCCGCGCCGACCTGATGCGCCACTTAGCCATCGTGTATCGCGACGCCAAGCAGTACCCGGCTGCCATCGATGCTTTCCGCCAATACGCCGCACTCGACACCGACGACGACGCGCAGCTGGAGGCGGCGCTGCAGATTGTGGAAACCTGTCGCGCCGGGGGCGATCTGGCTGCGGCGGAGCACGAAGCTCAGGATGGCATCAAGAAGTTCGCCGAGAACCGCGGCGCCAGCCGTGGGCTGCAACTGGCGCTGGCCGGAGTTTATGAGCAGGGCAAACGCTGGACTGACATGAGAAAGGCGTTCGATCGCGCCGAGGAACTCGCCAGCACCGACAGCGAAAAGCTGGAGACCGCGATGCAGATTGTGGAAACCTATCGCGCCGCGGGCGACCTGGCCGCGGCGGAGCGCGAAGCTCAGGATGGCATCAAGAAGTTCGCCGAAAACCGCGGCGCCAGCCGTGAACTGGAACTGGAGCTGGCCGAAGTTTATGAGCAGGGCAAACGCTGGGATGACATGATGAAGGCGCTTGACCGCGCCGACCAGCTTGCCGGTAAGGACAGCGAAAAAGAGGCGGTGTACTTCATGCGCGGCGCCGGCCTGGAGCGGCAAAAGAAGTACGACCAGAGCGAGGCCGCTTTCCGCAAGGTGCTGGAGCTGAACCCCAAGAACGCTGGCGCATTGAATTATCTCGGTTACATGCTCGCCGACCGGAACGTGCGGCTGGAGGAGGCCTACGACCTGATCAAGCGTGCGGTGGATCTGGACCCTGAGAATGGCGCTTACCTCGACAGCCTGGGCTGGGTTTATTTTCGCCAGGGCAAACTGGACGACGCCCGCGGCTTGCTGGAGCGGGCCCTGGACCGTACTCAGGACCCGACAGTCCACGACCACCTGGGCGACGTGTACCTGAAACTGGGCAAGACCAAAGAGGCCATCGCGCAATGGCAGGACTCGCTGCGCGAGTTCCAGAAGGCCACCGCGCAGGAAGCCGACCCGGAGGAAATGGCCAGCGTCAACCGCAAGTTGGACGAAGCCGAGGCCAAGCTGGCCGCCGAAACGCACGCCAAGTAGGCGGCGGCTTGAGGTAGGACAGACGATCGTTTTTTGTCGGCCGTCACGGCGTCGAGCCTCGGCGAAAAATGACAGACCACCAAAGGCGATGGTCCGTCCTACCGCGCGGTCGCGCCGCTCGCTGTCAGGCGGCCCGGCATGTCGGCCAGCACGTAGCCCATCACCGCCATGGCGGCCATGTTCTTGCGGAAGTCATCCAGGTTGACCTTGTCGAAAGTGTCGGCCTCGGTGTGGTGCCAGTCGAAGTAGTGGGTGCCGACGGTGCGTTCGGCCAGGCCGGGGACGCCATCCCGCATCAGCGGCTCAATATCGGCGCCACCGCCGCCGCCGCTGATATCGCCGGCGCCCACGCGCTCCAACAGGCGGCCGGCCTGGCGCAACAAATCGGTCGAAGCCTTGTCCACGGCGGCCCCAAAGCCCACCGGCGATTCGGCGCCGCCATCCATCTCAATCGCCGCCACCTGATTCCGGATCTGGTCACCGATCCAGGCGCGATAGGCTTCGCCGCCGCGCCCGCCATTTTCCTCGTTCACCCAGAAAGCCACGCGAATCGTGCGGCGCGGCTGCAGGCCGAGCTTTTTCATCAGCGCCACCGCCTGCAGGCAGGCGATGATGGAAGCGCCGTCGTCCTGGGCGCCCTGGCCCACGTCCCAGGAATCGATATGGCCCCCGATCACCACCACCTCCTCCGGATGCTCCTTGCCCGGGATCTCGGCCGTCACGTCACCGCTGTCGGCGTCCGGTTCCATGTGAGCGCTCATCCGCAAATGGACCTTCACGATAACGCCGCCGGCCGAGAGGCGGGCCATCATCATGGCGTCCTCGGGTGAAACTGCGGCGGCGGGAATACGAGGCTGCGCGTCGTCATAGCGCATCTCGCCGGTGTGCGGGATCTGCATTGCCAGCGGCGTCACCGAACGCACGAGCACTGCCACCGCGCCCAACGCCGCGGCGCGCGACGCCCCGGTGCGGCGATAGTTCACGGTTGGCCAGTAGCCCTGGTACGTCTCGTTGTAGAGCACAATTCTGCCGCGCACCTTGTCCGCGCCGAGCTTGTCCAACTCGTCGAAATCGGAAACCGCCACCACCTCGGCGGTGATGCCTTCCGGCGGCGTGCCCACGCTCATTCCGAGGCCCAGCATGTGCAGCGGCTTATCGAGCGGCGCCACCATCCGCGCCGACTCCTCTCCGCGCACCCAATGCGGCACCTTCGCCGGGATGATGCGCACGTTGCTCAGCCCGGCGGCTTTCATTTGCTCCGCGCTCCAGGCGATGGCGCGCTCGAGGGCCGGCGACCCGCTGAGCCGGTTGCCGATCCGGTAACAAAGATACGCCAGGCGTTCGTAGCCCTCCCGATCGGCCAGGGCGGCGTCGATCAACGTACCGGCGGTCTCGCGGTATTGGCTAGCGAGATCCTGCGCCGGTTTCTCCTGCCCTCGCGCGGCGGCCGCCAACAACAGCATCAGTATCCCGGGAGTGCGCCGTTTCATAAAGACACTATCGCACGAATGGCAGATAGGCCGGCACCTGACGGCGATAGGCGGCGAATTCCTCCGGGAAGCGCGAGGCCAGCAGCCCTTCTTCGGAGCGTACGCGGATCTCCGTGCCGGCGATGTAGATCCCGAGCGCGAGCAGCGCCCACAGCCATCGCGTCAGCAGCAAGCAGTTCGCCACCAGCATTCCCAGCAGCGAGAAATAGATCGGATGGCGCACGATGGCGTAAGGGCCGGAGCGCACCAACTCGTGGTCTTCGTAGAGACCGGCGTGCAAGCGGAATTGTTTGCCCAGGTGCGTCACCGCCTGCCACGCCATGACCGTTGCGGGAATCGCGATCGCCATCCCCAGCACCGTGCGCAGCGCGCCGGCCGGCTGCGAAATCGGCAGATGGAAAACGAAGGCCACGGCGAACGCGCCCGTTTCCAGCAGCAGCCCTGCGCGCGTGGGCCAGGGTACAGTGATCGAAGGCCGCTTCTGAAAATGCGGCGCGCGAAACAGAAACGGATACCACCAGGCGATCCAGCAAAGCAGCAGCTCCGTCAACGCAACCGTTCTCAATCCGGCGCCTCCCCTTTCCAGGATAAAGGACGAAGAGGGTCGAGCGGCGGCTGGCGCCATTGGCGGAAATGCCATGATTTGTGCGGATTTGCGGACCCGCAGAACGGGAATCATGCTCGAATTCTGATTCGGGAAGACGCAGAAGACTACGACCCGCATCCTCGACGCAGTTACTGGATGAACCAGGCGGTCCCGAGAACGGCGGCCTTCAGAGATAGCGTGGCATCGTGGGCTACTGCCGCCCCTTGCACTGGGGCGCGGTGGGCACAAACCGGCAAGCCTTGTCGTAATCCTCGCGCGCCAGCCAGTATTCGCCAATCAATTCCGCTGCTGGCCGGTACGCCGGATCGCGCTCCAGCGCCTGTTGCCATAAATCGAGAGCGCGCGCGGCATTGCCCGAGCGCAGATACGCCTCGCCCAGCGCGCCAAGCGCCGGCAGGTTCCGGGCGTCCCCGGTCACAATCCGCCGCAGCGTGAGAATCGCCTGGTCGTAGCGTCCGGAATAAAGCAATGTCAGACCGCGCTCGTAAGCTTCCTCTTCCGCCAACTTGTCTTTTGGATCGGCCGGCTGGTTTCGCGCGGCTTGCTTTCCGCCCGCCGTGTATCCCAGCGAGCCGAGCACCTCTCGCGTGTGCGCCGGAATCTCGGACGACGATTGTCGCTCGGTGGCCGGGTGCCGGGCCATCAGATCGCCTAGCTGCGCTTTCATCGTTCGGGCCTCCGCTGGATGCGCCGCTAGGATGTTCACGCGCTCGCCCGGATCTTTCGACAGGTCGTATAACTCGGCCCTGGGCGCATAGATGTACTTATAGTCTCGCGATTGCAGAGACCGCAAAGCGGCCCAGCCGAAAGTCTCCTGCGGGTAGACGCTCTCGCCATATATCATCCGTTTGCCGTGCCCCGGCAGCAGACTGACTCCTTCAAACGAAGGGGGCGCCGCGATGTGCAGGAAATCGAGAATCGTCGGAGCCACGTCTATGAGTCCGCCCGCGTCAGTGACTCGCGCCGGGTAGTTAGAAGCGCCCGCAGGCCAGTGGATGATCAGTGGCACATGCATGGTGCTTTCGTAGATGAAATATCCGTGGCTGGTTTCGCCATGGTCGCCTAGGCTTTCGCCGTGATCGGCCAGCAGGATTACCAGCGCCTTGTCCCAGAACCCATCGCGCTCGAGCGCCTCACGCAGCCGACCGAGCACCTGATCGACGTGCCCCAGTTCCGCGTCGTAACCTGTCACGGAAGGCGTGAGCCCTGCCACCGGCGGCAGCGTATACGGCGTGTGCAGATCGTATAAGTGAAGGAACACGAAGACAGGCGCGCCGCGATTCTCTCCGATCCATTGCCGCCCCGCCCGCACCACCAGCGCGGCATCGCGCCGCACCCGCGCGGAGTACGGATTCGACATCTCACCGGTTGCCGTCTCAAACGGGCTGTCATACAGGTCAAAGCCCTTGTCCAGACCGTAATGCCGGTCGAGCATGATACTTCCGATAAACGCCGCGGTCCGGTAGCCGTTGGCGCGCAGCACCGAAGCCAGGGTGACGGCCCCGGGCGGGATGCTCTCGGAATTCTCCTCGACACGGTTTTCAAACGGGTAAGTCGAAGTCATCAGCGAAGTGTGAGATGGCATAGTCAAGGGGATCTGCGAGTCGATGCGCAGGTAGATCGTTCCTTTGTCGCCGAAGGAATCGATGTTAGGCGTTCGGATCTTAGTGTAGCCGTACGCGCTGAGATGGTCCGCCCGCAGTGTGTCGATCGAAATCAGCAACACAGGCGTTTTCTCCGCGGCGCCGGCGGAATGCGCGCAAACGAGGATAGCCAGGATTGCGGTGTGGCGCTTCAGAACTCGCCGAGCAAGGAAGGCGGAAATTGCCGAGATTCCGAAAAACCAAACCATCCAGGAGACGCCAAGGACGGTGCCGCGTGGCCATGGAATATCGATCCGTTCGACATCGGTGTTTACGCGCAAACCGCCGCTGAACGGCCGCACCGGCCGGATACGCCAGCTCACTTCGTGCAAACGCGGAATCCGCACGCCCGGTGTCTCAATCGTCACGTCCGCCGGCGCTTCCATCCGCACTTGGGCGAGATCCACGGCTTTGACGTGCGCCGTCACCACGACGGCCTGGCCCGCGCGCAGCGGCGCGCGTCCGTAAACCGCATCGGCCTGCCACATCACGAAGCCAAGCAACGGCGTGGCGATCAGACTGGGAACGGCAATCTGTCCCAACAGCCGCAGGTTCTCGCGCAGCAGATCGCGCTGGGCATTCCATACCAGGCGGGGCTCATCGAGAAACAGGCGCAGCTCCATCACATGCGCCAGAATCCGGTTCACGGTTCGCCGCGTGTGGCTGGACGCGAACCGCCGGAACACGAATGCCGTCACGACACCGCACAGTGCGCTCAAAGGAGCCAGCGTGGCCAGGGCTCTCATTTGAGATAACCCAACCCTTTCAGTTTGCGGACCAGTTCGTCTTTCGACGGGGACGGTTCGTGGTTGGCCAATTCCTTCTCGACCGCATGCTCGATAAACTCGTCGAGCGAACTGTAGCCGGCGGCCGCAGCCGCGCGCCGCGCCCTCTCGCAAATGGACTTGTTCAACTTGACGGTGGTCTTCGAAAGCATAACTGCAATCACTGTCTATGGTGTCAGAAAACCGACCGCCCCGTCATCTGCGCCGGGCGCGCGACGCCGAATAATCCCAGCAATGAGACGGGCAGGTCCTTCAACTTGGGCGCTTTCGCGCGGATTGGCCGCGTAGTGAACAGCACGGCCGGAACTTCGCTCGGATCGATGCAATGATCCGCGATCCAGGCATCGTCGTTGTCTACCACCAGCCCCGCCGGCGCTTCCCCCAGCGCGGTTTGCCAGGACGCGCGGTACCCGGCGCTGTAGCCGACAATCAGATCCGGCGCGATGCTGCGGTTCTCGGGCGGTGGATTGGTTTCGGTGGCGCTCGCGATCATCCGGCGCCCGTTTACCGGGTCGCGAAGGTCGAGAAGCTGTTGCCGCACGTCCTGCTCCACCTCCTTGTCGCGAAAGTAGAGGCCATTCAGCCCGAGCGCGTACGCTTTGGTTTGGAGGCCTCGCGAAACCAGCCAGGTATTGAGGTTGACGGCGCGGTCGAACGCGGCGAACCCATGGTCCGACATCACCATCAGTTCGGCTCCGGGCTGACGCCGCGTAACTTCGCCGATGGATGCATCCACCGCGCGATACACATCCAGTAACTCCGCATCGTGCCTGCCCCACAGCACGTGGGAATTCTGATCGACCACCGAGAAATAGAAAAACAGCAGTCCGCCCGCAAATCGCCGCAGCGAATCGTCCAGAAGACGCCGCTCATCGCCGAGGACGAGACGGCTCTGCGACAGGAACTCGGGCAAATCAAACACGCCCTGACGTAGCGCCGAAGTATCTTCCGGAATGCCCAGCGTGGACCACCTTCCCATGCTGGCGGCCACGTCGCGCGCATAAGAGCCGGGAGTTGAGATTGGTAACGCTGGTTCCTCCGGATCCACGTTGACCGGCGACACGTACAGTTCGAGCCCCGGGTGCAGTTGCTTCGCAAACACGCGAAACATGCCTCTGGCCGAGGCGATGTGGGGCAGCAGCGAAAAACCGGCGGGTAGCCAGCCGGACCATTCACCCTGCCGCACGATTGCCATCTCTTCGCCGACTTGCAACCGGGCGTAAGGGCGGTCCGGGTCGACGTCCACGTTCAGTCGCACCGTTGCGTAGGTGTGATCCCGGCGCAAAGTGTTGGGCGGACCTTCGATGCGAAGTTCCACGTGACCGCCCTTGACTTCCACCTTTCGAATCAGACCTCCCGGTACTTCATGTGAAGTCTCGGCGGGATCGTCCGTGTAGTAACTGAAGGTACCCTCGGTGCCACGCAGGTCCGGGGTTCCCATTCCGGCGAGTTCCCGGCCTGCCGCGGATGGCGGATAGTTCGCGGGAATGCGCACGATGCTCACTGGAACGCCCCGGTCCGACAGATATTCCCAGAAGGCGCGCCCTTTACGCAATGAGATCACCCGCGAGCGCGATAGCGGCAATTGCCAGGGCCCGAGATGTAATGTGAAACGCGGCCCGAGAGTCCTGTCGGTCGAAAGATATGGCTCCAGTGTCACCGGGTCGCGATGCACGAAATCGAAGATGCCATGTTCGCCGGGATCGAGCCCCGTAATAAACGTCGACCACGCCACCGGACTCTGCGGAGGGTCGGTTGTTTGGAGATGCGAGTAACTGCCGCGTTGGCGCAGCCGCGCCAGGTTCGGCAGGTCCGCCCAGTGCCGCTCGACGAACTTGGGATCCATGCCGTCAACTCCAATGACGATGACTCGTTTGTACTGGCCTCCGCCGCAGCCAGCAAGCAGAGTCAGCGCGATCAACAGACCATATTCACGCTGTGGCAATGACCGGTTTGCCCTCCATCCACGCCGGCGCTTCGACGCCGAAAAGACTCAGCGCCGTGGGCGCCATGTCCTCGATGCCGGGGTCCGTGGCGGTGATCTTGAGATTGGAGAAAAGGACGCCTGGCACGAGCGGCGGATCGACGCAATGATCTCCGCGCCACGCCTTGCGGTTGTCCTCAAATATCGTGGGAGTGACTCTTCCAATGGCCGCATCCCAGGAGGCTCGATAACCAGGCGCGTAGCCGACGATCAGATCCGGCGCGGCATTGAGGTACGGGCCCCGGTAGATATCCGACGCCCGATACACGGATTGGATCGCGATTTCACCTGTTTCTTCATCGGTCAACCCAGTGAGTTTGCGAACTAACTCGTCCAGCAGCTCCGTCGCTTCTTCCTTTCTCACGATGCCGTGTGCTTCACGCCCGCGCAGATTCAGATAGACTCCGCCAAGCCCGAATGTGTAAGCGCGTGTCTTCGTCCAGTCGATCCCTTCCAGATACTCGCCCGATGAGGTAAGTCCCGCATTGAGGGCCAGGTATCCCTCGCGGCGCAGCCAGGAATTCAGATTGACGCCTCGCCGGAACGCGCAAAAGCCATGATCCGAAAACACGAACAGGGCCGTGTCCGCGTCCACGCAGGCGAGCGTCTTTCCCACGATTCGATCCATATCGCAGTAGAGCGGCTCGATCACGTCCGGACGCCCGTGGAACATGTGCTGCACCCGATCGGTGGTATCGAAGACGCAAGCAATCACGCCGCGGCGCGTTCGTGCGAGCGCGCTGAAGAACATCGCCTCCCGTTCCTTTTGGATGAGTTGAGCCTGACGGAGAAATGCGTCTTCGCCGATGGCTCCTTCGTTGAGCGCCCAGGTATCTTCCGCGAGGCCCAGTGTCGCATAAGTCCCGAGTAACTTCGCCAGATAGATGGCATAGAACGGCGGATGGCTAATCGGCAAGGCGGGGTTCTCGGGATCGATTTGCACGGGTGTTGCGTAGAGGTCGATTTCCGGCTCGCGGTGAGTCAGCAGAAAGCGCACGATGCCGTGTGCGCGTCCGAATTTGAGCCGGATCCAAGGCGTGTATTCGCCCGCGTTCAGTGGATAGGATTGGCCCTGAATCTCGATGTGGTCATCGTGAACGCGGAACGGCACGTGAGTTCCCTCCGGCCCGGTGAGCGCACCCTCGGCAGCGCTGAAGCGCGAGTAAGTTCCCTGCGTGCCCAGCAAATCGGGCGTACACATGGCGGATAGCTCGCGTCCGTTGAAGGCCTCCGGAGGAAATGTCACGGGCACTCGCAGAATCGTGCTGCGAACCGCATGAGCCCCAAGTATCTTCCAGAACGGCTCGCTCTTGCGCCGCAATTCCACCGCCGCGCGGGAGAGCGGAAAGCTCCATTTGCCAATTCGCAAGAATCGCGTGGCGGGCCAGACCTTCGCCGATGACAGTTCCGGCGCATAAGTTCGCAGATCGCGGCTCAGAAAGTCGAAGATATTATGCTTCGCGGGATTGACACCAGTAGCGAATGTGGACCATGCAACCGGCGAAAGGGCGGGGAAGGTAGTTCGGAGCCGGCGGTAAGATCCCTGGTCGCGCAATCGCGCGAAGTTGGGTAGCTGACCCTCGGCCATCAGCTTTTCGGTGATAACCGGGTCGAGACCGTCGAATCCCAGGAAGATCGCCTTGGCGACCTGTGTTCGCCGGCGTCTGGCGAGCAGCGACCAGGCCATGCGGAAGGGCCAGACGATCATCGATGCGATGCCGGCCAGCACGGCCAATACGAGTGATAGAAATGACCCGAGAAACGCGAATCCGGCGCCCGGGCCGATGTACGCGAAGAGTCCCCATTGAGTCATCGGAGACGTCCCTCGACGAAGGGGACTTCGAAAACCTTCTCATGCTGAATCGGCCCGTGCCCGAAGTATCCGTCTTCGCCGAACAGCTCCCCGTGATCGGAGGTGATGGTCACGTAAGTGTGCTTCGGCAGCAAGTCAAATAACTCCTCGACGACACGATCCAGATATCGCACGGCGTCTATTTGACGGCTGCGCAGAGCTGTCAGTTTCGCGGCGGTGAAGGTACCACGCCGCGCGCGCGGCAGCTTGCCGCCGACGATGAGCGAGTCGAGATGCCGGAAGACGCCGTGCACGCCGCTGATCCTCGGCCATTCGTCAGGCGGCTCGCCGGGCAGCGCATATGGATAATGAGTCTCGCCGGTGTTGAGCAGCCAGAACGTGGGAGCCTGCTCCGAAAACGTCAGCTTTGGCAGCATGGCGCGCATGTCGTTGTGGCGGTCCATGAGTTCCCAGGAGTCGAAGCCGGTATTGAGGACGGTGGCTGGATTCAAGACCGGCAGCGAAACCATGGCGCGCGTGCGAAGCCCAAGTTTGCGCAGGAGCACGGGCAGGTACAAACGCGGCAGAAAGGACTTGAACTCGAGGTTCTGCAGCCCGAGGCGCTGGTTGAATTTCAGGAATTCGCGCTGGTAGTATTCCGCTGCCAGGATGTTGCGGGGACTGGAATGGGGCATCAGGCCCATCAGCAGGTTGAAGTGCGAAGGAGCCGTCCAGGAGGCGTAGGACCAGCGCTTTTCGAGGCGGCCGAGTCTGCGCATAGTCGCAGGCCGCGCCGCGGTGAACGAATCGTAGCGGCAACTGTCCAAGACGATCAGGACGTAGTTACTTGGCTGACCTGTTATGGAAGTTGCGGGCATTGGCTGGCGATGTTTGGCCCCGTTTGCCGATCAGTATACACCCAATTGTCACCGGCTGCAGGCCGAGTCTAACGGCCCGAGTCAAATCGATCGACACGCGGCGGGCATCGAAATGATATCGTGAAGAGAGCGCAAATGGAACTGGCGAAAGTGCTTTCCGAATTGCGACGGGAGTTGGCGGACTTGGATGCCGCCATCGCGAGTCTGGAGCAACTTCCGCAAGGGAGACCGAGGCGCGGGCATGCACCGAAGCGGCAGGCCGAGACCAGCCGCGAGGCGAGTGAGTCAACGCCGGCGGCCGCCGAGGCGAACGGCCGTAATCGCGACTCCGCGTAAGGCGCGCAGCGGGTACGGCAATCTATCCCTGCATTTCCCAAGGCCGGAAGCGGTGCTGGTGGGCATCCATATCCACGCACTTGCCGCGAAAGCGGACACCTTCCATTTCCAGGCGCATGCGCTGTTCCAGGCCGGCTTCGCCATGGAGCTTGATGGCGCCGCCGGATCCCAACACGCGTTGCCAGGGGAGAGATCCCGCGGGTGAGCTGCGCAGCAACTGCGCCACCTGGCGGTGATAGAGCGGGTAGCCCGCGGCGGCGGCGACTTGCCCGTAAGTGGCTACCTTTCCACGCGGGATCTGGCGGATGGCTCTGCGGAAAGCGGCATCGCGTCGCACATCCCTGGGCGCGTGTAGCAGACAGCGGGCGGCTTCGCGTGGGGTGATGGGCCGGTGCAAACGGCGGAGCATGGCTGCACAAAATCGTAGCAGATTCCCCGCCGCCGGCGTGGGAACGGTCGGAGCCACAAAAATGGGGTACGTCCCTGAAAACAGACAAATCGGCTGCCGTTTTTGGGACCTGCCGGTGGCGGAGAGGGGGGATTCCTCGATCGTTGATGCACTCAGCCAGAAAATGAGCCGACGAACACGGTGATCGCTGTCATGAGCACCCCTCTGACCAGTCCCATATGACTAAACTATGACTGAACATTGTACACTTGCGAGCAGAGCCCTGAGGCAGCATCGCACCTCTTTTCGCCTTTAGTACCACGGGTTCCAAGACTGCAGTTTGAAGAGTGCCACCCGCTTCCTACGACTTCCTGGTTCGCCAGCCGCCTCCTGTTTTGCCCCAGCCAATTGATTCTAAATACCTTGCTTTTAACAGAAAAATGGCCGGAGCCGATTCGCTTCCTTGAACGACGGTACGGAGGAATACGATGCAGTCTGAATGGGCCACCATTGGTACCACGATCAACCCCAAATGAGTCACACAACAGTACTTGACCTCTGATCAGGTTCCCGGCTAAGCTGAAACAGCATCGAAAAGTGGATGGAGTGACAGGTGCGGGTTTATCGATTGATGAGCGGAGGATGAAAATGCGAACGAGTTTTGGCATTGTGCTGTTGGTGGCTCTCTTTGTTGTGACGTCCGGAGCCTGGGCGGGCAGCGTTCCGGTGGCAGACAACGATTTTACTAATCCATCGTGCGGGACCCCAGCCACCCCTCCGACCCCAGGGCCTAGCTGTGCTCCTATAGCTGGAAGCTGGATCGTCGTTGGTACTGCCGGTCAAGTGCTTTATAATTCTGTCCAGTACAACGCCCCTCCCGACGGTAGCACCCAAGTGGGGTGGGTCAACTCTCCAGCGGTCATGGACAACTCCGCCGACGCCCTGGAACAGGATGTAACGACTCTGGCAGCGAACACGACTTATGTGCTGTCGGTGGATGTCGGCGGGCGCACCACAGGGACGAGCTTCGACCCTATCGTTGAACTGTATGCAGGTTCGACTCTCATTGGTACGGCCACAGGTACGCTCCCGGGTGCGGGCACTTGGTCTGACTATACACTGACCGTCAATTCGGCAAGCCTCAGCAGTTCGTTGCTAGGCGATGAAGTGGAAATCTACTTGTCTGCCGGTGTGAGTCAATCCGGTTTCTCCGACGTTACGTTCAATGCAACTTCAGCCGTTCCCGAGCCGGCGATGTTCGCGCTGGTGGGTGCAGGGCTGCTCGGTTTGGTGACCCGCCGCCGTTTCGCGAAGTAAAGTCGCATCGCCACGGTCTTCTGTCATGCCATGGCCCGACCCCTGCGGGGAGTCGGGCCATGTGTTTTATGTGCCCTCCATTTTCCGTCCTCTGCCCGGCGCGAAGCATGAAACAATAGGCAATGCGCCGCTTCCGCGGTTCAAGCCATGAATGTTCGCAAAGCCGTCATCACCGCCGCCGGTGTCCACCAGCGTGCGCTGCCGTTGCAAGTGCTGGTCGACCGCGACGGGATCGAGAAACCAATCCTCCGCATTCTGCTGGAAGAAGTATTCGCAGCGCCGATTGAGGAGGCGTGCCTGATCGTCGCCCCCGGCGAGCGAGATCCGTACTCGCGGGCGGCTGGCGACCTGGCTCAGCGGGTCCAGTTCATCGAACAGCCATCGCCGGGCGGTTACGCACAAGCGATCTTCTGCGCCCGCCCATTTACGGGCAACGATCCGTTTCTGCACTTGGTCGGCGACCACGTTTATCTGGGCAGCTCACACGGACGTCCGGCGTGCCGCCTGGTGGCTTTGGCCGAACGGGAAAACTGCGCGGTTTCCTCGGTGCAGCCGACGCGCGAAAACCACATCGGCCACTACGGCGCGGTGGGCGGCCAACCGGTGGCCGGCCGGCCGGGACTCTACCGCGTTGAAGTGGTCAAGGAGAAGCCTACCCCAACCGAGGCCGAAGAGCACTTGATTGTCCCCGGACTTCGCGCCGGGTATTACCTGTGCTTTTTCGGCATGCATGTTTTGACTGCTGGCGTGATGGACCTTATCGAACATGGCTTGCGGGTAGCGAACAGCCGTGTCACGCTGTCCGGCGTGCTGAACCAACTGGCGCACCGTGAGCAGTATCTGGCGTTGGAAGAGAGCAATCGCAGGTATGACGTAGGGGTCCTGTACGGCCTTCTGACCGCCCAGATGGCCCTGGCCCTGACCGGCCGCGATCGCGAGCAAGTGCTCGCCAACTTGCTGGAGCTGTTGGCGACGCGGGCGATGGAAGACCCGGTGGGCGCAAATCCGCAATGAGCGAGCTGATCGGCATCATTACCGCCGCTTCCAGCGAGCGCAGGAACCGGCCGCTGGATGCCTTTTGCCAGCAGGCCAGCGTCGCGCAATTGGTCGAGGAGTCTGCGGCGCTGGACCGGTTCCGCCGCGAAAGCGACAACCTGTACGAGCGGGTGCGGGCGGAGTTTTTTCTGTACTCGATTCACCGCTTCCATTTGCCATATAAAACCGGCGTGCCGGCAGGGAGACCCGCGCCGCCGGCAGCGCTGGCGCACATTCTCCGGCGCCGTTTCCACGAAGCCATCGACACGCTGCTGGCCTGCCCGGCCGCAGGCCCAACCGCCGCTCTGTCGAGCGCCCTATCCGCGGCCTATCAAGGGCTCGCCTTCCAGACTCTGGCAGCCCAGGTTCGCCGCAGTGTACGGGCCGTGCGCGGCAACCAGTGGATGTCCCGCGTCGGGCATCCGGCAGATTACCCGCTGACCATCCGTCCCGAACTGCTCGGCCGTCCCGGCGGGCGGGGCGCATTTCCGGTCCTTCGCGAATCGACCCCGGTCCGCATGGACCTCAGCCACAGCGGTTGGAGCGATATTTTCTTCCTCGGGATGGATTACCCGGAAGGCGCGCGGGTACTCAATGTCTCCATCGATCTGGCCCTGCACGGCTCCGGCTCGCCACGCCCGCAGCCGCCCATCGATGTGTACCTCAGAGCGATTGACGAGCCGGTGCTCCGCCTGACCAGCGTCGATCTGAATGCGAGCTCCGACGTCACTTCGCTAGCCGAGGTTTTCGATTTCGCGCGCGATTACCTGGGACTGCTCAAAGCCGGAATCATCGCCGCCGGCGTCGTTCCTCCAGGATTGGAAGGAGCGCGCCAGCCCCTGTCCGGCGTTCTGGCCGCACTGACCGGAGTGCCGGGCTACGGTCTGGAGATCGTCACCCACGTGAGGGGAATCCCCAGAGGTTCCCGCCTGGCGGTTTCGACCAATCTGTTGGCTTCCATCATCGCGGTCTCCATGCGCGCCACCGGTCAGGTGCGCACGCTCACGGGGACGCTCGAGGAGGATGAGCGTCGCCTGGTGGCTGGACGGGCGATTCTCGGCGAATGGCTGGGCGGTTCGGGCGGAGGCTGGCAGGATTCCGGCGGTGTCTGGCCGGGGATGAAAGTGATCCACGGGGTACTGGCTGAGGAACCCGACCCGGAATTCGGCATCAGCCGCGGTTGTCTGCTGCCGCGCCATCACGTCCTCACCAACGAAGAAGTGCCACGCACCTCCGGAGAGAAGCTCGAAGACAGCCTGGTGCTGGTGCACGGCGGGATGGCGCAGGATGTGGGGCCGATCCTCGAAATGGTTACCGAGAAATACCTGCTTCGCGGGGAAGCCGAATGGCTGGGCCGCCAGCAGGCCATCGCCACCTTCGACGAGATTCTGGCGTGCTTGAAAGCCGGGGACATTCCCGCGCTTGGAGCGGCCACCGAACGCAACTTTTTCGGCCCCATCCAAACCATCATCCCTTGGGCCAGCAATCTCTACACTGAAGCGCTGATCCACGCTGTCCGCACGGAGTTTGGCGATGGTTTCTATGGTTTCTGGATGCTGGGCGGAATGGCCGGTGGCGGGATGGGATTCATGTTCAACCCCGAGGTTCGGTCGCAGGCGCAGGAACGGCTGGGCGCATTGATGCGCGCTACCAAGCGGCGGCTCGAACGAGCCGTGCCATTCGCCATGGAGCCGGTAGTGTACGATTTCGCCATCAACGAACGCGGCACCGAAGCCCGGTTGCTCGAGGAAGACTTGGCGCTCATGCCGGCCGCCTACTATACGCTCTTGATTCCGGCGCTGGTTAAAACCGACACCCGTCTGCTGCCCGACGCACGCAAAGCCGAACTCGCCCTTCTGGCTGCGCAGTGCCGGCAGACGGACGAAATGCGTCCCGTGGTCGAGAACGTGTTCGATGTCTTGCTGCCGCGGAGCGCCGATGCGGCCGAAGACCAGAGCCGCACGCTCAACGATCTGCTCCGCAAATTGGGGTTTGACAGCTCCGAGCACGAGCAGATTCGGGCGGATCTGCGCAGTGGCCGCATCGGCCTGGCGCGGAACAGGCTGCCGGTCAGCGCCGACATCCGCGATGTAGAAGACCCAGATGTGTGGCACGCCGAAGACGGAGCCAGCCGCTACCAGGACATCGGAATGGAGGCGCTGCGGCAAGGGCGGGTAGCCGTGGTTTCGTTGGCCGGCGGTATCGGGACGCGGTGGACGCGCGGCGCCGGCGTGGTCAAGGCGCTCAGCCCGTTCGCACGGTTTGCCAGCCGTCACCGCAACTTCATCGAGGTGCACCTGGCGAAAAGCCGCCGCACCAATTCCATGTGCGGGACGCCGCTGCCGCACGTGATCACGACCAGCTATTTGACGCACGACGCCATCGCCGACTGGGCCGATCGCGAACAACTCGATGGCTCGCACCTGTTTCTGTCGCCCGGGCGATCGGTCGGCCTGCGGCTGGTCCCCATGGCGCGCGATTTGAAGTTCGCCTGGGAGGAAACGCCGCAGCAACTCCTCGATGAGCAGAAGCAAAAAATGCGCGAGAGCCTGCACGCAGCCCTCATTGCGTGGGCACAGCATGCCGGCGAAGGCTCCGACTACACCGACAATCTGCCGCTGCAGTGTCTGCATCCCACAGGGCATTGGTATGAGATTCCCAACATGCTGCGCAATGGCGTGCTGGCGCGCCTGCTCGCGGCCCGGCCGGAATTGCAGTACCTGATGATGCACAACATCGACACGCTCGGCGCGAATGTGAACCCGGGCTTGCTTGGGCGTCACATCGAGCAGGGTGCGGCGCTCACCTTCGAGGTCATCGCCCGCCAGTTCGAAGACCGCGGCGGCGGCTTGGCCCGCGTGGATGGACGCCCACGGCTGGTGGAAGGCTTGGCGCTGCCTTCCGAAGAAGTGGAAGCGGGCCTGTCTTACTACAACACCGCTACCGCATGGATTCACCTGGACCGGCTGCTCGAGGTGTTCGGCCTGGCGCGCCGGGATCTCTCGAATTCCGCTAAAGTCGCCGCCGGCGTCCGGGCCGCAGCCGCCCGTATGCCCACCTACATTACTTTGAAGGACGTCAAAAAGCGCTGGGGCAAAGGGCAGGAAGACGTGTTTCCGGTGGCGCAATTCGAAAAGCTTTGGGGAGATATGACGGGCCTCGCCGCAACCGGCTGCCGCTTCGCGGTGGTTTCCCGCCGCCGCGGGCAGCAGTTGAAGGAGCCCGCGCAGCTTGACGGCTGGCTGCGCGACGGCTCGGCAGCGTATGTCGATTCCTTATGCGAGTGGCAGTAGGGCCGGGCACGCGGGCGGCTTTCGATGATGCACCGGCATCCTTGCGACAGCGGATCAGGGCCACTGCCAAAAGTGCTTCTCAACCGGTAGATCGGTCCGGAACGCCTTAGACGTTGTGTGAGGAAGGCGCTGCATCCGGTCGCAGGTGCGGATTTCCAGCTCCTTCGGCGTCAGGTTGATCCGGTCAAAATGCCAACGTCTCGCCACCTCCTCCTTGGAATACGGCCGGTGGAGATACTTGGCCCGCACATGATCCGAACTGAGGGCGATGTAATGGCGCAAAATGAAAGTCTCGTCGCAAAGCCGCAGATCGCCTCCAGACAACGTGTGCCCCCCACTACTAAAATTTTCGAGGCCGGACTCGCGCCTCCATGCGCGCATCAGCCTCGGGGTTTTAACCGGTAGAAAGAAATAATAAGACAGCAACTCTGAACTGTACTCGCCGTGGCAGTGCGAGCGGCCGTCGACTGGGATGAACACGAACTCGTTGAAGTTGATGCAATTGAAACCGGAGCGATCGGCCTCCGCGATCCCGTCAATGAGTCGCATGCCCTCCGCCGGCGCACTGAGCCATTCATCGGCGTCGGCATGAATGACCCAGTCGTGCCGGACCGAGTGCATGACGGAGTGCTTGGCGCGGAGGATCTCGGTCCACGCGTAAACACCGGTCCACGGAAAGCGCTCGATGGCGAGCAGCCCCTTGCCAAGGAACTCGCTGGCCTTGACCACGGTATCGTCCGTGGAGTCGTTGTCAATTAGGATGACATCAATGCCTTCGGCGATGAAATCGCGCAGGCACCGCCGTATGTGTACGGACTCGTTCCGGACCGCCAAAACGGCGACTGCAGTTGTCATTCCCCCCCACTATGCTCCGTGTAGACAACCGGAAAGCCTGACAGCGAATACTCCGCAATCGCGGGCACCTTATGATAGGTTGTGCCATGATACTCCACGCGTTTGCCAAGCATCGCCGCTGCGATCATCACATGCGCACGATCGGTGGCTACGGTATCGTGGTGGGCTATGGTCCAGAGCCAGTGATCCAGTCCTAAGCACGTCAGGGAGATGTCGGCGTTGTTTGCCGGGACATCGCGACGATTCGACTCGCCATCCGTGCGGTAAGCTACAAGGCAGCCTCTGCCGGGCCTTTGGTACGGACTAAAATCATAGAAAAAGGCACAGTCGTGCCCAATATCGGCCTGGCAGACCTCCCGTATCTGCTCATACGATTGGCGCTCACGCGCGAAAACGAGCGCCTTGGTTTTCCGCAACGCATCGCGCACGACGGGCTCTGCGAGGTCGAACGACGTTGGCAGGATGATGACCCTTTCGAAGCGTTCTTCGATTAGTGGAAGCGCAGCGGGCAACTGATAGTGGAAGGGAACGCACCAGGCGCCACCTCCGGTGAGGATTGCAGTATGGCCGTGCGCGTTCTGCATATCCCACGTGCCGACCTCCCGATGTGGAATGTCAGCCAGCAGGCGCCGTGTGCCAGCGTGGATCAGGTCATCCCCGATATTCCCTCTTCCGCGGAAGAAGGTGACGTCCGGTGCATCCGCGACCAACGCGAGAATCTTCGTCCGCTGAGCCTCAAGGCCTGCGGGCGCGAGGACCGGTAGCGGCCGTGCGAATTGATCGGCAGATTTGTCCCTTTGGCTCGTCCCCGATCCCTGCTCGTTCAAGCCTGCCATCTGCCTGCCTCCCCCGTTAGCTTACCTGCGCAGGAAGGCGCCCGGTCCACAAGGCCTCTAGTCTTGCGGTCGCTTTGTTCAAGAGTTTCCGACTCCCGGCAGGAATGCATGGTCTCGTCGGCATCTAGATGAATACACCGGCCCGTCTTTATCGCGACCACTTCGGGACACGGGTTGCCAATGGAACAGGCACGATCAGACTCAAAAATGAGAATAGCATAACAAGGTTGGGCGGCGGCCCGGCACCGTTTCAGAGGCACAAGGACCAGACGGAAGCGCCTGTTCCACCATTCATTAGTGCGTTCCGGCTGCTTCGGGGACGGGGGCGAAGGGGCTGATGAGGTCGTTCTGGGCGTCGAATTCGAATTCGATCGTGGATTCGATTTCGAGCGCGTGGTCCTTCTCGATTTCCGCGCGCAGGTTTTCACTGAGCGCGAAGCGGCCGAGTTCCATGGTGTTGCGAATCCAGGCGTAGGTCACTGCGCGCAGGTCGATTTTGCCGACGGTGGGCGCGATGCGCTCGATGGCCTCGCGGTCGGTCGGAAAGTGAATCGGCGTGCGGATGGTGGCCGGTGTGTTGGCGGTGAGCGAGTTGATCCAGGTGGGCTCCCAGTCGACGCGGTTGACCAGCCGGTCGGTGACCACGTCGGCCATGCCCATGCCGACGCCGCTGTTATACGTCAGCTCGCTCAGGTCGCGCACGAAGATGCGCTCGAACTTAGGGCCGGGCCAGGGATTGTACTGGCCTTGCACGCCGCGGTTGACCACCTTGGTATCCATGCCCGCGCCGGAAATGTCCTTGCCGATTTCGTCGAGGATGAGGATGTCCGCATCCACGGGGAGGCGCGCCATCCAGGATTTCACCAGCTCCAGGTTGGCCTCTTCGCGGAGCTCCATTTCTTCCACCGGGACGGCGTCGAGTTTGGCGGTGTGGTGATGCGCGTCCTCGAGGATGGCGAGGCCGCCCAAGATCTTGCCGGAAGCCAGCACCTGCCGGCCGACGCTGCGAATCACGCACTCGAGGCCGAGCCGGTACGCGCAAGTGTGGTAGCGCTGCGCGCCGGCAAACTTGCCGAGGCCGATGGCCATCATCTTGAACAGGCCGCTTTCGATCTTGCCCGCGAAATCGGTGTGCCACTTGACGCGGTTCACCAGCATGACGCCACTCGCTTCGTACGCCGAGCGGTCCATGAAGGCTTCCATGCCGTCGGCGGTTTTGCCCAGCGAAACCACCTCCAACTGGCTGACGATGGGGCAGCCCACGCCGGATTCGGTGATGCCGTAGTGGGCCAGCACGTCGGCCTGGCCGGCGGCGGAGGCGGCGCCGTGACTTCCCATGGCCGGGAAGACGAACGGCTCGACGCCAGCTTCCTTCCAGTACTGGACGACGGAGCGCACGATCGTGGCGATGTTGTGAATGCCGCGGCTGCCGACTCCGATGGCGACGCGGTCGCCCGGCTTCGCGCGCGCGGCAAAACCAGAGGCAGCGAGCTGGCGGCGGACTTCGGCCGCGACATCGGGAATCTGGCGATCGGGGAAATTCTGGCGGACTAGTAACAAGCGAGGAAGTTGCATATTCGACTATATTTTAGCGCCGGTGGCGTTGGCGCGTCGGAGACCGCCCCACGGGAGCTAGTATTTTCCAATTACTGATAAACAGGCTTTATTCCCTTAATATGGAGGCACATGGGGAAGCTCGCTGCTACGGTTGGTCTGGCTCTCGCCTTGTTTGGCGCGGTGGCGGACCGTCCCGGCACGCCGGATTACACGTATGTCGCTGCCCCTCAATATGATGGCGCGGCCTGGCGCAACGGGCACGAGCGTTTTCCGGGCGGCGCCACGGTGATGCTGGTCACCGCGCAAGGGCAGCGAAAGCTCGCCGCCGATTTCTACGCTTCCACCGACCCGGCGGTCTCTTTCGATGGATTGCGAATCCTGTTCGCCGGCAAGCGTACCACGGCGGGGCCCTGGCAGATTTGGGAAGTCGCCGTTGCGGGCGGTGCGCCGCGGCAGCTTACCACGGCCGATTCCGATTGCATTCGCCCGCTGTACCTGCCGGATGGCCGCGTGGTCTACACGAGGGTCTTTGAGAAAGGCTCGGAGATCCAGATCGTTCCGCTCTCTGGCACCGCGACGCCCGAGGCGCTGACGTTCGTTCCCGGCTGGTACCTCACCGACGATGTGTTGCACGACGGCCGGATTCTGTTCGAAACCAACGGCGACCTTTACACGGTTTACCCCGACGGCACCGGCGTCGAAACCATCCGCTGCGATCACGGGCCACAGCGCGCCAACGGGCACCAGGTTGCTTCCGGAGACGTGATCTTCAACGTGGGCAAGCGCCTGGCGCGCTTCACGCCCGCGTTGGCCGAGCAGACCGACGTGCCGCAGCCCAATCTGGAAGCGGCGGGACCGGGCGCGGAGCTTTCGGCGGACCGCTGGCTGATCCCGCTGCGCAGCGGTCCCGCGCGCCCATTTCATCTATACGATTGGAACAAGTCGAGCGGCCAGCGCGTGGAACTGAATCCGGGCGCACCCGGCAATGCCGTGGAGCCGGTGGTGGTTTCGAGCCGCGTGCCGCCACGCGATTTTCCCTCGGCCCGCGTGCCCACGCGGACCACCGGGAATCTGCTGTGTCTCAACGCGCACGAATCGAGAACACCGATCACGGGCGACATCGCGACCGTCCGCATCTTCACTCAAGACGCCGCCGGTTCTTCTGTATTGCTAGGCCAGACGGTTGTCGAAGCGGACGGTTCGTTTTACGTGCAAGTGCCGGCGGACCGGCCGCTGCGCATGGAGCTGGTTGGCCGCTCCGGCGCCGTGACGCGGGCGGAAAAGAACTGGTTCTGGATGCGGCCCAGCGAACAACGCATCTGCGTGGGCTGCCACGCCGGCCCGGAACGGTCGCCGGAAAACCGGGTGCCCGAAACTCTCAACCGCACCACAGTGCCGGTCAACATGACGGCCATCCCAGGATCCACTAAATGATCATAAGAACGGCATCATTCGTTTCTGTTTTCTGCCTGACGGCAGGCCTGGCGCTGGCTCAGCCAACCGGCGCCATCCGTTTTGATGACGCGACCGCGCAGTCCGGCATTACCTTCACGCATTCGTTCGGCGCCGAAAAACTCGGCTCGTTGCTCGAAAGCACCGGCGCCGGCTGCCTGTGGTTCGATTTCAATAACGATGGCAAGCCCGACCTGTTCGTGGTCAGCGGCCGCCCCCTGGGGCCGGGCATGCATCCCTACCCGCTGCGGAAACCGCCCGCCGAAGCGCCGCACAATCACCTGTACCGCAACGATGGGAACGGCCACTTCACCGACGTCACCGAACAAGCCGGCCTGGCCGGCGACAGTTTCGGCTTTTCCGCCATCGCCGCCGATTTCGACAATGACGGCTTTACGGACCTGCTGGTCACCAGTTACGGCAAGGTGACGCTCTACCGCAACAAGGGCGACGGAACCTTCGAGGACGTGACGGTCAAGGCGGGGCTCGGAAACGTGAAGGGATGGGCGATCGGCGCCACATGGCTGGATTACGACCGCGATGGTTGCATCGACTTATTCATCGGCCGCTATGTGAAGTTCGATCCCACTTACCGCTCTTACTACGCGGCCGATAACTACCCCGGGCCGCTTGACTACGCAGGCGACACCAACCTGCTGTTCCACAATACGTGCAAGGGAACCTTCGTCGACGTCAGCGAAAAATCCGGAATTGCGGCGTTCAAGGGCCGCACCATGGGCGTCACCGCGGGCGATTTCGATGGCGATGGCTACCCTGACATCTACGTCGCCAACGACAAGACCGAGAACTTCCTGTTCCATAACAAGCACGACGGAACCTTCGAGGAGATCGCGGTCGATGCCGGCGCTGCGTTCGGCCAAAATGGCGAATCCACTTCCGCCATGGGCCCTGTATTCTTCGACGCCGATAACACCGGGAAAGTGGACCTGTGGGTGAGCGATTCCAAGTACAACCGGCTGCTGCGCAACACCGGCAAACTGCCGTTCGAGGATATCACCCAACAGGCCGGCATTTCGCAGCTTGCCGCGCAATATACAAGCTGGGGCACTGGCGCTTACGACTTCGACAACAGCGGGCTGCGCGACATCTTCATTACTCACGGCGGCCTGATTCACCTGATCCCGCAAGAGCATTCGGTTTTCAAGAACCTGGGCGCAAACAAGTTCGAAGATGTGTCCACGGGCGCCGGGCCGTTCTTCGCCACCAAGAGCGTGGGGCGCGGCGCATGCTTTGCCGACTACGATAACGATGGCCGCGTGGATGCCTATCTGGTGAACCTGGGCGCCCCGGGCACACTGCTGCATAATGTCTCGACGCCGGTGGGTCATTGGTTGAAGATCAACCTGGTGGGCACCAAGAGCAATCGCGACGGCATCGGCGCGGTGGTTGAGGTGGAAGCCGGCGGGATCAAGCAGCGGGCCGAGCGCACGGCCGGGTCCGGCTACCTGAGCCAGGACGACTGGCGCTTGCATTTCGGCCTCGGTGCGGCCACCAAGGCGGATAAGATCACCGTCGTGTGGCCGAGCGGCATACACCAGGTAGTGGAGAACATTCCGGCCGGCCAGGTGTTTACGATTACGGAGAAGTAGGGATGCGAATGGGGATGCAAAGGCGAACGTGGCGCACGCACTCGTGCGTGCCACGCCGGCAATCTTGCCGACGCCTGGCGCCCCAGAACGAAGACGCGTCGAGAAGAGTCTCGACGCGGCACGCACGAGTGCGTGCGCCACAGGTCGCCTCGATCCTCGCTTGCCTCATCTTCGCTTCGTTGGCCGCTGCGCAGACCCGCTATCCCAGTCCCGATGACTTGGTCTTATCGCCGGACGGCACGCGTCTGTACGTGGTCTTAAGCGGCACCAACGAGGTGGTCGCCATCGATACTGCCAAGCGCGCCATCGCCGGTCGCGTTTCGGTTGGAAAGGTGCCACGCGGCATCGCCGTGACGCCGGATGGCGCGCGCCTCTATGTCACCAACTCGTGGTCGGACACGGTGAGTGAAATCGATGCCGCGACGCTGCAGCCGCGACGCACCCTGCCGGCCGGCTTTGAG
This sequence comes from Bryobacteraceae bacterium, assembly GCA_049511495.1. Taxonomy (GTDB): domain Bacteria; phylum Acidobacteriota; class Terriglobia; order Bryobacterales; family Bryobacteraceae; genus Bog-375. The sequence continues at coordinate 52,234 of JBEKXZ010000018.1, read as the reverse complement.
CCGACCGGCATTGCGTTCGGTGGCGGCGCGCTCTACGTCGCCAACCGGCTGGGCGACGACGTGGCCGTGGTGGACTTGGCCAGCGGAGCCATTACGCGCCTCTTGATCGCGGCCCACGGCGCCAGTTACGCCGCTGCCTCGGCCGACGGCTCGCGCATTTACGTTACTCACATCTACCCCTTCGTAGGCCAATTCCGCACGCCGCCGCGTTCGGAGATCGCGGAAATCGACGCGCGCAGTCAGATCGTCATCAATCGCATTACGCTGCCGGACGCTGCGGGCGTTTTTCATGTGACGCTGTCGCGCGACGGGCGGCTCGGCCTGGCAGCGCTGCTGCGTCCACACAACCTGGTGCCACTGGCGCACGTGGAACACGGCTGGGCGATGGGCGACTCGCTGGCGGTGTTCGGCGAGGATATAGGCGGCGCGGTCCAGCTTCCGCTCGATGCCATCGAAGATTACTTCTCGCTGCCGTTCGGCGTGGCCATCGCTCCCGATAAGAAGCGCGCATACGTGTCCGCCAGCGGTTCCAACGAAGTCGCCGTGCTCGATCTGGCGCGCCTGGTGGCAGCCGCGCGCTCGCCCTCCGCCGCGCGTATGGCCAACGATCTTTCGGCGGCCTCGCATTACGTGATCGCGCGCATTCCGGTGGGCCGCAATCCGCGCAACATCGCGCTTTCGGCCGATGGGACGACCCTGTGGGTGGCCAACCGCCTGGACGACAGTATTTCCATTATCGATACCGCGCGCCTGGCGGTGAGCGGCAGTGTCGCGCTCGGCGGCCCGGCCACGCTGACGCCGGAACGCCGCGGGGAACGCTTGTTTTACTCTTCGCTGTTCGCTTTTGGCCATAGCTTTGGTTGCGCGAGCTGCCATCTCGATTCCACTTTCGACGGTCTCAACTGGGACCTGGAGCCGGATGGCTTCGGCATCGATATCGTCGATAACCGCGCGCTCGAGGACATCGCCGACACCTCGCCGTTCAAGTGGAATGGCCAGAACCCCGATCTCGAGACCGAATGCGGCCCGCGCACCGAGCGCTATTTCTTCCGCTCGCAGGGCATCCGCGGCGACGACCTGGAAGACCTGGTTGCCTACATCAAAGCCATTCCGCTGCGTCCCAACCGCTATCGCGCTCCCGATGGCGAGCTGACGCCGGCGCAGGAGCGCGGCAAGGCCATCTTCCTGCGAACCACGCGGAAGGACGGCACTCCGATTCCGGAAACCGACCAGTGCTTCGTCTGCCATTCCGGCAAGTATTACACCAACCAGCTCGTCGCCGATGTCGGCACCGGCAAGCCAACCGACCGCTCGCCCCTGATCGATACGCCCGAGCTGACCAACGTAGTCAACAGCGCGCCGTATCTCCACGATGGCTCGGCACACACGTTCGAAGAAATCTGGACCATCTTCAATCCCAAGGATCAGCACGGCGTCACCAACGATCTCGCCAAGGATGAGTTGAACGATCTCATCGAGTATTTGAAGACCTTATGAGAGCCACCATCATTGCCGCATTTCTGGCCGCCTCGGCGCTGTTCGCGCAGGATCTGCCGCGGTTTCGCTGGGAGAATTTCACCACTGCCAACGGGCTGCCCGACAATCGCGTCTACAGCGTTTGCGTGGATGGCGGCCGTATCTGGGCGGGCACCGACAACGGGTTGGCGCTTTACGAGAACGGCAAATGGCGCGTGTTCACGCCGGCCGATGGCTTGGCGCACCGCGCGGTGCTTTCGCTCGCGCTGGACAAGAAGACGCACACGCTCTGGATCGCCACCATGGGCGGGCTGAGCCGCTACTCGGCCGGCCGCATCGATACCTTCACTCAGCTCAACAGCGGCCTGCCCAACGACGTGGTCTACGGCGTCACCGTACAGGGCGACCTGGTTTGGGCGGCAACCGCCGCCGGCGGCGCGCGCCTCGACACGCGCACCAACCAGTGGAGCATCTTCAATGAGCGCAACACCCCCATGCAGGAGATCTGGACCTACAATGTGACCGCCGCGGAGGACAAGGTATACTACGCAGTATGGGGGGGAGGGGTGCTGGAGTACGACGTCAAAACCGAACGTTGGAAGGATTATAGAGATCCCGACGACGAAAACGAAATCGTGCTCCACAAGGACGAGGGGCTGATTCACGAAATCACCACATCGGTCAGTTATGTCAATAAGATCCTTTGGGCCGCCACTTACTTTGGCGCCAGCCGCTATGACGGCCGTTACTGGCGTAACTTCCTGGACAAGGACAGCGGCCTTCCCAGCAACTTCTTGAACCAGGTGAAAACGGTGGATGGAACGCGAACCTGGTTCTCCACCGACAAGGGGCTGGCGTATTACGATGGCGTCCAGTGGGCCACTTACCGGCCTGCCTTAGATACGCACGCGCCCGAAATGCTGGTGCGCGACGACGCCGGCGCAGTTACCCGCGTGCCTGTCACCACCGCACCAGCCTTTCATTACACGTTTGGCATCGATTTTCAGAACGACGATATTTGGGTGGCCACGGCCAAAGGCCTGAGCCACGGAATCCGCATGAAACCGGGAGACAAGTAAACCATGACAATACTCGACACGTTGGACCGGATCGGCAAGACCACGCAAGTGAAGACGAAGGCCATCACCGAGCACTCCGTTCTCAACGAGGCCTATGATTACGAAAAGCCCAGCTCATTTTCGCGCGGCTTGCGCATTGACCTGGATAACCTGGTGATCCTTTTGATTTCAGGCACCGCCAGCATCGACGAGCAGGGCCAGACTGTCCACATTGGCGACTTTGACGCGCAGCTTCGCCGCACTTATCACAACATCACCGGGTTGCTGGCCGCCGAAGGCGCCACGTGGAAGGACGTGGTCCGCACCACCTGCTACCTGCGCGACATCGAGCGCGACTACGAGGCCTTCAACAGAGGCCGCACGGAGTTCTTCCGCGAGCAGGGTCTCGATCCGCTGCCGGCCTCGACCGGCATCCAGGCCATCCTGTGCCGCCCCGAGCTGCTGGTGGAAATCGAAGCCATCGCAATGTTCATCCCCAAACCGAAGGAGTAAGAAGATGGTTGCGGCAGGAATGTGGTGCGGGCTGACGGCCGGCGCAGATGGCAGCCTTGGCGGCCGCCGCATCCCGGCCGCCATGCTGACGATTATGTTGGTGGCCTCGCTCGGGTGGGCGCAATCGGGTACCTGCTCCTGCGGTGCGAATCCGCCTGGTCCGCCGCAGAGCCGCAGCGTGGAATCTTACGCCAACACCCCCGAGGATCTCAAGCCGTTCTCCAAGTTCACGCAGCCCTATTACCAGAACTACACGAAGACGCCCGAATACAACGGCGCCGCAGCTGACGTGACGACGCTGAAGCCGTCCGACGTTTCCGAAGTCGCGATCGGCTTCCTGGGGCCAATCGAGGCCCACAAGGATATCGCGCTCGGCACGGCCATGTTGCACGGCGCACAAATGGCGATTGACGAGGCCAACGCGCGCGGCGGCTACGGCGGCAAGCCGTTCCATCTCAAGATTCACAACGATGCCGCCACCTGGGGAGCCTCGAGCAATGAGATCGTCAAGATGGTCTATGACGAAAAGGTGTGGGGCATGCTCGGCTCCATCAGCGCCGATTCCACCCATATCGCACTGCGCGTTTCCCTGCGCTCCGAGCTGCCCATCGTCAACAGCGCTTCCACCGACCCGACCATCCCCGAGACGCTCATCCCCTGGATCCTCACCAGCATCCAGGATGACCGTGTGCAGAGCTACACTCTGGCCCGCAGAATCTACACCGATCTCGGCCACAAGCGCGTCGGCCTGCTTCGCGTCAACGAGCGTTACGGCCGTCTCGGCGTCGTCAAGTTCCGCGATGCCTCCCGCCGTCTCGGCCATCCCTTGGTGATCGAACAGAAATTCCAGCCTGGCGACCAAAGCTTCACGCGCGAGCTGCAGGTGATCAACGATTCGCGCGTGGACGCCATCGTGCTTTGGGCCGATGCCCCGGCCGCGGGCCTGATCCTTAAACAGATGCAGCAGATGGGTATGAAGCAGCCGGTCTTCGGCGCAGCGCGCGTGTTGGGCGACGGCCTGTTCGCCAACGCCGGCCAAGCGGTGGAGGGGCTGGAAGTGGTCTACCCGTTCGATCCCGACCGCGACGACCCGCTCTGGCTGGATTTTCAGAAGCGCTTCACGGCCCGCTACCAGGCCAAGGTGGACGCGTTCTCCGCCTTGGGCTTCGATACCATGAACATTCTGCTCGATGCGATTTGCCGCGCCGGCTTGAACCGCGGCCGCATCCGCGACGCGCTCTACAGCCTCGAGCGGTACAAAGGCGTCACCGGCGAAATGGTGTTCGATCCCAATGCCAAGAACGTGGCTCCGCTTTACCTGGGCAAGGTGAAGGACGGCAAGCTCGCCTGGCGGCGCTACACGATGGATGCGCCGTACGCCAAGGTCGGCGAGAACGGCGTCGAATACGTGGGACCGAAGGTGGCGGACGCTCCGGCGGGCGAGCGCAAGATCGGCATCTTCGGGCCCGGCGCGGAGGCGCTGGCCGCGCACCTCGGCGCCGCTGGGTTTAGCGTGGTCGGCGTCAACTCCGAACAAGCGTGGGGCAAGGCCTCGGATGAGCTGGTCAAACTGGTTTACGACGCGCACGTGCTCGGCCTGGTTGCGACCGACCGCGCTTCCGCGCACCTGGCCGAGCAGATCGCCGTCAAGACATTCATCCCTGTGATCGGTATTTCCGCCGACCGCACGCTGACGTCCACCAACGTCCCGTGGATTTTCCGGCTGGATGCGGGCACCACACTGGCCGATGCGGTGCGCTGCCTGACCGATGCGGCCAATCGCGCCGGCGCCAACCGCGAAGCCATCCGCGATTACCTCGCCAAAGGCAACCTGGTTGCCGGCCACTACGCATTCCTGTCGACGGGCGAGTTGCAGTAGCATCCCTGCAGACTGTCTACCGCAACGATAGCTTCACATTGTCTGACAGGCAAGGTGGCGCACCCACCTTTGTGTGCGCCATGAGTGCCACTGGGCGAGCGCCGCGTAGCCTGCGTGGAGACCTTGCCGGCGTGCCGTGGGAAGCGCACGAACTGATACACTCAAAGGAAACCCTATGGCGAAGGAAAAGACCGAGGAAAAAGCTGAGAAAGAGCCCGTAAGCATGCGCGTCTGGGCGCCGGCGGTCGCGCTGGGCTGGCTGGTGCCGGGCGGGGGCCATCTGCTGCTCAAGCGGACCGGCCGCGGCGTACTGCTGCTGATTGCCATCACCGCCATGTTCTTATGCGGGCTGATGATGCGGGGGACCATGTTCACGCCGCAAGGCGACGACCTGCTGACCGTGCTGATCAACTGGGGCGGTTGGGTGGGCAACGCCTGCAGCGGCATCCTCTACCTGATGTCGGTGTGGCTGGGCTACGCGCAGCCGGACGTCGCCGGGGCCGTACACGATTACGGCACCAAATTCCTGGTCACCGCCGGCCTGCTGAACCTGCTGGCCATGGTGGACGCTTTCGAAATCGCCCGCGGGAGGAAAAGCTGATGCCCAAGATGAACCTCTCGCACTTCGAGGCGGCGCTCCTGTTTTCACTGCTGGTTTCCGTGGTGCTGGGCGTGGTCACCAAGAACAACGACCGCGACCGCCTGCATTACGGAATCTATACTTTCGTCTGCTTCCTGGTGGCTCTCTTCGGTATCGGCTGGCTGATGTATCTGGGCCACGGCTGAGCAACCGGCAGCACGATCCACCATTCCCAGGGGCTACAGCGGCTGCCAGCTTCCGGATAGCGGGCTGAAGTCTCGGATGACCCAGTTCCCCCTGTTCTTGTTGTGGTCGAAATAGCTCAACTTGCAAAACTTCTTTCTCGACTGGACGCCCTCCCGCCCTTTCCTCAGCATCCGCGCAACCGCGCCGTCTACTTTCTCCCGTAGATCACCGTGACGCTCGTCTGCCCGCCGCTGGCGCCGGCGGTCACGTTCAGGCTGCTGCCGTTTTCTCCGGAAGCGGCAATCGTACCTCCGTCGGAAGTGTTGGCCACCAGGTTGGTCTTCATGCCCATGCCGTTGATTTTGTCCTGATAGAACTTCATCACGTCCTGCGGAGAATCGGGCGTCTTGAAGGTGAAAGTGCCACCCTCCCCCTGATCGCTCGATCCGGTAAAGGCGACCTCGGGCTTGGAGCCGGGATACGCGGGAATCCAGGACGGTATCTTGCTGGTGTCGCCGCCGATTTCCACGCTAGCGCCATTGTCGCCGCGCATGTTCATGTGAAAACGGCCGTGCTGGACATCGTTGAAGGACATCGTCACTTCATGGCCGGTGCGCCTGTCGCGCATGGTAATGGTACCGTCGCCTTCGTTGACGCGCACGAGCTCCATGTTCGGGTTGAACGCCGTGATCATCTTGCTGGCGGCCAGGCCGGGATTGCGGCGCCACATGTCCGGGTCGAGGCCGATCTGGTGCGCCTTATGCACCACGAACATGCCAACGCCGACTACGGCGACGCCACCCAGCACAAACAGGCCGAGAACGATGACCAGAATCCAGACGATCGGGCTCGTCTTGCGTTGCACCGGCATGGCGGGCGGCGGAGGGGCTACGGGTGACGCCTGGTAGGCAGGCGCTTGAACTGGCGGTGGCGCCGGCGCGGGCGGCTGCTGCCCGGCCGCGCTTACCGGTGTTCCACATTGTGTACAGAACGCGCCGCTGACTTTGGCGCCGCAGGTTGTGCAAAAAGCCATATTGTCTCCGATCGGTTTACTTTACGACAAAGTGACGCGCGAGGCAATGGGGGACTGTGGACTGTGAAGACTTTAGCGGATACAGCCTCACGGCAGCCTGGGAACGCGGGGGCACGAGAGCGGGGGCAAAGGGTCGCACGCGGACGAGGCGCTCCACGCTAGCCGCTCATTGACGACAGGAATTCGCCGTTGCTGCGTGTCTTGCCCAGCTTGTCGAGCAGCAGTTCCATGGTCTCGACCGGGGACAGCGGATTGAGGACACGGCGCAGAATGAAGACGCGGTTCAGCTCTTCCTTAGGCAGCAGCAGCTCTTCCTTGCGGGTGCCGCTCTTGTTGATGTCGATGGCGGGGAAAACGCGCTTGTCGACCAGCTTGCGCTCGAGGTGGATTTCCATGTTGCCGGTGCCCTTGAACTCTTCGAAAATGACGTCGTCCATGCGGCTGCCTGTGTCGATCAGCGCGGTGGCGATGATGGTGAGCGAGCCGCCCTCCTCGATATTGCGGGCGGCGCCGAAGAAACGCTTGGGGCGCTGCAAGGCGTTGGAATCGACGCCGCCCGAGAGCACCTTGCCGGAGGGCGGGACGATGGTATTGTAGGCGCGCGCCAGGCGTGTGATGGAATCGAGCAGGATCACCACGTCGCGCTTGTGCTCGACCAGCCGCTTGGCTTTCTCGATGACCATCTCGGCTACCTGGACGTGGCGCGTGGCCGGTTCGTCGAAGGTGGAGCTGATGACTTCGCCGCGCACGCTGCGCTGCATGTCGGTGACTTCCTCGGGACGCTCATCGATCAGCAGCACGATGAGGGTGACCTCGGGGTGGTTGGTGGTGACGGAGTTGGCGATGGCTTGCAGCAGCATGGTCTTGCCGGTGCGCGGCGGCGAGACAATCAACCCGCGCTGTCCCTTTCCCACCGGAGTCAGCAGGTCCATCACGCGGCCGGAAAAGTTCTCGCGCGTGGTTTCGAGCTTCATCCGCTCATTGGGATAGAGCGGCGTGAGGTTGTCGAAGAAGATCTTGTTGCGGGCTTCCTCGGGCGGTTCGAAGTTGATGGCATCGACCTTGATGAGCGCGAAGTAGCGCTCGCCTTCTTTGGGCGGGCGGATCTGGCCGGAGATGGTGTCGCCGGTGCGCAGGTCGAAGCGCCGGATCTGCGAGGGCGATACATAGACATCGTCCGGTCCTGGCAGATAGTTGTATTCCGGTGCGCGCAGAAAGCCGAAGCCGTCGGGCAGGCATTCGAGCACGCCCTCGGAAAAGATGAGGCCGGATTTTTCTGCCTGCGTCTGGAGGATCTTGAAGATGAGCTCCTGTTTGCGCAGACCGGCGGCGCCGGAAATGCCCATATCCTTGGCGACCTGGTTGAGCTTTTGAATGCTCATGTCCTTCAGTTCGACGAGGTCGAGCGTGGGCGTGCCGTTCTTGGCGTTCTGCGCGGCGTGCTTGCGCCGCTGCGCTCCCGGCCCGGTGTCGCTGAGATGCGTACCGGACGGCGGCGGCGCCTCTGGCGGTTTCATTTCAGGCGCTTTTCCGTCGCTGGACTTGGCCTCCGGTTCTAGTTTCGGCGGTGCCGCCACGACGGCGGCTTTGGGCGGGCGTTCGCCGTGCTGCTTGGCGGGACGCTCGGGAGCTGCCGTTTTCTCGACGCCGGTTTCGGGCGTACTGCTGCCCGCGCCGTCGCCGGCGGCCGTGGTTTCATTTGCAGGGGGCGCCGTGGCGACGTCCTGCTTTTCGGTGGGTTTTTCCTGCGGTGGGACGTTGCCTACCGTGTTGGGAGTGTCTTCGTGATTGCTTGCCAAATTGCCCTCGCTCCCCGGCCGGTGGCGGCCGAGAACGGCAGCGGCTCCGCACCTTCCTGGCGGATGTTGCGTAAGCCGTGCTCTTGCTCCGATTGATTTAACTTATCGATCTTGGTGGCGACTACCAGATACGGCCTGCCCCGATCCTCCAGCCACCGTTTCAGCAGGAGGTCAGGCTCCATCCATCCGCGGCGGGGGTCGAGGACCAGGCAGGACAATCTTAAGGTTCCCCTAGTTTCGAGATAGTGTTCGATCAGCTTTTTCCACTCCAGCGTCAGCCGGAGAGGGGCTCGGGCGTAACCATATCCGGGAAGATCGACGAAATAGAACGCTCCGTCGATGCGATAAAAATTGATGGTCTGTGTCCGGCCCGGTGTGTTGCTGGTGAAAGCCAGCCGTCTCTGCCCGGTGAGGGCATTGATCAAGCTGGATTTCCCTACGTTGCTTCTCCCTAAAAACGCGACTTCCGGTAGCCGGTCTCGCGGAAACAAGTCCGCGGAACCGGCGCTAACTACAAATTCGGATGTCAATTATAGTGTAGCTTGTTTCCCGCACCCGCAACGGGTCGCTCCCGGTGGGAGCGCCGGCCCCGGGCGGCGAGCGGAATTTCCAAGCGGCTCCCTAATGCGCCAGACCCTGTTCCATGGCCGGAAGGTCGACGGAAGCGGGGGCTGCCATAGGCAAAGCCACCACTTCACGCTCCAGCGCGATCTTCAAAACCTGATCCATGGACTCGACGAAATCGATCTTCATGGTTTTCTTGATGGCGTCCGGAATGTCCGGGAGATCCTTCTCGTTCTCCCGCGGGACGATTGCTTCCAGTATGCCGTGGCGGTGTGCCGCCATCAACTTCTCTTTCAATCCGCCGATGGGCAGCACCTTGCCGCGGAGGGTGATTTCACCGGTCATGGCCACGTCGCCGCGCACCGGAATGCCCGTCAGCGCGCTGCAAATGGAAGTGGCCAGGGTGATGCCGGCCGAAGGACCATCCTTGGGGATGGCGCCCTCGGGAACGTGGATATGCACGTCGAGATTGCGATAAAAATCGCGCGGCAGGCCGAATGTCGCGGCACGGGAACGGATGTAGCTCATGGCGGCTTGCGCGGATTCCTGCATCACCTCGCCCAGCTTGCCGGTGATGGTCAGCTTGCCTTTGCCTTCCATCAGCGTGCACTCGGTCGAGAGGAGCTGGCCGCCGACTTCGGTCCACGCCAGGCCCACCGCGGCCCCGACTTCGTTCTTTTTTTCCACCAGCAGGTCGCGGAACTTCCAGGGGCCGAGCAGTTCGGGCAGTTTGTCGCCGTCGATCATCACTTTGACCGGCGGTTTCCTGTCTTTTCCGCTCCTCGCGTTCACCACCTGGCGGGCGACCTTGCGGCACACATTGCCGATTTCGCGCTCCAGGTTGCGGACGCCGGCTTCGCGCGAGTAGTACTGGATGAGGCCGTTGAGGCCGGTATCGTCAAACTCGATCTGGCCCGGAGTCAGACCGGTGGCTTCCATCTGCTTGCGCACCAGGAAGCGCCGCGCGATCTCCATTTTCTCGAGCTCGGTGTAGCCGGGAAGGCGGATGGTTTCCATCCGGTCCTGCAGCGCCGGCGGAATGGTGTGCAGCACGTTGGCAGTGGCGATAAAGAATACCTGGCTGAGATCGTACTCGACATCCAGGTAGTGATCCACAAACATGAAGTTCTGCTCGGGGTCGAGCACCTCGAGCAGCGCCGCCGAAGGATCGCCGCGGAAATCCATCGACATCTTGTCCACTTCGTCGAGCATGAAAACCGGGTTGCGCGTACCGGCCTTCTTCATCATCTGGATGATCTGGCCGGGTAGCGCGCCGATATAGGTGCGGCGGTGGCCGCGGATTTCGGCTTCGTCGCGCACGCCGCCAAGCGACAGGCGGATGAATTTGCGGCCGGTGGCTTTGGCGATCGACATGCCCAGCGAGGTTTTGCCCACGCCGGGAGGCCCGACGAAGCACAGAATGCTCCCCTTGGGATTTTTCACCAGGCGGCGCACGGCGAGAAATTCGAGGATGCGCTCTTTTATCTTTTCCAGGCCGTAGTGGTCGTTTTCGAGCACGCTCTCGGCAAACTTGAGGTCGCGGATTTCCTTCGACTTTTTCTTCCACGGCACCGCTAACAGCCAGTCCAGGTAGTTGCGGCTGACGGTGGATTCGGCCGACATGGGCGGCATGTTTTCCAGCCGCTTCAACTCGGCGATGGCCTTCTCGAGCGCATCCGCGGTCATGCCGGCGGTCTCGATGCGCTTTTTCAGCTCGTCGGCTTCGCTTTTCTCGCCGCGCCCCAGCTCTTTCTGGATGGCCTTGATCTTCTCGTTGAGGTAATATTCTTTTTGCGCCTTTTCCATCTGGCGCTTCACGCGGCCCTGGATGGTGCGGTCGACATTCAGCTTTTCGATTTCGATGTCGAGCATCTCGGCCACGCGGGTCAGCCGCTCGACGGGGTCGAAGATTTCGAGCAGTTCCTGCTTCTCTTCGATGGTGAGTTGCAGGTTGGCTCCCACCGTATCCGACAGCTTGCCCGGATCGTCCACGCGGATGGCGGCGATCATCTGCTCGTAGTTCAGGTTCTGGCTGAGCTTGACGTACTGGTCGAACAGGCCGGTGACGCGGCTGATGAGCGCGTCCAGTTGCGGGCCGGGCTCGACCTTATAGCTGGCTGTGCGCAGGATCACGCGGAGAAAGCCTTCGTCGGCGGAAACCGATACCACCTTGCCGCGCTCCACGCCTTCGACCAGCACCTTGATGTTGCCATCCTGCAGCTTGAGGCTCTGCACGATGTTGACGATACAGCCGACGGTATAGATTTCGTCGGGCTTGGGGTCGTCAATGGAGGCGTCGTGCTGGGTGGCGAGGAAGATCTTCTTGTCGCCCGCCATCGCCTCCTCGAGCGCCCGCACGCTCTGCTCGCGGCCCACCACGAACGGAGTCATCATGTACGGAAAGATGACCACGTCCCGGATGGGCATCATCGGCAGACGTTTTGTATCGGACTTTTCCTTCGAAGTGAGCATTCCTCTCCCCCGGATGAACCGCCCAGGCCCCCGTTACCGCAACCACGACAGGTTCAGCCCTCCCGAACCGCAGGTGCCTGAATTGCGACCACCCCCGCCGGGCGTCAAAGCTCACCGCTCTCGCCAGGATACAGTTGTTTCTGGCGCCGGTGTATGGCTAGAGAAGATTATCCCAAATAACCTGGAACGGCGCTAGCCTGCCTTCTCCAGCAGTGTAAGACTGATTTTCTGCGCCAGCACCATGTCTTTGGTGACTTGAAACTCGCGGACCTTCTTGTAGGACGGCAGATAGTACATGAGGTCGAGCATCAGGTCTTCCAGAATCATGCGCAGCCCGCGCGCGCCGACCTTGCGTTCCATGGCGAGATCCGCGATGGCATCCAGCGCATCGTCGGAGAATCTCAGCCGCACGTTTTCGAACTCGAATAGTTTCTGGTATTGCTTGACGATGGCGTTCTTCGGCTTGGTGAGGATCTGGATCAGGGCGCCGCGGTCGAGATCTTCCAGCACCGCGGTGACCGGCAAGCGGCCGATGAACTCGGGGATGAAACCGAACTTGATGAGATCGACCGGCTGCACGTGCGAGAGCAGGTCGATGTCGCGGCGCCCGCTCATGCCGGCCAGCTTGGACCCCTTCTCCTCTTCCTGCAGGAACCCGATCGATTTCTTGCCCGCCCGCTTACCGATGACTTTCTCCAGCCCGACAAACGCTCCGCCGCAAATGAACAGGATATTCGTGGTATCCACCGGCGTAAATTCCTGGTGGGGATGTTTACGGCCGCCCTGCGGGGGAACGTTGGCCACCGTGCCTTCGAGGATCTTGAGGAGCGCCTGCTGCACCCCTTCGCCGGAGACATCGCGGGTGATGGAGGGGTTTTCGTCCTTGCGGCAGATCTTGTCGATCTCGTCGATATAAATGATGCCCTGTTGGCACTTCTGCACATCGCCATCGGCCGCCTGCAGGAGCTTGAGGATGATGTTCTCCACATCCTCGCCCACGTAACCAGCCTCGGTGAGCGTAGTGGCATCGACAATAGCAAAGGGAACGTCCAGGATCTTGGCCAAAGTCTGGGCCATCAGTGTCTTGCCGGTTCCGGTGGGGCCGATTAGCAAAATATTGGACTTTTGCAGCTCCACTTCCGTAGTGCGCAAGCGGTTCATGTGGATGCGCTTGCAATGGTTGTACACGGCGACCGCCAGCTTCTTCTTGGTGGGTTCCTGCCCGATCACGTATTGGTCGAGAAACTCCTTGACTTCCAATGGCTTGGGGATTTTGTTCGGGCTGCCTCCGGATGGCTCGGACTTATCATCCTCTAAAATCGAGTTGCAGACAGCGATGCATTCGTCGCAGATGTACGCGCGGGGATAGTCGCTGGGAGAGGAAATGAGTTTACCGACTACATCCTGGCTCTTATGGCAAAACGAACATCGTAAAGCATCGTCGGACCCGGCACGCTTCACGCAGTTATCTCCTCTTCCGCCGCAACCCCGGCGGTAACGCCTTGTCCCCGGAACCCCCGGGGGGGCAAGACGAGTCGCCCAGCTTTACTTCTATTATCACCTGAAGCGGCTTCCTTCGCAATGCAAGTAGTACTGCTATCCCAAGTGTCAGGCGGTCTTACGGGCCTGTTCGAACAGAAAAGTGAGTGTTTTCTCCGTCTGGATGTGGTGGGCGATACGCCCCAGGGTGCCATCCTTTTCAAATTTTATGCGCAGGGCAGCGACCGGTTCCCGTTGCACACGCGCCAGGCGTTCGACTTCCTTGTCGACTTCGTCGCGGGTAGCGTGAATCGCCTCCCGTTCCGCGATTCGCGCCAGCAGCAAGGAAGCCTTCACCTCGCGCACGGCCTTGTCGCGCTGTGTCTCTTTCACCTTGGCCCAATCGAGCTTAAGGGACTTCAGATCGACGCCGTCGGCGTTCATGGCGCGCAGGCTCTGCTCGACGCGGGTGCGTATCTGCCGGTCGACGAACGCTTCCGGAACCGGAAACCCGTGCTGGTCCACCAGCGCCTCGACGATTTTGTCCTTGGCCGCCTGCTGCGCTTCGAATTGCCGCTGCGCCAGAACGTTCTTGCGCACGGCATCGCGCAATTCCTCGAGGTTGCGGTAATCGCCCAGGTCCTGGGCGAATTCGTCGTTGACCTCGGGCAGTTCCTTCTTGCGGACTTGGCGCACGGTGGCGTGGAATTTCACGGTCTTTCCCGCCAGCCGCGCCGCGCCGTAGTTCTCCGGGTAAGTAACTTCGAATTCCTTTTCGTCGCCCGGGCTGAGGCCGCGCAGATTTTCGGTGAAGGCATCGAAAGTATCCGCGCCACCGATTTCGAGCACCATTTCTTCCTGTTTGACCGGCTCGCCGATTACGCCGGAGATGCTCTCCAGAGCAACCACCGCGAAGTCGCCGTTGTCGAGCGGGCGCGGATCCACGTTGAGGTACTCGGCCTTCTGCTCGCGGAGCTCCTCGATGCGCTTGGCAACGTCTTCCTCGCTGACCTCGGGATCGCTATAAGCCACTTCGACGCCGCGGTATTCGCCGAGCTCGATGTTCGGCACCACTTCAAACTCGGCCTTGAAACGGAGCGGCTCGCCTTCGTGGAAGTGCACATCGCTGATATCGGGCGTGCCGACCACGTTGAGGTTTTCGGTCTCGAACTGTTTTTGCAGCGTCCTGGGGATCAGGCTCTCCAATACCTTCTGCCGGATGTCGCCGGCAAACTGCTTGCGAATCAGAGACGTGGGAGCCTTCCCCGGACGGAAACCGGGAAGCTTGGCGCGTTTTTGGACTTGGGCGGCAACGCGAGTGGTCTCATTTTCCACTTCCGCTGCCGGTATGGAAACTTCGAGCGCGTGCCGGCAACCTTCGACTAAAGCCAACTGGATTTGACCTCGGGAAATGAAGTGATGCTGGTAACTTCTTATGATAACATGCTGCTGTCCGCGCGCCGGATCGCTTGACTCTTACCCTCGCTGCCCGGCCACGCGCACGCCGCACATTTCGGCGAACCGGAGTTCCGTGGCTTTCACCCGGCCCGCCACCACCTCCAGCGTGCGCCGCAAGATCTCGACTCCCAAAGCGGGGTCGGTGCGGCACAGCTCTCTCAGCGCATGGCCTTCCAGGCGCAGCGCGGTGGTATGCTCGCGGGCGCGCACCTGGAACAGCGTGTCATGCGAGTCGAGCAGGGACGACCATCCGAAGGCCCGTCCCGCTCCCAGAGCCTCGACGGCGACCGTATATTGCGATGCGCACAACTCGACCGCCACGCTTCCCGAGGTCACCAGGTAAAAGGATGTGGACCGCTGCCCGTCCACCAGAATCAACTCATCGGGCAAGAATTCCACCGGATGGGCCAGCGCTGCGAGACTCGCGATCTGTTCCTCGGTGAGGCCAGACGTGAATTCGTGCGATCGAAGATCCTCAACTTGCGTCATATGCCCCCGAGTATGGGTCAAATACCCCTCTACACCCCATCTGGCAGCAGAAAAACACCACACTGAGATTATGATCGCAATTCACGGGCCAGCGACAGGGGGGCGTAACTGAATGCCCCGCCACGCCCGATTGGCGACTTCGATATCCGTCACCTCGTCGCTACCCCGGCCCGCGCGGGGATACACTGCTTGGTGGAAATGGGAAAGGCGGGATGGACATGCGAGTTCTGATTGCGGATGAGTTCGAACAGTCCGGCCGCGACAAGCTGCGGGATCTCGGATGTGAGATCTCCTTCCAGCCGGCGCTGAAGGAGGACGCGCTCGCCGGCGCTATAGCGCAATTCCAGCCGGACGCGCTGGTGGTGCGGTCGACCAAGGTGACGGAAGCGCATCTGGCGGCGGGCGAGCTCAAGCTGGTGGTGCGCGCGGGCGCGGGCTACAACACCATCGATGTGGCGGCTGCCTCGCGGCGGGGCATCTACGTTTCCAACTGTCCCGGCAAGAATTCGATTGCCGTGGCGGAGCTGGCGTTCGGGCTGATTCTTGCGCTCGACCGGCGGCTGGCGGATAACGTGGCGTCGCTGCGCGCCGGCCAGTGGAATAAGAAGGAATACTCGAAGTCCAAGGGGATTTACGGGCGGACGTTGGGCCTGGTGGGGCTGGGGCAGATCGGCCGCGAGATGATTCCGCGCGCCCGCGGATTCGGCCTGCGGGTGATTGCCTGGAGCCGCAGCCTGACGCCGGAACGGGCGGAAGAACTGGGCGTCGAGTACCAGGCCTCGGCAGCGGATTTGGCGGCGGAAGCCGACATCGTCAGCGTGCATGTGGCGCTCAACAATCAAACGCGGGGATTGCTGGGTGCGGCGTTCTTTGACGCGATGAAGCCGGGCGCGTTCTTCATCAACACCTCGCGGGCGGAAGTGGTGGACCAGGAAGCGCTCAGCCGCGCCGTGGTGGAGAAGAGAATTCGCGCGGGGCTGGACGTGTTCGCCAAGGAGCCGGCGGGCGGCGCGGGCGAATTCGCGGACGAGGTCGCCAAACTCGATTTGGTATATGGCACTCACCATATCGGCGCCTCCACCGAGCAGGCGCAGGAAGCTATCGCCGCGGAGGCGGTGCGCATCATCCAAACCTTCCGCGACACCGGGCAAGTGCCCAACGTGGTGAACCTGGCGCGTAAAACTCCCGCCACTTGTGCGCTGGTGGTGCGGCACCTGGACCGGCCCGGAGTGCTGGCCGGCGTGCTCGACGCCATCAGCGCCGCGCGCATCAACGTGCAGGAAATGGAAAACGTAGTCTTCGACGGCGCCGAAGCCGCGGTGGCGCGCATCAACCTCGAAACGGAACCGGCCGCCGGGATGCTCGAAGAAGTGCGGAGAGCGAACGAGAATATTTTGGAGATGACGCTGATAAGGCTGTGAGGTGGGGCAGGATGTCATCCTGCGGCAGATTGTCAATCGGCCAGCCGGGCGGCGCCCGGCAGGTGCGCATCGTGGGCCGAAGCGGTTTCGATCAAGCCGCACCGAGAGAAACCATCGAAGTGCTGTAACGCGCCAAAAAAAACCAGGCCGGGCTCGCGCCCGGCTGGGACGATTATCAATCGTCCCGCAGGTTATCAACCTGCCCCACGAGCACCCGCAGCATGGCACGCAGCGCCTGGCCGCGGTGGCTGACGGCGAACTTGCGCCCGCCTTCCACCTCGCCGAAAGTGCAGCCGAAGGGAGCGTAATAGAACAGCGGATCGTAACCGAAGCCGCCGTCGCCGCGTGGCGCATCGAGAATAATGCCTTCCACGCTGCCCGAGTAGACGCCAACGAATTGGCCGTTGTCTACCAGAGCGATGGCGCAGACGAACCGCGCGCGCCGGTCTTCCACGCCGCGCAGCTTTTCGAGCAGCAGGCGATTGTTGGATTTATCGGTGGCGCCGGGCCCGGAGAAGCGAGCTGAGTACACGCCGGGAGCGCCGCCCAAGGCATCCACCATGAGGCCGGAATCGTCGGCGAAGAGCAGGCCGGACGCATGGGCGCCATAGTGGCGCGCCTTGATGATGGCGTTTTCGGCGAAGGTGGCGCCATCTTCCACGCAGGGCGCTATCGCTCGGAAATTGGGCAACGGCTCAATCGCAATGCGCTCGCCTGCGGCCAGCGCGAACTCGCGCGCCTTGCCCGAATTGCCGGTGGCGCAGAGGAGACGCAGAGGGGTCTGCCCGGCGTTCAAAGCCGCACCGCGCGCTTCTGCAATTCGACCAGATCGGCGATGCCGCCGCGGGCAAGCGCCAGCAGTTCGGCCATCTGGGCATCGTCGAAAGGAGTGTGCTCGGCGGTGGCCTGCACCTCGATGAAGCGGCCGGCGCCGGTCATCACCACGTTCATATCGACGTCGGCCTGCGAATCCTCTTCGTAGCAAAGATCGAGCATCGCTGCGCCGCCGACCAGGCCCACGCTGGTGGCGGCCACGTAATCGCGCACGGGCATCGACTTGAGGACGCCGAAATCCACCAGGCGCCGCAACGCCAGCGCCAGGGCCACGAAGGCTCCCGTGATGGAAGCCGTGCGCGTGCCGCCGTCGGCCTGGAGCACGTCGCAATCGAGCATCACGGTGCGCTCGCCGAGCGCCGCCATATCCATCACCGAGCGCAGCGAGCGGCCGATCAGGCGCTGGATTTCGTGGGTCCTGCCGGAGGGCCGGCCCTTGACCACTTCGCGCGGCGTGCGCTTGGCGGTAGCGCGCGGCAACATGGAATACTCGGCCGTCACCCAGCCCTTGCCGCTGTTGCGCAGAAACGGCGGCAAGGAATCCTCGACGGTGGCGGCGCACAACACCTGGGTGTGGCCGAGCTTCATCAACACCGAACCTTCCGCCGTCAACAGGTAGCCGGTGACGATTTCCGCCGGCCGCATGGCATCCGGTTGCCGATTGTCGATCCGCATTACGATTGCCCCGAATTCTTCAGCACCCAAAACAGAAACAGCATGAGCAGGACAATGCCGCCGACGATGAAGACCACGCAAGGAAGAGCGCCCTGCGGGACGACCTTACTGGCCCGCTTGACCCTGGGCGGCTTGAATTTCGCCATCTATGCGATGGTAGCACCACGATTCCGCGCGCTCGTGTCAGAATCAAAGCTGATGGCGTGGGCACTGAAGTTTCTGGCGGCGGGCGCGTGTTGCGCGCTGGCCGGCTGCCACAGCACGGTGGCGCTGCCTCCTAATCTGTTTCCGGCCAACGCGGCGGGCGGATGGCGGCTCGTAGTGGCGCGCGAGGTTCCGGTGTCGGAGGCTCCCGATCCGGTGCCGCGCAATGAAATCGAGTGGCTAAGAGAGGGATTGTACGAAGGCCCGGGAAAGATCGCGGCGCGTGTGTACGCGCTCTCCTCGGCGACGGTGGGCCTGGAGCTGAGCCAGCGCTGGCGGCCTTCCGCCGATACCGTGTTCTTCAATCGCGGCCACTTTTTCGTGGTCGTCAAGTGGCAGGCCGCGCAACGACAGGCGCTGGAAAGCTTCATCCGCGAACTGGAGGGACGCCTAGGACCGCCGGATTCCCCGCAGCGGAGCTGAGGCTGCGGGGGAGGAAGAACTGCGGTCTGTTTCAGGCCTACGCACCTGAACATCCGATTTATCACGGCGACAACTCGCAGGTCCCCCCGCCCTGTCTACGTCCGCTCGGCCGCGTTGGATTTCCACAAGTCGTAGGGGTATTCCGCTAGTAGGGGCGCGACGACGATAACGGGAATGTGCGGTACCTCGAGGTGGGCGGCGAGTGCAACCGCGTCGGCGTGACGCGCGTCCATCTGAGCGCAGGCATGTTTCTGATTTGCGGACCCGAAGATACGGTTCATCACGGAGACGATTCGCGGTGAAGCGGTCCCGTAGACTAACCAGGATTTGGCCCTTGCGGAGGTACTGAAAATGAAGTGGCTCTCCATCTGCGTACTGCTTTCTTACCTGGCGGTTTGCTCTCAGGCAAGCGGGCAAAACTACAACATCTCTGCGCCGGCAGGCGCGGAATCCCAACTTCCGAAGACCGCGCCTGCGCAAAAAGCGCAGCTCGTCGAGAACTACGGAAAGCTTCCGCTGAGCTTTGAGGCCAACACGGGGCAGGCGGACAACAGCGTGAAGTTTCTTTCGCGGGGCAGCGGCTATGGGCTGTACCTGACGGGCGCGGAGGCGGTGCTGGCGCTGCACAAGAGCGATTGCGCTGGCGTGGCGGCGGCGGGCGTTGCCCAGGCTGCTTCTTCCGCCCGGCGGCCCGGCCTTCGGCGCGGCGACGCTGGCTGTAGACAAACCGCAGACGTGGTGCGAATGCGGCTGGCCGGGGCCAGCGGAGGCGCCCCGGCTCCGGCGGGCGAGGAGCAGTTGCCGGGAAAGGTCAACTACTTTACCGGCAACGATCCGGCCAAGTGGCACACCGGCGTGCCCACCTACGCCAAGGTGCGCTACCGCGGCGTTTATCCGGGCGTGGACCTGGTCTATTACGGCAACCAGCGGCAGCTCGAATACGACTTCGTCGTCGCCGCAGGCGCAGATCCGAAGCCCATCCGGCTACAGTTCGCCGGAGCCAAGGGATTGCGGCTGGGCGCGGATGGGGATCTGGTGGTTACCGCCGCGGGCGGGGTGCTGGCCTTTCACAAGCCGGTGGTATACCAGTTGGTGGATGGGCAGCGGAAGCCGGTCGAAGGCCGCTTTGCAATGCTGGCCAAGAATACAGTCGGTTTCCGGCTGGGGAGCTATGATCGCGCGAGGCCGCTCGTAATCGATCCGGTGTTGGTGTATTCGACGTATCTCGGGGGAAACGTCAGCGACTCGGCCATGGCCATTGCCGTGGATGCGGCAGGAAACGCCTACACGGCGGGCTTTAGCGAGTCTATCAGCTTTCCGGTGACCCCCGGGGCCTTCCAGACAACGTTAAATGCGGGGCTTTATGGCGACGCATTCGTCACCAAGCTGAACCTATCGGGTACCGCGCTGGTCTACTCGACCTACCTGGGCGGGATCGGCTATAACTGGGCCAGCGCAATTGCCGTGGATACGGCGGGAAATGCGTATGTGGCGGGCTATACCGGCGCCCCCGACTTTCCGGTGACCCCTGGGGCCTTCCAGACGACGAACCAGGCAGCGGCGAGTGGAGGCAGCAATGCATTCATCGCCAAGCTGAACCCGTCCGGTGCCGCGCTGGTCTACTCCACCTGCCTGGGTGGGAGCGGCGGCAACAGCGCTTTCAGGATCGGCAATAACATCTTCGGGCCGGGTGACGCCGGGACCGGGCTGGCTGTGGATGGCGCCGGCAATACGTACATCGCCGGCCTCGCCGGCTCGACTGACTTTCCTGTAACCCCCGGGGCCTTCCAGACAACGAACCACGCAGCGGCGAGTGGAAGCAGCAATGCATTCATAGCCAAGCTGAACCCGGCCGGGAGCGCGCTGGTCTACTCCACCTACCTGGGTGGGAGCGGCGGCAACAGGGCTTTCAGTATCGGCAATAGCAGCATCGGCCCGGGTGACACCGGTACAGGCCTAGCTGTGGATGGATCCGGCAATGTGTACATCACCGGCCTCGCCGGCTCCACTGACTTTCCTGTAACCGCGGGGGCTTTCCAGACGACGAATCGAGCTTCGGCTATCGGTTTATCGAACGTGTTTGTCACCAAGCTGAACCCGGCCGGCAGCGCACTGGTCTACTCCACCTACCTGGGCGGGAGCACCTTCGGCGACGTTGGGAACGGCCTGGCCGTGGATGGCGCCGGCAATGCGTACATTACGGGCCTCGCCGGCTCCGCCGATTTTCCGGTGACTCCCGGGGCCTTCCAGACAACAAATCACGCCGGGATTCGTGGCAACGCGTTCCTCACCAAGCTGAATCCGGCCGGTACCGCGCTGGTCTACTCGACCTACCTGGGCGGGAGCAGCAGCGACTGGGCGACCGGCGTAGCGGTGGACGGCTCCGGCAATGCATACATTACGGGCACCGCCAACTCCGCCGACTTTCCGGTGACACCGGGGGCCTTGCAGACGACAAATCGAGCATCGGCTATCAATGAAACCAACGTGTTCGTCAGCAAGTTGGACCCGGCCGGCAGCACGCTGGTCTACTCCACTTACCTGGGTGGGACCGGCTACCGGTACTACACCCCCGAAATCTTTGCGTCCGGGGGCGACGCCGGGTTCGGCCTGGCAATGGACGGCTCCGGCAATGTGTACATAGCCGGCTCCACCTACTCCACTAACTTTCCGGTAACCCAGGGGGCCTTTCAGACGACAAATAACGCCCAGACGCCGAATAACGAGGTTGCTGATGGCGGCAACGCGTTTGTGGCCAAGCTGAACCTGGGCGGGTCCACGACAACTTCGCCCGGGCCATTGATCGCGTCCGGCGGCATCGTTCCCGTCGACAGCACGGAGCCGGCCATCCAGCCCGGCGAGTGGGTGTCGATTTTCGGCACCAATCTCGCCAGTTCGACGGCGACCTGGAACGGGGACTTCCCGACGTCTCTCGGTGGCACCACTGTGACGATCGACGGGAATGCCGCCTATCTCTCGTATGTCAGCCCCGGACAGATCAATCTGCAAGCGCCGGACGATACCGCCACCGGCGCCGTCCCGGTGGTGGTGACGACGGGCAGCGGGACTGCGACAGCCGACGTAACGTTGGCTCAGGTTGCTCCCTCGTTCCTCCTGTTCGACAGCAAACACGTGGCCGGCATTATTCTCCGGCAGGATGGATCGGGCGCCTACGGCCAAGGCGCAGACAGCTACGACCTCCTCGGCCCGACGGGAACTTCGCTAGGCTTCCCGACCGTCGCGGCGAAGGCCGGCGACATCGTCGAGCTGTTCGGCACTGGGTTTGGACCGACCACTCCGGCGGTGCCGGCCGGCCAGGCGTTTTCCGGCGCCGCGCCGGCCACTTACGAGGTTGCCCTGCAAATTAACAACGTGGGTGTGGCCACGATCTGGGTTGGCATGTCGGGAGCCGGCCTGGACCAGATCAACCTGACGATTCCTGCCGGCCTCGGCACGGGGGATGTGCCGCTGGTGGCGGGCATCTCGGGAGGACATACGCCCTTGTACGAGACACCTTCGTACGTCGTGATTTCGCTTCAATAGCCTGCGCGCCCGGGATCCGGCGGACCATTTCGCGGCACGCGGGGCCGCTTGGTGCGGTCGTCAAATGGCAGGCTGCGCAACGCCAGGCGCTCGAAAGCTTCATCCGCGAACTGGAGGGACGCCTAGGCCCGCCGGGTTCGCCACAGCGGAGCTGAGGCGCAACCGCATCGGCGTGACGCGCGTCCACTCGGACGTCACATGTTTCTGATTTGTTTGCGGACCTGAATGTGCGATTCATCACGCAGACGATCCGCGGTCGGGAGCTGTCCGGTAGACACCCGGGAACATCTCTGTGCCGGCTGGCTCGAATAAGCCTGGGGTGAATAGCTCGAAAGAGTCTGGCGCGAGAGGTAGCCATCGGTCAGACTGAATGTGTAAAGTACCGCGTGAACGCCGAGGAAATTCCCGGTAAATCGATTTGCATTGCAGCAGGCGCCTTTGGGGAGTCATTGAGATGAAGAGTATCGCGGTTTGTTTGTTGCTTTCTTCCCTGGCCGTTTGCTCTCAGGCAGGCGGGCAAAACTACAACATCTCTGCGCCGGCAGGCGCGGAATCCCAATTACCGAAGACCGCGCCTGCGCAAAACGCGCAGCTCGTCGAAAACTACGGAAAGCTTCCGCTGAGCTTTGAGGCCAACACGGGGCAGGCGGACAACAGCGTGAAGTTCCTTTCGCGTGGCAGCGGCTATGCACTGTATCTGACGGGCGCGGAAGCGGTGCTGGCGCTGCGCAAGAGCGATTGCGCCGGCGTGGCGGCGGGCGCTGCCCAGGCTGCTTCCGCCGCCCGGCGGCCCGGTTTCCGGCGCGGCGACGCTGGCTGTAAACAAACCGCAGACGTGGTGCGGATGCGGCTGGCCGGGGCCAGCGGAGAGGCCCCGGCTCCGGCGGGCGAGGAGCGGTTGCCGGGAAAGGTCAACTACTTCACCGGCAACGATCCGGCCAAGTGGCACACCGGCGTGCCCAACTACGCTAAGGTGCGCTACCGCGGCGTCTATCCGGGCGTGGACTTAGTCTATTACGGCAACCAGCGCCAGCTCGAATACGACTTCGTCGTCGCCGCAGGCGCAGATCCGAAGCCGATTCGCCTTCAGTTTGCCGGAGCCAAGGGACTGCGGCTGGGCGCGGACGGAGATCTGGTGGTTACCGCCCCGGGCGGGGCGCTGGCCTTCCACAAGCCAGCGGTGTACCAACTGGTCGATGGGCAGCGGAAGCCGGTCGAAGGCCGCTTTGCGATGCTGGCCAAGAATACAGTCGGTTTCCGGCTGGGGAACTATGACCGCGCGAAGCCGCTCGTAATCGATCCGGTGTTGGTGTATTCGACGTATCTCGGGGGAAACGTCAGCGACTCGGCCATGGCCATTGCCGTGGATGCGGCAGGAAACGCATACGTGACGGGCAACACCGGGTCGCCCGACTTTCCGGTGACCCCCGGGGCCTTCCAGACAACGTTAAATGCGGGGCTTGCGGGCGACGCATTCATCACGAAGCTGAACCCGTCGGGGAGCGCGCTGGTCTACTCGACCTACCTGGGCGGGATCGGCTATAACTCAGCCAACGCCATTGCCGTGGATACGGCGGGAAATGCGTATGTGGCGGGCTATACCGGCGCCAGCGACTTTCCGGTGACCCCCGGGGCCTTCCAGACAAATCCTGCGGCGAATTCCGGAAACGCGTTCATTGCCAAGCTGAACCCGACCGGGAGCGCGCTGTTCTACTCCACCTACCTGGGTGGGACCGGCGTAAATTGGGCCAACGCCATTGCCGTGGATACGGCGGGAAATGCATATGCGGCGGGCTATACCGGCTCCGCCGACTTTCCGGTGACCCCCGGGGCCGTCCAGACGACGAACCACGCAGCGGCGAGTGGAGGCACCAATGCATTCGTCGCCAAGCTGAACCCGGCCGGGAGCGCGCTGGTCTACTCCACCTACCTGGGTGGGAGCGGCGGCAACAGCGTTGTCAGCATCGGCAATAGCGGCAGCTTCGGCCCGGGTGACGAAGGGACAGGCCTGGCTGTGGATGGATCCGGCAATGCGTACATCACCGGCCTCGCCGGCTCCACTGACTTTCCTGTAACCGCGGGGGCTTTCCAGACGACGAATCGAGCTTCGGCTATCGGTCTATCGAACGTGTTTGTCAGCAAGCTGAACCCGGCCGGCAGCGCGCTGGTCTACTCCACCTACCTGGGCGGGAGCACCTTCGGCGACGTTGGGAATGGCCTGGCTGTGGATGGCGCCGGCTATGCGTACGTCGCCGGCATCGCCGGCTCCACCGATTTTCCGGTGACCCCCGGGGCCTTCCAGACGACAAATCACGCCGGGCATCTTGGCAACGCATTCCTCACCAAGCTGAATCCGGCTGGTACCGCGCTGGTCTACTCGACCTACCTGGGCGGGAGCAGCAGCGACGGGGCGAGCGGCGTGGCCGTGGACGGCTCCGGCAATGCATACATTTCGGGCACCGCCAGCTCCGACGACTTTCCGGTGACGCCGGGGGCCTTGCAGACTACAAATCGAGCATCGGCCATCCATGAAACCAACGTGTTCGTCAGCAAGTTGGACCCGGCCGGCAGCACGCTGGTCTACTCCACTTACCTGGGTGGGACCGGCTACTCTAGCTACAGCGAGCCCAACGGCCCCTTCGGCGGCGGCTTCTCCACGTACGGGGGCGACAACGGGTACGGCCTGGCTGTGGACGGCTCCGGCAATGCGTACATAGCCGGCTCCACCTACTCCACTAACTTTCCGGTAACCCAGGGGGCCTTTCAGACGACAAATAACGCCCAGACGCCGAATAACGAGGTTGCTGATGGCACCAACGCGTTTGTGGCCAAGCTGAACCTGGGCGGGACCACGACAACTTCGCCCGGGCCATTGATCGCGTCCGGCGGCATCGTTCCCGTCGACAGCACGGAGCCGGCCATCCAGCCCGGCGAATGGGTGTCGATTTTCGGCACGAATCTCGCCGGTTCGACGGCGACCTGGAACGGGGACTTCCCGACGTCTCTCGGTGGCACCACTGTGACCATCGACGGGAATGCCGCCTATCTCTCGTATGTCAGTCCTACCCAGATCAATCTGCAAGCGCCGGACGATACGGCCACCGGCGCCGTCCCGGTGGTGGTGACGACGGGCAGCGGGACTGCGACAGCCGACGTAACGTTGGCTCAGGTTGCTCCCTCGTTCCTCCTGTTCGACAGCAAACACGTGGCCGGCATTATTCTCCGGCAGGATGGATCGGGCGCCTACGGCCAAGGCGCAGACAGCTACGACCTCCTCGGCCCGACGGGAACTTCGCTAGGCTTCCCGACCGTCGCGGCGAAGGCCGGCGACATCGTCGAGCTGTTCGGCACTGGGTTTGGACCGACCACTCCGGCGGTGCCGGCCGGCCAGGCGTTTTCCGGCGCCGCGCCGGCCACTTACGAGGTTGCCCTGCAAATTAACAACGTGGGTGTGGCCACGATCTGGGTTGGCATGTCGGGAGCCGGCCTGGACCAGATCAACCTGACGATTCCGGCGGGGCTCGGCACGGGGGATGTGCCGCTGGTGGCGGGCATCTCGGGAGGACATACGCCCTTGTACGAGACACCTTCGTACGTGGTGATTTCGCTGCAATAGCCTGCGCGCCCGGGATACGGCGGACCATTCCGCGGTGCGCGGGGCTGTACGCGCTGATGAAGGGACCTGCTCGTATTCCTCTTCGCCGGACTCAGTGGCCCACGATCTCCACGTTGCCGGAGGCGGGGGCGAGTTTGCGAGCCGCGTCGTCCCAGTGAAGGCGTGTGATCTTTCCGGCGCCCTTCTCATAGTCGTACGTGCGGCCGTCGTCGTCGTAGAGCGTGAAGTCGGCATCGGCGCCAGGGTATACACGCAGCCTGGCCAGCTTCTGCGGCTGGTGGGTGCTCTCGACGGGCTCGCCGAGCGGGACGATCGAGCCGGCACGCACGAAAAGCGGCAGAACCTCGATCGGGGCATCCACTTTGATAGTCTGGCCGCCGTGGACCCGCTCACTGGTCCAGTAGTTGTACCAATCGGCGCCGGCCGGCAGGTAGACCATCCGGCTCGTTGCGCCCTGTTCGGTGACCGGGGCGACCAGAAACGCGGGGCCGAACATGTACTCGTCGGCGATGGCGGCAACGCTGGGATCGCCGGGGAAATCCATAAAAAGCGCGCGCATGTACGGAGCGCCGCTCTCGTAGGTGCGGTACCCGAGCGAGTAGATGTAGGGCATCAGCTCGTAACGCAACTTCAGGTACTTCTCCAGAATCGGCTGCGCCGCTTTGCCGTAGGACCAGACCTCGTTGTAGAGGCGGCTGCCGTGAGTGCGGAAGATGGGCAGGAAAGCGGCGTACTCGAACCAGCGGGTGTAAAGCTCGGGGTAGTCGTCATAGCCGCCGACGTTCTCGCGCGCGTCGGAGGGGTCGAGCAGCGGAGGATGCGCGGGATGGTGCTCGGCGGGCAGATATTGCCAGCCGCCGGTATCGTTGCTCCAGTAGGCGAAGCCGGAGGCGGTGAAGTCGAGCCCGGTGGGAATCTGGCGCTTCAGCGTGTCCCAGGTCGGGTAAATGTCCGAAGACCAGAAGAAGGCGCCATTGCGCTGCGCGCCCAGGTAGGCGTCGCGGGAGAGGATGAGGGCGCGGTGCCCGACGTCGCGGCGGAAGCCCTCATAAAGCCCAGCCGTGTGAAAGAGGGGGTAGACGTTGAAGTAGCGCGTGCCGGGCCCAATGTGGAAATAGCTGCCGTCGGGAGGCAGGTCGGGTTCGGTCTCATCGGCCCAGAGGGCGTCGAAGCCTTTGGCGATGATGTTGTCGCGGATCACGTCCCAGTACCAGCGGGCCGCTTCCGGGTTCGTGGTGTCGATGTCGGAGCCAGCCCGGTCGTAGGGCAGGCCGTCGGTGGGCGTGCCATCGGCCAGGTGCTCAAACCAGCCCTTCTGGCGCACGAAGTCATAGTAGCGGGAGCCGGCCGTGAAGCGCGGCCAGACGCTGATCATGGTTTCGAAACCCATGTCGTGGAGCTGGCGGTTCATGGCGGCCGGGTCGGGCCACAGCGTGGGATCGAAGTCGAACTGGCCCATTTTCGTGTAGTAGAACCAGTCGACGACGAGGACATCGGCCGGAAGGTGGCGTTCGCGGTAGCCTTTGGCCACGGCCAGAACCTCCTCCTGCGAACGGTAACGCTGCTTGCACTGGATGTAGCCGTAAGCCGCCTTGGGAAGCATGGGGGTGGCGCCGGTTAGCAGGCGGTAGCCGGCGTAGATCTCGTCCGTGGTCTTGCCGGCGATGACGAAATAGGACACCCGATCGCCCACCTCGGAGAGCCACCGGGTCTGCTCGTTGAAGCCGGGCTCGATCGTGGTCTTGGACGGGTTGTCCCAGATCATGCCGTAACCGCGGTTGGTGACGAGGAAAGGGATGCCCATGCTGGGGCCGCCCGTGGCGGTGTAGTCGTGCCAGCACCGCACGGTGTGGCCGCGATGATCGAGAAAGCCTTCGTGGTTTTGGCCCAGGCCGTAGTAGTGCTCGTCCGCGGGCGAGGCGAAAACCGCTCCGACCTGGTAGAACTCCGGATCGGAGGGCCGCCGGTCGGCGAGGATACCGGCATTGCCGTCCTTGTGATTCGGCTTGGACATCGACCAGCTCTGCATATCGAGCAGCGTCTTACCGTCGGGCGTGGTGATGACGATGTGGGTGGGAGGAGCCGAGCCGCCGAAGAACTTCGCAATGTCCAACTCGGTGGCCATCGGCTTGCTCGGGTGGTTGGCGGCGACGGTGACGACCAGGCGGGAGGACCGGTAAACCTCGCCCGCATCGGTCTCGCCGCGGCTCCAGCCCTGAGCGGACGGAGATGCGACAAATCCGTAGCCGGGGGCTGCCAGGGCCGGCTCCCTGATCAGGCTCAGGGTAACGCGGACGATGTTGGGAGCGTAAGGCTCAAGGACGATTGTGCGGCCGTCCCTTTCCAATACGATCTGCTGTTGCTGCGCCTGCGCGGCGGCGGCGAGCAGGGCTGCCAGAATGAGCGCTCGAATCATGGGTGTATCCTCTGCAGGTGGTCTCTACGATCATGGCGGCAGCTTCGCCGCGTGGGTTTTGGGCGTGATCCGATTGATCACTGTCCACAGTTCATAATAATCCATCGCGGGATTGGGTTCCCCGCGTGATCCACTTTGCCGGTAGTGCCGCTCGTTAGCGCATCGCTCGACACAAAGTAAATCCATATCCCCGATGTACGCCGCATTCAGCCGGCGCCCCACGGCTTCCTCGGCAGGGCCGGTCCGTCACATCAATCAAGCCGATGTTGCAGTTTCCGGTATGCCTGTCACTACTCGAAGCGGTACGCCGCATAGGTGCGCGGCATCTGCAAAACCTCGAAGACCGTCGTATCGCCGTCCGCATGGCCGTGCAACTCGGCGCCGCTTTGCAGGTCGAACAGTCTGGCCGCTGCCTTCTTGATGACGATGTTGTAGCGCGTCCGGCCGGGCTGATAGGACCGGGCGACGAATGTGTTGTTGTCGTACGTGAACAGGCAGATCTTGGCGGGGGCGTCCAGGTAAACCGGGATCTCCCGCATCAGGTCCCGCCGGATTTGCGAAAGGACTGCCTGCGGAAGCTGATAGAGATCGCTTGCGTTCTCCGGTATCGTCAGGATATAAAGCCTGCCCTTGTCCAGGCCCCTCACGCGCATCAGAACCGGGTAGCGGCTGTCGTCTTTGTAGATCGCCTGAATGATCTCCTCGGTGTCCACCAGCCCGTAGGCAAGCTGCGGCAGGATGATGTCGCTCTGGGAGTAATAGTCGTTGGCTGGCTCCTCGTCCATGACCCGCCGGAACGTGAACCTGTTCGCGATCACGTTGCGGCCGGTGTACTCCACCTCCACCAGTTGGTCGATACCTTTGCCCTGCAGCGCCTTCACCAGCCCGCTAGTCATCACGATGTTCTTGTTGGCATTCAGATGCTTCCAGATCTTGTCGATGATCTGCGGATCGAACTTGGCATGTTCGGTGAGCAGGATCGTGTCGCGGTCCTCCGGAAACTCGGGGTACAGATCCATGGGGATCCCGACCATCCCAATGTAGTTTTGGAGATACATTTCGCCGGAAGAATGATAGGGTTTGTAACTGGCCACACCGTACGGTTGGCCCAGTTTGCCCAGGAACGAATCCATCTTATCGTAAGCATCGCCGGCCACGGCCGCGAGGATGCTCGTGACTTTGGCGGATCCGTCGGCCTGCCGGAGGGATTCCAGCAGCTCTCCCCAGGCCCAAATGGTGATCTCTTTCGGTCTGGCGAACAGCGTGTCCTCGAGCTGCTCCGCAAATCGGTTGAGCGTCTGGCGCTGCCCGGGGTCCACCCAGCCGCCGCCGAACTTGCCCGGCTTGATGTGCTCGAAGTACCGCATTAGTCCGTAGCTCTGATACGACTGGAGATGTTGCACCGTGTTCTCCGCGTCCCTGGTCTCGGTGCCGGCGTAGATCATATCGAAGACTTTCGGCTGCGCCTCCAGGTTGTAGCCGGAAAACTGGTATTGCTCGTACCAGTTTGGCGGTTTGAAGATGAGATTGACCTTGGGGTTGACGCTCTTGGCGTTCTTCACCACCAGGTTCTCGCCGACGTCCTTCATGACATCCAGGCGGAATTGGGTCCAGCTCCGGTTCCCCCTGGCGCGCTGGCACAGGTCGCAGCGGCAGTTATACATGAACAGGTCGTCGAAAATGATCTCGTCGAAGATGCCGGCGGTGAAGGCTACCACCCTCCGGAAGCGCTCGCGGTGCGCCGGATTGGACCAGCAGAAGGAGCGCAACCCGTCTCCCGGGGGGCCCCCCAGGTCCGCCATGATGCCGCCCGAGGTCTTGATGCCCTTGCTGTCGAAGAACTGCTTGACCTTCCGTACGTCGGCCTCGCTGATCTCCTGATTCGTGCGGTAGGTTTCCAGCCAGACTTTGTTGAACTTGATCGAAGAATGAATCAGATCGTAGCTGTCCTGCATGAACTTCGGATCGGCCGCCATACGGCGCATGGAGTCTATGGCGACGTAGATAGCACTGTTGAAATTCTGGTAGTGGTCCACCGTCTGGGCATGAGCGGCGGGACCGGCGCCCGCCAGCGCGAGGCCTACGGCCGTCGCTACCATGCATGCGAAACACGATTTGGTGATTCTCATGTCTTGCCTCCCTGTCTCTGTTGCCACACCTCAAAAAAAGTTTCGTTCAACTGCCTTACGCGTACTTGTGAACTGCCTATCGCGGCTCGCGCACCGAAATCGTCCGGTCGGCGGCGAGGTTCTCCAGCCGCTGAATCCTGCCGGAAGGCCATCGAATTTCCGCCAGGGTCACGACGGCGTCGGGCCCAAGGCCGAAATGAAGCGGAACCGAACTGGACGAGGCGTATCCCACGGCCGTCGTCTTCTCCGCGAATTGGGCGCCGGATGCGGTGACTACCTTTACCCTGGCGCCGATTCCGTCCCGGTTGCTCTTCACACCTTCGAGTCTGATATCGAGCCAGTGATGTTCGGGCGCGCTGCGGTTGAGCCAGAGCTCGGCCGGCCCATCGAGAGCGGTCACCACCAAGTCCAGCCGGCCGTCTCCCTCGAAGTCGCCAAAAGCGCAGCCGCGGTGCCGGGCCGGGGGAACCGCCGCGAAGCCCGCCTCCTCAGTGAGCGCAACCCATTGCCCCGAGCGGCCCGGGTTGCGAAATACGGTGTTAGGCTGGTCCACCGCCACGAGCGTCTGCGGCACGGAGAGCGCATGCCCGCGGGCGACGAAGATGTCTTTCCAGCCGTCGTTGTCGAAATCGGCGGCAATCGCGCCGAATCCCGCCATAGGCCGGGTCAGAGTTCGCATCCCAGTGGCGGTGGTGCGGTTCACGAAGTGGCCGTGGCGGTCGTTGAAAAACAGCGGAAACGTCTCGTTATTCAGGGCCGGGAACTCGAGGTCCGGGTAGCCGTCGTTGTCCAGGTCGGCGAAGTTCGCCCCCATCCCGGAGATCATCTCCCCGTCCTCGTTGGCCGCCACTCCGGCCGGAAATGCCTCTTCGGAAAAGCGGTTTCCGCCGCGGTTGTGAAACAGGAAATTGAAATAGTGGTCGTTGGTCACGAACAGATCGGGGAGACCGTCCAGGTCGTAGTCGCCGACGGCCACGGCCATGCCTTTGCCGACCCACTGCCGGATCCCGGATGCGGCCGAGATGTCGGCGAACGTTCCATCGCCCCGGTTCAGAAACAACTGATTGGGCAAGCCCTGATAGGCCGTCGGACTGCAATAATCCGTTATAGCGCCTGCTTTGCAAACAGGCTCATGGGCGGGATCCCAGCGGACGTAGTTCACCACGAACAGATCCAAAAGGCCGTCGTTGTTTACGTCGACCCACGCTGCGCCGACAGCCCACAACCGCCCATATTGGGGATCCGGGCGATCGAGTCCCGCCTGCGCAGTGACGTCCGTGAAGGTCCCGTCGCCGTTGTTGTGGTAGAGCGTATTGCGTCCCACCCCGGTAACGAACAGGTCGGGGAAGCCGTCGTTGTCATAGTCCCCGACCGCCACGCCAATGTCATAACCGTGCCCCTTGAGTCCGGCCTGCTCGGTGACGTCCGTGAACTTGCCACCGCCGTCGTTTCGGAACAGACGGTTCCAGTACTTCGGGGAGTCCTTGTGAAGCGAGGTCATGTCGGCGCCGTTCGTGAAAAACAAATCTGGCCTGCCATCCCCGTTGAAGTCGAACACAGCTACACCGCCCGCCATGGTGGCCGGATAGTGCTTCACCGGCGTTTCGCAGTTTTCCAGGCGGAAAGGAAGCGCCTGGTAGGAAAACCAGATAGGTCCATTCGGGCGGCCCGCCTCGGGCCGGCACAGGACTGCGGCCACGAGGGCAACTCCCACCGCCGCTCCGGCCCGCCAGGCCGCGGAGAAGAATACACGCGAACTCACGATCTACAAACCCATTAAAGAGGGGCGGCTAACCGCGCCGCCCCTTTCTCGCATGGTATCGTAAATCGTCAGAACTCAAACCGCGCGCTAAAGGCCAGTTGCCGGGAGCCGGTCGTGCGCGCCGCATAACCAAACGTGGATGCATTTGCCAGTTGCGAGGTGGCGCCAATAAAGTTCAGGAGCACCTCGTTACCCCAGTTGTCGAACGTGTGAAGCGGGTGGTTGAGGAAGTTGTTGGCCATTGCCCGGAACTGAATGCGCTTCCTTTCGGAGATCTGGAAGTTCTTGAAAATGGACAGGTCGCTATTGAAGTACGTTACTCCCCTCATGTAAGGGAACACGATGGTGCCGTTGGTTCCCAAGGGTTCTAAGGTGGGAGACGCGAAGCAGGCCGGGTTCATGTGCTGATTGGTGCCCAGACCGCTGCTCGGATTGCAGATCACCACCGGCTGCAGAGTCTCGGCGTCAGTGCCGAGCCAGGTCCTGCTGTCCACCGAGGCGCTCAGGTACAGGTCTCCTCCGGCGTTCGGTTGAACCGGCGCCCCGCTCTGAATGAGCGTGACACCCGACAACTGCCAACCGTTGACAACCCCCTTCAGGAAGGCATTGTCGCGAACCGGGTTGGGGAGCTGGACCGAGTACGACGAGTTGAACAATTGGGTGTGGTCGTACGAGAGAGGGCCGTAGTTGGCGGCCATGTTAAATGGATCGATCAAGGACCCTGGGGAAGACTGTTGATCACCGGTCCAAATGCCCAGCGCCTTGCTGAAGGTGTAGTTCAGGGAAAAGAAGTAACGCTGTGTCACCTTTCGCCAGGAGGCTTGAAATCCGTTGTAGTTCTGATAGGAGCCATGGCTGAGCACGGTGACCTGCGAATAGTTCGTCATGGGCCGGTAATCGTCCAGGTTCGCACTGCCCGGATTTGCCGGAGCGCCCGTGATCGGGTCGGGTTGGAACAGCGCGCCTAAGGGCACGTTGTTGATGTTCCCCAGGCCACCTCCTATATACCCGTTAGTCGTTTTACTGCCAACGTAGCCGAATTCGGCCACCGAATGCCCGGGCACCGCCTGATCGACGGAGAAGCTATAGCTGCTGGTGAGCGGTTCTTCGGAGTCGGTGGAACTCATTGCGGTCAGGCTACCCTTGCTAACCGTTGGAGAGTAGGTCTGGGAGCTAACCTGCGAGACCAGAAGCGGCGCGGGAGAATTGTACTCGATGTTGGCGTGCGTATAGTCCACTGCGGCGCGGTTGTCGTCCGAGCTGGTTTGAAACCGGAACATGCCCCAGCCGCCGCGCAGGACCGTCTTGCCGTTTCCGAAGACATCGTACGCCAGCCCGAACCGCGGTTCATAGAACAACGGGCGGATAGGGCGGCCGGTGTTCGGCACGCTGGGATCGATCGCGTGCCACTCGATACCGGGGTGGTCGGCAAGCTCCGCCGGATTGTTCGTGTACTGGCTTGGAATCCAGGAGGCAAAACCAACGCCGGTGTTGTCCTTCCACGGTGTCAGGTGGTCGAAGCGGACGCCGTACTCGATCGTCAGCCGCCTGGCCACTTTCCAGGAGTCCTGAGCGAAGAAGGCCGTCGAGTTGTAGTGGATGTTGAGCACGGGCGAAGACTCGGACTCTTGGTAGCTGCTAAGTATGCCCAGCAGGTAGTCCGCCATGATGTTGCCCGTGGTCAACGCGTTGTTGGTCACGCTGAAGTTGAGCTGCCCGTTGGAGGGAGTGGAACTGGCCTGCAGGTTGCCGATCCAATCATAGTAGAAGCCGAATTTCATTGTGTGAGTCCCGAGAACCTTGCTGAGGTTATCGGTCACCGAAGACCCCTGCTTGATGGCGCCGAAGAATGCGCCCCCTCCCGCGGGCACGCCTTGCAGGCCGGGGAGACCTTGATCGGGATTATTGACAATTTGCGGGATTTGTGGGCTGCCGTTGTTGAAAACACCCGGAATGGCGTACGGGAGCTGGCTCCGTGCAATCAACTTGTCGTTTACGAACGCGTCACTGTTCACAAATCGCGAGTCGGTGAACACGAACTCGTTGGTCATTGTCGGGCTAAATACATGAACGAAGTTTACGTCGACAATCTTGGAAGTTAGATGCCCCAACATATCGGTCGGATAGGGGACTGCGGCGCCTGACCAACCCCAGAGCTGGATGGGGTTATGGTCCAGTTCATCCTGCATACTGTAGGTGACCGCCAGCTTCGTGTTATCGGTAATGCTATAGTCCGCACGTATCCGGCCCTGCCACGAATTCTGCGGCTCGATGAGGAACGTACTCCAGTTGAAGCCGCTACTAGTGGCAGGATCGGCGTTCGGCTGCGGGAAGAACTTGGTCATGTATACCATGTCCTTGTCCATGGACGTTTGCGGAACCATGCCGCCTGGGTAGCCGGTAGGAGGACTCTGCAGGCCTTGCAAGCCGGTTTGCAGGCCGGCAAGCACGGCCGGACTAAGGTTTCCCGCGAGCATATCGGTGGTCGGTACGTAAGCCTGGTACAGACTCCCTGGGGGCGTCTGCTGGTAGAGCTCGAAACCGCCAAAAAAGAACAGCTTGTTGCGGCTCTTGTTGAAGCGGGTACCGGGAATCAGCACCGGGCCGCCCACAGCCACGCCGGGATAGTATTCGAAGTAGCTCGGCTTGGAACTGGCGAGCGCGTCCCTTGAGTTCAGGACTCCGTTGCCCGCACGGAAGTATATCGCGCCGTGGAACTCCGTGCCGCCCGACTTTCCGACCGCCGTGAGGATGACGGGGCCCTTGGCGTAC
The DNA here is from genome assembly GCA_049511495.1 of Bryobacteraceae bacterium. GTDB lineage: Bacteria > Acidobacteriota > Terriglobia > Bryobacterales > Bryobacteraceae > Bog-375. Next base: position 17,453 of record JBEKXZ010000018.1, on the reverse strand, counting down.
TCGGCGTTGTAGTTCGAGGTCTGGAGCTTTATTTCTTGGATCTGGTCGATATTGGCCACCTGGGTGTGCGTACAGTTGCATCCCTGGTCAATGATGCTGGCGCCGTCCACCTCCATTGCCATGGAACCGGGCTGCGCCCCATTGGCTGAGTAGGCGCCGCCAGGCCCGAGATTGGTGAGCGCAGTGTTGTCGCTAAACCACGCGCCGTTGCCCAAGCCATTGTTGGGCGCGACGCCTGGCAGGATCTTCAGCAGTTCATCCGCACTGCGTCCCTCCAGGGTTAGGTTCTGCAACTCCTGGGTTCCGATTGTCGAGCTCTTCTCGCCGGACGACTCAGGGACCAGTTCCACCGCAGTGCCTTCGACTGAAACCGCCTGCTTGCCGGAGCTAACCTGTAGCACAATCCCGTTCAGAGAGCGTTCGTCCCCCTGCACCAAAGCAAGGTCCTTCTGTTCCCAAGGCACGAAGCCGCTAAGAGTTACGGTAACGGTATACGTCCCGGCCGGTACTGCGACGATGGTAAAATACCCTTGGCCATTGGTCGTAGTGTCGCGGGTGATGCCTGAGGCTTGATTCTTCATCGTGACCTGCGCACCTGGCACGACGGCGCCGCTTGAATCAGAAACGGTGCCTGAAAGTTGGCTGAGAAATTGGGCCTGCATGGTTGCCGCCCACGCGATCAGAAACACGAGCATCAGCAGCGGCGGTTTCCAAATTCCAAGAAAACACCGGTGGCGCTCGTCATGCTCTCGTTTCATACTGTCTCCTTTTTGCGAGTTAACACCCCCCCAACGGATTCCGATGACCCCAAGACGGCCCGTGGGAGCCTTGACTTGTCCGCTGATGAGTGTAGTCCGGCATACCAAATATGTCAACAGAAATTTTCTACGTAACAGATGCAAAATAATAGACTTAACGCGTGTATTAACGGTGCGTAACATGAGCAGCTTGGGGCCCTGGTCGCGAATGCTACTCTTTCCACAAGGGAAACGGCTGGGCCCAGCTCCCGGGCAGCGATCTGCTGGGTAACAGTGGCGATAGCTGGTGGCGTGTAGCGGAATGTAACGCTTTATTGACACCGAAGACCTCGTGTGATAACATCCTAGGCCTCTGCAGTGCTGCGAACGCGGCGGTGGGGCCGATGGCCTCTCGGCGCCTGGCACGACAAGAGCACGCGGGGCGAGTTGGCCGCAAGCGGACACACGAGGCAGCGGTGCGGAAGCGTAAGTGGTCAAAGGGGCGCGTCTGACATGGATTCGAAAGCCCACGTCCCGGCTCTTGGGGTTCCGCCCGAACGAGAGGTTCGGGAGCAGATCGATCGCATAGTGGGTAGCAGCTTGTTCCAGAGTTCGGAAACTCTCCGCCATTTCCTGCTCTATCTGGCAAAGCGTTCCGTCGAGACTCCGTATGAGTCCGTGAAGGCAAAAGAGGTCGCGGCCGCGGTTTTCGGCCGGGCGCAGGATTTCGATTCGCAGGAGGACTCGATTGTCCGGGTGGAGAAAAGCCGCCTGCGGTCGAGGCTGGCCGAGTACTATGCCTCCCCGGAAGGCGCCGACGACTCTATTGTCGTTTCGATGCCCAAGGGCAGCTACTCGATCTCGGCGGTCTACCGCCACGACAGCCGGATTCCCGCTCTTTCACTGGTGGTAGAGCATGAATCGGCGGATCTCGACAGCGGTAGCGTTCCGGTGCCGGACAGGATGCCGATCGAGGGCCTGCAGGAAGGACGCGGACGAGGACGCCGCGCCGCTTTCGCCCTGACGCTGGTTGCCGTGGTAGCAATCGCGTTTTATGTCGGCGGCTGGGTTCGACAGCGGAAAGCCCCCGCCGTGCCGCCGGCGCTGACGACATTCTGGCGCCCGTTTGTGGCTGGGGACAGCACTCCGTTGCTGGTGTTCTCGAACTTTCAACTGGTCGGCTCGTTTGAGTCAGGACTGAGGGAGACCGACAGACAGGCGTCTGAAGAAACCCCGGTAATCGACACCTATACCAGCGTGGGCGAGGTCATGGGGGTGTTCGAGATCACGCGTATGCTGTCGATGTTCTCGAAGCCGGTCTGGCCAAAACGCCGCGCTTTGCTCACTTGGGACGAGGCAAAAAGCAGCAATCTCATCTTTGTAGGAGGGCCCCTGGCGGAAACGCCAATGCGGGACACCACAATCCTCCAGGATTTCCAGTTTCGCAACCGGCTAAACGGAGTACCGGGTCCATCGGGCGCCATCATGAACCTTCATCCCCTGCCGGGGGAGGAACCGGTCTACTACGGCCCGACGGCACGGCCGTTTCAATTCGACTATGCGGTGATTGCGTGGAAGTCTTCGACCACTGCGGGGCGCCAGACGCTCGCGTTGGCCGGGATTACGGAATTCGGCACACAGGCGGCGGCGGAGTATGTCACCCGCGAGGCGTACGTCGGCGAATTGCTGGGTAAGCTGCACGTGCAGCCCGGACAGCCCGTGCCTTTGTTCGAAGCCCTGCTTCGGACGACCGTAACGGGCGGCGTCCCCACGTGGATCCAACTGGTGTCGGTCCACCGGCTTCACTGACGGGCCATGCAACCTGCCGTTTCCGATAACCCGTGGCCCGTTTGGCGCCACCGGCGCGTGTTCCAACGCTTGGCGGCGGCTGCGCTGCTGACCTGTCTTGGGGGTGCAGGCTATTCGCAAGCGCCGGACCCGGACGCGCTTTTCGCCGCGGCGGCCGCACTGCAACAACGTGGAGAGACGGAAGCGGCGATCCGGGAATACCAGCGCCTTCTCAGAACCTTCCCGGATTTTTCCCGCGCCCGATCGAACCTGGGAGCGGCGCTGGCCAAGCTGGGCCGGTACGAGGACGCGATCATTAACTATCGGCTCGCGCTGCGCCAGGATGCGGGCAACCTGGAAATCCGGCTCAACCTGGGGCTCGCCTATTATAAGGAAGCGCGGATGCAAGACGCCGCGCGCGAATTCGAAGTGGTTCACGCGGCGCAGCCCGGGAACCGGCAGGCGACGATGCTGCTGGCGGACGCCTGGCTGACGCTCGGAAAGAACAAGGAAGTGATTTCGTTGTTGGGGCCCGTTGTGAAGGGCGACCCTGCGGATCTTGGGGCCACCTACCTGCTCGCCACGGCGCTGCTGCGTGACGGGGAGTTCAAGCCCGGAGCGGAGGCAATGGCCGCAGTCGTTCGACAGGGCGACACCGCGCCGGCGAACTGCCTGGTGGCGACCGCGCAACTGGCCATTGGCGACAACGAGAAAGCCGCGGCGTCCGCGGCGCGCGCCATCGCTCTCGATCCCAACCTGCCGGACGCATACTCGTTGTCGGGCCTCGCCCGGGAACGGCTCAGCGACCCCGCGGGAGCGATGGCCGACTACCGCAAGGCGCTGGCTCTGAACGCGAACGATTTCGATGCCCTGTTACATCTCGGTGCACTGCTGTACAAGGAGCGCGAGCTGGGGGAAGCCGAGCGCCTGATCGGCCGTGTGCTCCAGCTCAGGCCGTCCTTTGTTCCCGCGGAATACCAGCTAGCCTTGATTCATACGGCCCTCGGAAAAGTGAGCGAGGCGGTCTCCGAGTTCGAGCGGATCGCTGCAGCCGCCCCAGATTGGATCGAGCCGCACGTCCAACTTGCGGTTCTCTACTACAGGCTGAGCCGTCCGGCGGATGGATCGCGGCAAAGACAGATCGTCGACCGCCTTAGCGAGCAGTCCCGGCAAGAGACCGGCGTCTATGGGTCCGGCGGAGATACCGCGCCACAGTCGTCCAACCATCGGTGAGGTTCTCCTGGCAGCAGACGTGCCGCCGCCCGGTTGGATTCATCTGCCGTCCCGCTGAATAATATTTCCCCCGCCGGGTCTTACGCCTCCGTGTCGTCCAGCGCGAATGGAACAAGATTTTCTTTGGAGCCACCTCACTTATGATGTGACCGGTACGGGTGGGGCGGATGTCGGCGCGTTCTCGATATCCGGCACAACCAGCGAGTTGACCGTGCAGTTCTCGAAGCTTAACCACCTGTGGGATGGCGCACGCTACGCTGCTGATCTGTGACTACAGCGCCTTGGACTCGGCAACGCGGTCACCCCCCGCAGGCGGTCACGGCCGGGCTGGGTGGATTTCCGTGCGCAAGATATGCCGCCAACCAGGCCCGCGCAAATCTCCAATCTCGTTTTACCGTAATCTCGGATACGCCCAACTGCTCCGCGATTTCGTTCTCCTGCAAACCGGCGAAGAACCGAAGTTCGCTCACGCGGGCCGCGCGAGGCTCTGCTTGCTCCAGAGCGGTCAAGGCCTCATCGATAGACAGCAGATCGTCGTAAGAGCAGGTGACGCCGGGATCGGCCAGATCGAGCGGCACCGTCCGCTCTCCACCGCCGCGGCGGGCTGCGCGCTGCGCCCGAGCGTGGTCGATCAGGATGCGGCGCAGCGCAGTCGCCGCAACGGCAAAGAAGTGGGCGCGATTCCGCCATTCCGGCGGTTGGGCAGCCGAAAGCCGTAGGAACAGCTCATTCACCAATGCTGTGGGCTGCAGGATATGTCCGGGCCTCTCCGCATTCAGCAGCCGGGACGACAGGATGCGCAATTCGGAGTACAAGGCGGCGACAACCCTCCCGGCGCTCTCCGCATCGGGGCGATTCCAGTCGCGGAGAAACTGCGTGACGGGAGCCTTTTCAGCCGGAGGCGTGGCCTCGCCCAAAATGGGCCTCCTCAAAGAGCGATGATACCTAAGTCCAGGAAAATACGCTATGGGAAGTGAACGCGCAATGACCACGAACGTTTCGGACTCGCGGAAGGACTTACTGCGGCTACAGCGCGTGAGGCAGTTATTCGAAGCGGCCAGCGCCGCCGAGGAACCCGCCCGCGCCGCGCTGCTCGATCGCGAGTGCGGGTCCGATGCCCTGCTCCGGTCCGAGGTGGAGACTCTTCTCAGCGCGGACGATGCGCCCCATCCGGTTCTAGATCATCCTCTGGTGGTGCCGGCGATCGTTACTGGAAAGCTCGTCGCGGGCGAATGCGTGGGGCCGTATAGAATCGTGCGCGAGATCGGAGAGGGAGGCATGGGAGCCGTATACCTGGCCGAGCACACCGACGGCAGTTTCAGCCAGCAGTGCGCGCTGAAGCTAGTCGGCTGGCCCTCCCCGGAAATGGCGCATCGCCTGGCGGAGGAAAGCCGGATTCTGAGCTGCCTGGAGCATCCTCATATCGCCCAGCTCCTGGACACCGGCGTGACGGCCGCTGGCCTGCCTTTCCTCGTCATGGAATACGTCGATGGCCAGCCAATCGACCGGTATTGCGGCCAAAACCGGCTTCCGGTGAGGGAACGCGCGCGGGTGTTTCGCCAGGTCTGCGCGGCCGTTCGGTATTTGCACCAGAACCTGGTGGTCCATCGCGATTTGAAGCCCGCCAATATTCTGGTGACCGCCGGCGGTGTGGTCAAGGTGGTCGACTTCGGCGTCGCCAAACTACTGGAGCCGGCTTCGGGAACGGCCGCACAAGGTCTGACCGCGGCGCCGATGACGCCGGAATACGCCAGCCCGGAACAGATTCGCGGCGGAGCGCTTTCCACACTCACCGACGTGTACTCGCTGGGGGCGATCCTGTTCGAAATTCTTGCCGGGGTGAAGCCGTTTCGAGGCGGCGTATTGGAGGTGCTCAGAAAGGTCTCCGAGGACGATGCGCCAAAGCCCAGCGCTGCCAACCCCAAGGCGGGAATCCCGGCGGATCTCGATACGGTGGTAGTCAAGGCCATGCAGAAGGAGCCCGCGCGACGGTATGCCTCGGTGGAGCAGTTGGACGAGGATGTGCGCCGTTATCTGGAGGGCTTGCCGATTCTGGCGCGCGGCGAATCCCTTTGGTATGGGATGCGCAAGTTCGTGGTGCGGCGGAAAATGCTGGTGGCCGCGACCGCGGCGGTGCTGGCCGTATTGGTCGGGGGCATGGCAGCCACTCGCAGGGAAGCCCGGCTGGCAGAGAGGGAGCGCGCCCGCGCTGAAGAGAAAGCCAGCGAGGCCGAACGGGAGCGTATCCGCGCGCGTCTGGATGAAGGCGAAGCACAGCGCCAAAGGGCGGAAGCCGATCGGCGGCTGGCCGAAGTGCGGGAGCTTGCGCAAGGCGCGGTGCGCGCCTACCGTGCTACGGGCCAGCCAGGCAGCGAGGAAACTACCGCTCTGCTGGCCGAAACCGCCCGCGATTCTCTGCTGGCGCTGGGCCGCGAAGGAATGCTCCAGCCCGATATGGCGCCCGTGCTGGATGCCGCGGTAGCCGAGTTGCGCAGCCGCGAGCTGCTCTCTCCGGCGCCGTGGCAGGTGCCCAAGGGATGGGCGGCGGAGGCGTTGCACCCAAATGAGTATCGGGTCGGAATCGATCGGCGGTTTCGCTACGAAGGGAGACCCACTCTGTTCCTGCGCTCCCTGACGGCCAATCCGTCCGGCGGCGTGAGCTGCTATCAGGACTTCAGCGCAACCCGGTACCGGGGCAAACGCGTCCGCCTGTCAGCGGTGATGAGAACGGAAAGGGCCGCCGCAGTGCTCGGGCTGTATACGGCGGTCGGAGACCAACATCAGTGGCAAACGGCTCAAGTGAGCGGATCGGGCGCTTGGACCCCACGGGCTGTGGTTGCCGACGTCCCGGCCGACGCGGACCTGATCCGCATCACCTACGTATTATTGGACGCTGGAACGGCGTGGGCGGCCAACTTCGATTTTCAGGAAGTCCCGCTTTCCGTACCACTAAGTGAAACGGCGCCCCTAAGTGGAACGGCGCCCCGCAATCTGGATTTCACGGTTCAACCCTGAGAAAAAGGAGAAATCACGTTCATGTCAAACGTTCGCAGGTACACGTTCTTAGCGGCTGGGATAGCGTCGGCGCTTGTCGCAAATGCCGCTGCACCGCAGGGCTGGTTCCTAGCCGGCACCAAGCCCGCCAATTACGATACCGGCGTCAACCGTGAGGTTATCTACAATGCGCGGCCGAGCGCTTATTTGAAGGCTAAAGCGGACCAGGAAGGCTTCGGCACGCTGATGCAGATTTTTCCCGCCGATCCGTACGTGGGAAAGAGAGTGCGTTTCAGTGGGTACGTCAAGTCCGATAGCGTTGCGCGGTGGGCGGGACTGTGGATGCGCGTCGATGGCAAAAACCCACAGCAAACTCTGGCCTTCGACAGTATGCAGGGTCGGCCTATCAAGGGAACCGCGGGATGGAAACGCTATGAGGTGGTTCTGGATGTGCCGCAAGGGGCCACAGGTATAGCGTTGGGCATTCTGCTGGACGGTCCCGGCCAGGTCTGGCTGAACAGTGTGAATGTCGAGGTTGTCGGAACGGATGTACCGGTCACGGGACACTTGGCCAATTTGCCCGAAGGACCGCGCAACCTGGGATTTGACCAGTAGCGATCAGATTCGGCTGTTGATGAGCCCCGCAGCCGGTCGCACAGCTATTTTGAGCCTGTTGGCCGGCCATCCTTCCACTACTTTGGAATCTGGTTTGGCCGGATCGACGCGCGGTTCCCGCGCCAACGCGCCTTGGTCTTCTCAATAGACGGCCGCCCGCAAGGATTGCTAACCGCAATTCTCCTGTGATATGCTATTTTCCACGCGGGTATTCGCGGATCATGAGGGTGACGGGATTCTGGGTTTTCCTCTAAGCTATTGAAGGTAATTAGCTTCATTCTTGAGAAGCGAGCTCGCATGGCGATGATTTCCGCTGGCCGCAGATAAGCTGGCAACTGCGGGGACCAGGGGCGGAGCAGCGGCCGGCTGCCGCAGCGTCGGCTGTGTGGAGGGGAGCGGGTTTTGCGGTATTTAAAGGGACTCACGCCGACACTGGTGTATGCGGCTTTGTTTACCCAAGGACCCGTACGCGCGGCGCCAGCAACTCCGGTGACGCCGCAACCCGTCGTGGATGCCGCCGGTTTCGAGGCCAAGGTCAAACCGATCCTGAAGGGCATCTGCTCGGCCTGTCATAACGCAACCGTCAGTTCAGGGGGCCTCAACCTGCTGCCCTATCTCGATCCCAGCACCGTTCTTGGGGATCGTGACCTGTGGGAAAAGATCACCCGCAAGATTGAGTCCGGCGAGATGCCGCCCAAGGGCATCCCGCGTCCTCCCCAAGATCGGATGACCGCCTTGGTGCGGTTTATCGATGGGGAGTTCGAGAAGGCTGACGCCGCGATCAAACCGGACCCCGGCCGCGTCACCGCAAAGCGTCTGAACCGGAACGAATATCGCAACACCATCAGGGATCTGTTGGCGGTCGATTTCCGCGCCGAGAAAGACTTCCCGACCGACGATTCGGGCTACGGCTTCGACAACATTGCCGAAATCCTGACCGTCTCCCCGGTGCTGATGGAAAAGTATCTCGACGCGGCCGAAGTGATCGCGTCGCGCGCCATGGGGGCGGACCCGCTGCCGAAGAAGCCGATCGAGGCCACCTGCGACCTGCAAACCCGGACGCTCCGCCGCCTCGACTACAGCACCGTCGAAGCGAGCCAGCGCATCGACTTCGACGGGGAATATACGATCCATTTCGGCTTTCCCGGCGAGCGCGGACCCGATGCCAAACCGGTTCAGTTGGCGTTCTTCATGGACGGCCAGCTTCTCAATACCATGGACGTCGAGACCAAACCGTCGAAACTGCTCTTTTTCAATCCGTTCTCCGAAGGTGAGATGCGGGCCTATTTGCCCGAGGGCGATCACGTCTTCCGCGCCGCTTTCGTGAATGACGAGTTCGTCTCCAAGATCACCATCGACAAAGAAGCGTACAACGAGAAAAAGAACAAGTTCATCGGCTCCATTTCCTTTATCGGCCCGTTTCCGGCCAAAGTCGAAAAGGCGAGCCGGAAGAAAATTTTGATCTGCGACCCCGCTACCGGGCAGGCCTGCGTCGAGCGCATTGTGGCCAACCTCGCGCACCACGCCTTCCGCCGCCCTGTGACCACGGCCGAAGTAGCGGGGCTGATGAAGTTCGTAACCCTCGCGAAGGCGGAGGGGCAATCCACCGAGCAGGGCATCCAACTCGCGATCGAGGCCATGCTGGTTTCTCCCGAGTTCCTCTTCCGGATCGAGCGCGATCCCAACCCGGCGGACCCCAAGCCCCACCGCCTGTCCGATGTCGAGCTGGCCACCAGGCTGAGCTACTTCCTGTGGAGCTCCATGCCCGACGACGAATTGCTGAACCTCGCCGAGACGAACAGACTGCACGAGCCGGCGGTTTTGGACGCGCAGGTGAAGCGGATGATGGCGGATAAGAAAGCGGCCTCCTTCGCCGACAATTTCGCTGGTCAGTGGCTCGAGATTCGCAATCTGGACTCCCTCAACCCGGACCCCAAAAAATTCCCCGCGTGGACCCCGCAACTCAAGGAAGAGCTGCGCACCGAAACTGCCATGTTCTTCCAATACGTCCTGAGCGAGAATCGCCCGATCTCCGACTTCGTGGATGCGAAGTACACGTTCCTGAACGAGCATCTGGCAAAGTACTACGGCGTCGCCGGCGTGAAAGGCCCCGATTTCCGCAAGGTCGATCTGGCGACCGATCAGCGTGGCGGCATTCTCACGCAGGGCAGCGTGCTGGCCGTGTCGAGCTACCCGAACCGCACTTCGCCGACCATCCGCGGCAAGTACATCTTGAATAATCTCCTGGGCGATCCGCCGCCCCCGCCGCCGCCCGACGTGCCGCCTCTCGACGATTCGAAGGTTGGCAGCGACGTGTCCCTTCGGAAGCAGCTCGAAGCGCACCGCTCCAACCCGGTTTGCGCTTCTTGCCACGGCAAGATGGACGTGCTAGGCTTCGGCCTCGAGAATTATGACGCCATTGGCAACTGGCGAACCGTAGACGGGAAGTTTCCTATAGACGCAAGCGGCACGATGCCAGGCGGAAAGTCCTTCTCAACCGCGGCCGAAATGCGCGCCGTGCTGGTTGACAGTATGCCCGAGGTCGCCCGTTGCCTCACTGAGAAGATCATGACCTACGCGCTCGGACGCGGCATGGAACCCTACGACAAACGCGCCCTGGACCAGATCGGCAAGGCCCTCGCCGCCGATGATTACCGCTTCCAGACCTTGATCCTTGAGGCTGTCCGGAGTTTGCCGTTCCAATCGCGGCACGGTGAACCCGCCACCGGCCAACAAGTTGCGCACAGCGGAAAATCGAAGGAGATAGCCCAGAAATGATCACGCGCAAAGCACCGGCACTGATCCAGGGCAGCGCGCTGCCCAGACGCACGTTTCTGCGAGGTTTGGGAACCGCCGCGGTCGGACTCCCTTTCCTTGACGCGATGGCTCCGGCATTTGCCGCCAGCTCGGTTCCTGGAAAGCCTCCCGTCCGCATGGCTTTCTTCTACCTGCCCAATGGCATGATCATGGACGCCTGGAACCCCGACTACGAGGGCAGGTTGTGCGAGTTGCCTCGCTCGCTGAAGGCGCTCGAGCCGTTCAAAGAAGACATTCTTCAGCTCGGGAACTTGACGCACAATACCGGCCGGGCGCTGCTCGATGGCGCCGGAGACCACGGGCGTTGCTCCGGATCGTACCTCACCGGCGTGCAAGTCAAGAAGTCGCTCGTCGAGATCAAGAACGGTATCTCGTTCGATCAGATCGTGGCCCAGAAAATCGGCGGCCAGACGCGTTTCGCGTCGCTCGAGCTTGGCATGGACGACGCCCGCCAGGCGGGTGACTGCGATTCCGGTTATTCCTGCGCCTACACCAACAATCTCGCCTGGCGCAGCGGAACGCAGCCGCTGCCTCCGACACTCGACCCGCGCGCGCTGTTTGAGCGGCTGTTCGGCGCGGGCCAGCCGATGACGCCGGAGCAGCATGCACGCCAATTGAAATACCGCCGCAGTATCCTCGACTTCGTTACCGAGGACACCCACAAGCTGGAATCGAACCTTGGGCCCACGGACCGCCGCAAACTCGACGAGTATCTCTCCGCCATCCGCGAAGTCGAACGCCAGATCCAGCGCGCCGAGACGGACAACCGGCAGGTCGATCCGCAGATGGACAAGCCGTACGGCATTCCGGCCGATTTCGGCGACCATTTCAATCTGATGTCCAGCATGATCGCGATCGCCTTCCAGGCCGACCTGACACGAATCGTCACTTTCATGGTGACGCGCGAAGGCACCTCGCGTCCATACCGGGAGCTGGGTATTTCCGACGGCCATCACCCGCTCACTCACCATCGCAACCAGCCGGAGCTGATGGAGAAAGTGCGGAAGATCGACGAGTATCACGTGAAGCAGTTCGCCGACTTCGTAGACAAGATGAAAGCCGCGAAGGAAGGCGACCGCAGCCTGCTCGACAACTGCATGATCGTTTACGGCGCAGGCCTGTCGGATGGCAACGCCCACCTTCACGAAGACTTGCCGACGATCGTGGTGGGCCGCGGAGGCAACTATTTCAAGACCGGACGCCGCATCGTGGCGCGGCGCGAGACCCCCATGTGCAATCTCTTCCTGACCATGATGGATCGCATGGGCGTTCCCATGGAACACTTCGGCGATTCCACGGGCCGCCTGGTTGGCCTGGATTTGGGGTGATTCGATGCCACAGCCCGGTGCGGCAAAACCAGCGGCGGGGGCGTTTTTCGATACGGACTTTTCCACCATTGACAGCGTCCTTGCAACCGCTCTCCTTTACGGACTCCAGGGCAGCAACGATTGCCGCGTGGCCATCATCTCGCTGAGCCGTCCGAATCTGGCCGTGGCCGGTTTCGCCGACGCGGTCGAGCGTTTCTATCACGGACCGGCAGCCACCTTCGCCCAGCTTCCGCCGATCGGGATGATTACCGAGGGTTCGCCGGGCGAGACGTCGCCGGCATTCGTCGCTCCTTTTCAGAAGAAGAAGCCGGATGGAACGCCGGTATACAAAAATGAGGTCAAGACCGTCATCGAAACCGGGGACCCGAACACACTATTTCGGAACTACCTCGAGGCGCAGTACGATCAGAACGCCTTCTTCGTTCTGGGCGGACCAGCGACGAACCTGGCGGGTGCGCTGGAATTTCCAGGGCTGAAGGACCTGATCGAGGCCAAGGTGAGATGCCTGGTGGTAGCGGGCGGAGCTTTTCCGGCTGGTCCGGCCGAGGCTCGCATCAAGGCCGATATTCCGGCCGCCAGGAAGCTATTTGCCGAATGGCCCACCCCCATCGTCGCAGCGGGGTTTGAGATCGGCGCCGCGCTCGAATTCCCCGGCGCAAGCATCGATAAGGAATTCGCGGAGGCCGCGCCGGACAACCCGGTTGCCGACGCCTATCGCGCCTACCAGGCGATGCCGTATGACACGCCGTCGTGGGCCATGGCCGCGGCCCTATACGCCGCGAGGCCCAAGGAAGGCTATTTTCAGGTTTCCGATCCGGGTAAGATCGGCGTGGACCGGGATGGCCGGACTTCGTTCGCAGCTTCGGAAAAAGGCAGCCATCGGTACCTGATTGTGGATCCCGCTCAGAAGGACAAAATCATTCAGGCGTACGTCCAACTGGCAAGCGCCAAGCCTCAGCCTCCACGGCGGTTCCGCGCTGCCGCCGGGCAACCGGATGGCGGTGCTGTCGCCGGTTGGGTGAGTGACCCGCGAAGGACTCAAGCATGAGACAGCCGATTGCATTTGCCATGGCCGTGGCCATGGCGGCAGCCGTCATCGCGACGGCGCAAAGCCCCGTTCAACAGACCCCCAATCCCAACTCCCAGTACCGGTTGGGTCCGGATTCGATGCCGCAGGAGGGCGTTCCGAAAGGGGAGATACGCGGGCCGTTTACCCTGCCTTGTAACGTTTACCCGGGGACGCAGCATACTTACTGGGTCTATGTGCCGGCGCAGTACGATGCTTCGGTACCGGCCAGTCTGATGATCTTCCAGGATGGACAGGCGTTCAAGGACGAGAATGGCGATCTGCGGGCGCAGAATGTCATGGATAATCTGATCTACCGGCGCGAGATTCCGGTGATGATCGGAGTGTTCATCAACCCGGGCCGCCGGCCGGATCAACCGGAACCCAGCCCGCAGACCGGTTGGGGTGACGGGACCACTAACCGGCCAATTGAATACAACACGCCCGACGACAAGTATGCCCGCGTGATTACCGAGGAACTGATGCCGGCGCTGTATAAGGATTACAACATCTCGAAGGACCCGGAACAGCACGGCATCGGAGGATCGAGCTCGGGGGCCATCGCCGCTTTCTCGGTCGCGTGGGAGCGTCCCAACGATTTCCGGAAGGTACTGAGCAGTGTTGGCAGCTTCGTGAATCTGCGGGGCGGCTATGTGTATCCCGAGCGCATCCTGGCGAGCGAGAAAAAGCCGATTCGCGTGTTCCTGTGCGACGGGCGGAACGATAACCGGGGCGTCGGCCGGGGCGGCGGAGCTTACGACGAGAAGCGCGACTGGTTCTACCAGAACGTCCGCCTGATGCGGGCTCTCACCCAGAAGGGTTATGACGTGAACTACTCGTGGAGCATGAACCTCCACGGTCAAAAGTTCAGCGGCATGATACTGCCGGACATGATGCGCTGGCTGTGGCGCGACGGTCCCGTTTCGACGGATCCGAATGACATGGTCGAGCGCGGATTCCGGCAGCCAGCGGCGAAACACGCTGTTGAGTCCGCCCCGAAGAACTAGCCGAAACTCCGCCAGAGCCTGCCAGAGGTGGCTGGGCGCAATGGCATATGGTGTCAGCGCCGGAGGCGTGCATTCAGGTGGCGAACAGAGAAACCAAGGCAACAAACACCACCGTCAGCGGCGCTTCCGCGGTACTTCCGAATCCGTGAAAAGCCGTCCCTGGCTCGCCCGCACCTGTCCCACGCGGAAGTAGCCGGCGTTTGCTACGATCGCGCCCGTGCGTGCAGGATCATCTCGACAACAATGGCATGGGGATGGGCGACCGACGCGACATCCAGATCGGACGCCGATGGCCGTCAACTCCTACTCGTGCCGCAGCGCTTGTGCCGGATCGATCCGGAGGGCCCTCGTCGCCGGAATGAGAATAGCCACGAGTGCCGTCAGCGCGAGCGCGGCAATCGCCCCGCCATAGCTCAACGGATCGTACACCGAAACAGGCCCGAGATAGCTCGTCAGCACCCGCGTCGCCGCCGCGCTCCCTGCCATGCCTGCCGCAATCCCGATCGCGACGATCACCGCCCCTCTCGTCGCCATCAGCCGTACCACTTGCTGCCCGCGTGCCCCCAGCGCCAGGCGAATCCCCACTTCGTAGCTTCGTCTCGCCACCGCATAGCTCATCACGGCATACAGCCCGATAAGCGCCAGCGCCAGACCCGCTATTGCGAACGTGCCCAGAAGCGCAAGCACGAAGCGGTGTGCGCCCAACTCGGGTAGAAAGTAATCGAGCGGCTGAACGAAGACAAAGCGCGTATTCGGCAGCGCCCGCCCCAGCTCCCGGTGTAACGGCTCCACCAGGCCGGCCGCCCGCCCATAGGCCCGCACTACCAGGTCGCCGGGCGGAAACGGAAACGTTGTCGCCGGCACATGGATGGCCGGCTGTACCGGAAGCCGCGTCCCTTGGTTTGCCGCGTCTTTCAAGACTCCCACCACCTCGCAAGGAATTGTCACGGTCCGCATTTGCACCCGCATGTGCAGCGTGATCTCCTGGCCCAGAGGTGCACCGGCAATGTCGAGCGCCCGCGCCAGCGTCTCGTTAATCACCGCTACGTTTCGCCTCCCGGCGGCGTCGGCATCCGTCAGCCAGCGCCCTTGCAAGATCCGGTATCCGGCGGCGTCCAGCAGACCGGTGCCGTCTCCGCTCGCCACAACGCGCGCGCTCTTTTCGAAGCCGCGGGAAACGGCGCGAACCTCGGCGGGGACGCCTCCGGAGACGATCGGGGCGATGTTCGATTGCGCCACGGAGCGAACGCCGGGCAGCGCCCGCGCCCGGAGCTCCGCTGCATCCATCAGTTGCCGGATTCGGCCCTCGTCTTTGTAATCTCCCTCAGGATAGACCGGAACCGCAATCGCCACGGTCTTCGGATCCACTCCCGTTTTCGCGGCGAAAACATCAATGAACGACCGCATCAGCAGCGTAGCCCCCACCAGCAGAACCAGGGACATGGCCACCTGCGCACCCACGAAAACATCTCGCAACCAGTTGTTCCGGCTGACGTCGCCGGCCGCTTTCGAGACCCCGCGCAGCCACTCGTTCCGGTCCCGCCGCGCCACTTGCCAGGCGGGAACAAGCCCAAACAGCAGCACCGTGATCATCGCCAGCGCCACCGCAAAAAGAAGGACCGGAAGATTGAGTTCCACCACCGATTCGTCGGCAAAGGTATTCGGAGGCAGCACCCTCTGCAAGGCCTCGACGCCCCCGTATGCGAACAGCGAGCCCATCGCCGCGCCTCCCGCGGCCAGCAGCAAAGCCTCGACCAGAAGCTGCCGCACGATTCGCATCCGTCCGGCGCCCAGCGCCATCCGCACTCCGATCTCGCGATACCGCGCCGTCGCCCGCGAGAGCAGCATGTTCGCGACGTTGCTGCACGCAATGAGCAGCAGCAGCAAGACCGCGCCGGTCAGCGTATAGAGCGTAAAGCGGAAGGGAGGGCCCACCAGGTCGTCGATGCAATAGACGCCCCGCACCTGCATGTTCTTGGGATACAGCTTGGGATAGACCGCCTGCAGCCGCCTGCCTACCGCTGTAAGCTCCGCGTTCGCCCGGGCGATCTGCACGCCCTTCCTCAGACGCCCTTGCATCCACCGATTGCCCCCGGGGTTGGCCGGCGTCACGAAGCCGCTCTGATCCGGGATCCACACGTCGCCCATGAACCACGCGAAGCGCTTCGGAGCCACGCCGATTACCGTGCGCACCTGCCGATCCACCAGAATCGTGCGATTCACGATGTTCGGATCCGCTGCGAAGTATCTCCGCCATGCTCCTTCACTCAGGACAGCGACTGGCGGGCTGCCCGGCTCCGCGTCACGCGGCAGAATGCCGCGGCCCAACATCGTGCGCATCCCCACAAACTGGAAAACGTTGCCGGCTACGGTGATCACCCGCACCTGGTAAGCCGCGCCGCCGCTATCTAGAACGCCGGAGTCGAGATTCGAGTACGGGAATCCCTCGAACACATCGGTGAGCCGTGCATATTCGCGCGCCTCGTCACCGGTGACGATCCGCCGCCGGCCTTCCTCGCCCTGCTTGTCCATATCGAATACCGAGAGCAGCACCAGCCGGTCCGCGTCTTTGTATGGGAACGGATCGATCAACACGCCGTACAGAACACTGAACATCGTGGTGGCCCCCCCGATGCCCAAGGCAAGGGCAAGGATCGCCATGACCGAGAATCCCGGCCTGGACCAGAGGTTCCGCCAGCCGTACCGGAGATCTCCCCACAGAGATTCCAGCCAGGTCCAACCCCAGACATCGCGCACCGTTTCCGTCACCAGCAGAGAGTTTCCGAATTCGCGCTTCGCCGACTCCTCGGCGTGGGCATGCGATTCTCCACGCGCTACGCGATCGGCAACGGCCATCTGAAAGTGAGCCTCCAACTCGTCCCTGAGGTCGCGGTCGCGGGGGCGCAAACGGTCGAGCCATCTCATACCTGTTCTCCTCCCGGCTTGCGGCCCATCAGCGCCGCTACCGCGGCGACCATCTGAGACCACTTGGCCCGCTCCGCGGCCAGTTGTCTCTTCCCCTTGGCCGTAAGCTCGTAAAAACGGGCGCGCTGGTGATTTTCCGTGGTCCCCCACATGGCCCGCAACCAGCCTTTCTTTTCGAGGCGATGGAGCGCGGGATATAACGAGCCAGTCTCCACCTGGAGCACTTCTTCCGACCCGCTGCGAATTCCCTGCGCGATCGCGTAGCCATGGAGCGGCCCCCATCTCAGCGTCTGCAGAACCAGCATGTCGAGCGTTCCCTGGAGCAACTCGATCCGGTTCTTGTAGGGTTCTGGGGAGCGCATAATAGGATGAAGACATTCTACATCCATCGGATGGTGCCAGGCAAGAGGGTGGATCAGCGGATTAGAGGAATCGCCTTTGCCCAGCCTTAGCCCCGCTCGCCGCAGCAATGCTCGCTCGGCAAGGGCAAAGCCGAAAAGTAGCCTCGCTGCGATGCTGCCGTCGCAACGGCCGGTTGAAGACGACTGAGCGGAGCGCCGGGCCGCTGGATCTCCACTTCTACATCGCGCACCCCCAAAGATGATGTTGCTGGATAATGGGATCGAGGGCGTGTACAATAAACACTTCGGGCCGTGGCGCAGCCTGGCTAGCGCGCTTGCTTGGGGTGCAAGAGGTCCCGAGTTCAAATCTCGGCGGCCCGACCAAATTCCTCAAAGACTTACAACCGAGACATTCATCGAGCCCACCTCTCTCCTCCTATAAAAAGTCGGCTCTACGCCAAAAACGGGGGCAGACCCCGATCCCAAGCCTTTCTAAGAACAGGCTCTACGCCAAAAACGGGGGCAGACCCCGATCCCAAGCCTTTCTAAGAACATAACACCTTCACTCTGAGTCTGTAGTTTTCGAAGTTGCGGAAGCCGTA
>JBEKXZ010000017.1:0-85173 GCA_049511495.1 Bryobacteraceae bacterium | reverse complement strand
CCCAACTGGAACGTGGCCA
This sequence comes from Bryobacteraceae bacterium, assembly GCA_049511495.1. Taxonomy (GTDB): domain Bacteria; phylum Acidobacteriota; class Terriglobia; order Bryobacterales; family Bryobacteraceae; genus Bog-375. The sequence continues at coordinate 85,154 of JBEKXZ010000017.1, read as the reverse complement.
GCAGCGGTTGCGCCTGGCTGGCGGGATTCCAGATCGAGTACATTGTATCGAAGCCGTTCGCCGTCGTCCAAAAGACGGAGGTCTTGCCCGCGCTCGCAGCCGCTGCGTGCGCCGGCACGGCGAACACATAGTTGCCCGTGGTATCCACCGACCCAGTGGAAGCCAGCAGCGCGCCCGCCTGGCCGGAATAGGAGACCACGAGCGTGATTGCCCCGTTAAGCCCCAGCCCCTGAATCATACTCTGCAACGGCAGAGACAGAGACGAATGCGGGGGAAGGGCCGTCGCCGGCAACGGCAGCGACCCGGCTTGTCCGCCCTTGGTGTAGAAGATCTGCCCCGACAACGTCATCGGCTGCCCGCCGATGTTGCGGAAATAGCCGTAGGGCTGGAAACTCAGATTGGCCGGAAAGCCCATCATCGGGTCCTGCGCTCCGACCATGATCCCGGGACTCGCCAAAGTCGTCTGCACCGTGGTCGGGCCGGCCGGCCCGCTTGCCGGAACGGCCGCGAACCGGACATTCTCCGAGTAGCCGTATTTGGCGTCTTCGATGCCGCCGAGCACGGCCAGCGCGTCCTCGTCTCCGTTCCAGGCGACCTGTACCCCGCCCGGCGTGGTGCTCGTCGGCAATCCCGTCATCAGCACCGTATTCAGCGAAGGGATGACCAGGCTCTCGCCGACGGTGACATTGCCGTCGCCATCCAGAAGCGACAGCGACACGTTCAGAGGCTGCTGGGTGGCGTTCGAGAGTGAAAGGAAGACGCTCGATTGGGCGCTATAGCCCCAATGCAGTCCCTCCAATGTAGTTGAATTCATGGCGCCGGCTGACGCGCCCGCGCCCATTTGCTCCGCCATCGGAAACATGAATGGATAGGTGTACTCCAGGCTGCGCACGGTATCCATGATCGACATGGAGGCAAAAACCACGCCCTGCCAGTCGTACCGGTAAGAAACCGAGGCGCTGCCGAACGACGAAAGATGCGGCTGGATGCTCGCCGGAGCGCCGCTCAGCGCGGTGTTGACGTTCACGGTCGCAACGCCGGACGTCTGGAGATGCACCGGCGCGAGGACGTAGGGCGTCCCATCCTTCATGTATAGGGTCACGGTTGCGTCCATCGGCGAAATGGAGAGCTGGTTGCTGAGGCGAATCGTGCTGGCGTACGATTGGTCCGTCCGCCACAACCCGCAAAAGGACGTGTAGAGGTTCATCTTCGTCGGCGTGTAGACCGTGGGCGGGTTATAGGGAGGAACCGTGGAGCGGCCTCCCGACGTTTGCGCCACCAACACGCCGCCCGCGCAGCAGAGCGCAAGCGTGAGCGTGATATGGCGGATGGGTCTATTTGAATTCGGCATGGGTCCCTTTCGCCATGCCTTTGGAGGGAGCTTCGAAGGCAGGAAGCCCGCCAGAGGCGACATGAACTGCAGCGAGTTCGGTTGCCGGTTGTACCTATGAATTGTCTATTTAAATCAGCGCCTATGAAATGGCAATTATTAGCCCGCCCTTGTGATCTGTCAAGTGCTTATTTTGCGGGCTTGCCGAATTAATTGAAAACGTTGAATAGTTCGGCACCATAACAATACATACTTGTTGCAAGTTACGACAGAATATGATTCCATGATTACGAAATTCTGTGCTATTCGATACCGTTTGCCGCGGCCACATTACTTACACGGATTCCGGGCGGCGTGACAAAGCTCGGCGCCTGCTGGCGATGGCGCGAGCGGGTGCGGTTGACGGGGAAATCGCGGGCGCGTACCTCCCTGCGGTCCGGGCAAGCTAAAGCTGCCACGCCGTGCGGTTGACTGCCCTTTCCGCCGGATGGTACCCTGAGCCTTCATTTAAAAGGGCCCTTCTCTTCCGTTTCTCATGGATACAATGCTCCACGATTTAGGGCAGCTACTGCTGCGGGCGCTGCCTACTTTTCTGCTGGTGGTGGCGCTCGACTTCTATTTGAAGTACATGTTCTTCAAGCCTCTGGAGAAAGTGCTTCAGCAGCGTTACGATGCCACCGAGGGCGCACGCAAGCTGGCCGCGGAGGCGCTCGACCGGGCCGCGGCGAAGACGGCGCAATATGAAGCCGCGCTGCGGGCGGCGCGTTCGGAAGTCTACCAGGCGCAGGAGCAGGCGCACCGGCAACTTGCCGAACATCAGGCCGGCGAGCTGCGTGCCAGCCGGCAGCGCACCGAGCAATTAGTCCGTGAAGCGCAGCGGCAGCTTGCCGCGGACGCCGAAATTCTGAAGCGGGAGCTGGCCGCCGGGAGCGACGCGCTGGCCAACCAGATCGCGGATTCCATCCTGCGCGGGAGAGCGGCATGAAGCGGTTGCTGTTGGCGGTTTGGCTCGCCGTTCTCGCCGCCGGCTTGCCCACCGCTTCGCTGGCGGCTGAGCCCGATAAAAAGGAAGCCGCAGGATCCGGGGAAGGCAACCTCAAAATCTGGGAGTGGGCGAACTTCCTGCTTTTCGCCGGAGGAATTGGCTACTTGATTCGCAAACACGCCGGCCCCTATTACGCGGCGCGCGCGGCTGGAATCCAAAAGGATCTGGTGGAATCGGAGCGCACGGCCAAGGCGGCCGAAGCCCGCGCCGCCGAAGTGGACCGCCGGCTAGCCAGCCTGGACGTGGACATCGCAGCCCTGCGCGCCGAATCGCAGAAGGAATCCGCCGCCGAAGTGGAGCGCTACGCGCAACAGACCGCGGCCGAAATCGCCAAGATCGGGGCCAACGGCGAACAGGAAATCCGCGCTGCTCAGAAAGAGGCGCGCCTCGAATTACAGCGCTATGCCGCGCGGCTGGCGGTGGAACTGGCGGAGCGGAAAGTGCGCGCCCGTATGGACACGGACACCGAAGACCGGCTGGTGGGCGGCTTCGTGGGCGGCCTCCATCCGCCCACCGGGACAAACTGAGAAGCCATGCCCGATTCCGCCGCAGCCACGCGATACTCGAACGCCCTTGCCGATGTGGTGACCGCCGCCGGCTCCGCGCTTGCGCCGCAAGACGCGCTTGCCGAACTGCGTTCCTTCGAAAGCGCGCTTGAATCGGCCGAGCTGCGCAACGCCCTCATCACGCCGGCGGTGCCGCTCGCCCGCAAGCGGGCCGTGATCGGCCGCGTGGCGGACGTTCTGGGGCTATCGCACATCACGCGCAATTTTTTGTTTGTGCTGATCGATCATCGCCGCACGCCCGAGTTCAGCGGCGTAGTCAACGCCTTCGAGCGGATTCTCGATGAGCGGCTGGGGTTCGCCCGCGCCCAAGTGGCAGCGGCGCGCGAACTCGCCGAGGGGCAGCGTGCGACCCTCACCGCGGCGCTTGAGAAGGTCAGCAGCAAGCGCCTGCGCGCGCAGTTTGTGGTCGATGAGTCGCTGATCGGCGGTGTGGTGGCGCGCATCGGCTCCACGGTGTATGACGGCTCGGTGCGCGGCCAGTTGCAGACCCTGAAGCGGCGGCTCAGCGCGGAAAGTTCATCGTAACGGAAAAGAATATGGCGCAGATTCGAGCGGACGAGATTACCAGCATTCTCCGCCAGGAGATTGAGCACTACGAGAAGGCGATCGACGTCTCCGAGGTCGGCTCGGTGATTTCGGTGGGCGACGGCATCGCCAGAATTCACGGCCTGGAAAAGGTGATGGCCGGCGAGCTGATCGAGTTTCCCCACGATGTGGCCGGTATCGCCATGAACCTGGAAGAAGACCAGGTGGGCTCGGTGCTGCTGGGCGACTACACGGAGATCAAGGAAGGCGACGAGGTGAAGCGCACGCGGCGCATCATGTCGGTGCCGGTGGGCGATGCGCTGATCGGCCGCGTGGTGGATGCGCTGGGCAATCCGATCGACGACAAGGGCCCCATCCTCACCACGCAGTTCAACCCGGTGGAGCGCCTGGCGCCCGGCGTGGTGGCGCGGCAGCCGGTGAAGGAGCCGATGCAGACCGGCCTCAAGGCCATCGACGCCATGATCCCGATCGGCCGCGGCCAGCGCGAGCTGATCATCGGCGACCGGCAAACCGGCAAGACCGCCATCGCACTCGACACTATCATCAATCAAAAGGGCGGCGACATGATTTGCATCTATGTCGCGATCGGCCAGAAGCGCTCGACGGTGGCCCAGGTGGTGAAGACGCTCGAAGATGCCGGCGCCATGGAATACACCATCGTGGTGGCGGCGACCGCATCGGACCCGGCGCCGATGCAGTATATCGCCCCGTTCTCCGGCTGCGCGATGGGCGAATTCTTCCGCGACAACGGCAAACACGCGCTGTGCATCTACGACGATCTTTCCAAGCACGCCGCCGCTTATCGCGAAATCTCGCTGCTGCTGCGCCGGCCGCCGGGACGCGAAGCCTATCCAGGCGACGTCTTTTATCTGCACAGCCGCCTGCTGGAACGCGCCGCCAAGCTGAGCGCCGCGCACGGCGGCGGCTCGCTGACCGCGCTGCCGTTCATCGAGACCCAGGCCGGCGATGTGTCCGCTTACATTCCCACTAACGTGATTTCGATCACCGATGGCCAGATATTCCTGGAGAGCGACCTGTTCAACTCGAACGTGCGCCCGGCCATCAACGTGGGCATCTCGGTGAGCCGCGTCGGCGGTAACGCACAAATCAAGGCCATGAAGCAGATCGCCGGCAGCATGCGCCTGGACCTGGCGCAATACCGCGACCTGGCGGCGTTCGCCCAGTTCGGCAGCGATCTGGACAAGGCCTCGCTCGCGCAGCTCAACCGCGGCAAACACCTGGTGGAGATTCTCAAGCAGAACCAATACCAGCCGCTGCCAGTGGAGAAGCAGATCGCCATCATCTTCGCCGGCACGCAGGGCTACCTGGACGATCTCCCGGTGGAGCAGTGCCGCAGATTCGAGGACGAGATCTACCGCTTCATCGACGACGCCCACCCTAGTCTGTGGAACGAAATTCGCACCAAGAAGGTCCTGGACGACGAGCTGCGCGGCAAGCTGAAGGCTGCGGTGGAAGAATTCAAGGCGCGGTTCGTGGCCGACCAGAAAACCGCGGAACCGGCGCATGCCTAGCCTGATCGACATCCGGCGGCGCATCCGCTCGGTAAAGAACACGCAGCAGATCACCAAGGCCATGAAGATGGTCTCGGCGGCCAAGCTGCGCCGCGCGCAGGATCGCGTCATCCGGTCGCGCCCGTACGGCCGGATGCTGCGGAGCGTGCTGGCGAACGTAGCCGCGGCCGCGGCGCTGGACGACCTGGCCGGCCAGAACGAGCTGCTCGCCCGGCGCGAGGAGCGCAACGTCCTGCTGCTGGTGATCAGCGCCGACAAGGGTCTCGCCGGCGCTTTTAATACGAACCTGATCAAAGGCGCGCAGCACTTCATCAAGGAGCGCCCCCAAGCCTCCGTGAAGCTGGAGTTGATCGGCCGCAAGGGCCGCGATTTTTTCCGCAAACGCCGCGCCGCGATTACCGGCGATTCGATCGGCCTGGCCAACAAACCCGCTTACGCGGACACGGCCGCTATCGCGCGCAGGGCGATGGACCTGTACCGCCGGGCGGAAATCGACGCGGTCTATATCATCTACAACGAGTTTAAGAACGCGGCCACGCAGAAGCTGACCGTGTCGCGGGTGCTGCCGGTGGAATTGCCCGCCGGGCCGGTCGCGGTGGACTACATTTTCGAGCAGGCGCCCGCCGCGATACTGGACGCGCTGCTGCCGCGCTACGTGGAAATGGAATTCTACCGCGCGCTGGTCGAGTCAGCGGCCGCCGAGCACGCCGCGCGCATGACCGCCATGGAAGCGGCCACTTCGAACGCGGGCGAAATGATCGACAAGTTGACACTGTTTTTGAACCGCGTGCGCCAGGCCAGCATCACCAAGGAAATCATCGAGGTGGTCAGCGGCGCCGCGTCGGCAGGGTAAAAGGAAGCTATGGCAAGCGACGGAACCATAATCGGAAAAGTAGTGCAAGTGGCCGGGCCGGCCGTGGATTGCGAGTTTCCCGAGGGGCAGATCCCCCTCATCTACACCGCCATTCGCATCACCAGCGAGGGATTCGACGCGCCCCAGCCCATCGATATCATCTGCGAGGTGGAGCAGCACATCGGCGAAGGCCGCGTGCGCACGGTGGCGCTGCAGCCCACCGAAGGCCTGGTGCGCGGCATGCAAGCTATCAGCCTGGGCCGTCCGGTGGAAGTGCCGGTGGGCCCGGAAACGCTGGGGCGCGTGCTCAACGTGATCGGCCAGCCGGTGGACGAAATGGGCCCGGTGAATGCCAAGATGCATTTCCCCATCCACCGGCCTTCGCCGTCGTTTGAAGACCAGTCGACGCGCCTCGAGATGTTCGAGACCGGCATCAAGGTGATCGACCTGCTCGAGCCCTACCTGCGCGGCGGCAAAATCGGCCTGTTCGGCGGCGCCGGCGTGGGCAAGACCGTCATCATCATGGAGCTGATCAACAACATTGCCCAGAAGCACGGCGGCGTTTCGGTGTTTGCCGGCGTGGGCGAGCGGACCCGCGAAGGAAACGACCTGTGGCTGGAAATGCAGGAGTCCGGCGTCATCGACCCCAAGGATTATCACAAGTCGAAATGCGCCATGATCTACGGCCAGATGACCGAGCCGCCCGGCGCGCGGCTGCGGGTGGGCCTTACCGGGCTGACCGTGGCGGAGTACTTCCGCGATCAGGAAGGGCAGGACGTGCTGCTCTTCATCGACAACATATTCCGGTTCACGCAGGCGGGCTCGGAGGTTTCGGCGCTGCTCGGCCGCATGCCTTCCGCGGTCGGCTATCAGCCCAACTTAGCCACCGAAATGGGCGAGTTGCAGGAGCGCATCACTTCCACCAAGAAGGGCTCCATCACGTCGGTGCAGGCCATTTACGTGCCTGCCGATGATTACACGGATCCCGCTCCCGCTACCGCTTTCGCGCACCTGGATGCCACCACCAACCTGTCGCGCGATATCGCCGCGCTGGGCATTTATCCGGCGGTGGATCCGCTGGCTTCCACGTCGCGCATCCTGGACCCCCACATTATCGGCCAGGATCATTACACGTGTGCCCAGATGGTCAAGGGCATTTTGCAACGCTACAAGGACCTGCAGGACATCATCGCCATCCTCGGCATCGACGAGCTTTCCGACGAAGACAAGCTCACCGTCGCCCGCGCCCGCAAGATTCAGCGCTTCCTCTCCCAGCCCTTCCACGTGGCCGAGCAGTTCACCGGCTTCAAGGGCAAATACGTGAAACTCGAGGACACCGTAAAGGGCTTCCGCGAAATCGCCGAGGGCAAGCACGACGATCTGCCCGAGCAGGCGTTCTACATGCAAGGTCCCATCGAAGAGGTTTTGGAGCGCGCCGAAGAACTGAAGAAGGCCTGAGATGGCGGAAGCAATCGAACTCGAAGTGGCCACGCCCGAGCGCGCGATGGTGAGCGAGCAGGTCGCCGACGTGCAGGTGCCCGGACAGGACGGTTACCTGGGCATTCTGCCGGGCCACGCGCCGCTGCTCAGCCTGCTCGGCGCCGGTGCGCTGAGTTACGCGGGCGGCGGCGCGCGCCATTTTCTGGCCGTGCAAGGCGGCCTGGTGGAAGTGCTCTCCGGCCGTGTGCGGGTGCTGGCCAACCTGGCCGAGCGCGCCGAAGACATCGACGTCGGGAAGGCCCGCACGGACCTGGACCTCGCCCAGAAACAGATGTACGCCGCAACCACCGGCGATGCATCGAGCGCCGCGCTGGAAGCTGTGGCCCTGGCGAGAGCGCGGATCGCGGCGGTGGAAGGGAAGTAGCGGGGGGAGGCGCAGCGGCGGCCCGCGCCGTGCATCGCTGTGCAGCGGCATGACGCGGGTCAGCGGAGGTAGACGTTCCTCATGGAACTTCGCGAGTCCGTTCTGGAGAATATTGCTGGCGACCTGGAATGCCATCCAAGGCGGGGTTTGATATACCTGGGTCTTGGCGCGGCTGCTCTCTGCTACTGGATCCTCGCACCCCCAAGAGACAAGTTGATGGTGGTCCCTTTGGTGTTCGGTCTCGGCAGCCTTGCGCTCCTTCTGAAGGGCGTGTTCCTTTTCCGCAAGACGTCCGAGGGGCTCGGCCTCACACAGGTGGATCTCACTCGACTCTCGGATCCCGCCAGCCGCAAGGCGCTCCCGTCGATCCCGTGTCTGGTCGCCCAGGTCGTTCAGGATTTCGGTGCAGGCGGACTCCTCCTTGGACCGGCCCTCGAAGTGACCAAGGACGTTGATAAGCACTGGGAACCGCCGATTGTTCCCGTCTTTCTCGTCGGGTTGGGCCTTTTCCTCGTCGGCTGGTTAGTCCGGCGGCTCACCTCCCCGGCGTCTGTTCCGAGTTAGATTCTTGGTACCAAGACTGCGGAAATCCGCGGACGGGCTACGAAACTCCGAAATAGGGACCTGTCCGGCAAACCGGATGTATACTCAAAGTAGATACATATGCAAAATGAAACCACGGTTTCGAAGTGGGGGAACAGCCTGGCCGTCCGGATTCCGCTGGCGATCGCCAAGCAGGCCAGCCTCGATGAGGGAGATCCGGTGGCACTGGTCCTCGACAGCAACGGCGGCATTGTCTTGCGCCCAACCCGGCGCAGATATAAACTATCGGAACTCGTTGGGAGGATCACGCCCAAGAATCGGCACCGGGAAACAGACTGGGGACCGCCGCAAGGCAAGGAATCCTGGTGAGAGCGGCCCTTGTACCGGACGCCGGTGATGTTGTTTGGCTGACGTTCGACCCTCAAGCTGGCCGCGAGCAGGCTGGGCGGCGCCCGGCGCTGGTGCTGAGTCCACGGATATACAATGCGAAATCCGGCCTGGCGCTGGTGTGCCCAATCACGAATCGGCCGAAGGGATACCCTTTCGAGGTGAGTGTTCCTTCCGGCCGCGGCGCAACTGGGGTCATCCTGGCGGACCATGTGAAGAGCGTCGACTGGAAAGCCCGCCGCGCCGAGAAGGCCGGATACTGCACAGAGGAAGTGATCGAGGAAGTGCGGGCCAAGTTGGCACCCTTACTCGGGTATTAAGGGCCTGTTGCGCCGACCGCTCCGTTTGCACCCGCGCCCCTACTCGTACATCGCCGGATAAGCTTCGCGCATCTCCTGCGCCTGGCCGCGGGCGGATTCGATCTGAATTAGCGGGCCCTGGCCGATGCCGGGGCAATACTGCGCCGTCTTGCGCCACTCGGCGCGGCTATCCACCAGCTCCGGCCAAAAAGGAAAAATGCGGCACTGGGTTGGCTTGACGGCGTGAATGGAGCATCCGCCCTCGCGCAGGAAATGGCACTGCGCCTCGCGCGGAACGCGCAGGCGAAGCTGGCGGCGGGTGCGGTAGCAATAGCGCTTCTCGAATGCCCGCTTGCTCAGCCCCAGGTATTCCGCGATGCGTTGGGCATCGGCGTCGGTCAGATGCACGAACCCCTTTTGCGTGCAGCAGGCGGTGCACCCTGGCTGGCAGGCGAAACGCAATCCCTCGGCCATGTGTTTCGATTATGCGACAGCCGGGGCGTGTAGCGGAATCGCCCCAAAGATGCGCCTTCCCGCCCGCCAAATCTCGCTTGCCCTTTTTCGGTCCGCCCTTGTTAGACTGGAGAGGCAGCACCATGCACGAAATCATTTCAATTTCAGGAGGGCGCCCGCATGTGGAATAAACGCAGGGAGGACGAACCGCCAAAGCCCTTAGTCCCGCCCGCCAGCCACCAGCCAAATCCGGTGGCTACACCCTCGGCCCCCAGTTTTGCAGAATCGAAGAAGGAGGCAGCACCAGTGTCCAGCACGCCTAGCGCAAGATCCGATGTGGACGCCCGCAGTGGAATGGCCAGCATCGGGAAAGCGGTCAAGATAGTCGGCCAGATCTTCAGCAAGGAGGACCTGTATGTCGATGGAGACTTGGAAGGCACGGTCGAGTTATTGGAGCACAAGCTTACCGTCGGCCCGAACGGCAACATCCATGCCGGCGTCAAGGCGCGCGAAGTGGTTGCGCTAGGGACCATTCAGGGCAACGTGGAAGCGGCCGATCGGATCGAAATCCGCAAGGACGCGCGTCTGGTGGGCGACATCCGTACGGCGCGCATTTTGATCGAGGACGGCGCGTACTTCAAGGGCAGCATCGATATCATCAAGCCGGAACCCGTCCGGTCTGCCGTCAAGGCGCAACCAGCCGCCCCTGCGGTCATGGCTCCGCCGCCGGCTGCTGCCGCCGCTGAAGTGAAACGCTGAGGCATAACAAGTAGCCAATGCCGCTGCCGGGACCACTCAAAAACCTTTTGCGTGGCCAGGGGCGGGGTTCTGCGCCCGGCGGCGGCTCGCCACCTGGCCGCTTTCGCCACGGCGGGCCCGACGAGCCGGAAGTGGTCACCACGCGGCGCAGCCGCGCGCTGGAGGAGTTCTTCCTGGATATACGCGGGCAGTCCGGTCTCACGATTCTCGATTTAGGCGGCGCGTCGCAAGAGAACGTGAACTTCATCACCAACCTGGGGCACCGGCTCTATTCCGAGAATTTCCTGGAGATTCTGCACGAGACGTTCGGCCCCGACGGCGCGGTCGACCATTCCAATCCCGGCCGGATCGATTTTTTTCTGCGGCAGGCGCTGGACTATCCGGACGACCATTTCGATGGCGTTCTGCTGTGGGACTCGCTCGAGTATCTGGCGCCGGCTTTATTGGAGGCGGTGGTATCGCGGGTGCGCAAGATCGCGCGGCGGAAGAGCCAACTGCTGGCGTTCTTCGAGTCGGACGACAAACTCGAAAGGGTTCCCTGTTACAGGTTCCGCATCCTCGAATTGACTTCGCTGCAATTGACCCAGCGTGGCACGCGCCCGGCGGTGCAGTTGTTCAACAACCGCGGTCTCGAAAAGCTGTTTGCCGATTTCCAGTCGGTGAAATTCTTCCTCACGCGGGAGCGGCTGCGCGAAGTGCTAGTGCGGGTCTGAGGAGGGCGTTTGTTATTATACACTTGACTCACCGAAGCCCAATTTTCCGGCTCGGGACGCCGCGCTTCCCCAAGAACCGGGCAAGCCGTTTGGAGACCTTCCCTGCAGCCGTTGCTTCGCATTCCCAAACAACACACACCCGCCAGCCAAGCTCCCGGAGCTTACGCCCGTTTTCTTCGTCCCGCCGCTGATTCCGCTCCAACTTCGGCCCCCAATACTCAGGGCGTGACTTCGGGAAATGCGAGTCGATACAGCCGGAGTGATGATGCCAGAAGCAACCCCGGACCTCAATGATCCGCTTGAGGCGTGGGAGCACGATATCGGGTTTGCCGGGGAGATTGGCGACATGAAGCCGATAGCGATAGCCCATAGCGTGGACCAGCCGCCGCACGATCATTTCCGGTGATGTGTCCCGGCTACGAATCCGGCTCATGTTTGCCGAGCGGCGTTCTGGCGTGAGCTTATCCAGACTTCTACTTTCCAACGCTCTTCGCCGCTTGCGCCGGGTATTTCGTAATCAGCCACTTCAAGACCTCCAACTGGTCCCCCCCGGTGGCACGGCGAACTTGAATCAGCAGCTTCTGGAGCGATGGCCGATCCAGTGTCAGATTGCGTGCGCCTTCGTTGCAGACGGAACAGATCGCTCTCAGATTAGGCGGTTCATCACCGCCGCCCATGGACTTGTCAACGATGTGGCCGATGTGAAGCCGGGTCTTCCGTGTCGGATCGGAAGGGTGAGGTTCCCCGGCTACGGCTCCGCACATCTGACATGTGAAACCGTTGCGGTCCAGAACGAACGCTCGTGTCTCTTTCGAGATGCCACGCTCAAATGCAGGGATTGGCTTCGGGTCCAGAAGAAGGTATTGCCCAGGCTTCAGATCGCTCCGGTCATTGTGGGTGAGGATCTGGTAGCCCTCTTCCGTCCGCAGTTCCCGAACACGTCTTCCCCACTCGCTTGCATTTCCCGACGCTTCCCGCAGTTCACCTGATTCCAGAACCCGTCCAACGTTGGCAAGAATGTGTGCTCGGAGCCTTGCTCTGGAACCCCTTGGAGTTTTCTTAGAAGCCATATCCTTGCCGCACGATCACCCTGCCACTCGAATCATCCGGGGCGCAGTTAGACACGCCTTCAAGTTCTCCGCAACCGCTCGTGCGAATGGCGGGGGAAAGGCGTTCCCGACTTGCCGATACGATTGGGTCTTGCCCCCGACAAACTGCCATTCGTCGGGGAAGCCTTGGAGCCGAGCAACCATGCGAACTGTGAGTCGTGGCATTCCAACAAAATCACGAAGGGGGGCTTCGTTGGCGACGCCAAGTCCGTCTACACCGAGCGTGGACCATGCGTTGCGTGCTCGTGTGGGTCCAAGATCCGGCCCACCATGTTTGTGGGAGCCGCCTACTATCGTAGGGGCGATTTCGTCGGCGTGCTTCGCCCATTCCTTCGCACCCTTCCAGCCGTTTGCAGCCATCAGATCGTACAGGGTCTCCCCCACCGTCTTCGGCCCGATGTCCGATGGTTGCGGCCATGAGAAGTGCTCGGTCAGGTCCTTCCGAAGGGCAACGAACACTACCCTTGGGCGCAACTGAGGAACGCCGAAATCGGAAGCGTTCATCAGTTTCCAGCCGGGTTCGTAGCCGAGCTTCATAAGCTCAGTCTTCACGTAACCCCGGTAGCCCTCAAAGACGGCATCCAGAAAGCCCCTAACGTTTTCAATCATCACGGCTCGTGGCCGAATTTGGTCCACTAGCCGGATCATGGCCGGAAACAGGTTGCGTTCATCCTTCTTCCCAAGTTGCTTCCCGGCCACAGAAAACGGGGGGCAAGGCAAGCCGCCTGAGATCACATCTACGCCCTGGAACGATGAGCCTTCGAACGTGTTCAGGTCGTGCTGAATGACGTTCCATCCGGGGCGGTTCAGGCGAAGTGTAGCGCAAGCGTTCTTATCAAGCTCAACCAGTGCAGCGTGTGCGATCCCGGCTTGCTCCAATCCGATGGCTTGACCACCAGCCCCGGCACAAAGCTCCAGCGTGGTAAGCTCGTTGCCCTTCCCGTCGTCGTCCACCCACCTGGCCGATGCGGTGATCCACGGGTTTTCCGGCCCTATGGACAACTCCGGGAACAGCAACGCCGTTCTTGGATTGCGCCTCTTCATATCGTTCACATCGGCTGAACCCGGCAGTTATCGCATACCGCTACGGCTGTTTTGACAGCTAGTCCCGTAGCATGGCCTCCAAGAGACCGGATAATTCCACCGGCTGGTTCCGAATACAGATTAACACCCGGTGGTTGCCCCGGTGTATGGCGGGTCAAGTATATAAACGCCCTGAGGAAGGCGGGGCTGGCGTCCCGGTTTCCGGGTCCGATGCGAATTTGGCCTGCCGACCGGCTGCGTCATGGATTCGCGTTGCTCTCCTTTACCGGCCCGCGGGCCGGAATTCGAGGGTGCTGGCGGCGTCGATTTTCCGGAACTGCATGGGGAAGCTGCGGCCGGCGTAGTAGTCGTCCCACTGGTCACGGTAATGGCTTGAGAGCACCTGGCCGGATTGGCCGATGGTCACGTTGAGCAGCGAGCGGTCCCAATCCCCCAGATCGGCGTCCATCCGCATGGAGGGCGCCAGATGTGTGGTGACCTGTTTCACGCTAACCGGCGAACCGCTCATGGGCACGGGTCCGATGTCGAAATACTTGCCGATCCAGGGGATCCGATGGATGACCGGATTGGGGATGAACACTTTCGAATAGGCGCCGTACTGCCAGCGCTTATGGTCGCGGCCCTGGATGCGCTCGCCCTCTTCGACGGCATCCACCAGCGCGGTCAAGAGCATCTCGTCGTAGTCAGAGAACCAACCGGCGGGGCGATCGCGCAACAGTCTTTCGACCACGGCGTAGCTCATGGGGAAGTCGTATCGGCCCGCGGCGCCGGGGGCGGCGTTTTCCGCCAGCGCCGTGCGCACGTGCGTGAACGCCAGGGCCACGAGGAATGGCGCGCCTCCGCGAATTCCCATCTGCCCGCTCCAGGCGCGCAGCATGGCAATCAAATCCTCCAGGTTGGTGACGTGCGCGTGACGGTTGTCGTAAGCGGCCACCAGTTGCCCGGCCAGGAACTTGCCGAACGCCGAGTACACGTCGCACTGGACGCCGAGCATGTCTTCGGCCCGCCAGCCCCGGCGGGTCTGGAGACGCGCCCGCACCTGGCTGGCGCGATATGGCGGCGCGAAACGGCCGCCGACCGGGTAAGGATAGCTGTCGGGAAATGGGTCCTGGTTGGCGATGACGACGATGCCACCGGGCGGGTTGAAGGAGGTGGGGAGCTCGCTAAACGGGATGAAGCCGTCCCACTCGAAATTGCCGGACGATCCATCCAGCGGCACCTCGCCCGAATAGCCGCGCCGCACGGGCATCCTGCCGGCGGCCTGGTAGCCGATGTTTCCATCCGTATCGGCGTAGACGAAGTTGGAAGCCGGGCCCGGCAAGCGCTCCAGGGCGGCTCTGAACTCCGCCCAAGTTTGCGCACGGTCGATATCGAGGAATGGGTATTGAACGAAGCCCGGTTCGGCGGCTATCCAACGCAGTGTCATTGGCGTGTCGTTCTCATTGACAAACAGTGGCCCGTGACGGGTGACCCAGACCGGCATTTCCTCGGTGCTCCGGTTCTTCACGCGGATGATTTCTCGTTCCAGCCGCGCCTGCTCCGTTTGACCGCGGTAGAGATAACGGCCCGTGCGAGGATCGAGCTTCTCGATGTAGAGATCCTGGGCGTCGAATCCGAGATTGGCGATGCCCCAGGCGATGCGCTGATTGTGCCCGACGATAATTCCGGGAACGCCAGGCAACGCCACCCCGGAGACGTCCATGCCGGGTGCCCGAAGGTGGGTCATATACCAAATGCCGGGCAGTCCGTACTCCAGGTGCATATCGTTAGCCAGCAGCGGCTTGCCGGAAGCCGTATGGGCGCCCGACAGGGCCCAGCCGTTGGAGCCCGGCGGCGGCTCGCCGCTGCTGCGTGCCGGAAATAGAAAATCGACTTTGTGTGCGTCGCCGTGGGCCAGCATGTCGTGCTTGAGCAAATCGTCGCGCCAGGAAGTGCTGAGGTCGCGGAACATGTGCAGGCAGATCAGGAGCGAATCCACCACGCTCCAGGGGCGCGGCTGGTAGCCGAGCAGGCGGAACTCGAGCGGCAGGTTGCCGAGATGGCCGTCGACAAACGCGTTGACGCCGCGGGCGTACGCAGCCATCACGGCGCGATCCGGCGCCGGCAAATCGACGTAGGCGCGCTCGGCGATGCGGCGCATGCGCAAGCGGCGGGATTCGCGGTCCGACTCCAGCGCCGCGGCGCCAACCACCTCCGACAGGTCGCCCGCGGCCATGCGCCGCAGCGCATCCATTTGCCAGAGCCGGTCCTGCGCGGTCACGTAGCCTTGCACGAACAGGGCATCCTCGAGGCTGGACGCATCGACGTGCGGCACGCCATGCGCATCGAATCGTACCACGACGGGCGCCGCCACCGCAGCCTCGATGGATCCGGAATGCTGCGGCAGCGGCCGCCAGACGCACCAATACACCACTGCCAGGGCTGCCACCACGGCCCCGGCTATCAGGAGATTTACGATCTTCACGATTCGCGCCAGTGCGGAATGTGACATCGGGCTAACTTTCATCATAAACGGTGCGGGCGCGAACTTTGGTTGGAAATCTCCGCTAAAATGTGGTCGGCGGACTGTGTCCTATTACCCATTTCGAATCGTTCTGGTCGCGCTGCTGATCGCGGTGAACGGTTTCTTCGCAGGCGCCGAAGTGGCCCTGCTTTCGGTGCGGCATTCGCGCCTGCGGCAAATGGCGGAGAACGGCGCCGCCGGCGCGCAGGCCGCTCTCAATCTGCTTTCGAATCCGGGCCGGCTGCTCTCGGTAACTCAAGTGGGCGTCACACTGGCCAGCCTGGGGCTGGGCTGGGCCGGCGAGAACACCCTGTACCAGATGCTGGTTTCCTGGCTGCACCCCCGGACAACTCCGTTGGTGGCCGGCATTCTGCATGGCGCCTGCCTGGCATTTGCCTTCCTGGTGATCTCGTACCTGCACGTGGTGCTGGGCGAGGTGGTTCCCAAGAATCTGTCGATGGCCCAAGCCGATAAGATGGCGGCGATTGTGGCTCCGGCGCTGCTGCTTTTTTACCGCGTGTCATTGCCATTTGTGGTGGTAGTCGAGCGTTCCGCCGGCGTCATCACCCGCGCGCTGAAGTTGAAAAACGCGGTGCATGGCGGCCATTCGGCCGAGGAACTGAAGCTGATCGTGAGCTCGAGCCGCGGGCTGGGATATCTGCCGGAGGCGCAGGAGGACATGATCCACCGCGTGCTCGACCTGGACTACGTGGTGGCGCGCGAGATCATGGTGCCGCGCAACGACATCGTATCAGTGGAAGCCGGCGCCGGTCTGGACGACGTGCTGCGCACGATGATTGCGGAAAAACATTCGCGGCTCCCGGTCTACCGTGGTTCGCCCGAAAAGATCGCCGGCATTCTGCATTACAAGGACCTGCTGCCGGTTTGGGAGGAGCGGCGGCGCGCTATCCGCTCCGGCCAGGCCAGCCGCAGTTTCCACATCGGCCGGCTGCTGCGCCCGCACCTGGTGGTGCCGGAGACCAAGCCGCTCTCGCAAATGCTGGAGCAATTCCGCGCCGGCCACTCTCATATGGCCATGGTGGTGGATGAATTCGGCACCGTCGTGGGGATGTTGACGCTGAAGGATGTGCTGGAGCACCTGGTGGGACGCATCGAGGATGAGCACGACGAGAGGGACGTCCGCCACGACACGTATACCGGCGAGATCGAGCTGGACGGCGCCACACGCATCCGCGATTTGGAAACCGAGTTCGGCATCGAGATCCCGTCGGATGCCGGCTTTGAGACGCTGGCCGGTTTCCTGCTCTTTCGGCTGGGCGCCATCCCGCGCGCGGGCGACCAGGTCGAGCACCAGGGCCGCCGCTACACTGTGCTGGAGATGGACCGCAACCGCATCGCCCGCGTAAGAGTGGAAAAGCTGGGGGACCCCGCATAACGCCGCCAGTGGCCGCGGCAAATCGGGCGCGTCCGCCCACTCCCCGCCCGTGGTTGTGGTATCACTGAAACTGTATTCGCCATGCCAAACGAAGAAGCATTGAAAGTGGAGATTGAGCGGCTGCGCGCCGAAAACGAGGCGCTGAAGCGGCCTCGTGGACAAATGTCGCTGAAGGTGAGCGAAAAGGGCGCCCTGTCGGTGTACGGGCTCGGCCGGTTCCCGGTCACGCTCTACCGCGAGCAGTGGGAGAGACTGCTTGGGATGGCCGGCGAGATTCGCCAGTTCATCCAGGAGCACGACCGCGAACTGAAGAAGAAGGAGTGAGCAAGTGGCGCATGCGCCGTCGTCCACGCCATGCCCGAACGCCAAGTGACGATCGAAGCATTCGAGACGGCGGGCGTCCGCGGCGTGCTGCACCGACCGGCGGTTTCGAATGGCGATGCGTTCGCGCTGACCCACGGCGCGGGTTCGAACGCCAACGCACCGCTGCTGGTGCGGATGGCCGCCGCGCTGGCCGAAGCCGGGTACCTGGTGCTGCGCTACGATCTGCCGTTTCGCATCGACCGTCCCAAAGGGCCCCCTTTTCCAGCCATGGCGCCACGGGACCGGGAGGGTATTGCGCGCGCGGTGAATGCGCTGCGGAAGCTGGCGGGCGGGCGCGTTTTCGCCGGCGGTCATTCCTACGGCGGCCGGCAGACCGCGATGGCCGCCGCGGAACACGGCGAACTGACCGCGGCGTTGCTGCTGCTTTCCTATCCGTTGCATCCGCCGCGCAAGCCCGAACAGATGCGCACCGGGTTCTTTCCCGAGTTGCGCACGCCGGCGCTTTTCGTCCATGGCACGGCCGATCCGTTCGGTACGGTCGAAGAGTTGCGTACGGCGATAACAACG
Source organism: Bryobacteraceae bacterium (assembly GCA_049511495.1). Lineage (GTDB taxonomy): Bacteria > Acidobacteriota > Terriglobia > Bryobacterales > Bryobacteraceae > Bog-375. Next base: position 67,321 of record JBEKXZ010000017.1, on the reverse strand, counting down.
ATTCCGGCGCATACCGATCTGCTCGTGGTCGAAGGCGCGGGCCACGATTTGAGGACCGCACCGGCCGCGGACATGCTGGCGCGCTTCCGCGCGCTGGTCTGCTATCCTGAAAAATAACTTTTCCGGGAGTAGACCATGCGCGAATACCGCTACACGACTCCCCACGGAATTGAGGTCACCCGCTCAGCCTCCCAGGGCAATTACCAAAGGGGGCTGAAGCATCTTCTGCACGATCTGGACCGGCACCGTGGGATCTATCTTTCGTCGGGATACGAGTATCCCGGGCGGTACTCGCGATGGGACATCGCTTCCACCCGCCCGCCGCTCGAAATCGTTTCCTACGACCGCCGCGTGGAGTTCCGGCCTCTCAATGAACGCGGGCGCAGGATTCTGGAGATCCTCTATCCCGTGCTCGCCCCGCATCCGCACTGGGACGAGTTCGTCTCCGCCGGAGGCGCGCTGGCAGGCCGTTTGAAGCCGCTGCCCACGCTGTTTCCGGAGGAGGAGCGCAGCAAGCAGCCCTCCGCGTTTTCCATTTTGCGCGCGCTGATCGAAGAATTCCGCGGCGAGGAGAACTCGCGGCTCGGCCTGCTCGGCGCGTTCGGATACGACCTGTTGTTCCAATTCGAGCCCATCGAAAAGAAGCTGCCGCGCCACGGACACAAGGATCTGCACCTGTTTCTCTGCGACGACATCTGGTTCATGGACCGCAAGAAGGAGAAGATCGAGCGCTTCCGTTACGATTTTGCGCGCGGCGAAACCTCGACGATTGGTCTCCCACGCGACGCGGAGCGAATCAAGCCGCCGAAGCGCGCGAAGCCCGGTCCGATTGTTTCCGATCATTCGCCCGAAGAGTACATGGCCAACGTGGAGACGGTGCGCGAGGGCATGCGCCGCGGCGATTATTACGAGGTGGTGTTGCGCCAGACCTTCTCGACTCCCTATTCCGGCAAAGCCTCCGCATTGTTCGAAAGCGTGCAGCGGGCTAGCCCGAGCCCTTACCAGTTTCTGCTGCAATTCGGCGAAGAGCAGCTTGTGGGCGCGTCGCCCGAGATGTTCATGCGGGTGGAAGGCCGGCGCGTCGAGACTTGCCCGATAGCCGGCACCGCAACGCGCACCGGCGATCCGCTGCGCGACGCCGAGAACATCCGCGAACTGCTGAAATCCGCCAAAGAGGAATCCGAGCTGACCATGTGCACGGACGTGGACCGCAACGACAAGTCGCGCGTCTGCGAGCCGGGCAGCGTGAAGGTGATCGGGCGGCGGTTGATCGAATCCTACGCCGGCCTGTTTCATACGGTGGATCACGTGGAGGGTTTCCTCCAGGAAGGTTTCGATTCGCTCGACGCCTTCCTCAGCCACATGTGGGCGGTGACGCTGATTGGCGCGCCGAAGAAAGCGGCCGCGGAGGCGATCGAATCGCTCGAAAAGGACGCGCGCGGCTGGTACGGCGGCGCCATCGGCATGGTCTCGTTCAACGGCGACATCAATACCGGCATCCTGATTCGCACCACTTACCTGCGCAACGGCGTGGCGTCGTATCCGGCGGGGGCTACCCTGCTCTACGATTCCGTGCCGTCCCACGAAGAACGCGAAACGCGGCTCAAGGCCACCGGTTTCTTCCGCGCACTGGGCGGGCAACCGACTGCGGCCGAGCCGGCGGAACACAGCGCGGTGGGCGCCGGCGCGCGCCTGCTGCTGGTCGATAACGACGATTGTTTCATTCACACGCTGGCCAACTATGCGCGCCAGACCGGCGCCGAAGTGGTGACGTATCGCGCCGGCTTCCCGCCCGAGTTGATCGAGCGCGTGGCGCCCGGCCTGATCCTGATTTCGCCCGGCCCCGGCCGCCCCGCGGATTTCGGCGTGCCGGAACTGGTGAAGACCGCCGTGCGGCTGGGCGTCCCGGTATTCGGCGTTTGCCTGGGACTGCAAGGCATTGTCGAGGCGTTCGGCGGCGAGCTGGGCGTGCTCGACTACCCGGTCCACGGGAAACCTTCCATGGTGCGCCATCGCGGCATCGGCATTTTCGAAGGGATGCCGGAAGAATTCGCGGTGGGGCGCTACCATTCGCTGTTCGCGCGGCGGGAAACATTTCCCGCCTGTTTGGAAGTGACCGCCGAAACCACCGATGGAGTAATCATGGGCGTGCGCCACCGCGAGTTGCCGATTGAAGCGGTGCAGTTCCACCCGGAATCCATTCTCACCGCCGAAGCCGGCCACGGATTGAAGCTGATGGAAAACGCCGTGAAGCTGGCCAAAGCCGCGCAGGTGGGGTCGCGGTAAGACGTGGGGCAGGCGCTTTCGCCTGTCAGCCGTTTTTTCGCCGCTCGCTGTTTCAATCCAGCCAGCCGGACAAACAGCGAACCGCGGTCTGCGGGACGGCGCCGAAGCGGCGATCTCGAGTGCGGAAATCGCGCACTGCCGCCGCCAGCTCCGCGGCGCCGAAATCCGGCCACAGGACGCGCGAAAACACCAGCTCGGCGTAGGCGCTTTCCCAGAGCAGGAAATCGCTCAGGCGCCGCTCGCCGCCGGTGCGGATCAGCAGGTCCACCGGCGGCCCCAATCGCCGGTCGATTCCCGCGCGGGAAAGCTCGCTCGCGCCGCCGGCGGCAGCCAGAATGGCGTCGCGGCCGGAATAGTCGAGCGCCACGCGCAGCCGCAGCCTGGTGCCGCGAGCGGTAGCCGCTTCGGTGGCGGCGATGGCCGCGGCCAGCGATTCGGGCAGACGGTCGCGCCGTCCAATCGCTTCCACTCGCACGCCCGCCGCAACCGCGCCCTCCGTCTGGCTCTCCAGGTACCACGCGAGAAGACGCATCAGCGCGGTAACTTCCGCCGGCTCACGCCGCCAGTTGTCGCTTGAAAAAGCGAATAGCGTCAGAACGCCGATGCCGTGTTCGGGAGCCGCTTCCACCACCCGGCGCGCAGCTTCCACACCGGCGCGGTGGCCGGCGGCTCGGGGCAGGCCGCGAGCGAGGGCCCAGCGGCCGTTACCATCCATGATGATTGCCGTATGCAGAGTACTTTGTAATTCAAAGTTAATAGGCATAAAAAAAGAACCTCATTTATCGCGCGTAGCCTGGATCAGCGCTTCCATGTGATCGAGATAGCGTTCGAGCGCCCGCCGCCCCGCCGCCGTCAACTTGTATTCGGTTTTCGGCATGCGGTTGGCGAAGGATTTGACGCAGCCCACGTACCCGGCCTCCTCCAGCTTGCGGGCGTGGACGCTCAGGTTGCCGTCCGTCGAGTCGAGCAGGCGCTTCAGCTCATTGAAGGTGAGCGATTCGTTGACCGCCAGCGCGCTCAGGATGCCGAGGCGCAGGCGTTCATGCACCAACCGGTCGAGATTATGTGTACTTGCCGCCGGCGCGGCCACCGGGCCCGCGGCGGGCCGCTTCTCGCGTTCCTTCTTGAGTAAGCTTTCTCTAGCCGCCATATTTCACCGCGATAATTGTGCCGAACAGAACGTGCAGCCCGCCGAAGCCGGCGGCCAGCAGTACGCAACCCGACGCGGGCTCAATGAGCGCCGCCGCGCCGGCGGCCATGAAACAAAGCCCCATCGACGGCACCACCCGGACCGAAGCCGATCCGCCGGAAACGATGGCCGATCCGTAGAGCAAGAGCCAAAGCCCCGGCAGCAGCGCCGTCATTCCATGCTGGAAGAGCACGGCTGTCAGAAGCGCGCCAGCCGCCATGGCCGGAGTAAAGGCAGCGGCGAATTTTCGTCCTGGCCCCGAGAGCAACGACAGCCCGGCGCCGTGCGACTTCCACGCGGCGCCGGCCACGCCAATCGCGGCCGCCAAAATCGCCTCCGCCATCCACACCGCGACCCATCGCGCGCCGCGAGCCGCCGAACCGGCCACCAAGGCGCTGGCAAGCGCCGTGGAACCCATCAGAACTCCGCCAAGGCCTGGCACCGCCGTGAAAGAACCGGCCCGCTCGATGGTCTCGCGGATGTACCGCAAGTTGTCCATCGCGTGCGCGTGCAGTTCCAAGGGCTGCGGCCGGGGAGTCGCCATGCTCTTCCAGAGTACCGCTGCTTTGGAGATTCTTCAAGTACTTTTTGCGGCAAAGGGAGCTGCGGGCAAGCTAAAGCATGCCCCACCAACGCCGCGGATAGAAACCGCTCTGCGGCGAGCTATCATGGTTGATCCTCCTGGGGTCCGGACCGGAATTCCCGGCGGGAATCATCCAACCATATGACCAACCAAGAGTTCTCGGTGGAACGGGACCGGCTGCTGGCGGCGCATGAGCGGCTGATCGAGCGGCGCAACGAGCGATTGCCCGAGTCCAACGGATGGTTTCATCGTTACCGGTACCCGGTGCTGACCGCGGCCCACACGCCGGTGTTCTGGCGCTATGACCTGGATCCAGCGGCCAATCCGTTTCTGATGGAGCGTCTCGGCGTCAACGCGGCCTTCAATGTCGGCGCGATGGAGTGGCACGGCGGCGTGGTGTTGATGGCGCGGGTAGAAGGCGTGGACCGCAAGTCGTTCTTCGCCGTCGCCGAGAGCTCGAGCGGCATCGACGGCTTCCGCTTCTGGGATTATCCGGTGGCGATGCCCGAAACGGCCGAACCGGAGACCAACGTTTACGACATGCGGCTGACGGCGCACGAAGACGGCTGGATCTATGGCCTCTTTTGCGCGGAGCGCAAGGATCCGGCGGCGCCTCCCGGCGACCTGTCTTCCGCGCTTGCCCAATGTGGCATCGCGCGCACCCGCGACTTGAAGACCTGGGAGCGGCTGGACGATTTGCGGACTTCCTCGGCGCAGCAGCGGAATTGCGTGCTGCACCCCGAGTTCGTCGATGGAAAGTACGCATTCTATACGCGCCCGCAGGACAGTTTCATCGAAGCGGGGCGCGGAGGCGGCATCGGCTGGGGACTGGCGTCGAACATGGAGCATGCCACGATCGGCGAGGAAACGATCCTCGACCAGCGCGAATATCACACCATCACGGAAGTCAAGAACGGCCTCGGTCCAGCGCCGCTCAAGACCGAAAAGGGCTGGCTACACCTGGCTCACGGCGTGCGCAATACAGCGGCCGGGCTTCGCTATGTTCTCTACTGTTTTCTCTGCGACCTGAGGGTTCCTTACAAAGTGATTGCCAAGCCGGGCGGTTACTTCCTGGCGCCCGAAGGCGAGGAGCGGATCGGTGATGTGTCGAATGTAGCTTTTTCGAATGGCTGGGTTTGCCGCGGCAACGAAGTTCTGATCTATTACGGCGCTTCCGACACGCGCACCTACGTTGCCTCGACCACCGTCGAACGCCTGCTCGACTACGTGCTGAACACGCGGCCCGACCCGCTGCGGAGCGCCGCCTGCGTCCGTCAGCGCATCGAGCTGATCGACAAGAACCGGCGGCTGCTCAAGCCATAAGTATTATTATGACTCCCGATAACAGGAAGGCTTGGGCCGCGCGGATCGAGAAGGAGTTACTTGGCAACATCCTTCCGTTTTGGATGCGCTACACGGTGGATCGCGAAAACGGCGGCTTTTATGGGACGGTCACCTGCGATCTCCGCGTCGAGAGAGAATCTCCGCGCGCCGCCGTCATCAACGCGCGGATTCTCTGGACCTACTCCGCGGCGTGCCGCCTCTACGGGCCGCAATATCGCGAGATGGCGGACTTGGCCTACGATTACATCCTCAAGAAGTTCTGGGACGCGAAGCATGGCGGCGTGTATTGGATGCTCGACTGCAAGGGCAATCCAGTGTCCGACCGCAAGCAGATCTACGCGCAGGCCTTTGCGGCTTACGGCATGGCGGAGTATTTCCGCGCCACCGGCAAGCCGGAAAGCCTGGAGCTGGCGCAGCGGCTCTTCCACTTAATCGAAGAGCATAGTTACGATTCCGTTTGGAAGGGCTATCTGGAAGCTCGTGGCCGCGATTGGAGCGCGCTCGCCGATCTGCGCCTCAGTGAGAAAGACCTGAACAGCCCTAAGTCGCTGAACACGCACCTGCATGTGATGGAAGCTTACACGAACCTCCTGCGCGTGTGGAAGGACCCGGAGATAAAGGCCAAACACAAAGAGCTGCTCGAATTGACCATGGACCGGATCGTCGATAACTCAACCGGCCACTTCAGAATGTTCTTCGACAGCCAGTGGCACTCTCTCTCCAATCATATTTCGTTCGGTCACGACATCGAAGGTAGCTGGCTGATACTGGAAGGCGCCGAGGTGCTGGGCGACGCAGCCCTGATCGAGCGCGCGCGCAGACTCGCCCTCACAATGGCTCGGACCGTTTACAAAGAAGGGTTGGACCAGGACGGCAGCCTTTTCTACGAGGCCAACTCTGCAGGCGTGATGATCGATCCCAACAAGCACTGGTGGGCGCAGGCCGAAGCGGTGGTGGGGTTCTACAATGCGTACCAGATTTCGGGCGAGCAGCGCTTTGCGGACGCGGCTTATCGGGTGTGGGAATACATCGAAGAGAAAATCGTCGATAGGGTTCACGGCGAATGGCACGCGAAGTTAAGACCCGGCGGGACACCGTACACGGCAGCAGAAGATGGAGACGCGTGCCTGGTAGGCCCCTGGAAGTGCCCGTACCACAACAGCCGGGCAGGTTATGAGATGATCGAGCGTCTGAAGTAGCGGCCGGGCACTGCTCGGCCCGCTCGTGTTTTGAGGCGAAGGATTTATTGGAGACGTGTTATGCGATACGGCTATTTTGACGATCAGAATCGGGAATACGTAATTACTCAGCCAGATACGCCACTGCCATGGATCAACTATCTGGGATGCCAGGCGTACTTTGGCATTATTTCCAATACTGCCGGCGGTTACTCCTTTTATCGCGATGCGCGTCTGCGCCGCATCACGCGCGGGCGGTACAACAACGTTCCGCTCGATGACGGCGGGCGCTACATCTATTTGCGCGACGACGAAAGCGGGGAATACTGGTCACCATCCTGGATGCCCACGTGCCGCGATCTGGAGCAGTACACTTGCCGCCACGGCATGGGTTACTCGACCATCGGCTCGAAGTATCGCGGCATCTCAGCCAGCACCCGCTATTTTGTGCCGCTCGATGAGACGCTCGAAATCTGGCAACTTACTTTGCGGAACGACCGGCTCAAGCCGGCCGCGATTTCGGCCTTTTCCCTGGTCGAGTTCTGCCTCTGGGATGCCCAGGACGATGCCACCAACTTTCAGCGCAATTTCAGCATCGGGCAGGTGGAGGTCGAAGACGAAGTCATCTATCACAAGACGGAGTACCGGGAACGGCGCGATCACTTCGCCTGGTTTGCGTGCTCGGATCGTCTGAGCGGCTTCGACACACAGCGCGAGGCTTTCCTGGGACCATGGCGGGGCTGGGACAAGCCGGCCGTGGTGGAGCGGGGCAAAGCTTCCAACTCCCACGCGCACGGCTGGTCGCCCATCGGCAGTCACCATGTGAAACTCGTGCTCCAGCCAGGAGAAACGCACCAGATCGTTTTTGTTTTGGGCTATCACGAGAACCCTAAGCATGAGAAGTTCGATCCGCCGGATTCGCAGATCGTCAACAAGAAAACCGTGAAGCCGGTGATTGCGCGCTACCGCGACCTGGCCAACGTGGATGCCGCGTTCGACAAGCTGCGCGCTTACTGGGACGGCTTGCTGGGAGTCTGCCAGGTGACCACGCCGGACATTCACACCGACCGCATGGTGAATGTGTGGAACGCGTACCAGTGCATGGCCACGTTCAACATGTCGCGGTCGGCGTCGTTTTACGAATCGGGCATTGGCCGCGGCCTGGGCTTCCGCGACTCCAACCAGGACCTGCTCGGCTTTGTGCAGATGGTGCCGGAGCGCGCCCGCGAGCGCATCCTAGACCTGGCGGCCACGCAACTTCCAACCGGTGGCGCGTATCATCAATACCAGCCGCTGACCAAGAAGGGGAACAACGACATCGGCGGCAATTTCAACGACGATCCGCACTGGCTGATCGTCGGCGTGGCGGCTTACCTGAAAGAGACCGGCGACTGGAGCATTCTCGACGAGCCGGTCGAATTCGACAACCAGCCGGGCAGCGCGCAACCGCTGTACTATCACCTGCGGCGCAGCTTCCATTACACGCTCGAAAGGCTGGGGCCGCATGGTCTGCCGCTGATCGGCCGCGCCGATTGGAACGACTGCCTGAACCTGAACTGCTTCTCCGATACGCCTGGCCAATCGTTCCAGACTACGACGAATAAGGAAGGCAAGGTAGCCGAATCGGTGTTCATCGCCGGCCTGTTCGTGCTGGCGGCCAAGGAAATTGCTGCGATCGCGCAGCGGCGCGGGCTGGCTGAAGAGGCGAAGAATTACCTGGCTGAAGGTGCGCGCATGGAAGAGACGGTGCGCCAACACGGTTGGGATGGCGAATGGTTCGTGCGCGCTTACGACGACGCGGGTGAGAAGATCGGGTCAAAGGAGTGTGCGGAAGGCAAGATCTTTATCGAGACGCAGGGCTTTTGCGTGCTCGCCGGAATTGGTCTGGAAGACGGGCGGGCGCGGCAGGCGCTCGATTCGGTGCGGAAACACTTGGCCACTCCGCACGGCATCGTGCTGCAGCAGCCGGCGTATTCGCGCTATTACCTCAACCTCGGCGAGATTTCCTCTTACCCGCCGGGCTACAAGGAAAATGCCGGGATCTTCTGCCACAACAATCCGTGGGTGATCATCGCCGAAGCGATGGCCGGCGACGGCGACAACGCGCACGATTACTACTCGCGCATCAACCCGTCGGCCCGCGAGAGAATCAGCGACGTGCACCGCTGCGAGCCGTATGTGTACGCGCAGATGATCGCCGGCCGCGACGCTCCCACGCACGGGGAAGCCAAGAACTCGTGGCTGACCGGCACGGCAGCCTGGAATTACTATGCCATCACGCAGTGGATCCTCGGGATCCGGCCGGAGTATGACGGCCTGCGCATCGCGCCGGTGGTGCCGGAACGCTGGCAGGGCTTCGAGGCAGTTCGGAAATTCCGCGGTGTCACGTATAGGATCACGGTGCGCCGCGCCGGGAAGGGCAACGCGGTGAGCCTGTCGGTGGATGGAAGGCCGATTGAGGGCGCCGTGGTGCCGCCGCAGGCAGCGGGCATCACCGAAGTTAAGGTCGAAGTGAATCTGGGATAGGCCGCGACCAAACGCTCTGAAGGATCGGTTGGCAGGCGGAGGCGCCTGCCCCACTTCTCTACCAGACCCGGCACGCGTTGGCGCTGACCATCGGCTGGCCGGCTTGGCACGAGAACGCTTTCTGGAACTCGGGCATGTTCTCCACCGTGCCGATGGCGCGGAAACGGCCGGGGGAATGCGGATTGGTGAGAGCCTGCTGCCGCTCGAACTGCGGTGTTTGATTCTCGCACCAGATCTGCCCAAATCCCAGGAAGAAGCGCTGCTCGGGCGTGTATCCGTCGATCGTGTCGCCCTTGCCGTTCAGCGCATTCTCCATGGCCATGTAGGCGATGCGCGCGCCGCCGTTGTCGGCGGTATTCTCGCCCAGGGTCAGCTTGCCATTCACCTTTACGTCGCCCACGGCGGTGAATCCGGAGTATTGGTCGGCGATGCAGGCGGCGCGTATTTCAAACGCGGCGCCGTCGGCTGCCGTCCACCAGTCGCGCAGATTGCCATCGCCATCGAACTTGCGGCCCTGATCGTCAAAACCGTGCGTCATCTCGTGGCCGATCACCGCGCCGATGGCGCCATAGTTCAAAGCCATGTCGCGGTGCGGATCGAAGAACGGCGGCTGCAGAATGCCGGCCGGGAAATTGATGCTGTTAAGCGATGGTGAGTAGAACGCATTCACCGTGGGCGCCGTCATGTTCCATCCGGTTTTATCGGTGGGCTTGCCGATCTTGTCGAGGTCGCGCTGCAGCGCAGCCTCCGCCATGCGCATGCCGTTGCCCAGGCAGTCGTCGCGCGCAATCGTCACCGCGCTGTAGTCGCGCCACTTCTTGGGGTAGCCCACATTGTTGGTGATGGCGGCCAGCTTGGCCAGCGCGGCCTTCTTGGTATCCTCCGTCATCCAACTCAGCGTTTTAATGTCTTGCCCCAAGGCGCTGTCAAGTTGGTTCACGAGCTCGCTGATCTGCCGTTTGGCATCGGGACCGAAAGCGGTGTCGATATACTGCTGCCCCAGCAGATCGCCCAGGCCGCGGTCCACCGCTTGCACGCAGCGGAACTGGCGCGGGCGCGGCTCGCGGGCGCCGGTCAGGTACCGTTCCCAGAAATCGAAGTTCTCTTTTTCAAACGGCTCGGGAAGAAGCTCCGCGAAGCGCCGCAGCAGGTGGAAGGTCAGGTACGCGCGGAACGCTTCCATCGGCTGGTCGACGATGCCGGCCGCCATGCCTTTCAGGAAGTCCGGATTGCTGACGTTGAGGGACTCGAAATCCGGTGCGTGCATAGCTTTGAAATAGCTATCCCAGTCGAAGTGCACCAATCCGGCAAGCTCGTCCCGCGTCATCATGTGATAGCGCTTGAGTGGGTCGCGCATGCTGACGCGGTCGGTCGAGTTCTGCGCCAGAATGGTCTCCATATCCAGCACCATCTGAGCGTGAGCCTTGGCCGCCTCGGCCGGCTCACCCGCTAGTTCCAGCATCTTCGCGACATGCTCCATGTAACGCTGGCGGATTTCCACCGACTTCGGATCGGTCTTTAGATAGTAATCGCGATCGGGCAGCGAAAGGCCGCCCTGCTGAATGTTGGCGACCGTCCGGCTCGAATTCTTGAAGTCCGGCTGTGAGTCGAACTCGAAAAATACGCTCGTTCCCAACCGGTGCAGGCGCACGGTCTCGTCGAAAATGTCGCTGTGGCTCGCGAGCGTGGCGATCCGTTCGAGCTCGGGCTTCAGCGGCGCGATGCCTTTCTTGTCGATGGTGGCGGTGTCCATGCAACTGGCGAACTCATCGCCGATCTTCTGCTCCGCGGCGGTGCGGCCCGGCTTCGCTACCGACGCCGCTTCGAGAATCTGAAGCAACACTTTCTCATTGCGCTCGCTCAGCTCGGTGAAACGCGCATAGCGCGAGCGGTCGGGCGGAAGGGGATGCTGCGCGATCCACTTGCCGCAGGCAAATTGATAGAAATCGACACACGGATTCACCGATTGATCGATCGCACTCGAGTCGAAAGCCGGGCCGGATGCGACAGGGTCGGCCGCAAGCGCCAAGAGCGGTATGAACAGCGAGACTATCAGGAAACGCGAGTACATTGGGATTAGACCGGACCTTTCTCCATCATTAGAGAATTTACGCCAAATTAATCGCCGAGGAACTTGCCGATCGGCCGCAAGCCTTTGACGTTGTCGCACACAGCTTTGAGCGCGGCAGTCATGGGAATCGCCAGCAGCAGGCCCGGCGCATCCCACAGAAAGCCCCACAGCATCAGCGAAAACGTGACCACCAGCGGATTGAGATGGACGCGCGAGCCCACCACCTTCGGGTACAGCAGGTTGAGCGCCACCAGGTGCAGCACCCCAGTCACGCCGATCACGCCGGCATACACCGGAACCCGGTTGATCGCCAGCGCCGAAAACAGCGGCGGCGCCATGGCGAGCGGCAGTCCCACGTAAGGCACCAGGCTCAGAAATCCGCTCAACGGCCCTACCAGCATGGGATACGGCAGCCGCATGATCCAGAAGACGATCGAACTCGATACGGCCAGCAATAAGCCCAGCACGAAGTTACCCACCACGAAGGCCCGCACCATTTCGGCCACACCTTGCAGGCTGCGTGCGGCCACCAGGCGGTCCTCGCCGTGAAAGAACTGCAGGAAGCTGCGATTGATGTGGTCGTGCCAGCTCAGCATGAAGTAAACCAGAAAGGGCACGAAGGAGACCGTCAGCAGAATCTGGTAAAAAGAGCCGATGTTGGCGGTGACGAAATCGGCCACCGGCTTTCGCTCTTCGTGAATGCGCACTTCCGGAATCACGGCGGGCTGGGCCACGGGCGGCGGCTGCGTCCTGGAGCGTTTGCCACCACGCGCCGGCGGCTGCTGCGGCGGCGGCGCAGGCTTGCTGGGAGCCAGCAGGCGCCACGTTTGCTGTTCGGCGTCGTCAACCTTCTGCTGCACGCCTTCCACAATCTGGCCGATGCGCTCGCCATAGCGCGGCAGGTCGCCTATCAGCACGGCCAATTGCGCGTAAGCTCCGGCGCCCACCACGTACAGCAACAGCAGCGCCACGGTGCACACCACGAAGCTGGCTAGCGGACGCGGAAAGCGAATGCGCGTCAGCAGCATCACGAAGGGCTCCAGAATAAAGGCGATCACCACCGCCACGATCGAGGTGATGAAGAAAACGCGGCCATAGTACAGAACCGCGATGATCACGCCGATCGCCACCACAGGCAGGGCGAGTTGACGGGCATCCTGTGCGGCTTTAGCCGCGCTGGCGGCGGTGCCGGACTGAGCGATTGGCGCCACGGTGCGAAACGGACCTTTTGTCTCGAATGTAGCACGCGCACGTCTATAATGTAATGGAATTGACTGAACCGCACTCCCGCATTCTGGCGCTCGATCTCGGCAAGCGGCGCATCGGCCTGGCCATCAGCGATCCGCTAGGTGTCACGGCGCAGGGCCTTCCCAACCTCGAACGCACGAACAAGCGCGCCGATCTGGATACGCTCGGGCGGCTGGCGCGCGACCGCGAGGTCGGCTTGTTCCTGATGGGCAATCCCATCAACATGGCCGGCAATGAAGGCCGCCAATCGGCGTGGGTGCGCGATTTCGCCGGCGCGCTGGAGCGGCGCACCGGTGTGCCGGTGACACTGTGGGACGAGCGGCTCACCACCGTGGAAGCCGGCCGCGTGCTCCGTGCGAGCGGCGTTAGCATCCGGAAGCGCGCTGCCGCGGTCGACCGGCTTTCCGCCGTGATCCTGTTGCAAAGCTACCTCGATTCGTTATGAAACTCGCGCGTCGTCTCGGCATAGCGATCCTGGCTGCCGTCGCCTTCGCCGGCTGGTGCGGCTGGCGGCTCACCCAACCCTACCAGGCGTTCGGCGCGGAGACCTTCGTCGAATTCCCCCGCGGATCGAGTTCCCGCGCCCTGGCTGCGGCACTCGCCCAGGCAGGCGTAGTCCGCAGCCGGTGGGATTTTCTGCTGGCAAGAGCGCTCTCGCCCACCCGCGTGCTCCGCGCCGGCGAATACCGCTTCACCCGGCCGGCGTCGCCACTCGAAGTCCTCGACCGCATCGCGCGCGGCGACGCGTTCTATTACACGCTGATGGTGCCGGAGGGCAAGAACATGTTCGATATCGCCGCCGCCGCCGCGAATCTGGGACTCTTCACCGCACCTGAGTTCCTCGATGCGGCGCGCAATCCGTCGTTCATTCGCGATCTCGACCCCGATGCGCCTACTCTCGAAGGCTACCTCTTTCCCAGCACGTACCGGGCGGGCCGTCACACCACTCCGGCCGCGCTGTGCCGCATGATGACAGCGCGGTTCCGCGACGCCTGGCGCCGCCTGGGAGTCTCTGCGCCCGTGCACCGCACCGTCACCCTGGCGTCGCTGGTCGAGAAAGAATGTAAGTTGCCTGACGAGAGGCCGCGCGTGGCCGCCGTCTTCGCCAACCGCTTGCGCCTGGGAATGACGCTCGATTGCGACCCGTCCACCATTTACGCTGCGCTAGTGGAGGAACGCTACCGCGGCGCGATCCACCGCTCCGATCTCGAGAGCGACAACCCGTACAACACTTACGGCCATGCCGGCTTGCCGCCGGGCCCGATCGCCAATCCCGGCCTGGATGCCATGCGCGCCGTTCTGGAGCCGGCCGATACCGATGCTCTCTACTTCGTGCTGCGTCCCGATGGCTCCGGTGCGCATCAGTTTTCCAGCACTGTGACGGCGCATCAGGCCGCCGTCGCTGCGTACCGCCGTGCCAAGAAAAAGTAGCGCCGGGGCGAACCGGCCCTCCACCAAGCGCCGGTTGGCCGAGTACCTGGCAAGCCGGCAGCCAGCGCGCATCACTGAGACCGTGTGGCTTGAGGCGCGCGCTCACCTTGCTCCCGTTTCCGGCAGCTACCTGCGCGACCTGCTACAGGCCACTGGCATCCCCGTCGACCAGCCTTGGGCCGGCATCCGTCAACACACCTTCGAAGAACTGGAAAGCTCCTTGCGCGAGATGCTGGAAGTCTATCGCGCCTCCCAAACCGCGGGTGACCGCGAGCGCGCCCGCCATGCCCGCCGCCAGGTGATCGCCGCCAAAGACCGCGCCAAATTCGCTGCGCGCAACCCACGCAGCAACCGTGAAAAGCGGGCCCAGAAAGAGGAGATGGTTCAGTGGATGCTCGTGTGGCTGGAAAACGCCGAAGTGTTCCCAGCCTGGGTGGAAGCGCGCAGGCGGCGTTGGCAAGCTGAAGCATGCCCCACCAATTTGGACTTATAATCTAGGTAGCAGAGTGAACTGGGTTACCTACCCTTGCAGAGGGGATTATTCTCACAAATGTCCACGCTAGAAGTATCGCCGGCGGATCTCCTGTCCGCGCACGCCGGCCGTTCGCTCGTCAACGATTTTAGTCTCCAGGTCGCCACCGTCAACGGGAGCGGCAGCCAGACCGCCAACACCGTTCTGATGCGCGCCATCTTTCAGATGGGCATCCCGGTTTCGGGCAAGAACATGTTCCCGTCGAACATCGCCGGGCTGCCCACCTGGTTCACCATCCGCGCCAGCAAGCACGGCTATGTCGGCCGCCGCAAAGAGATCGATTTCCTGGTGGCGATGAACCCGGAGACCGCGCGCGAGGACGTCATGAAGCTGGAGGCCGGTGCGGCGGTAGTCTACGACGAGCCGCTCAAGCTGAGCGAACTGCGCGGCGATCTGCATTTCTACCCGGTGCCGTTCGACAAGCTGGTGGGACCGGTGTGCCCCGAGGCCAAGCTGCGCAAGCTGGTGCGCAACATGATCTACGACGGCGTGGTGGCGCGGCTGCTCGAGATCGAAATGGAAGAGGTGCACCGCGCGCTCAAGAAGCAGTTCGGCAAGCGCAAGGCAAAGGCCGCCGAACTCAACTGGGGCGCCGCGCAGGCCGGCTTCGATTACGCTTCGAAGGCTCTCACCAAGGCCGATCCTTGCCGCGTGGAGCGCATGAATGCGACCGCCGGCAAGATCATCGTCGATGGCAACGCCGCCTGCGCGCTGGGCGCCATGTTCGCTGGCGTTACCGTGGTCACCTGGTACCCGATCACGCCGTCCTCTTCGCTGGTCGAAACGCTGATCGGATACATGCGGCGTTTTCGCATCGACCCGGAAACCGGCAAGGCCACCTATGCCATCGTGCAGGCCGAGGACGAACTGGCTTCCATCGGCATGGCGCTCGGCGCCGGCTGGGCGGGCGCGCGTTCGATGACCGCGACCGCGGGGCCCGGCATCTCGCTGATGAGCGAGTTCATCGGCTTGGGATATTACGCCGAAGTGCCGGCGGTGATCTACGACGTGGAGCGCGTCGGCCCCTCCACCGGCCTGCCCACCCGCACCCAGCAGGGCGACTTGCTCACCACCGCCTATCTCTCTCACGGCGACACCAAGCACCCCATGTTCTTCCCGTGCTCCATGGAAGAATGCTTCACCATGTCGATCGAGGCCTTCGAATTTGCCGAGCGCTTTCAGACGCCGGTGTTTGTCCTCACCGATCTCGATCTCGGCATGAACAACTGGATGTCGGATCCGTTCCCTTACCCGGAGAAGCCCATGAATCGAGGCAAGGTCCTCACGGCTGAGGATCTGGACCGGCTGGGCGGCTTCGCGCGCTACCTGGACGTGGATGGCGACGGCGTCGGCTACCGCACTCTCCCCGGCACCAATCATCCCAAGGCCGGCTACTTCACCCGCGGCAGCGGCCACAATGAGCACGCGCAATACACCGAGCGCGAAGACGACTACATCCACAATATGGACCGCCTTGCCCATAAGTTCGAGGTGATGCGCAACCACGTTCCCGTGCCCGCTGAAGAAACGCGCACCGGCGCGCGCATCGGCATGATCGCCATCGGCAGCTCGGATTACGCAGCGCGCGAAAGCTGCGACCAGTTGCAGACTGAATACAGCGTCGCGGTGAGCTACCTGCGGCTGCGGGCCTTCCCGTTCACGACGCATCTCAAAGACTTCATCCGCCGCCACGACCGCGTCTACGTGATCGACCAGAATCGCGATGCGCAGCTCCTGCTGCTGATGCGGCTGGAACTGGAGCCGGACCTGATCGCCCGGCTGCGCAGCGTCCGCTACTACAGCGGAGTGCCCATTGACGCCCGCACCATCACCGATGACGTCATTAAACAGGAGGGAAAATGAGCACCGCCGCCGCGCCGCCGCCCAGGAAAACCAACCGCATCGGGCTCGAAGTTCTCAGTTACAAGGGGAGCAAAACCACGCTGTGCGCCGGCTGCGGCCACAATGCCATCTCCGAGCGCGTGGTGGAATGTTTCTACGAGCTCGGCGTCGAGCCCTGGCGGGTGGCCAAGTTTTCCGGCATCGGCTGCTCGTCGAAGTCGCCGGCGTATTTCCTTGGGACTTCGCACTCCTTTAACGGCGTACATGGCCGCATGCCGGCGCTTGCCACCGGCGCCATCCTGGCCAATAGCAACTTACTCGGCCTGGGCGTCACCGGCGACGGCGATACCGCCTCCATCGGCCTGGGCCAGTTCATGCACCTGGTGCGCCGCAACGTCCCGATGATCTACATCATCGAGGACAATGGCGTGTACGGCCTCACCAAGGGCCAGTTCTCTGCCACCGCCAGTGTGGGCTCCACGCTCAAGACCGGCGTGCCCAACGATCTGCCGCCGTTCGACTGCTGCGCGCTGGCCCTGAAGTGGGGCGCCACGTTCGTGGCGCGCTCCTTCAGCGGCGACAAGAAGCAGTTGCAGGCCATTCTCAAGACCGCCATTTCCCATCGCGGCCTCTCGGTGATCGACGTGGTCTCTCCCTGCGTGACCTTCAACGATCACCAGGGGTCCACCAAGAGCTATGCGTACATGAAGGAACACGACCTGGTGCTCAACGAACTGGATTACGTGCCCGCCCGGGAGGATATCGCGGTGGAGATTCCCGAGGGCGAAGTGATGGACGTGCCGCTACACGACGGTTCCCATCTGCGCATCCGCAAACTGGGCCGCGATTTCGATCCCACGAGCCGCCTCGCCGCGCTGGCCGCCATCGAGGACGCCGAGGCCAAGGGCGAAGTGCTCACCGGCGTGCTCTACGTCAACACTGGCAAGCCGACCTTCCTCGATCTGCTGAACCTTCCGTCCGAGCCCATCGCCACCCTGCCCGAATCGCGTGTGCGCCCCTCGCGCGCCGTGCTCGAAGAAGTGATGGAAGAACTGCGATAACGCACCGTGCCGCTCGCCATCCTACGCGCTGCGTCGACACTCATCTCGACGTTTCCCGGTGCTGCGGCAGCGAGCGCCGGCATCAGCATGGGATTCGAAGCGCTCTCCGACCAGGTCAGTCTCACGGCCGCGGTCATCCCTGGATGCGGGGCCTGGTCTGCGGCCTGATGAACGCGCTCGACGGTATCGGCGACACCTTGCCGTTTATGATCCCCGCCTTCCGCGCCGCGCTCACCGCCGCCTCAACAGTGGTGGTCGTTGAGCTGGGTGTCTCACCTGGCTTCGCAACCGCTTCTGGAAACTCCGCCGCTTTCCGCCGAGCTACCAGTAAGCCTCGGTGGCGTGCTAGTCTTCGCCAGCGGCAGCTCATAAGGCCGTCCCTTTGGAAAGTGCGTCTGCCGTGCCGTGTACCCATTTGCGTAATTCAGGTACAAAGCTGACCATCGAGAAAAGTTGTTTTCCCACAAAAGCCGGGGCCGAAGACCGCTCCCAGAGAAAAGTGCAGCTTATTAGGCAGTGAGCCGCGTCTTGTGCCGGCGAACGAAGGGGATTGCCAGCATCGAGATGATCAGCAGGCCAGTCCACGTCGCGGGCTCAGGCGTGCCGACTGACGCGGCCTCGCCAACCGTAAAACCGTTCCAGTATTCGCCACCACTTGTCGTCCAGCTTATAGAGGTGTAGGTTCCGACGAACTCAACTACGCCGTCGCCTTCTGCGCCGGTCAGTGTATTGCCACTTACGGACAGGCATGTGCTGCAACCGCCGAACGAAGCCGATCCCTGGCTCAGGATTACCGGCGTGGCACTGAAGAGATAGGAAACTGGGACCCCCACCGCGCCAAGGCTCACGATGTCGAGGATCGGATTGGTCGCCGCCGTGGAGAATGTCAAGGTATCGGTATATGCGTATGCTTCTGACAGCGCGATGACATCTACGTTGGTCGGCGAATTGGAGACGATAGCGTTCGTGTAAACCGACTGCCAAGATGTATAGTAATCAGTGCCCGAATCGTTGATCTGCGTGGCCGAGACAACGTCGCCCGAATAGCTGACGTTTACAGTGCCCTGCGGCGTTGTGATCGTTCCAGCCGCTGAACCATTGGTGCCCCCGGAGCTTAGCGTGTCAGACGTCCAGTCGGTGTAGTAAAAAATAGTTGACGCTTGCGAAATCGCCGCGACAAGGCTCAATCCGATCGCGACCACAACTGCGCGTAATGAAAATCCGAACCTTGAAACCCCCATATGCGGGCCCCCTTCAGCGCCCCCGGCAGTATACGCGGGATGGCCATTGTGAGTTTAACACCCATTTGCCTCTTTCTTGCATCGGTTGAGAGTATCCGTTAAGTTCAGAACGTCTAGGAGTTTGTTGAAAAACCACCTTGGACCAGCCGTTTCGCCGTTCTCCGCTCCCACGGCCAAACGAAGAATCAACAGCTTAGGCAGGGTGATTTGCGCGCATTGTGGTGCGCCAGATCGTTTCTCAACAAACTCTTAGTACTTTTCTGGAGAACCGGCGACAGTACCAAATTGCCCCAGCGCCTATCATGGATGCACGAGTGGACGCAATGCGCGGCGCGGATCGATCCGATGGAAGCACTGCGGAGCGACTGACGTTGATGCGTGGATGTCCACCGAATATGCCGGGGCTCCCAAATCCGAAAAGGCCCAGCTCGCTTCTCACATCGATTCGCTGCACAATGGAAGTACCAGGGCCGGAATCCGAGTAGGGCCATTGCGGCTTGCCGCACTCGAGGCGTTAGGCATCAGGCATCAGGCTGACAGTATCCGCCGCGGCCGTTTCACCGCGGCTAATCTAGGACCGGCGCCAAGTGCATGCATAGACGAGAAGTGCGACTCGTCTCGAAAAGGACCAATGAAGCGCGGGGGTACAGTCATGGTGGGGGCTGCGGTGGAGGCGCGTGTGGAGCGTGTCACCAGGGGGAACGTGCGGGAATTCGCGGCTGGCCTCTCGGAGATGGACTTGTGCGTCCGCGGACGGAAACTCGCTGTGGACTTCTGGCCCTGGCTCTATTTTCGCAATCCCGCCGGAGCCGGCACTGCAGTGGTGGCGATACGCAGTGGGCGTGTCGTAGGCAAATTTGGGCGGGTGCCCGTGTGGGTCACGGCCGGTGGGGAACGACTGATCGCGGAACTGCTGGAGGGGCTCACGCTGCTGCCGGATTTCAGAACGTGGGCGCACTTCCGCGCTCTAACCGAGGCGGCCCTCCTGGCGGAACCAGAGCGGGAAGCAGCCTTTTCGTTCGGCTTCTCCACCCCTTACATGTCGAAGTTGCACGCTTCGCTGGGGGGCCCGGTGCTGGGGCGCGTGCCCGTGTTCGCGGGAGTTCTGAACGGCGCCACGATGCTGACGGCGCGCGGGTTTCCGCGGCCGGCCGCGATAGCCGCCGGCTGTGCGGCGCGCGCGGTGTTCGGCCTGAAGCGGCGGTGTCCGGCCGCGCCGGGAGTCGATCTGATCCCGATCCCCAGCTTTGGCGAGGAATACGACGCGTTATGGAAATCGCTCGAGCCCGCCGCGGGCGTGGCTGTCGTCAAAGACGCCGCATACCTCAATTGGCGTTACGTGGACTGCCCGGCCGCATCCTACCATCGGCTCGCCGCCTGGCGTAGCGGAGAGCTGGCTGGATACATTGTGTGGCGGGATCGCGGGCCGAACAACGACGGGTACGTGCTCGAACTTGCCGCTAGGAGCAATCGCCGGCCGGTGCTGAGCGCCTTGTTGCTCATCGCGCTCGAAGACATGGCGCGAAGTGATACCGGGCTGGTGATGGCTTCCTTTCCAGCCTCGGCGGCCTGTGCCGGAGTGTTGCGCTCCGCCGGGTTTGGGGCGTGGGCGACGCACCTGAAAAAAATGAGCCTGGTCGTCGCTCCGCGCTCCGGCGAATCGCGGCCGGAGCAGGTGGCCGGCGCCTGGCAGTGCACGCTCGGTGACTGGATCTATCATTAAGGGTACAGAATCCTGCCTATGCAAACGAGTGACCCGGGTCTGCGTGGATCGTTCCTGATTTGGGCAGCGCTGCCGCCGTGCGTAGAGAGCCTGGACCTGCTGCAGCAGGCGTCGGGCGTGGCTGAACCGCTGGTGGATCTGCGATTCGGAACGGTGGAATACAAGGCCCGGCTCGTCGAACGCATGCTGGCCGCCGGGCTGCCCGGGTTGACGGTGTGCGCCGGCGCGGGCGAAGCCCTACTCGAACGGGTGATCGCGGCGCCGCCGCCGAACGCGCGCGTCATCCTCTGCGCGCCGTGGGAGGACTCCGCCCTTTCAGCGCTGCTGGATGCCGCGGGGTGCAGCGTAGCGGTGGGCGCGGAAGCCGGTAGCCGGGAAGAGGCGTCGCTCGCCGCCCGGCTCGGCGCGGATTTCGTGGTTGCCTCGGGAGTGGAAGCGGCAGGGCCGGTTTCGGCGAAGACGAGCTTCATCCTGCTTCAGGAACTCGCCGGCGCAGTGGATATCCCCGTCGTGATTCGCGGCGGCCTGGGACCGCGCGGCGCGGCGGCGGCTTACGCGCTGGGCGCCGCCGGCACGATCCTCGACTCGCAATTGCTGTTGCTCAAAGAGAGCGGCCTTGGCGAAGCTCTTCGCCGGGGACTCGCTGAGCGCTCGGCGTCGGACACCGAAGTGATCGGCGAGCTGGTGGGGAGGCCGTTCCGCTTGCTCTCGCTGGCTGGCAAGGATGCCGTTCGCGCGATCGTCGAGCGGGAGTGGGAGATTTTCGGCAGGCGCCTTCCGCAGGGCGAACGCGCCGCCGCGTTCGGCGCAGTGCTGGAACCGATGTTGGCGGAAGGCCTGCAGGCTCGGAGCGCGCCGTTGCCCATCGGCCAGGGGCTGGCGTTTGCGCAACGCTTCGCCGAGCGCGGTTGGGACGTCCGGCAGGTGGTGGAGGAATACCGCCGCGCACTGGCCGGGTCAATCGGCTGCGTCCAGCGCTCGTTCCCTTTCGCGGCGGATTCGCCGCTGGCGCAGGAGCACGGCGTGCGATTTCCCGTCGTGCAGGGCCCGATGGCCCTGGTGACCGACACGCCGCGGCTGGCTGCGGCAGTAGCCAAGGCGGGCGGGTTGCCGTTCTGTGCCACGTCCGGGCTGCCCGCGCCTCGCATTGCCGAATTGATCATCGCGGCGCGCGCCGCGCTGGGCGGCGCTCCATTCGGCGTCGGGATTATCGGCTTTCTGCCGCTCGAAGGCGCTGACCATGCGGTGTTGGGAGACGATACGGCGCGGCCGGCTTTTGTCACCATCGCGGGTGGCAATGCCGCGCAAGCCAAGCGCCTGGAAGAAGCTGGGATCCGCGCTTATCTCCACGCTCCCAGCCTCGCGATGATCCGCGGTTTCCTGGATCAAGGCGTCAAGGGCATCATCCTGGAAGGCCACGAAGCCGGCGGCCACGTGGGAAACCTGGGTTCGCTGATTCTGTGGGAACTCGCAGTGGAAGAGATTCTGGCTCGTCCCGCCGAGGCGGTTTCCGGCCTGCGCGTGCTCTTCGCGGGCGGGATCATGAACGCGCGATCGAGTCTCGGCGCGGCCGTGATGGCAGCACCGGTGGCGGAGCGCGGCGTGCGCGTGGGCTTGCAGGCGGGCACGGCGTACCTGATGACGGAAGACGCTGTCGCTTGCGGCGCGGTCTCGTCCGCATATCGGCAGGAACTTCTGGCCAGCTCGACGACGGTGCTCACCGGGACCACGGTCAACCTGCCGAACCGCTGGCTGGATTCGCCGGCGGTGCGCCGGATGCTGTTCGAAGAGCTTGCGCTCGCCGGCCACGATCTGCCATTCCGCGACCGCAAGCGGCAGGTGGAAGCGCTGGGCGCAGCGCGGCTATCGGCGGCGCTCGGCAGGGCGGATGGTGGCGAGGCGGCCTGCGTCTGCGGCCAGGGCATCGCCGTCGCGGAGCCATGCCGGACGATCGGGGAGTTGCACGAGGCGCTGACGGCCGGGGCCGCGCAGCTTGCGGCCGTCTGCCCGCATCCCTCGTTCGAAGAGGAGGCGGTCGCGGGCGCGGTGGCCATCGTCGGCATGGGTTGCGTCTTCCCCGGCGCCAGCGGCGTGACGGAGTTTTGGGACAACATCGTTCACAAGCGGGACATGATCGGCGAAGTCCCCGCATCCAAGTGGGACGCGTCGATCTACTTCAATGAGGACCGCAGCATTCCCGAGACCACCTACACCAAGATCGGCGGTTTCCTCGAGGGTTTCCGCAAAGATCCGTTGAAGTTCCGCATTCCGCCGCGTTCGGAGCGGCAGATCGACGCCGCGCAGTTCCTGGTGCTCGAGACGGTTTACCAGGCGCTGGTGGATGCCGGATACCTCGAGGCGGGCAAGCCTCCAGCCGATTCCACGCTGCCGCGCGCCGAGACGGCGGTGTTCGTGGGCCATAGCTCCGCGACGGAACTCTCCGGCCAATATGGGATGCGGACGCACTGGGCACGGTTCGCCGATGTGCTCCGCCATACGCCGGACTTCGCCCGGCTCGACGAAGAGACGCAATCGCAGATTCTCGAATCCGGTGAACGGGTTTTCAAGGACGGGCTGCCGGAGTTCAGCGAAGACACCTGCGCCGGCGTGTTCGGCAGTCTGGTGGCGGGCCGGGTGGCCAACTGTTTCGATCTGAAAGGACCGGCTGTGGTGATGGATGCCGCGTGCGCGTCCGCGCTAGCCGCGGTGGATTCGGCGGTGAACGCACTGCGGCGAGGCCAATGCGACGTCGCCCTGGCGGGCGCCGCCGACACCCGGGTGGATCCGCTCACCTACATGTTCTTTTGCAGCCTGGGCGGCTTATCGGCGAAAGGAATCTTCCCGTTCGATGAGCGCGCCGACGGCTTCGTGCTCGGCGAGGGCGCGGGGATGTTGGTGCTGAAGCGTCTGGAGGACGCGCTTCAGGACGGGGATCGTGTGTACGCGGTAATCCGCGCCATGGGGACCTCGAGCGACGGCCGCGTGAAGGGCATCACGGCGCCCGATGTCGACGGGCAGATGCGCGCTTTTGCGCGGGCGTACGAACAGGTACCGTTCTCGCCCTCCACGGTTTCTTTGATCGAGGCGCATGGCACGGGCACCTGGGCGGGCGACAAAGCCGAGATTGCCTCCATTGGCAGTTTCTTCGGCGAGCGCGGCGCTGCGCCGCGAAGCATCGGATTGGGGTCGGTGAAGTCGATGATCGGCCACCTGAAAACGGCGGCGGGAATCGCCTCGTTAATCAAGACCGCGATGGCGCTGCACACCAGAATTCTGCCGCCGGCCATTCACTGTGAACAGCCGCGGAAGGATCTGGACTGGAATTCGTCGCCCTGTTACCTGCTCGACGAAAGGCGCCTGTGGCGGGCCGGGCCGTCGCCGCGCCGCGCGGGCGTGAACGCGTTCGGCTTTGGCGGCATCAATTATCATGCGGTGCTGGAAGAGGCGCCGGTGACCGCTGGCGGTGAAATGCCGGGTTCCATCGCAGGCAACCGCGCAGCACGCGAATTGCCCGTAGCGGAACTGTTCATCCTCCGTGCCGTCTCCCGCCAGGAGCTTGCCGTGCGCGCCGGCGCGTTGCGCGAGATGTTGGCGGCGGGGAAAGGCGGCGATCTCCGCAAACTGGCGCTTGCCGAATTCGCGCGGAACGCGAAGGACGGCCCCTCGCTCGCCCTGGTGGCGCGGGATGCGGCGCAACTCGCCGCGCACCTGGATGCCGCGGCGGAGATACTTGCCGATCCGGAGCGGAACGAGGTCGCGGCCGCGCAGGGCATTTACTTCCGGCAGGACCCGCTCGCGCCGGATGACAAGATCGCATTCGTCTATCCGGGGCAGGGCACGCAATACCCCGGCATGCTCGATGGGATTCCAGACGCCTTTCCGTTTGTCGAGCCCATTGTCCAGCAGGTCGAGGACATCGCGCAACGCCACATCCGGACCTCGATTCTGGGGCTGTTGCGCAATGGCCGCGATTCCAGCGGGACGGAGCGCGATGCCGCTTTGCTGCTGCGGCCGGATTTCAATCACCCTGCGATGCTGGCTGTGAGCATGGCCTTGGCGGCTGTGCTCAATCGGGCGGGGATTCAGCCGCACATGGTGGCGGGCCACTCGCTCGGCGAGTACGCGGCGCTCACGACGGCCGGCGTTTTCGACGCCGATGCGGCCATCCGGATCGCCACCCAGCGCGGGGCCGGCATCGCTGACGCCTGTCTGGTGAGCGGCGGCATGGTAAGCGTGGGCCTATCCGAGCGGGAGGTTCGTCCCTATCTGGAGGGCATTGCCGGATTCGTCGCGGTGGCGAATAAGAACTGCCCATCGCAGACTGTGATTGCGGGCGACAAGCACGCGGTGGAAGAGGCGGCCGTGCGGATCGAGCGCGCCGGCGTTCGTTGCGTGCGCCTGTCGCTGGCCAGCGCGTTTCATACCGCGGTACTCGATCCGTGCGTCGAGCCGTTCCGTCGACTGCTGAGTGCGTTTCCGGTGAACCCTCCGCGCCTGCCGGTGCAATCCAATCTGACCGGGCGCGCCTACGAAAACGGCGAGGGCTTCGCCGCCAGGCTGCGCGAGTCCCTGGTGCGCCACATGGTGGAGCCGGTGGATTTCATGGGCAACATCGAATCGATGTACGAAGCTGGCGCGCGACTGTTCGTCGAGATTGGGCCGGGAGCGACACTGTCTTCCTTCGTCGACGATACGCTGGCGGGCAGGCCGCACTGGACGGTGGCGACCAACACGGCGCGGCGGCCACCGGCTGTGCAGTTGCTGCATGCGATCGCTTTCTGCGCGGCGCTGGGAGTCCCGGTCGATCTCGAACGGGTGCTGCCGCCGCGGCGTCCGCGCAGGCAGCTCGAAGCCTCCCGGGCGCCGGCGCCGGCAGCGCCATTGCGGCTTGCCGGCGCGGCCGCATCGCCGCAGCCAGCCGCAACCGGGATACTGGAAGCGTCGCTGGCGCACGAAGACCCAGTCGCGGTGGCGGAATACCTGGCCGGGCGGAGCGAGTTCCTGCGTAAAATGGCGGCACTCGATTTCGCCTGCTACCGCAAACCGGCGCCGGAGCAGAGCGCTGCGGCGCCAGAGCTGACGACCGCGGTCGCCGCGGATGCGAATAGCATTCTGGCGCGCCGCGTGGTCGAGTTCGTATCGCGCAAGACCGGGTACCCGACCAACCTGATCGGCCTGGACCTGGACGTGGAGGCGGAACTCGGGCTCGATTCGATCAAGCAGGTCGAGATCGTGCGCGAAATCGCGCAGGAACTGGGCCTGGACTTCGGCTCCGACGCGCGGTCGGGCGGCTATCAGATCACAACTCTGCGCGAGTTGATCCGGCGCATTGCGGCAGCCTCTCCGGCCGGCTCGCCCGCCGCTGTGGAACCAGCCGCAGCCGCGCCCGCGCCGGAGCTGGCGTTTCGCACGGATTGCTGCCGCCACGTCTCGATCATGGTGGAAACGCCGCTGCCCGAGACCGCCGGTACGGGCAGCTTGCACGGCAAGCGCGTGGCGCTGGTATCGGGAGACGCCGCTCTTGCCGCTGCCCTCGCGCGGAGCCTGGCCGCCGCCGGCGCCATCGTTACCGGTCCGCCCGGCGACGCCGATTACGCGATCAGTTTGAGCGGCTGCGGCAGCGGCCGATTGCCGGCGTTGCCCGAATGCGCCGGCTGGTGGGCGGGACTGGCCGCCGAGGCGGCCACGCTGCTCGATGCCGCGCAGGAATGCGCGAAGGCGGAGCCGGCGCGGGTCCGCTGGGTCTCCGTCTCGACCCTGGGCGGCGAGTTCGCGGCCAGAGGCGCGCGCGGGTTCGCGCCCCTGGGCGGGTTGGGACTTGCGATCGGCCGGAGCCTGGCGGCGGAGACTGGCGGAAGCGTGCGCGGGTTGCATCTCGATTTCGATCCCGCGATGGATGCCGGGCAAATCGCCGCGGCGGTGTGCGCGGAACTGGCGCGCGAGTGGGACCATGGCGAGATCGGTTACCGGAACGGCAAGCGATACGCGATTCGCTGGAGGCCGGAGGCGGCGCCGGGAGCGGTGCGGCTCAGTCTGAACGAGAGCAGCGTGGTGCTGGCGACCGGCGGGGCGCGCGGGATTACCGCGGCGGTGTGCCAGGAACTGGCCCGGCGCAGCGGGGCGCGGTTCGTCCTGGCCGGCCAGGCGCCGCCGCCGGCGCGGATCTCCGGCCCGCCCGCGCCGCTCGACTTCAACCAGGCGCGGCAGCAGGCGCTCGCAACGGCGCTCGCCGGGAACCGGCAACCGTCTCCGGCCGACGTGGATCGCGAGGCGTGGCGAGCAGTGTGGGACGCGGAGCGGGCGGCAAACGTCGCCGCGCTGCGCCAGGCGGCCGCGGAGGTCGAGTACCGGCAATGCGACCTGCTCGATGCGGATTCGGTGCGCGATCTGATCGCATTTCTCCGCCAGCGCTACGACAGGATCGACCTGGTGCTGCACGGCGCCGGCGCGCTCTCGCAGAAGGCCCTGCGGCAATTCGCGGCGCGTGAGTTCGTCGAGGACATGGCGCCGAAGGCGCTGGGGACGGCGCATCTGCTTTCCGCGCTCGATGGCCTCGAGGTGGGCGCCTTCGTCAATTTCTCGAGTATCGCGGGGCGCTGGGGAAACGCCGGCCAATCGGCTTACGCGGCCGGGCATGAAGTGGCCGCGAACCTGACCGCGTCCGCCGCGGCGGCACGCGGCGGACGCTGGTTCAGCATTTATTATGGGCCGTGGCTGGCCACGGGCATGACGGACCGCGGCGCCATCATGGAGCGGCTGCGCGTTCGCGGCGCCTCTTTCATCGGCCGCGAGGACGGCGCGACGTTTACCGCCGACGAGGTGGAGCGCGGAAGCGGCGAATCGGTGGCGTATTGCGGCGGCGATTTCGAAACGGTGGGAGATCCCGCGCCAACACCTGCCCCCGCGACGATCTTCGATCGCGTCGAGATTCTGGCGCCCGGCGTGGCGCACGGCGTACGGGAATTCGACCCGGCGCGTGACCGCTCCATCGCGGGCCATCAGGTAGCCGAGGGCGTGCCCGTGGTGCCCGGTTTTCTCATGATGGAAATGATGGCGCAAGCCGGCGCCGCGCTGGTGGACCCGCAGTGGCAGTTGACCGAGGTCGCCGAGGCGCGGTTCGTGCGCGCGGGCCGCTTTCCCCAAGGCAGGCCGCGCACGTTCCATGCGCGTACACGGCTGTTGCGCAGCGACGCGGAAGGCGCGGCCCTGTCCGGCGAAGTCTACAGCCTGTTCACGGCACCCGGCGCGTCCCAGGAACGGGAACTGCTGCACGCGCGGTGCCGTCTGCAATTCGGCAAGCGCCAGCCGGCGCCGCTGCCGGCGCTGGTGGTCCCGCGCACCGGGCTAGGCCACGCGGCGGTGGATGCCTCCCCGCTGTTTAGCACCAAGTCTTTCACGCGCCGCCAGGGAGTGTGGGCCAACATCGGCTGGATCCACTCGGTAACACACGATGGCGCGGTGGGACAATGCCCCGATTCCGCCGTGCCAGAGGTTGGGCGGACGCCTTGTTTGAGCCACATAGTCGCCCTCGATGGCGGTCTGTTGATGGGCGCTCTTGGCGTGAAGCTGTACGACCGGACCGGCGCGCTCTATTTCGGCGGTGTCCGCTCGATCCGGTTCTTCGCCGCCAGCGGCGCCGGCCCTCTGTGCCGCTTCCGAACCTGGTTCCACGATCGGGCGGACGAGAGTTCGCTGGAAGTGATCGGCGAGGACGGCCGGGTGGCGGTGCGGGTCGAGGGTTATACGCGGCTGCCGGTGGACCCGGCGGCGCCGCGGGCGGTTCTCGCAGAGCCGGTCTGGAATCTGCTGCGGGAGCACCCGCGGCAGGCGAAAATCCGCGAACTGCTCGGCATTGCCCACCCGTTCGCGCTGGCACAGGTGGATATCGGGCCGCTGGCAGCCGCACTCGACGAGAACGCGGAAGCCCTAGTCCACGATTACCTCAGCGGCCCCGAGCTGGCGCACTTCGAAACTCTGGCGCTTCCCAAACGGCGGCGGGAGTGGCTGGCGGGACGAATCGCCGCCAAGACCGCGATTCGCATGTTGCTGGTGCCTGGTGGTCCGGACGCCGCCCGGATTCGCATTCTGGCTGGCCAAGACGGCGCGCCCAGCGCTGCTTTCGAAGAGGCATGCACGGCAATGGCGGCGCCGCCGTTCGTGAGCATCGCGCACAGCGGCGGTCTGGCAGCCGCGCTGGCCACGCCGCGGCCGGGCTTCGGCATCGACGTGGAAGCGATCAGCCGCGGGGCGGCGGAAGTGGAGAGCGAATTTGCCGGCCCGGAAGAGACCGCGCTGGTGCTGGCCACGGTGGCGGATCGAACGTCGGCACTGACTTGCTTGTGGGCAGCCAAGGAGGCGTGCCGGAAAGCCGCCGGCGCGGCCGGCGCCGCGCCGCGGGATGTCGTACTCCGCGAGATGGAACGCCGCGGCGAATACCTGGTAGCGAGATTCGAACACCCGCGCGCCGCAACGATCCGTTGCGTGACTTTCCACGACGCGGCGTACGCATACGCCGTTGCCGCGCCCGCGAGGAATTCATGAACCAGCCCAGCCTTGCCGATGTGGCCGAAATCGTCGGTTCGTACGTGGATCTGTCGGCGGTCGCGCTGCGCCCGGAAAGCGTGCTGGGTGCGGAAGTCCCGATCGACTCGCAAGACATGCTGCGCGTGCTGTCGCGTCTGCAGGCGAAGTACCGCATCGCCTTCGCGGCGCGGGACGTTCTGCGGTTGAAGACGATGGGCGATCTGCTGGGCCTGGTTCGCCGCCTGGTCGAGGATGGACGGGAAGCGTGAGGGATGCACGGGCGATGCAAAGCCGCCTGGTCCGCGTCATCAATCGGGCCGGGGTGTGGATGGGGCCTCGCATCAGTCTGGATCCGCGGCGCCTGATGGAGCAGGCCCGTCTGGCGACGGGCCTTGAGGACTTCGGCAGATCCGGCTTCGAGGCGGGGCTCGGCGTGTTGGTGGACTCTTGGGAGAGCGAAGCGCGGTTTCACCTGGTCGGCCGCCTGCTGGCGCGGCGCGAGTTGCTGCGGTGCCTGGCCAATCGTCTGCAGGTCGAGGAATACTTTCGGCGCAACCCGGAGACGGCAAGCGTCCCCGTCCCGGATCCGGTAATTGTCACGGGGCCACCGCGCTCCGGCACCACGCTACTGCATCGCCTGCTGGCGGCCGACCCAGCCAATCGCACACTGCGTGCCTGGGAGCTATTCGCGCCTGCGCCCAGGGACTTCGCGCCTGCCCGCGGGGACGACCCGCGGCTGGCGGCGCTGGCGCGGGGAATGGCTTTGCGGCGGAAGCTGCTGCTGTCCGCGGCGGGGCGAAAGGCCGCCAAAGCCGCGCACCACTTCGAGGCCGGCGAACCCGAGGAATGCTCTCCATTGTTGCAAGACTCTTTCTGCACGGAGATCTTCGCCCTGCATGGGCGGGCCGACCGCTACGTGGGGTGGCTACGCGAGCAGGACTGGACGCCCGCCTTCGGCTACCACCGCAAGCAGATTCAGATTCTGACGGCCGCCCAGCCGGCGAGCCGGCTCGTCCTCAAGCATCCCCCGTATCTGGGGCACCTCGACGATCTCTTCCGGGTGTATCCCAACGCGCGAGTGCTGTGGCTTCACCGCGATCCCCTCGAGGTGGTCGCCTCCGGCTGCAGCCTGTGCGCGACCGCGCGGGCGATCCGGACGGATGCGCTCGACCCGGGGCACATCGGGGCTTCGATCGTGAACGGGACGCTGTGGCGGTTCGGCCGCGGCATGCGATCGAGGGCGCTGGCTCCGGATCGATTTCTGGACGTGTGGTATCGCGACCTCACGCGGAACCCGCTCGCGGCGGTGGCGCGCATTTACAAGTGGCTCGGCTTCCCACTGACGGCGGAAGCGGAGCGGGCATTCATGGACTATCTGCAGCGCAACCGGAAAGAACGCAGCGGACTGCGGCACGAGTACGCGCTCGAGGAGTTCGGGCTGGATGCCGCGACCTTGCGGCCGATGTTCCGCGACTACTGCGAGCGGTTCCAGCTTGGCTCGGCGCGCGCCGCGGTAGCGCCCGATGCCGCCAGCGCCGGTCCTGATGGTTCCCCACGCAACGCGAACGACGACGCCTGAAAACTGCGTGAACAGATGTTTCCCGCTCGGACTGCGGGAGAGGACTCGCCAACGGTTTCGCTGCCCAGTCGTAATGGCTAACTCGATCTCAGTATTTGCTTGATGTCTCACCGCCCTGAGGCAGGGTCCAAATGACTGTCGATAGTTCTTCGATTCAATTCCTCGGCAAATCCGGGCGGTTCCACCAGCCGCCGCCTAGAGCTTGAAACAGCGCGGCAGTGTCGGCATAGCGATTCGACTGAGCCTGCACCAGGTTGATCAGGGCTTGCTGATAGGCTTGTTCCGCGCTCAAGAGCGCGAGGTAGTTGGCGTAACCGCCGTCAAGCTGTTTTTTTGTCAGATCGAGCGTGACGGCGGCCGCGTCCTTGGCGGCGGATGCGGCTTTTAAACCGTCGGCATCTTGCCGGATCGCATGCAATGTGTCAGCCACATTCTGAAAGGCAGTCAGCACAGTACTGCGATATTGCTCATCGGCCTGAGTGTAAGCTGCTATCGCAGCCCGCTCCCGGTGAAGCAGCGTGCCGCCTTCAAACACCGGCTGTGTAAGGCCCCCGCCCACGTCCCAGAAGCCTCCCCTCGTGAAAAGGTGGCTGAAGATAACCGCCATGCTTCCGGCATCCGCAGTCAAGGCGAAGCTGGGCAGCCGGTTGGCGTGCGCAACCCCAATCAAGGCGCTCGCCGAATGCAGATTCTCTTCGGCTTGGCGCACATCCGGGCGCTGTTCCACGACTTGTGAAGGAAGCGTCAGGGGCAGCTCGCGAGGCAGTTGGAGGCTCGAAAGCTCAAACTTTTCCGGCGGATCCTGATTGGGGAACCCACCAGACAGCACAGCCAGCAGGTCGCGCTGCTGAGCCAGTTGCTTCAGCAACGGAGGCAACGTGGCCGCGACCTGTGCGAGCTGCGCTTCCTGTGCCGCTACGTCGAGCTGGCTCGCATATCCTCTGGCATATTGGCTGCGCAGAATCTCCAGCGTCTTTGTGGCGATGGCGATAAGTTCATTGGTGGCGTCAATCTGTCCTCGCAATGACGCCTCTTGAATGGCGGCGGCGGCAATGTTGGAACTCAACGTGATATGCGTTGCGGCGAGGGCAAATCTGGCCTGCTGTTCCTGCGCCTTCAGGGACTCCACTGTTCTGCGGTTCAATCCGAAGACGTCCGGCACGAAGGAAACGCTGACCTGCGGAGTAAACAAGCTGTAGGACAGCGCACCGGAGTACGTAACCGGCGAAACCTCAGAGGATGTCCTCCCGCGGCTGGCCGAAAAGCCGGCTGACACACTTGGATAGTAATAACCACGCTGCGCCAGCGTGTTCTCTCTGGCAACTAAGAGCGCCGCTTGTGCCGACTTCAAGTCGGGATTGGCTTTGAGCGACCGCTCAATTAAATCGTCGAGCGATTTGGAGTGAAACAAGGTCCACCAGTCTCCCGGAATATCACGTCCAAGGACGAAGCTTTGCGTCTCTCCGCCCGAGACATTGGGAGTGCCGCTTGTTGCCGCCGGCGGCGTGGGAGTATAACTTGGGACCTGCGGAGCTGCAGGCTTCTTGAAGTTTGGCCCCACCACGCAGCCCACGCTGAGCAGCAAGGCCGCTGTGACCGCGATGAGACCAAAACCGCGCGATTGGCGACTGAGACTCATAGAAATCCGTTTCGTTACGGCCTCCGATGCGCTTGTTTCCCATCAATTGCGCCGCTATTCCTCTTACCCAGATCCGTGGAACCCCCAATGACTGCTGGATTGGGACTGCGATGACGCACACTGCTTAGCGGCGGCGCGGCAGCCCGGACGGGACCCGGCGACCGAACGTGCGGGTACCTTCCGGCTGTTGGGTTCTGCACAATTACGCCTGCTGCAAGGGGAGAAGATCCGTTTGGATGCCGGCGAGGATTCATCGCACCCGCAGATGCAGCGTGCGTCTGACGCCTCGGCAGCGGTTTGGGGAGATTTGATCCTGCCGGAACTCCACGGCGGGACCGCTGAGCGTTCGGACGAGCGAGGCCGCCGCTCCGATCTTGTTGCTGATCGAGAGCCGTTAAACCCGCATGACCTGTCGCGCAGAGCAAACCCACGCAAGCAAGCATCACGAACATGAACTCCGTCTTCACCTCGCCTCCTCTCCCGTGGAATTGCTCTCGCGGCCCAGGAAAATCAGTCGCAGCGCAGGCACGGCGAGGAGCAGCATGACCGGGCCGACCAGCATGCCACCCACGATCACCGTGGCGAGCGGACGCTGCACCTGGCTGCCAATACCAGTTGAAATAGCCGCGGGCAACAGGCCGATGCAGGCAGAAAGCGCCGTCATCAGAAGGGGGCGCATGCGCGTGGTTGCGGCGCGATACATCGCGTCCACAGGCGCCAGACCGTGAGACCTTTCCTGGTTGTAAAACGTGATCATCAGGATGCCGTCCATAACGGATACGCCAAACAGCGAGACGAAGCCGATCGCGGCCGAGATGCTGAAATTGAGACCGGAGACGTACAGCGCGAGGATGCCTCCGACAACGGCGTCGGGAATGCCCGCCAGCGCCAGCATGGAATCGCGGAAATTGTTGAACAGGCTATAGAGGGCGCCGGCGATCAGGATGAAGCTGATCGGCACGATGATCTCCAGACGTTTCTTGGCTTCCTGAAGATCTCCGAATTCGCCCGCCCAGATGAGATGGTATCCGGGCGGAAGTTTCACGTTTCGGGCGATGCGTTGTTGCGCCTCCTCGACCGTTCCGCCGAGATCCCGTCCCCGGACGCTGAATTTCACCGGGATAAAGCGCTGCACGCTTTCGTGATAAATCCAGGCCGCGCCCGTGTCCAACGAAATCGTCGCGAGTTCGCTGAACGGGATGTAGGCATTCGCGCCGCTGTCGGTTGTATATCCCACTTTGATGTTGCGGATTTCTCCGATGTTGTTGCGGTATTCCGGCGTGTAGCGGACGACCAGATCGAACTGCCGGTCGCCCTCCAGAACTTCGGTTGATACAGCCCCACCCATGGCGGCTTGAACGACCGAATTCACGTCCCCCGAGTTGAGGCCGTAGCGCGCGGCCTTCTCCCGATCCACTTTGATGTTCAGGTTTGGCTGGCCGAGGACTGGGAAAATGCCGAGATCGGCGACACCGCGAACCTGGCTCATCTGGTCGCGGACCTGATCGGCCAGTTTCGTCAACTCTTCCAGGTTGGGACCGACGATCTTAACCGAATTGACGCCTTTGACGCCCGAGATTCCTTCTTCGATGTTGTCTTCAATGTATTGGGAGAAATTGAAGATGACTCCCGGCAACTCGTTCTGAAACTCCCGTTGAATTTGCTCGGTCAGCTTGTCCTTGGTCAGGCCCCTGGGCCATTCGTCAAAAGATTTCAGCGGGGCAAATAACTCGACGTTCGAAAATGGCGAGGCGTCGCTGCCGTCGTCCGGCCGACCATGCTGGGAAACCACGGTAAGAACCTCGGGGTGCCGCAGGAGAATCTCGCGCATCTTTCGAGCGGCTGCCTCGCCATCTTGGAGCGAGAGCGTGATGGGCATGGAGGCGCGAATCCAAAAGTTTCCTTCTTCAAGGTGCGGAAGAAACTCACTACCCAGCCGCGGCGCGATAAAGAAGAAAGTTCCAAGGGACAAGGCCAGTTCCATGCCGACGACGAGGAAGCGGTTTCTCAGCGTAAAACGTAACGCCGGGTTGTACAGACGGTGCAGCACGCGGACGACAATTGTTTCCGTCTCCTTTATGCGCTTGGGGATCAACATCGAGGCGATGACGGGTGTGACCGTGAATGTTGCAATCAACGCTCCGGCCAGCGCATACCCGTAGGTGCGCGCCATGGGGCCGAAGATCTGTCCCTCGACTCCCTGCATGGTAAACAGAGGCACGAAGCCGGCCACCGTGATCAGCGCCGAGAACAGGACCGCTTTGTCCACCTGGAGCGCGCTGATGAGAATCAGCCGCAAGCGATCCGTCCAGCGGAAGGCCGGCCCTGCTTCCAGGTCCGCGATTTTGGTGGGGTCGGGTCCCCAGGAACCTTGCGCCAGTCGCTGCAACAGACTCTGTCTTTCTTCGGGATTCCGCTGAAAATTCCGAAAGATATTCTCGACCAGGATCACCGCCGAATCGACAATGATTCCGAAATCGACTGCGCCGACGGAAAGCAGGTTCGCGCTTTCCCCCATAATCACCAAGAGGATGGTGGCGAAGAACAGCGCGAAGGGAATGTTCAGCCCCACGATGACCGCGCTGCGCAGGTTGCCCAGGAAGATCCATTGAATCAGGAAAACCAGCACGCATCCGAAGATCAGGTTGTGCAGAACGGTATGCGTGGTGAGGGCGATCAGGGACGACCGGTCGTAGAATGGAACAACCCTGACTCCTCGCGGCAGACTCCCGTCGTGATTCAGCGCGTCGATAGCCTCCTTGACCTTGGGAATCATGTCGGCTGTTTTTTCCGTTCGTCTTTGCACCACGATGGCGCCAACGACATCGTCTTGCCGGTCGCGGCCCAAGATGCCGAGCCTCGGCCGGTAGCCCACCGAAACCGTTCCGACATCCTTAATCAGAATCGGAACACCGTTCTCCTGGCTCAGAACCACATTCTCGATATCGTTAACCCTGTAGCCTTCGGTCAAATCGTCGTTGCCGCCATCGTCAATCAGGCCGACTCCGCGAATATTGATGGACTGCTGGCCTATGCGAATTTCGCGGCCGCCCACGTTGATGTTGGCGTTGCCGAGCGCGGTGAGGATTTGCGGTACGGTAACGCTGTAAGCCTCCAGCTTGTGGGGGTCAACCTCGACCTCAAACTCCTTGGTGGGTCCTCCCCAACTGTTGATGGCGGCGATGCCCGGAATGGTCAGTAGCCTGCGCGCGACGATCCAATCCTGAACGGTGCGGAGGTTGGTGACGCCAAAATGCGGCGGGCCCACAACCTGATAGCGGTAGATCTCGCCAGTCGAACTATTCGCTTGTATAGTGGGCACCAAATTGCCCGGCAGGTTCACATTCTGCGTCATCGCCACCGACGCCTGACTATAGGCGAAGAAATAATCCACGCCGTACTTGAAGCTGACTCGGACGAACGACAGGCCGTAGAAGGAAGTCGAGCGGATGACCTCAATGCCGGGAGTGGAGTAGAGGCCGATCTCGATGGGCCGTGTGTAATAGCGTTCCATCTCCTCCGCGGACAGGCCCGGCGCCTGCGCGGTGATTTCCAGGATCACAGGCGTCGGGTTCGGGTAAGCCTCAATGTTGAGCAGTTTGAAAGCGATGAGCCCAGCGACGGCAAACAGCAACAACCCCGCCACGACGATTGCGCGGCGGCTTAAGCAAAATGCAACAAGAGACTTGAACATGACGAAGTGTCACTCGATTGGCGGAGCCGACAGCATGCTGCTTAGAAATACCGCGCCGTCTGTCACGACCAACTCTCCCTGCAGCAAACCGCCGAGGATCTGAACCCGATCGTCTCTTCGCAGGCCGGTTTTGATGATTCTCTGTTCAAAATGGCGGCGGTCGGTTGTCACCCAAGCGGTCATGGCGCCATCGGGTTCGCGTACGACGCCGTTGGCCGGTACCGCGATCCCGGCCATTGGACCGTCGACGCGGATTACGAAGTTTGCGAGCATCCCAGGACGCAACTCATCTCTGGGGTCCTCGATCTCCGAGCGGACCGTCGCTCGATGGGTATTCGGATCGACCATCGGGTAGATCTTCGACACTTTGGCCCTGAACACGCGGTTGGGATAAGCCATAACCTTGACTTGAACCGGCTCTCCCAAGTGAAGCAGCGCCATGTCGCTCTCGATGACGTTTGCCAGCATCCATTTGACCGAGACATTCGAAACCGTGTAGGGAGCCGGCGGGTTTCCAGGCTGTACCAACAGCCCCGGCGGGGCGGCGTACGATGTGATCTGCCCGGAAATGGGACTATGTACAACAAGCGCGGGGTCGATCTTGCGGGAAGCGATCATTTGGTCGATTTCCGCGTCGGTCTTGCCAAAGACTAGCACGGCGTCTCGCGCCGCTTTCAGAGCTCCGTCGGCAGTCTGTTGATCGGAGGTCGCCTGTTCCAATTCGCGCTGCGCAATTCCGGGAAGGCCCTTGACGCGATCCAGTTCCTTGTTGGTCAATTCGAACGTCGCCGCCGCGCCGATGAGCGTTGATTCCGCCTGGATTAGGTCGGGGCTTTTGATCGTGTAGAGTGGCTGGTCCTTCTCAACTTGAGCGCCCAGTTCTACAAAAGCCTTGATGATGGTCCCTTGATATGCTGGAAAGACTTGAACCGATAGCTCGTCTGCAAAGCTGATGTTGCCAACTGTCTCCCGCTCAACCGGGAACTCATAGGTCCCCACCGGCTCGATCTTGATCGCGTTCAGTTGGCTCGGCGACAAATCCACGGCCGAGTTAGCTGCTTTGATGGTTCCAGCGGATGCGTTGGATGTGTGGTCCGACTGTTGCGGCGTACTTCCCTCTGCGGCTTGCCCGCGGCTGTGGCAGGAATCCAGGAGGGCCGCGGCGACAACAAGCGTTATGGTGGTCCCGCACGCGGCAACAGCTCGTTTGCTGATGTAAATCGAATGATGCTTCTTCATTTCGGTTCATTGGCGCGTAGGCGCTCTCTAACACACACTGTGCGGCCGCATACCACGCGGACAAGTTATTGCCCGCGCTTTGCCGTGTTCCTACACTGTAGCGTGGAGGAAGTTGGACAGCCACGAATCTTACGGCGCGGGCTGGAGAGTCTTTTGATTAATCGCCTAAAGCGATTGATTAGCAACGATTACTCTTCGGGCTGGATTCGCTAATCTTATAGCCAGGACTCTTTTCGCAGCAGGCCATTCACCGTAAGATGAGTCAATGCGGTTTTGCAGTAGCCTGCGCGCCCAATCCCAACAGTACGAAGCAGGGATATGAGTGATCAAACCCAAGAGCCTCGAACTCGACTGGTCTTGCTCGATGACCATGGCCTATTCCGGAAGAGCCTCGGCCGCTTGTTGGCATCAGAACCCGATCTTGAAGTAGCCGGCGAGTGTGGGAGTTCAGCCGAAGCTCTGGACGTTCTAAAGCGTTCAGTGGTGGACGTGGTTTTGTTGGAGTTTCACGTCGGCATGGAACCTGCGGGTGACTTCATATCCGCCGCCCGGCAAGCCGGTTACCAGGGCCGGTTCTTAATTGTGGCCGGATCGGCTGATGTACGGAATTCAGTTTTCGCACTAAAGCTTGGCGCATCAGGGGTTTTCCTGAAGTCTGGAACTCCGGACCGCCTTGTACATGCTATAAGGCTGGTGGGAGGCGGCGGGATCTGGATCGATCAGAAAATCATTCAGCTACTAGCTGATCAGTTAACCAATCCGCACGCTAGCCTTGAGGATCATGAGGCTACCGGTCCGCTGGAGAACCGCGAGCGAAATGTTCTTTTGGGCATTCTGGGAGGCCTCACCAATCGAAAGATCGGTGAGAACATTGGCCTTTCGGAGAGTTCCGTTAAGAATATAGTGCAGCGGTTGTTCCGTAAGGCTGGCGTGAAGACGCGCAGCCAACTGGTGCGAGTAGCTCTCGAAGGCGCGCTGGGTGTTGCGCGAGAGTTCATTAAACGGCAGCCGAACGAGATGCCGAAGGAGGCCCCTCAGTAGTTTCACGACGTAGGCATGGAACATGCGAATGACTTTGTATTCGCCGCCCGGCAAGCCGGCTGCCAGGGCCGCTTCTTGATTGCGGCCGGGTCGACTGATGTGCGGAACTCGTTGTCGCACTGAAGGCTGTGCATAGCGCGCAAGATCGCGTTTGGCACATAGAGCGATGGTCGAAGCAGCCAAACTGGCGCCACGGTGGAATCCGCAACTTGCGGCGGTACCGGCGCGGAAGTATGTGACCTGCCATCGATAATCTCTACCAGCGATAATTGAGGATCTCGCTGTCTGACAAGCTATATTGTACAGGTAGTCGAATCGGGCGCGGGCGGCCGGTTGCACGCGGAAGCAGCTTGGGGGGAGAATCGAAGCCGAAGATGACTTCACCTCAAGCCGGTCCATTCATTCTCAATCTGGATAGCCCACAGGCGGCACTCGAGCGGGTAGGCGGCAAGGGCGCATCGCTTGCGCGCATGGTGGCGGCTGGCCTGCCCGTTCCGCGCGGCTTTCACATCACCACCGATGCCTATCGCCGCTTTGTGGATGAGAACGATCTCGGCGGCAGGATTCTGTCCGCCTCGGCAGAGGCGCGGGCCGACGACCCCGCCACGCTCGACCGCGCGTCAGCCCAGATTCAATCGCTCTTCGCGCAAGGCACGGTACCCGGCGGCATCGCGGGTGCGATACGACAGTGGTACGGCGAACTTGGCGCCGATATGCCGGTGGCGGTGCGTTCGTCGGCGACGGCGGAAGATTTGCCGGGCATGTCGTTCGCGGGCCAACTGGAATCGTACCTCAACGTGCGCGGCGGCGATGAAGTGGTCGATGCGGTCAGACGGTGCTGGGCATCGCTGTGGACGGGGCGCGCGATCGGCTACCGCCAGCGGCAGGGAATCCGGCCGGAAGACGTCAGCATGGCCGTCGTCGTGCAGCAGCTTGTTGCGGCCGAAGCCGCAGGCGTAGTCTTCACGGCGAATCCGGTGACGGGCGCCCGCGACGAACTGATGATCAACGCGGCATGGGGCCTGGGCGAGGCGATCGTCAGTGGCCGCGTTACGCCGGACACGATCGTCATCAACAAACAGACGGGCGCGATTCGATCGCAGGAAATTTCGAGCAAAAACGCGATGACGGTGCGACTGGAGTCGGGTACGCGCGAAGAGCCTGTCCCGGCCGCCAAACGCCGGCGACCCGCGCTGGAGCCGGCACAAGCCGCGGAACTGGCGCGCCTGGGCGTGAAGATCGAGCAGCTCTATGGCCAGCCGATGGACATTGAATGGGCCATGTGCAATGGGCGCATCTTCATTGTGCAGGCGCGGCCGGTGACCGCGCTGCCCGAATCGCGCGCAGCGCTCGAGTGGAAGGTCCCGCGAGACGGTGGACGATACTTCCGAACCAGCGTGGCCGAATTGCTGCCCGATCCGCTCTCACCATTGTTTGCGACGCTCGCATTGCCGCTGTGGAGCGAAGCGACGCAGAAACTGTTGGCGCAGTCGATGGGGCTCGAGAGCGACTCGTTTGCGCTCCTGACCATCCATGACTATGCCTATTACGAAATGTCGTTGACTGCGCGGCAATCGGCGCGGTTCTTTTTCACCATGATTGTTCGGTGGCGCAGGATGGTCGGGATGCTGCGGACGGCGCGAACGCGGTGGGCCGACGAAGCGCACCCGCGCTACGCGAACGTGACCAGCGAGTGGACCGGGCGCGACCTGGGCGCGACCCCCGCACTGGAATTGCTCGCCGGCGCGCGCCGGATCGTGGAGGCGGCGGCAAGCTACTATGTGAGCGTCCAACTCGTCCTGGCGGTCGCGAATCTGAGCGAAGGCATTTTTACAAACTTGTACAACCGCCTCATCAAGCACAAGAGCGATCCGCCCGCACTGACTTTCCTGCTGGGTTTCGATAGCACGCCGATCCTGGCCGAGAAGTCGCTTTACGATCTGGCCATGTGGGCGCGCAGTGAAGACGAACTCGCCGGATATCTTGCGCGGACGAGCGGCAAGGACATTGCGGCGGCATATGAATCGCAATCGGCGCCAATAGCCGGGGTGGAGAGCTGGCGCGAATTCACCGGACGCCTCACGGAACATCTGAGTCGTTTTGGTCACGCCGTGTATGACCTGGATTTCGCCAAGAGCGTCCCCGCCGAGGCTCCGGCGTCGTTGCTCGAAACGCTCAAATACTTTGTTGCGGGGCAAGGCCGCAACCCGTACGAGCGGCAAGCGGCCGCTACAGCGGCGCGGGATCGGGCCGCCGAATCGTTGCTTGCGCGCCTGCGCGGGCTGCGCCTGCGATTGTTCCAGCGCGTGCTCCGCTGGGCCCAAAGCTGGGCGCCGCTGCGCGAGGATGCGCTCGCCGGCGTCGGCCTGGGATGGCCGGTGCTGCGCCGCATCTTGCGCGAAGCGGGACGCCGGATGGTTGCGGCGGGCGCGATTGCGGAATCGGACGAGGTGTTTTGGCTGAAGTGGGAAGAGGTAGAGGCGGCAGCGCGCTTACTCGATGCCGGCCGGCCCGCGGAGGACTATCGCCGCGCGATAGCGGAGCGGCGCGAGACCTGGCAGCGGGAGCATGGCGCGACCCCGCCTGTCGTGCTGCCTCTCAAGGGTGGCGCCCGGATCTTGGGCCTTGATTTCAGCCGCTGGATGCCCGCGCGCAGCAACCAGGCGGCCAGCAACACCATTAGAGGAATTGGCGCCAGCCCAGGGAGGGTGACTGGCCCAGCCTGTGTGATTCACGGTCCGGAAGAGTTCGACCGGATGAAGCCGGGCGATATTCTCGTCGCCAACATCACAACGCCGGCATGGACGCCGCTGTTCGCGATGGCGTCAGGCATCGTTACGGATGTGGGCGGCCCGCTGAGTCACAGCTCGATTGTGGCGCGTGAATACGGCGTGCCCGCCGTGCTGGGAACCGGCGTGGCCACCCACCGCATCCGCGGCGGGCAGCACATCACGGTGGACGGCGACGGCGGTGTAGTGACGTTGGGTGGATGATATCTGTTGCCTCTCTAAGCCAAGCCAACGGGCTCATCCATCTACGGGCCGCCTGAGGAAGCCGCTACAAGCACGCCCTGGCTCGCATCCGGATAGTTGTGCCAGCGCTGCGCGCCGCGGTGAGTGACGCAGGCATGTGCAGGCGGCCGCCGGGACACAGGTGAAGAACTGCCGAGTGACCGTTGTATCACCTTAGCTTTCGTGAGATCATTCCCTCTGGAGGAATCGAATGACCAAGCTCATTATCGCAGCCGCTGTTGCCGGGCTGTTCGGCACCGTTGTTCTCTTCGCGGCGGCCAAGCCAATCAAAGCCGTCAAGGTCGAACTGAAAAATGCCAAAGGAGAGAGTGTCGGGACTGCCACAATCGCCGCCGCCAAGGGGGGTTCCGGTGTGACGATTGCCTTGAACGTGAAGAATCTGCCACCCGGAGAGCACGCCGTACACATTCACCAGAACGCCAAGTGCGAAGCTCCGGGTTTCACGTCGGCCGGGCCGCACTTTAACCCAGACCAGAAGCACCACGGACTTGAAAACCCCGAAGGGCCTCACGCGGGCGACTTGCCAAACTTCGCCGTTAAGCCAAACGGCATGGCCAAAGTTACGCTGGAAGACCCACGAGTGACACTCACCGAGGGCGACCATTCGCTGTTCGCCAATGGCGGAACCGCACTGGTGATTCACGCCAAGGCGGACGATCTGAAATCGGACCCGGCCGGCAACGCAGGCGAGCGCATCGCGTGCGGCGTGATCACAAAGTAGTGGCCTAGGCGATGGCCCGTTACCTGACGGGCCGTCAAAGGGCGGACGGATCCTGGCGAACCCGATCCAAAGCCCAAAGCGCAAGGCGCTCCCCTTGCGCCGCGGCGGAAGGAGCGCTGCGCATTAGGCCTTCTTTAGGGCGTCGACGCCGACACGCTGGCTTCGGAAAGTTGGGAATTGGTTGTAGTCCAGATGTTTTGAATACTGCCGCCCACGCCCGCAAAAAGAGCTACGGAACACAAAGCTACAAATGCGAGGAGCAGAGTGTATTCAATCAGGTCCTGGCCGTGATCATCTTTCCAAAACGAAGTCAATAACGACACCAGATTTTCTCCTTGGGCTCAAGGTTATAGGTCGCAGGCAGCCCCGACAAGCTAACCAACGTTAACCGTAGTTCCGGCGGACGTATAGTACTTCGGTGCGAACCAAAGTAGACGAGTGGCGAGATTTTGCGAGGCTTGCTTTGGCGACGCCTGCGTGCCGATCACTGCCAAGGCCGCCATTGTGTGATGTGCGCGCTCGGTCCTAATGGCCGGCGGGGCGCGGAAAACTACCGGACCTGCCACGGTGCGGCGCCGGCCAGATGATTGCCGATCTTGAACCGTAAGACTTGAACCGCTGGCGATAGCTACCATATCAGCGGTTAGCGCCAGCGCGAAATCCTTGAGCCCGAGCCCGCAGGTTTACACCGCGGCAAAAGGGAGGTAGAAGCAACAACCGGAGAGACTGAATAAGCGGACTACCCCCACCGCTAGTCTCGCCGTGGGCGAACATCTGGCGAAGACAGTGGCCAGCCGCGCTGTCGGCTTTCGCGGCGCGTCCTGTTTCCCGATGGCAGTCATCGGTGAGCGTCCGCTTCGGGCACAAAGCGGACGCTGCGTTCAAACCCCGGCAAGGCTACCGGGCTTAGTTACTCTTGGAGAGCGACGTCCGGCGAGCGCGTTCGAGAGCAATCCGGCGTCAGCCTGTTGCCGCCATCGCCGCGGCGGGACCGCGCGGCGCACAGCCAGAATCGGCCTCTAATACCGTGCTGGGGACAAACGTCTTCAAGGTCCAACTACTGTTTCAGAGTACGCACGTAAGCAATTACGGCATCCACGGATTGGGCCGGCAGACGATGCCGGAACCCGGATTCATCGACCTCGACAGGATCCATCGCGCGGTTGCCCTGAGTGATGATCTGTCTCAACTCCGCGTCCGACTTGCCCTGCACGAACGTTGAGTTGAGCCGCGGAATTTTGATGTTGAAAAACTTGTCCGCTCGCTCGTCACCCTGGCCGTCCGGGCCATGACATTTGCGGCACGTCCGATCGAAAGCCACGCTTCCCGAAACGTTGAGGCGCTGGTTCGTGCCGGGAAACATCAAGAGATCGTGACGGTGGTCTTTCGGCGTGACGTGCACGAGTATGCCATCCGTTCCGGGTATCCATACTTCGGAGAGGATGCGGTGGCCACCCGCTTCGTCGAATACGAGCGAGCCGTCCCGAAGAAATTCGGCCGGCCCACCGAGCCGACTGAGGACGGACGCGTAATACACCTCGCCGGTGGCCGATCGTATTTGGAGCCCGAAGCCGGTCACCGAGAAGGTGTACGCCCCCGCCGGC
Source organism: Bryobacteraceae bacterium (assembly GCA_049511495.1). GTDB lineage: Bacteria > Acidobacteriota > Terriglobia > Bryobacterales > Bryobacteraceae > Bog-375. The sequence goes on along the minus strand of JBEKXZ010000017.1, from coordinate 23,994 downwards.
AGCACCTTTGAACCGAGGGCAAACTCGTACGGGATTTGGGTCCGCACGGTCTGCCCTGTCTGCCCGAAAATCGTACTAATCGCGAAGAATGTGAGGAGATTGAAAGCCATCAGCCTTCTTCTCGCCATCCCACCCTGAGTTTTCGTTTGCTGCATCCCTGTCCATCCTCCTTATGTTCTCTGCTTCGCCAGATTGACTTCCTGGAGATCATCATGGAACATTTCACCAGTATGTGTACAGATTCAGATCATGTCATTTTTGGCAAGTACAGTTGTCCGGCTGTCGCCGACCGTTGCGCTGCGGATCCGCGATCGTTCAATACGAGATAAACATCAATATGGAATACGGCGAATTTGCGACCAGCACAGTGGACCGGCTTCTGATATACTCATCAGCATGCCGCCTGAACCATCCATGGCTACGCGGGCCGATGCGCCGCTTTATATTCAGATCGCGGAGACGCTCGTCCAGCAAGTAGCGCGCGGCGCATTCCGGCCTGGCGACCGTGTGCCATCGCTCCGCCAGTTGAGCCAGCAGCAACACGTCAGCGTCACCACCGCATTGCAAGCCTACATGTGGTTGGAGAACCGCGGATACCTGGAAGCGCGCCCGCAATCCGGGTTCTACGTCCGAACTCCCTTTGCGAGATTAATTCCCGAGCCGCAATTCGAGGCCGCTCCGAGTAGGCCGGCCGCGCTGGGAAACAACGCCGTCCTGGCGGGCATCATCGAGGCGGCCGCCGATCCCGCCAATATCCCGTTCGGCGCCGGTTGCGTCAGCCCTGCATTGTTCCCGAATCGTAAATTGAATTTGATCTTGCGAGAAATCGTCCGCCAACGGCCGCTGCACAGCGCGAATTACGATTTTCCACCGGGCGTGGAACCTTTGCGTCACCAGATTGCCCGCCGCGCCCTCGCGGTGGGGTGCCGGGTGTCACCCCGAGATGTTGTCATTACCAGCGGAGCCCAGGATGCAATCAATCTCAGCTTGAGAGCGGTTACAAGGCCCGGAGACGTCATCGCAGTGGAGAGCCCCACCTATTTCGGAATCCTGGAGAGCGCCGCTTCGCTCAAGATGAAAGTCCTGGAGATCTCCACCCATCCGCAAGGTGGCATGGACCTGGACGAACTGGAGCGGGCAATCAAAAAACATTCCGTCAAGGCGTGCGTCATTATGCCGAATTGCCACAACCCCCTCGGATACGTTTTGCCAAGCAGTTACAAGCAGGCTTTGGTGGAGCTGACGGCACGAAGTAACGTTGCGGTGATCGAGGACGATCTTTATGGCGATCTTGCTTTCGACGATCCGCGCCCTTTAACTGCGAAATCCTTCGATCGGAAGGGCCTCGTCCTCCTTTGCTCGTCCTGTTCGAAGGCTCTATCTCCGGGCTATCGAATTGGTTGGATATTCGCGGGACGCTTTCAGGCCGAAGTCGAGCGACTAAAGCTCATTACCTCCATGGCCGCGCCCTCGCTCCCGCAGTGGGTCGTGGCGGAGTTTCTGTCATCGGGAGGTTACGACAGGTATTTGAAACGCTTGCGCGGAATTCTTGCCGGGCAAGCCGAGACAGTCAGGCAGACAGCCTTCCAATGCTTCCCCAAGGGAACTCGGATCAGCCGGCCCGCGGGCGGTCACTATTTGTGGATAGAACTGCCGGCGAAAATCGAAGCGATGAAATTATGGCGAGCCGCTGTCAGGGAACATATCAGCATTTTGCCCGGGCCGATATTCTCTGCTGGCGGACGTTACAAGAACCACATTCGCCTCAACACGGGAATCGTGCCCTCGGAAGCCCGTAACCGCGCCTTGGCAACTCTGGGACGCCTCTGCGCAGACCGCATGTAGAGTTGGACTAACAGGGGGACGGATCCTTTCAAAAGCAGGAAATGCGCCGGCTCCACCAGGCCCGACTGTCGCGATGCAATTCGGCCGTATCAATCTCGCCCCAAGCGGCAGCCCGTTGCGTGTCCTACTTAATTTGTTCCACGCTCAGCGGTAGCGGTACAGCGTCACGCGCTGGATGCCCATGTTCCGCAAGTTCAGATGCTGGCCCTGCGCGGTGTCATCCCCCGCAAGCCGGCGGACGGGAGTCCAACGTCCGTTCACGAAGCTACCTTCTTCCACGGTGGCCAGTCCGGCGAGCGGCGGCCCCGGTGTGTCCGGAGAGAAGGTGACGGTTACGCCGTTGCCAGCCGCATAGTACTCGTCCGGTCCGGCCGCAATGAAAATTGCCGCCGCGGTGGGTGAGCTGACATTCCCCACAGGCCCGTAGACGGGTGTCTGCGCTGGCGCCGCAGCCGTCAGTCGGGACCTCGCATACTTACCCTCCAGCGTGTAGTTCCCCACCTTGACCTTCTGCGGCGGGTCGTCCGGGCCCAGCAGGACGGCAGACATGGTGCCGTTGCCTTGGTGTTCCAGAATGAGGGGCTTCAATTGCGAGATGAGATCGTACATCTCGATCAGAGCGGTGTCGGGAGTCGTTCGCCTTTCGACCCCTCCCCGCATACGCGAGAAAGCGATCGCATCATGGTGTCCGAAGGCGTAGAGCGCCCTGGCTGCGCCTTCCGGCCCAGCTTCCTCCTCAGGTATAAACAACGGGTTCCCGGATTGGGTGTACTTGGCGCAGAACACCACGAAGTTGGTGGCATTGTCGGGCGAGAAGATGTCGATTCGCGGCGCCCCAGCATGCCACACGTCCATCAGGTCGGGCATAGGGGTGCCGCTATTGCGTATGGATTCGTTGGGCTTCGTGAACCCCAACAGCCACGTATTCATGTACATGGGCAGCGGGTATTCGGCTTTACCCGCTTCGGCCACCCGTCCGACGTAGCGCGCAAAATGCCAGCCCATGAAGATTTCAGACGTCGCCGTGGTCTTGCCGAACACCTGTTCCCAGGTCCCGGATGTTTTGAAGCCGGCCTTCTCCCACACCTGGCGAAATTCCGGAATCAGGGTATCCTTGTGCTGCTGAAGGTAGTCCATCAGTTCCTTCGGCACCGGCCCCTCGTAAGCCTGATTGGCCACCGGCGAGCGGTCGCGGAACTCTCCCGGCTCCGACGGCAGTCCGATCTCGTTCTCCACCTGGACCGCAATGACCGTGTGCTGCTGGCCATCCACTTCCTTGACGTTGCGCATCAGGGCCGCAAAGGCGCGAGCATCGGCGTCCCGGTTGACATCGCTGAAAGGGCTAAGCACTTCGATACTCTTACCCCCCGCGATCTGGACGCGCGGGAACCGCTCGAAATCCTTCTTCACCCAGTCGGGTGGGTAGCTGGACCAACTGTTCTTCCAGCTTGCGAACCAGAGAAGCACAAGACGCAGGTTATGACTTCGTGCATCCCGGATGATGCCGTCCGGCACACTGAAGTCGAACTTCCCTTCCTCGGGTTCGATCTGGGCCCAGGAAACGCCCGCTAGGACGGTGTTGAGTTTGGCCTCAGCGAGCATGGGCCATTTCGGCTTCATATACTCGATGCTGGTAGGGCCGTTGTTGCTCAGTTCTCCCCCCAGCACCAGGAACGGCTTGCCGTCTACGATCAGTTGGGTCGCCGTACCCTGCTTCCGCAAGTGAGCGATGTCCGAAGCAGAGGCGGTTGAGACCGATCTGCTCTTGCACTGACTCGCAACGAGGGCGAAAGCGCATATGAGAGTGCAGCAAAACAGGATTCGAAGCTTCATGACGATCTCCTCCGCATTCTCCTTGGGGCAAGCCTCCCGGCCTGCCCCGGGCAGCCAGGAGGCTTACCCCACTTAGCGGTAACGGTACAGCGTAAAGCGCTGGATGCCCACATAGCCGTCCGGGATTCGATCTATCGGATGACTCCGCAGGGACAGATTCTGCCCCTCCCCGGTTTCATCGCCCGCGAGCTGGCGGCTGGGAACCCAACGCCCGTTCACGAACGTGCCTTCTTCCACTGTGCCGATGCCGGCATGTTCCGGTCCAGGCGTGTTGGGAGTAAAGGAGACGCTCACATCGGTGCCGGCGGCATAGTACTCGTCAGGCCCGGTCTCGATGAAAATCGCCGCCGAGGCAGGCGGCGGGGTGGCCGGACCGGGAGCCGGCGCTGCCGCTGGCGCTGGCGTCGCCGGCGGCGGCCCCGCACGCCCGGCGCCCAAACGAGCCACTTCCAGCGTGTAATTCCCCAACCGGACCTTCTGCGGCGGATCGTTCGGATTCAGCCAGACGGCGGTGATCGTACCGTTGCCCTGGTGCTTCGAAATCAGCGGCGCCAACTGCGAGATCAGCTCGAAACCGCGGATCATCTCGGGCTCGGGCGTCGGCGACCGTTCCACCCCCATGAGCGAGAGACCGATCGCATCATAGCGTCCGAAGGCGTACATCGACTTAGCTTCCATGTTATATCTCGTCTCGGGTATGAAGAGCGGGTTCCCGGATTGCGCGTACTTCGTGCAGAACCCCACGAAGTCGGCGCTGTAAATATCGGCCCCGAGTATATCGATCTTCGGCGCCCCGGCTCTCCAGATATCCATCGCATCGGGCATGGCGCCGCCGCTCTGTCCGCCCCCTTTGAGCGGCGCCGGCGCCCTCCCAAATCCGTCCTGCGGGCAGTTGGTGATCATCGGTATGGGGTATTCGGCCTTGCCCGCGTCCACCACCCGCCCGATGTAGCGCGCGAAGTTCCAGGCCATGAAGATTTCATCCGCCGCCCTGACCTTGCCGAACACCTCTCCCCAGGTTCCCGAGGTCTTGAAGCCGGCCGCCTCCCACACTGTGCGCAGCGCCGGAATCAGGGAATCCTTGTGCTGCTGAAGGTAGTCCATCAGCTCCTTCGGAACCGGCCCGTCGAAAGCCTTAATGGCTGCTGGCGAGCGGTCGCGGGTGTCGCCCTGCAATCCCGTTTCGTTCTCCACCTGGATCATGATGACCGTGTGCTCGCGGCCATCCACGGCCTTGATGTGCCGCATCATGGCCGCAAAAGCGCGAGCGTCGGCGTCTCGCGTTGCATCGCCGAAGGGGCTGAGCAGCTCGATGTTCAGACTCCCCGTGACCTGGGAGCGGACCGTTCCGAACACCGGCCAGGGAGTCTGATCGCCTATCATCGTGGCGCGCGGGAACCGGTCGAAATCCATCTTCACCCAGTCGGGCGGGTAGCTGGACAAACCGTTCTTCCAGGTTGCGAACCACAGGAGCACGAGACGCATCTTGTGAGCGCGCGCGCCCTGGATCACGCCGTCCAGCACGCTGAAGTCGAACTTTCCTTCCTGTGGCTCGATCTGGTTCCAGGAAACGCCCGCCAGGACGGTGTTGAGTTTTTTCTGAGCGACGAGCCTCGGCCATACCAGCTTCATGTACTCGACGCTGGTGGCGCTGCTGTTGCTCAATTCTCCGGCCAAAGCCAGGAACGGCTTGCCGTCTACGATCAGTTGAGTGGCCGTCCCCTGCTTCCGCAGGTGGGGGATGTCCGAAGCGGCGGCGGCTGGGGCCGCCTTGCTTTGGCTTTGTCCCGCGGCGGCGGCTGGGACCGCCTTGCTTTGGCCCTGGCCCGCGATGATGGCCAGAGGGCACATGAGAGCGGCGCAAAACAAGCTTCGAACTTTCATGATTACCTCCTTCGCATTCTCCGGAAGCGCGCAGCGGGCGCGCGGCTACCTTTGCGGCCCGATCAGTCGAACTTGCTCCTGAGCGCCTTCAGCTTGACCCATGATGCGTCCCACGCCTTCTTGTCGGCTTCCTTCGCGTTCGGCGCCGCTCCGGCCTGCATGAACCCGTGACCGGCGCCTTCGAAGATTACCGGATCGTAGAATTTGCCCGCGGCTTTCATCTGTTTCGTGGTGTCCGGAATAGTGGCGCCGACGTTGGTATCGGTCCCCGCGTAGAAACCGTAGACGGGCGCTTGGATATCGGGGATTTTCGCCGGCTCCGCGCACTTGCCGTAGAACACGAACGCCGCCGCCAGATCCCGGCGGGTGGTGGCGAAGCGGAACGCCTCGTCGCCGCCCCACGAGAAGCCCACCACGCAAACCTTCCCGTTGCATGCGGGAAGCTTCAGAGCATAGTCGGCCAGCGCGTTGAGATCCGCGGTGACTTGGGGGAGCGGCAGCCTGCGCGCCGGGCCCACCGTCTTTCCCTCGGATCGAATCGGCTGCCGTTCTTCGGGAGACCGGCCCGACAGCATATCGGGGGCGAGGGCCAGATAGCCCGCCTCCGCAAACCGGTCCGCCACGTTTTCCACCCAGGGGGCGAAGGCGATCACGTCGTGGATGATGACGACCGCGGGCGATTTGCCCCGCGTCTCCGGATAAGCGATAAACGTATCGAGGCTCCGGGCGCCGTATTTCACCGCAACCGACTCGTGCCGCCGCGGCGACTTATCCACCTCCTGTTGGGCCCAATCCTGCGCGCACAGAGGAGACCCGCCCAAGCCGGCCGCGGCGATGCCCATTGCGCTTCCTTCCAGAAACCGCCTTCTTGTAGTCTGCATTTCCGATGTGCTCCCGTTCATGTCCCGTTCCGATATTCTCGAACAGTCTGCACGGCGAACGCAAGATCAAAAAGTACTTTCGGATTGACAACACTCAAAAGGTAGCGCTTCCGGGTCGTTAGCGATCCGGAAGGTGCGCCAGGCTGACACCAGGAGGATTACTTCCAAGTCGGCTTCGGTCCAGGATCCCAAACGCGCGGCCAACGCGCCGAGAACGCCCTATCCGTAGATGTGCATACGAGCCGGATCGGGCCAGACTTTCGGCTTCCACGCGGCGTGCGCAGGCCTCGGTGGAGAGCTTCGCCGACGGAGAATAGTGTCCGATATCGAACCATAACACTTGAATGAAGGCTCATCGCTGAGCGGCTTGGTAGGTGAATGTCACGTCGCAATCACCAAGCGGGCGGCCGTTCAGAAGCTCCGCGCCGCGGCCGCTGACGCAAAATGCCGGACTCGGATTAGCGCTGAGCCCAGTATCGATGGCGGGCTTGCACGACCAGGCCCTTTTGCTTGGCTGTCAACTGGATCGTTCGAAACCCGGAGGTGGTAACCGGCTGGTCTGACGTGTAACCCAGACTATACTGGTTGCGTAGTTCCGCCTGCAAAACATCGAATATCTGATCTACCGTTTGCTTCTTCGAAACCTCAAAAAAGCTACCGCCGCTGTCGTTCGACATGCGTTGCAAGACGCGAGAGCCGTCCGGACCTCCGAAAATCCCATATGCGCCAGGATCGGAATATAGGATTGAATAGATGAGTGTGTCGGCGCGTAGCGCAGCGTCCACCGCATCCTGAAGAGTGCCGTCGCTGCCGACGTCCACGCCGTCGGACAATACGATCAGAGCTTTTCGGCCTCGCTGCTTTCTCATCACTTCTTCGGACGCCCGGACCACCGCGTCGTAAAGAAGCGTGCCACCACCCTGCTGCAGGCGCAACTGCCGCATGGTTTCTGAATCGACGTACGCCAGCGCATTTTCTAACGTGCCAACGGAGGAGGTGAGTGCCTGACGCATCTGCACGACGCTGTCGAATTGCAGGATGAAAACCTGGTCCTTGCTTTCCCGGACTACTTGATCCAGGAAGCGCAGACTTGCGCCGCGCTCAGCGTTCAGGACGCGCCGCTGACTGGCGCTTGTGTCCACCATCAGGCCGAGCGTCAGCGACAAGTCACTCTCCCGTGCGAAATAGCGAATGGTTTGCGGGTGGCCATCTTCGGACAGTGAAAAGTCCTCCCGACTGAGGTTGCCGACCAGCGATCCGGTTTTGTTCCGCACCGTCGCCAGGACGTTAACCACCCTCACATCCGCGGAAAAAACCGTCTCGTCCTGGCCACGGGCAAATCGGACGACGCACAGAGTTGCCGCAGCCTGAAGAAAATCGCGCCTGTTGAAAGGCCCCCGCATGGGAAGGTATTTGGCAGTCCCGGTGGATTCAGCCAACAGGGCGACACCAAAGCGCTCACGCCAGTATCCCGTTGGCGAGGTGGCACCTACCGGTCTCACACTGTTTCTCTCTCAGTTTATTGCATCGAGTCGATGTGTGCTTGGTGCGGTTTGTATCGCCGGCGCCAGCCTAACTGGCAAGGAGCGGGAGGTTTTAGTTTCGCCGGACCGTCCCTGCACCACACAGACTGCCGATAAGGCGCGATATCGCTCGCTCCCCGCGCGGCCTTGTCACTGGCCCGCTGCAGACTAAACTCAATCAGTAACTGTTAACGTCCCTTGGAACCGTTAGTTAGCCGCGTGAGCCTGCGCACCTGAACCAGCATAGTCAAGCTATGACGCTGAATGCGAGACGCGCAAATGCGCAGCGGGTTAGAATTGGGGCAAATGAAACTCGCGTTGGGTTTGATCCTGGCTGCCGGCGCCGCTTGGGCCGCGCCCGGAGAGATCACGTTCTCGCAATCGGCTCCCGCCGTGCAGGCCTGGGATTTCGTCGAGGTGACCGTCCGGGTCGAATCGCCGAAGGTACGGAACCCGTTCCTCGAGGCCTCCGTCAGCGGGTCGTTCGGCAAGTCCGGCTCGCCCCAGCGGCTGAATGTCGAAGGGTTCTGCGACTCGCCCGACGGCTCCATCTTCCGCATCCGTTTCCTGCCATCGTCGCCAGGCGACTACGCCTACTCGGTGAACTACAGCGAAGCAGGCTTCGGGAGGAGCCACGACGGGACCTTCCGCGCTACCGACGGCCATCGGCGCGGGCCCATTCGCGTCGATCCCGATTACCCGTGGCACTTTCTTTGGGCGGGAACCGGGGAGCACTACTTCTTCAACGGCAACACGGCATTCTGGTTGATGGGCTGGCGCGACGAACGCATCATTCGCGCCAGTCTCGACCGGCTGCACCGGCTCAAGGTCAACCGTGTGCGTGTCCTGCTGGGCGGACGAAGCTGGACCGTGTACGGTGAGCCGGTGATGAACAGCGAGGCATTCAGCATTTTTCTGAGCCCCTGGCCCGCGGACAAAGCCGACGACTACGATCATCCGGGCTTCGACTACACGCGCTTCAATCTTCCTCACTGGCAGAGATACGAACGCATGCTGCGGTTCGCGCGGGATCGGGACATGATCATTTCCGTGATTCTCGACATCGCCGACGGGAAGATTCATCCGGGTGCGGGCAGCGAGGACGAACGGCGCTACATTCGTTACGCCGCGGCGCGCCTGTCGGCCTTCTCGAACATCACCTGGGATCTGGGCGACGATCTGGACACCTTCCGCGACGACACGTGGGCGCACGAGACGGGAACGCTGCTCGTAGGAGGTTGGGACCCGTACAGGCATCTCGCTAGCAGCCACCCGGTGCACACCGAGCACCAGGACCGCGCTTCGGACTGGTTCGGGTTCGCATCGTTGCAGGAGTGGTCGCGCACGCAGCACGCTCTGATGCTGGAGTCGCGCCAACTGCAGAAGAAGGCTGGCCGCATCGTTCCGCAAACGAACGAAGAATACGGATACGAGGACCACTACCCCCTCTGGGCGCCTCGGCCTCCCGGCGATTCAGCCGAAACGTTGCGGCGAGTTGCCTGGGACATCGCCATGGCCGGAGCTTATGGCACGGCCGGCGAATCCGCGCGCCAGGGCACGAACATATGGCCGGACACCGGAGGCGGCTGGGTGAACGGCCGCGGCGACGATACCATGACGATGCTGAATGGCTATGCGCACATGGTGGACTTCTTCACCAGCTTCGAATGGTGGAAGACCGAGCCGCACGACGAGTTGGCCGGCAGCGGCGCCTGGTGTCTGGCCGAGCCGGGCCGTACCTACGCGCTGTACCTGCCGAAGGGCGGCACGGTCACGTTGAAGTTGGAGCCCGGCCGATACCGCGCCGAGTGGTTCAGCGCGTTCACGGGCGAGATAGTTCCCATCGGTGTCATTGACGGCCCCGCCTGGACTTCACCCACCGCCCCCGACTCGAACGACTGGGCTTTGTTGTTGCAGCAGTGAAGGTCGTTGGGTGGGACCGCTGCCAGCAACCTGAATGAACGCCCACGCTGGATACGCCGGCATCGCAGGATTCACTTGCCGGCTGTCATGTCGATCATGCTTCAGCAGGCCCTGGTGTTCAGGCAATCTAGCCTCCAGCCGAGGCTGGGTCGGGTATCCGGCCATTTCTTCGCGCCGACGAGGGGGCTTATTGTACGGAGACGATGGCCGCTTGGCGCGCGATGATGCGCCAGCCGCCAACGTCGAAGTCTACTTAGTGTTTTTGAGAGTATAATCGCTAGTGGTCAGGAGGTCCAAGCGGGACCCCTGGGGTTGGCCCGGAGCCGGAACCAGCCAATGGTAAGGATTAGAGACAAAAAGGAGTCTGTATGAAACCTGAGTCGTCGCGTCGCAATTTTCTGGCTGCGGGGCTGGCTTTGCCCGTTGCCGGGCTGGCGAAGCCCGCGGCCGCTCCGCTGCCAGGGCCAGCCTCTGCACAGGGGGCACCCCAACAGGTGAAACTCACCTATCGGACGCTGGGGAAGACCGGTCTGAAGGTAACGTCGCTGTCTTTCGGGTGCATGACCACGTCGGACCCGTCCGTGATCGAGAGAGCGGCTGATATCGGTATCATCCACTTCGATACGGCGCGCGGCTACCAAGGGGGAAACAACGAGCGGATGCTGGGCTCTGCCTTGAAGGGCAAGCGCAAGCAGGTGGTCCTCTCTAGCAAGAGCATAGGCAAGACCAGGCAAGAGGTTCTGGCTGACCTGGACACCAGCCTGCGTGAACTGGGTACCGACTACCTCGACATCTGGTATTTGCATAACCGGAGCACGCCGGCCGAGGTCACCGACGATCTGATCGAAGCCCAGCGCGCCGCCAAGAAGGCCGGGAAGATCCGCTTCGCCGGCGTTAGCACGCACTACAACATGGACCAGATGCTGACGCACCTGGTCAAGCTGGCACAGACCGACGTCGTCCTCACCACCTACAACTTCGCCATGAAGAACGTGGCCATGGACGGGCAACCGGAGCGGGTCGCGAACATGACTGCGGCGATCCAGACCGCACGAAAGGCCGGCATGGGTATCGTGGCCATGAAGACTTTGGCGGGGGGGTTGATCCGGGCGTCGCGGGGCGACAGGCTTTATGGGGCGGCGCGGGATTCGATGATGAACACCCTCAACCGGGAAGGCGCGCCACTGGCGGCCATCAAGTGGGCCCTCAAGAACCAGTCCCTGGATACGGCCATCGTTTGCATGACCGATCAGGAGCAACTCGACGAGAACCTCCGTGCCATGGCCGAGCCGTACACGGACAGGGACGAGAAGCTCCTGAACCAGCAACTGGCCTACATCGGGCCGATGTACTGCCGCATGTGCGGGTCCTGCGGTGGCGTCTGTGACCAGGGTGTTCCGGTGCCGGACATGCTGCGTATCCTGACTTACGCCGACGGCTACGGGCAGTTCGCCCTGGCTCGGGAGAGGTTCCTGGAGCTGCCGGCGCGGGTCCGCGACATCCGGTGCAGGGACTGCGGCTCCTGCTCGGTTCACTGCCCCAACGGCGTGCAGGTGCGCGACCGCGTGCTCCGCGCTCAGGAGTTATTCGCCTGAGAGGCCCTCGGCCACGGACAGGTCGAAAAACGAGTGCTTCGCGATCACGGGATTGAGTCTGGGGGCTCCGTGGGCCGCTCCATCTACTCTGTGCCGCGAACCTGCTGGTGACAGGCCACGCACCCACGGCGCGTCCGTGTGTTACTTTCAAGAATCAGGTTCTCGAGACAAGCAGCGGGCCTCGCCCGCCCATTCTCTCGCCTAAATCGAGGTCGTCTTCATGTCGAAGAAACTAGAACATACCCAACCTGTACCCGTCGTCGGGGAGAGCGCCACGCTCGGCGTCATCGGCGCCGGTGTAATGGGCCAGACGCTGCTGCGCGGACTGCTCTCCGGTAAGCTGATCGCACACGACCGCGTGTGGGCCGGCGATAAGAATGCGGCCACCTGCGAAGCCGCGTCCGAGGCGCTCGGCATTGCGGTCGAATCCGACTACCAGGCGCGCGTGCCCGGCGCGGATCTGATTCTGCTGTGCGTCAAGCCAAACGACGCGCCGGTGGTGCTGGCCACGCTGCGCAACGCCGGACTGCGGCGCGAGACGCTGCTGATTTCGATCCTGGCCGGCGTCGGCACGGACCGGCTGGAGTCGCTGCTCGGCACCGAAAACCCGGTGGTCCGCGCCATGCCCAACACGCCGGCGGTGGTGGGCGAGGGTATGACCGTGGTCTGCCGCGGGCGCTACGCGAGCAAGACTGACTTGCAGCGCGCGCAGGCGATCTTCGAAGCGGTGGGCCGGTGCCTGCCAGTGGACGAGGTTCATTTCAACGCCGTCACCGCGCTCAGTGGCAGCGGGCCGGGTTACCAGTTCCTCATTATGGAAGCGCTGGCCGATGCCGGCGTGCGGGTGGGGCTGCCGCGGCAGCTTGCCCTCACGCTGGTGGCGCAGACGGCGCTCGGGAGCGCGCGCATGGTGCTCTCCACCGGCCGCCATCCGGCCGCACTGCGCGACGATGTCACCACGCCGGCCGGCTGCACGATCGGCGGCCTGCTGATGCTGGAGGACGGGCGCATCCGCTCGGTGTTGGCGCGGGCGGTCGAGGAAGCCACCAAGATTTCGGCGCATCTCGGCGTGGGTCCCACCAAGATCTCCGAAAGCGGCGGCGGCCAGCGCTCCGGAGACTGACGGGGCACCATGCAGGAAGCCGACCCCGATGGGCTCGCCGCAGACCTGATCCGGATTGAAGACCGTTGGGGCGCGCACAACTATCGCCCGCTCGACGTGGTGGTGGAGCGCGCCCAGGGTGTGTGGGTGCACGCCGTCGATGGGCGCCGTTATCTGGATTGCCTGAGCGCGTACTCGGCGCTCAACCAGGGCCACTGCCATCCGCGCATTGTGCAGGCGCTGCTCGATCAGGTGTCGCGTGTGACGCTGACTTCACGCGCGTTTCGTAACGACCAGTTGCCGCGCTTCTGCGAGGAACTCGCGCAGATTTGCGGCATGCAGATGGTGCTGCCGATGAACACCGGCGCCGAGGCCGTCGAGAGCGCCATCAAAGCGGTGCGCCGCTGGGGCTACACCTTCAAACACATCCCACGCGACGAAGCCGAGATCATTGTCTGCGAGAACAACTTCCACGGCCGCACCACCACCATCACCGGCTTCTCCAGCGAGCCGCTCTACCGCGATGGCTTCGGCCCCTTCACGCCGGGCTTCGTGAGCGTGCCGTTCGGCGATATCGACGCGCTCGAAGCCGCGATTACGCCGCGCACCTGCGCGCTGCTGATCGAGCCCATCCAGTGCGAGGCCGGCATCCTGATCCCGCCCGATGGGTACCTGCGGCAGGCGGCCGATTTGTGCGCGCGCGAGCGCGTGCTGCTGGTGGCCGACGAGATCCAGACCGGCCTCGGCCGCACCGGCAGAATGTTCGCCTGCCAGCACGAGAACGTGCAGCCGGATGTGTACGTGCTCGGCAAGGCGCTCTCCGGCGGCGTGTATCCGGTGTCGGCCGTGGTTTCCTCACGCGAGATTCTGGGCGTATTCCGTCCCGGCAGCCACGGCAGCACCTATGGCGGTAATCCGCTGGCCTGCGCGGCCGCGCGCGCGGCGTTGCGTGTGATCGAGGAAGAGCGGCTGGCCGATCGCTCGGCCGAGCTGGGCGCGTGGCTGTTCTATGAGCTGCGCAAGATTCGCCATCCGCACATCAAAGCGATCCGCGGACGCGGCCTGCTGATCGGCATCGAGCTGCTGGTGCCCGCGCGTTCCTATTGCGAGCGCTTGAAAGACTTGGGCCTGCTCTGCAAGGAGACGCACGATTTCGTAATTCGCTTAGCTCCGCCGCTCATCATCTCGGAAGAGGACCTGGCGTGGGCCGTCGGACAAGTGCGCAAGGCGTTCGAGGGATGACAGCGGGCGCGGTTGCGGCGGGCGAGCTCGGGCGGGAAAATGGAAACACGTAGCCTGGCGCAGGTTTTCTATTAACGATACAATCAGAAGCCAGTTATCGCAGTCGTTCGATTACCGCGGGTAGAATAGCCGTCACTGCATTTACTACATCACGACGTGCAACTCCGAATCGAGATTCTGCACTTTTCCAACTTCCACGCGCACCTCGGGGATTTCCTTCAGTATGCGTCCATCCTGGCCTACGATCTTCAACGAATACGCTCCGGCCGGAAAGTGCGAATAAAGGAAATGTCCGCGCTTGTCGGTTCTCAGAAGGAAACGGTATGCGGAACCAAGCGGTCCCAACTCATAACCGATTCGATTGACATCGATGGCGGCACCCTTCAGGGGTGTGCCGTCCTGATCCACGACCGTTCCTTCGAGTCCGCCCGTTTCTTTCTTGGCGAATGTCGGAAGCGCCAGCGCCCCGAGCACCAGCGGCACGATCAAGACGAGCGCTACTCTGCGCGTGGGCATTTTATGTCGCCGTCTTTCCTCGTTTCCTGCCCTTGGCTGGCGACCTCTTAAACGGACTTGGCACCGCGCCCTTGGGCACGGATAACACCGTCCTGAGGGCATTCCTGAAGCGCTCATACGCTTCAGGGCCTTCAACCATTTCCGTGTGGGGCCTCACCCTGCTGTCATCATAGCGCTAGGCTGATGTCCAGTATAGGGGCGTTGAGGACCCCTCCGAGATTTTCCCGGAGAGCGCTTGCATAAATGAGCGGACGTGTTTTAGAACGCTCTCTGCTTGATCGGAATCGTAAAAGGCCCCTTCGTGGGCGTGCGCCATGTGCTTCCGCCACGCCTCGTTGAAGTCCCGCAGTTCCGCAATGGCGGTGTGATAGAACTTGATCTGCGCATCTTTAACATCTTTCGATGGCCAGAGCTTGGAGTCAGCCTTGCGCATCTCAGCCATTTTTCCGTCGAGTGCAGCGAGAAGATCCCCTACCTGTTTTGAACTCAGCGCCGCATCGGGATACTGGACCCCCCTATCGGCCGCCAGCGCCCGCAGCGCTATTTCAGCGGCACGCATCAAATGAAAAACGGCAGCGGTGCCGCACTCAGCGGCAATACAGTTTCCAGATTCCTTGATGTCTCTAGATGAAGAAGGGAATGCCCTGGTCACAGCATCACCGAATAGGTTGTCGTTATCCACGCACTCCGACCCCAGTTTCGAGATCCACAAAAACTTCTGGTAATGGACTTCTCGCGCGAGCAAATTTTGAATGTTTCTCGCTTCAGCCTCAACGACGCCGGGAGATTCAGCGGCTGTTCGGCGCATTCGATCAGCGGTAATGGCGGCCATGTCACGGCAAGTGCCATAGCCATACTTCTCACAGAACTGTTTCACCGCATCACAGATGCCCGCGAGCGCCGATGTCTCGACCACGGTTGCCGTGGTAGCATGCGCTGAAGCCGTTAGGCACTCAAGCAGACACTGAAGGCGCCCAAACTCACGCACATCAAAAAGGTTCACAATATCCCACAGACTCACCAGCCTGCTGGAGTTTTCGTGGAGGCAGACCGGTAACATGCGTGGTCGCGAGCTTCGAAATGGAGTTTCGCCAGCGTGGTAGACCGAAATCAACTGGCGTACCGGATTCACTGGCGCTGCAAACGTCCGCGAATCTCATCCCGTGCGTCGGACCAAAACATTTCAGGGGTGGTTCGTCGCCCCTTCGCTGTGTTCAGCCTAGCACAGGTCGGTACGGTATGGATCAAACCGGGGGTAAAAGGGGGGGAGATACGGGGGGATACGGGGGGGATACGGGGACAGGCTACGAAACTCCGAAACTCTGTGAACCAATTACCCAGTTTTCGAACCAGCCTCAACCGCCGTTCACGCCCCCTCCCGAAAAATCTTCGCCCCTGTTTTCATGGGCCTGCACCGCTTCGACCGCGCCTTCGCGTAGCCGGCCGCGTTACTCTGAAATCGAAAAAGTGCTGCTCGCTCGCCGAGAGGCAGCCGTTTCGGGGCGACGTCCGGTGCCTAACCGCGGTCCCTCCCTGCAGGGGGCAATTTGAAACCGGGTCACGCCGTGCAACGTTCGTAAGGCGGCCACAGCGGCTTGTATTCTCCTCCTCGAGAGGAGACAGGAACCGGTTCCTCGCAGCCCCGGCGCTTGAGCGCCGGCAATTCCGCTCGCGTATCTGCTTCCGTTCCGTCAGCGCGCGAGAAGGTGGGCCCGATTGGCTCACAGTTTGTAACTGATTTCGATTGCTTCGAACTCACTCGCGATTCTCCGCTGGCCACATCGCGCGCATGAAAACGACGGCGAGCGAAAGAAAGTAGGAGACAAGAAGAGAGAGCCCCGAACGTGAAACCCGTCACAGGAAGCCGTGAAATAATCGGGCCGGCTGGCACGTTGACAGACGAAAGTCCGCTTCGGACCCGTAACCCGGGCGTCTGTCCCACTTTGCCGGCGAAGGATTTGCACGCCGGTGGGGCAGGCGCTTCCGCCTGCCAACCGATCTCCTCACAGCATCCAGGCTACGTGTCTTCGGCTTTCCAGAGCTCGGCCGCGCGGCGGTTGGTTGATTCCGGGAAGGTCTTTCATCCCTTCCAGGACACGCCAAAACAATTCCTAATGGAAATGTTCATTTTGTGTCAGATCCTTAGTGGACGAAGCCGGAGCAGACCGAGCTAAAGCAGGAATTGTGCACGTTCGCGCTCGTCGATGAATTGCAGGAAAGACTTGGCTTCGGCGTAACCGGGGCGGAGCCTCAGCGCCTCGTTGAAATCGGCTCGCGCCCGCACCAGATTGGGCTTATACAGCAAATGGTAAGTGCCCACAAACAAGTGAGCCCTGGGGTCCAGCGGCCTCATCCGCACGATGCGTTCGGCAATCTCAGTGGCTTCATCGAACATTTCGAGCTGGTGGTATTCCGCGGCGAGAAAGTCGAGCCGCGAGAGGTCGCTCGGGGCAGCGGCGATCTCTTGCTTCAGGATCTCGATGTACCAGTGGTTCTTGCGGCGCCGCGCTTTTCGGTCCGAGGCAAAAGTGTGATCGAGGCGGATGCCGGTTCTGTGCAGGCGCCCGCCTCCGGACAGAATCGAGGCGTCGATGGTTTCGTGAACGCGGCCACGATACCGATGGTTCGGCCGGTTGGGAAAGAGCCGTACGACATAATCCGTGGTGGGACCAGGAGAATCCGGCGAATAATTGCGCCGCTCCAGGAAATATCCCGCGTTTTCGTCGAGAGTGGTGAGCCTTTCGATGATGGGTGCGCTCGCCCGATCCAGGGCCTCATCGGCGTCGAGCACCAGGATCCACCGGCCCCTGGCGAGCGCGATGGAACGGTTGCGGGCGGCTGCAAAATCGACAATGGTGAAATCGAACGGGACCACTTTCGCCCCGTAGCTGGCCGCGATGCTTGGCGTTCGATCGGTCGAACCGGTGTCGACGACAATCAACTCGCCGGCCAGATCCCGTACCGAATCGAGACACCGTGGGAGATTGCACTCTTCGTTCTTCACGATCATGCAGAGGCTGAGCGCATCCAGAGAACGCGGCGCTGCCGTTCCGGTCATAGAGTGCTTCCTCGTGCAGCGCGGACGCGCTCCACGCCCTTTTTTGCCCTTCCTTGAGCATTGCGGCGAATCAAGCTCTGCATTTCGCCGGCGGCTCTCCGGTCAGGATGTCCCCCGAGGTTCACAAGACTACCGCTCATGTCACCATCCGAGCCATCCGATATACCGAACATTGCATCCAGCCCTCCAACTGCGTGGCCTTGATGGTCAGTTGAACGATGTCGTTGGGCGCGGCCTTCTCGAAAGCGGATGCCACGTCCGGCGTCGACAGCACCGGTGAACGATCATTTGGATGGCGTCCAGAGCAAATCTGCGACGCCAGGGTTCATCGAAGAACGGAACCCATTCCATGCATCTCCTTAATGTCATATCGGCGGCGACGGCGATTGTCGTTAGGCTTTCCAGCGGGAATTCTCATGCTTGTCCGGCAGCGATGCGCTCGGCTTGATTCCAGCAGGCGTCCGCCATCGGATCGATCTGAACGGTCTGCGGGAAGCCTATCGAGAAGGATCTCTGTGCGGGCGCACGCCGTTCCTGGTGGTGGGAACGGCCGGCACCGTATAACCGGGCCGATGATTTTCTGCGGGAGCGCGGGAGGCGGGGTATCATGAAGAATCGCCCCATGACGGCTCCCAGTCTTGCCGAAGCCGACGAAGCCACACTGGTCGCGCAGTCGCGCGAAGCGGACGGGCGTGCGTTTGGCGAACTGGTGCGGCGTTACGAAAGCAAAATCTTCCGCCTGGCCCAACACGTCACGCAAAACCGCGAGGACGCAGAAGACGTGCTGCAGGAGACGTTCCTGAAGGCCTACGAGCATCTCGACCAGTTCCAGGGCGCCGCGAAATTCTATACGTGGATCGTGCGAATTGCGGTGAACCAGGCGCTGATGAAGCTGCGGCGGCGGCGAACCGACAGATCGGTCTCGCTCGATGAAGCGATTGACACGGGAGAGGACACGATTGTTCGCGAGGTTGCGGCATGGGACGAGAATCCGGAGCAGAGATTCTCACGGGCGGAGCTTGGCCAGATTCTGGACGAGGCCATCCAGGGGTTGGAGCTGCCGTACCGCTCGGTCTTCGTGCTGCGGGACATCGACGAACTTTCGACGGAGGAGACCGCAGATGCTCTGGGCCTGTCCATTCCCGCGGTGAAGAGCAGATTGCTGCGGGCCCGTCTGCAGTTGCGCGAGAAACTGACGCGCCACTTCAAACGCAAGGGGGACGACGCGTTTGCTTACCTGTAAAGACTTCCTGCAAGAGTTGAGCGACTACATGGACGAGAGCCTTGACGCGGACGTCAGGGCCAAGTTGGAAAGCCACATCGCCGAATGCCCTAATTGCTGGGTGATTGCCGATACCACGCGCAAGACGATCCAAATCTACAAAGGCATGGATCCATACCCGGTTCCGGCCGACGTGCAGTCGCGGCTAATGCAGGCCTTGGAACGTAAGATCGCGGCCAAGCAAAAGGGGTAACGCCTGCAGGTGCGGGCCGGTCCGGCAAGCGGACGGCTCCAACTGTTCGAGGCTATTGCACGGCCACGGTGACATTCGCCTGGCTTTGCCGTGCTGTAGCGGCCGTCCCGCCGGTCACTGTAAGCGACACAGCCGTTCCGGTGGAGATGGTAGGCGGCACGATCGTATTAATCTGGATCAACCCTGCCACCGATCCGCCGGCGGCGCCGGCGTAACTAACCACGGCGGGCTGTCCTCCGATAGTGACCTGCACGGGATCGCTGACGACGTCACTAGAATTGGCGATCACTCCATCGGCCAGCGGTGACACCAGTGTGCCCATGCCGGTCGCGTAGACCACGATCGTGGATCCCCGTGCGGCCGCATTTTTCGCGGAGTTAATAGTGTAACTCCCATCGCTGTCGCTGTAGTTCAAAATAGCGCCTTGCCCGGTACCCAGACCTCCCAAGGTAAAAATGCCGGGGTCTTCGCCAACCATGATGACCGGGTATGTGTTGCTGAATGCCGCGCCGTCCCAAACCACGACCGAAACACTCGAGTTCATAGTGCCCACCACGGCGGAAAGCTCAAACGGCACGACGGCGTTGATCTGGTTGTTGGAGAGCATGATGATGGGCGCCAGGATACTGTGATTGCCGGGCGGCATGAGAGTTACGTCCCAGAAAGTGAAAACGACCTCGAAGCTGCTGGTGGGATTGGAGGGATCGGGAACGCTGGTAGGGAAGGCCTGCACACCGACGACGGTGGTGAGCGGCACGGTGTCCGCCACCAGCGGCCCCAGGTTCTGGCCGAAAATGGATATGATCTCTCCCGCCGAAGCTGCTGTCTGGCCACTGGACACCGGATCGGGGTTGGTCCCGACCTGGGTCGCGCGAAGCTGGTAGCTTGCAGCATTGGTTATCCCGGTAATCGCCATGGCCGTGCTGGAAAGCACCGTAAATGTGGCGGGTCCTCCTGGCACCTGCGCAGGGTTGTTGGGCGGAGCCGGGTTGGTCACGAACAGGCACAGAATTGCCGGGTTTTGTAATAGGGGGGAATTGTATGGGATAGTGGCCTCCAGCACCTGCTGGCTCAGTAACGTCACGGTCAACTGCGTGGGTGTGCCGACGGGCGTGCCGCTGAGTGCGCAAGTTCCCCCGGCTTGCTCTTCGATGGTTACCACCGAAGTGGCGAAGAAATTCTGCCCGGTGATGGTGATCAATGGACTGACCGCCGGGTCTTGCACGATCACAGCCGGATAAATGGAAGTCAGCGCGGGAGGGCCGGCCGAAACCACCAGGTTCACGGAAATAAGAAACGATGCGCTGCCAGGAACGGTCGGAGCAATCGTAATCGTAGCGCCGTAGCTGCCGGGCAGCAAAGCTTCTACGGTGGTCTGATCCAGAAGCACCGTGATCGGCACGTACGAACCGGAGAGCGCCACGCCACTTGTGGTCAGCCCCGAAGGCGTCGAGCCCGCCGGCCCGACTCGAACCCATACCGGCGTGCTGGAGGATCCTTTACCTGTACCGGATGTGGCAGCGGCGGTAACGGTGAACGGTATCGTCCCGCCGTTCGATGCCACGTCAATCTCGGAAGAAGTTGTCGGGTCCGTGGCGGGAAAAGCAGGCCATGTGCCGCCTGTGGTGAATGCAAACGTGAGAGTGCCGTTGCTCGACGAAGTGGCTGAAGTGTAGTTCGAGGATGGGGAGATCACCACCAAAGAGGAAGGGGGATTGGACACCACCAAGGTAACCGGAATGGTGAGCGTCATGGTCGCCGGAGTGGTCGAAATTGCAATCGACGCGGGATAATTCCCGGGCGGCAGGCCGGTCGGGTTCGCGGTCAGCGTCAGCGCCAGAGGCGAATATCCGGAGGCCGGGGTAACCACCAGCCAAGCGGGGGTGGAGGTTTCTTGCGCCACCACCACTGTCGAGCTTGGTGTACCAGTGGGCAGCGTCACGGTCACTTTGCTCGACGCCGGCATTGTGGCACTGCCGACCTGGTAGGTAAAAGTCACCGAAGCGGGCGAGACGGTGATGCTGGTCGAACTCGCGGCCCAAGCCCTGCCGGCGATGAGCGCTGCCAGCGCCAAACCGAGAATGCGCGCGGTCTTCATGGTCAGCATATCGGCGAGATTCCGCAAACCTTTATAGGCTGCCTTCCGGGATCTGGCAGAGCCGCCGCGCGCCGCCGCGTGATATGCTGAAGCCAGAGGCGCGGTAGCTGGTGTAAAGTCCTTGTTTTGTTCGGGCTATCCTAGTGATTGAGGAAGGATGTGCAGTCCATTGTTAGTTGGCGGCTGACGCCGAACTGGTGGATCGGGCTGCGCGCCTCGGCGTCTCTTGACCGGCCAGGGAGTCGATGAAGAGACGAGGACATCGATGCACCTCATCCCCACGCAAGAGGAAGTCGTAGCCGTACTGCGAGAAACCGGAGCGTTGCGCGACGGTCATTTCGAATACCCCACCGGTCTGCATTCCAACGAGTATCTGAAGGTGCCGCTGGCGATGCGGTATTCCCGGCACCAACGGATGATGTCGGTGGGATTGAGCCGGCTATTGCGCGCCCATCCGGAAATCCGCGCCATCGCCAAGGATCTCTCGATGGTGGCGCCCACCACGGGCGGGCTGGCGCTGGCCTTCGGATTGTGCGACGCGCTGCGCGCGCGGCAGGTGTACTGGTCGGAGCGGGAGCACGACCGGGACGCGCTCCGTTTCCGCCAGTTCCTGCGCCCCGAGCCGGGCGAGCCGGTGGTGCTGGTGGATGACATCCTTCGCACCGGCCAGCGGCTCACCGAACTGAAAGCGCTATTGGAGTCCTACGACGCTAAAGTGGTGGGACTGGCGGTGGCCGTTTACCAGCCCAACCCCACGACCTTGAGTTTCGGCGACCTCCCGCTGTATTATCTGGTCAAGCTCGACGCCAGTTACTATGTGGATGGTGAGCACTGCGATTGGTGCCAGCGGGGCGTGCCCCTGGAAAAGGTTTGAGAATGAGAAAGGAAGGGCGGCGCGATCGGGCGGCGCGAAAGCCGGGCGCGCCGTGGCTGGCTGCGATTCTCTGCACAGCCGCTCTGGGCGCCGGTCTGCGCGCCCAGGAAGGTGACGCGGCCAAGCTCGCGCCGTATTACCCGACACCGGAAACCATCGTCGGCCAGATGCTGCAGTTGGGCGGTTTGAAGGCAGGCGAAAAAGTGTTCGACCTCGGGTCGGGCGACGGCCGCATCGTGATTATGGCGGCGCAGAAATTTCATGCCGATGCGGTGGGTGTCGAGATCGACCCCGACTTGTGCCGCCAGAGCCTGGCGCGGATTGCCAAGCTGGGGCTCGAAAAGAGCGCCCGTATCATCCACGGCGACCTGCTGGCGCAGAATTACAGCTCGGCCGACCTGGTGACGGTCTACTTGTTGCCCGATTCCATCAACGGCAAGGTGCAGCCGCTGCTTGACCGCCAGCTCAAGAAGGGCGCGCGCGTGGTGGCGCACGATTTCGAGTTTCGCTCGTGGACCCCGGAAAAGGTGGAAAACATCGCCGACGACGGCGAAGGCCGCAGCCACACGTTATACCTGTATCGAAAGTGACAAACTTGTTGGGTGAAATGAGAATCGGCTGGCCTCGAGCCATGGCGGGGGCCCGGGTGGCGCTGGCTGCGGTGGCCCTGGGGTGGTTCCTTTTAGCCCAGACGGCCGTGTTTTCGGCGTCTTTCTGCGTGCAGGCGCTGTACCTGGTCTGCGCGGTCGTGCTGGTGGTAAAGGCACGCACGCCGCGCGGCGTTTTCGGGCTGCTGGCGCTGATTGCCGACATCGTGTACTTGCTGGCGTCCGCGGCTTATGGCGGAGAACGCCTGCTCTGGTTCAGTTCGGTCTTCTTGCTCTACGTGCTTTCGGAAGCGCTGGTGTTTTTCGGCGTGACGGAGGTGGCGCTGGTATCGGCCGTGGCCGCCGCATTCTGCTTATCGCTGCCATCGCTGCCGCTGGATCCTCTGCTGAGAACGATTGTGGTCGGCGGTGTGCTGGCCTGCGGCGCGGCAATCTACAAGCGCCGCATGACGACGCTCCTCGCCACGCTCGAAGCGCGCGCCGCCGAGGCGCGGGAGGAAGCCGACAAGGCGCGTGAAGCGGAGCGCCAGCGCATCGCTTCGGATTTTCACGACGGCCCGCTGCAAAGCTTCATCAGCCTGCAAATGCGCCTCGAGATTCTGAAGAAGCTGCTGGAGCGCGACTTCGAAGCCGGCATGGAGGAATTGCTGGGACTGCAATCCCTCGCGGTGGCGCAGATACGCGACCTGCGCATGTTCCTGAATGCGATGCGGCCGGTGGATGTGGATGGCGCCAATTTCGTGGCTACCGCCCGGCGCACCGCCGAATCGTTCCAGAAAGAAAGCGGCATTCCGGTCACCTTCATCAGCTCGTCCGGGCCGGTCGGCCTGCCGCCGGAAATGACGGCGGAAGCGCTGCAGATGATTCGCGAAGCCCTGCACAACGTGCAGAAGCACGCCGCCGCGACGCGCGTCGCCGTGTCGCTCGAAAAGGCCGCCAACGGTCTGGAGATCTCGATCGAAGACAATGGCCACGGCTTCGCTTTTTCCGGGTCGTATTCGCTCGAGGAACTCGAGTTGCTGCGGCTCGGCCCGGCCAGCCTGAAGCGGCGCGCCCGCTCGCTGAACGCCGATATGCAGCTCGAATCGCGTCCCGGGCGGGGCACCGGCCTGAAAGTGCGCATTCCGCTGCAATAAAAAGTCGACAGGCGCTTCCGCCTCCCCGGTCTCAGCGTGTGGTGGGCCGGTTTCCGAGTGGCGGATCCACTCGGAGCCGGCTAGACTCCACTTCCGCGCGGCTAGGGCGTTGCATGTCAACTTGGCGCGCGAGCCGGCGGACGCAAGCCGACTTCCGGGGACCTATCTGCACTTCCTCGAACGCCGTTTCCGGCCAGAATCGATTTCGAGCTCGGCTGACAGTCTGCGGCCCGGGCGGAAGTCAGCCACTCCCGTGGGCCTTTTGAGGGTACTGCTGCGTTTAAGCAAGGTAGAGCAGTGTCGTTAACAAGTCAAGTTGTCCGGTTCTAATAATTAGTGATCTGTCCGCTTTGTGAAACAAAGCGATGCGGCCGTCAGGCCGCCGCCTTGGGTTTGGGTTT
>JBEKXZ010000016.1:0-87932 GCA_049511495.1 Bryobacteraceae bacterium | reverse complement strand
GGTTTCAAGGTCTGCCCGGCGGCTGGCTTCTGCCGGAGAGCCGATTCAAGGACTTCCCGCAGCCGGAACCGTACTTGCCGCGGTGCGAGAGGGGGGATCATTACGCCGAGTGGATACGGGCATGCAAAGCCGGCAAGAAGTCGATCACGCCTGTCGAGTTCGCCTGCGACCTCACGGAATTCGCCCTGCTCGGGACCGCGACGCTGCGCCGGTACAGCACGCCCGGGGCGCGCGGAACAACGGGTTGGGGGCATAATGGCCGATCGGACTCCGCGGACGTGTGGAGCACGACCGGGGGCGCGCACCCCGGAGTCTGGGCACCCGGCGGTGCGGATGCACCTCGCTACTGGCGAAGTTCCAAAGTCCTCCTTTGGGACTCGAAGGCGATGAGATTCACCGATGACGAGGTGGCCAACGGCCTGGTTGACACGCCCTACCGCAAGGAGTGGGACTACAAGGTTTAGGCTGCATCCGAGGTGCGCCTCCTGGCACGGCGTTTTGAAATCGGATTCAGTCTCGAAATCGGAAGTCCAGCTTGGGCTGCGGGCACGGTGGCCGGCAAGGAGGAGCGGTGGGAAGGGCGTCCGAGTTTCAGGTCTTTGTCAAGCCGGCAGGGGCCGTTTGTAATCTCGATTGCCAATACTGCTATTACCGGGATAAGCGAAGCCTCTATCCGGATGCGGGCGTGTCGCGGATGCCGGAAGGCCTGCTGGAAGAGTACATCGTCCAGCACATCGAGGCTGCGGGCGGGCCGGAGATCGCCTTCTCGTGGCATGGAGGAGAGCCCACCACGCTGGGCGTGGATTTCTTCCGCAAAGCTGTCGAGCTTCAGCGCAAGCACAAGCCCGCCGGCTGGCGCATCCGCAACGGTATCCAGACCAATGGCGTTCTGCTGGACGAAGCGTGGGGCCGCTTTCTCGCGGCGGAGGATTTCAGCATCGGTCTCAGCCTGGACGGCCCGGCCGAACTGCACGACGCATACCGCGTGACCAAGGGCGGCCAACCGACTCACCGGCAGGCCATGCGCGGATACGCGGTCTTGCGCAAGCACGAGGTCCACACCGACATCGTGTGCGTAGTGCACAATCTGAACGTCCTGCATCCGCTCACCGTCTACCGGTTCTTCCGGGAAATCGGCTGCCGGTATCTGGGTTTTCTGCCAGCCGTGGAGCATGTGCCGGAGAGCGCGGAGGGCGTCGGCCCGTATACGCCGTCCGCCGAGGCTTATGGAGCGTTTCTGTGCAAGATCTTCGATGAATGGATCGAGCGGGACACCGGCCGGATCGCGGTGCAAACCTTCGAAGAGGCCGCCAGGCCGCCGCTCGGGCTGGAGCACTCGTTGTGCGTGTTCCGCGAAACCTGCGGCCAGATCCCGGTGCTCGAACACAACGGAGACTTTTTCCCTTGCGACCACTTCGTCGACCGCGAACACCGGTGGGGCAACATCCGCGAGAAGACCCTTGGCGAACTGCTGGAAAGCCAGGCGCAACGGAATTTCGGCGAGGCCAAGCGGGACTCCCTACCGCGTTACTGCCGGGAGTGCGAAGTGCTGGCCATGTGTAACGGCGGATGTCCTAAATACCGCTTCATCCGGACGCCGGACGGCGCAGCGGGTCTCAACTACCTTTGCGCAGGGTTGAAGCGCTTCTTCCTGCACAGCCAGGCGCCGATCGCGAGATTGGTGGCCCGGAACCAGGAGCAGACGCCGGTGCTCCACACCGCTCCGGGGAAGACGGGCCGCAACGATCCCTGCCCGTGCGGCAGCGGCCTGAAGTACAAGAAGTGCTGCGCGGCCAGCGGAGTAAGATAGGTCTCCTGGCCTACCCATTTCGAGTTGTTGCAGGCCTGAGACTCCTTTTTGCCTCAAAAGCACCTTGGTGCTCTACGTCAATGCATGCCCCAGTATCTCGAGGTACTTCGCTACCGCCTCGATCCCTCTGTAGAAATTCGGCAGATGGAACTTCTCGTTCGGCGCGTGCAGATTGTCGTCCGGCAAGCCGAAGCCCATCATTACGCTGGGCACGCCGAGATACCTGTCGAACACGCCCACGATCGGAATGGACCCGCCCGAGCGGATGTAGACGGTCTCCTTGCCGAAGATCTGTTTCATGGCTTCGGCCGAGGCCTGGATATACGGGTTATCGGGATCGGTCAGCGACGGGGCTCCGGCGCTCAGCAGTCTTACTTCGGCGGTCACGCCCTTCGGACACACGGCCTTCACCGCTGCCTGAAACTGAGCGATCGCTTCGTCGACCCTCTGGTCGCCCACCAGGCGGGTGCTGATCTTAGCCACCGCCCGCGCAGGGATCACGGTCTTCGCGCCTTCGCCCACAAAGCCGCCCTTGATGCCGTGCACTTCCACCGTGGGCCGCGCCCAAACCCGCTCGAAGAGCGGAACTCCGGGCTCGCCCACCAGCTCCTTGGCGCCCATTTCCTTCTCGGTATATTCCTTCTCGTCGAAGGGCAGCCGAGCCCACGCCTCGCGCTCCTTGGCTGCCGGCGGCACCACCCGATCGTAGAACCCGGGGATTAGGATGTGGCCATTTCGATCCTTGAGCGCACACAGAATCTCCGCGATGGCCATGATCGGGTTCGGCGCCGCGCCGCCATAGACGCCCGAATGCAGGTCGTGATCGGCGCCCTCGACGGCCAGTTCGTAATAAATCAACCCGCGCAGTCCGATGCAGATGGTGGGCATCTCGGGCGCGAACATTTCGGTGTCGCAGACGATCGCCGCGTGGGCTTTCAGCCGCGGCGGCTTGCTCTTCACGTACGCCTCGATGTGCTCGCCGCCGGTCTCCTCTTCACCCTCCAGCAGGAATCTCACGTTTACCGGAAGCTTGCCATGGGTCTGCATGAGGCCTTCGACAGCTTTGATCTGGATGTAGACCTGCCCCTTGTCGTCGCAGGCGCCGCGGCAGAAAATGTCGTTGCCGCGGATGGTGGGCTCGAACGGCGGCGACTTCCATTCGTCCAGCGGATCCGGCGGTTGTACGTCGTAATGACCGTAGAAGAGTACGGTCGGCTTGCCCGGCGCGCCCAGCCATTCGCCATAGACCAACGGATTGCCGCCGTTCGCGTCCTCGATCAGCTCGGCTGAAGCCATCCCGGCGCCGAGCAGTTCGTTCCTCGCGAACTCCGCCGCGCGCCGGATATCCGGTTTGTGCTCCGAAAGCGCGCTGATGCTCGGAATCCGCAGAAATGTCTTCAACCCTTCCAGAAACTCGCCCTTGTGCTCTTGAAAGTAGTTCACGTTAGCCTCCCGTCTACATAATCGCCGTCGGCGGCGCGGGTTCATCCGGCCGGCCGGCGTTCTTCAGCGGCAACTGGGTCATCAGCACCGCCAAGCCAATCAGCACGAGGATCGACAGCCAGGGCGTCCCCGCCCACGTCCAGTCCGGCAGGATGGCGTGGCCGTAGCTCTTCTCCGCCGCGCGGAATCCCGCCACCAGCAGTCCGCACAGCGCCTCGCCCGCGATCAGCCCCGACGCCGTCAGCACACCGGCATTCTCGATGCGCGCCTTCTGAGCGTCGTTGAAGCCGCCCTCGTCGCGGTACCTGTCCGTCGCCCAGCGGAAGAGGCCGCCGATGAAAATCGCGAAGGTCGTCTCGAGCGGCAGGTACATGCCCACCGAGAACAGCATGGGACTTTTGACCTCGACCAGGATCAGACCGAAGCCCATGAAGATGCCAGCCACCACCAGCGGCCACGCCATGTTGCCGCCCACGATCCCCTTGGCCAGCGACGCCATCAGCCCCGCCTGCGGCGCCGAAAGTTGCGGTGTGCCGAAGGTGTAAGCGCGGTGCAACCACATCAGGGGGAAGAACAACGCCATACTGGATGCCGCGATGCCCAGCAGATCGCCGATTTGCATCTTGGCCGGCGTGCCGCCCAGAATGTATCCGGCCTTTAGGTCCTGCAGCATCTCGCCCGCCACCGCGGAGGACACGCATACTACCGCCGCCACGCCGAGCACGGCGCCGATGCCCGCATTGCCGCGCAGCCCCATGGCCACCATCAACAGCGCCGCGACCACCAGCGTACACAGCGTCAGCCCGGAGACCGGATTATTCGAGGAGCCGATCATCCCCACCAGGTTGCCCGAAACCGCGGCAAAGAAGAAGCCCAGCACGATCATGACGATCGCCGCCACGGTCGCTGCGGCAATTTGGCCGGTCAAGTAGTAATACAGCGCCACCATGCAAACGAACACCGCCGCCAGTCCGCCGAATACCACCTTGCTGTTCAGGTCGCGCTCGGTGCGGTTGGTACCTTCGTGCCCTGCCGCGGACTTCCGCAGGTCAGCCACCGCGCGCTTCATGCCGAGGCCGAGGTTCTTGCGCATGCGGAAGAGCGTGAACGACGCGCCCACCATCATGCCGCCCACCGCGATCGGACGCACGATGTTGTACCAGGTGGTGCCGGCCACGTCCGCCCAACCGGCTTCACCGTTAACCCAGGGCTGAAGCTGCGGCCCCAGGAAGAAGATCAGTAGCGGCACCAGCAGTCCCCAGGCGAAGACGCCGCCGGCGAAGTTCAGCGCGCCCAGCCGCGGCCCGATGATGTACCCGACGCCCAGATACGCGGGGCTGATAGCGGGAGCGGAGAAGGTCGTCATGGCGCCTGCCTGCACGGTGGGCGTGCCCGGCATCCGCGTCAGCTTAACCATGCTCTTTCCCAGTTCGCCGACATGCACCAGGAAATCCCGGCTGGCGGCGAACAGGTTGATGGCGCCCAGGAAGAAGACGACCGCACCTATGCCCATGTTGGCGAAGAGAATCTGGGCGGCTTTGGCCCCCTGCTGGCCAGCCTTATGAATCTCCGATGCCGCCACCGATTCCGGGAAGGGAAGATCGGGATCCTCCACCATCACGCGCCGCAGCAAGGTGACAAACAGGATTCCCAGCGTGCCTCCCACCGCCATCAGCGCCACCGATTTCCAGTAGCCGTGCTCCAGGTCGAACGCCGGCCAGACCCCTGCCAGCACGAACGCGGGGATGGTGAACACCGCGCCGGCGGCCACCGATTCGCCGATGGATCCGATGGTACGGGCCATGTTCTCTTCCAGAATCGAGCCCTTCATCAGGCGCAAGATGGCCATGCCGATCACCGCCGCGGGGTAGGTGGCCGCGATGGTCATACCGGCGCGCAAACCCAGGTAAAGGTTGGCTGCTCCGAGGACAACGGTCATCAGCAAACCCAGCACGATCGCCCGAATTGTGAATTCTCGCAAATCGGTTTTGTCCGGCACGTACGACCGGAATTTCTTTTCTTCGGGAGGCGTCATTGCAGTTTCGCCCTCACTTTATCGCTTAACGCTTTGCCGTCAACCACTTTGCCTTGGAGCCTTGCCTGTGCCGCTTTCATCGCCACCCCCATCTGCTTGAGGGAGGCGACTCCGGTCTCGGCCAGCGCGGCGGCAATGGCTTCGTCCATTTCGGCCGGCGTGGCGGAGGCAGGGAGATAGCTTTCGATCAGCGCGCGCTCGGCTTCCTCTTTATCCGCCTGTTCGGTGCGGCCGGCCTTGCGAAACGCCTCGGCCGCGTCGATGCGCTGTTTGATGAGCGACTTGAGGACCTGCATTTCGGCCGCCTCGTCGAGCGGCTTGGGCGAATCCACCTTCAGCTTCATGAGCGCGGCTTTGACCATGCGGAGCGCGCTCAGCCGCGCCTCTTGCCTGGCCTTCATGGCCGCAACCATGTCTTTTTGCACTTGATCGATGAGAGGCATAATGTAATGTTATTCTATGGGACAGGCTTGCCGGCGCTCTTTTTGCCCGGGAACGAAGCGATGGTGTACAAACCGCCGGCGCCCGACGCTCTCTTACACATATTATGAACATCCTAGTTGCCGAGCCTATCGCACCGGCCGCCCTCGATCTGTTGCGCGGCGAACCTGGCTGGAATGTCATTGTTTCCAATCCTAAAGAATATGCCCAGCACCTGGCGGAAGCGGAGGCGCTGCTGGTTCGCAGCGCCGTGCAGGTTACGCCGGAGGTGCTCTCCAAGTCGCCCAAGCTGCGGGTGATCGGGCGCGCTGGGGTGGGAGTCGACAACGTCGATCTGGACGCCGCTACCATGGCCGGCGTGCTGGTGATGAACACCCCCGGCGGCAACGCCGTCTCGGTGGCCGAGCACACGCTGGCGCTGATGCTGGCCATGGCGCGCCACATCCCGCAAGCCAGCGCCTCCACGCGCGCCGGCAAGTGGGAAAAGAAAAAACTGATGGGGAATGAGCTGCGCGGCAAGACGCTCGGCATCGTGGGCCTCGGCAGCATCGGCCGCGAGGTGGTGAAGCGGGCTCGCGCCTTCGAGATGCGCGTAGTGGCGAACGATCCCTACGTGACCTCGAAGATCGCGGAAGATGTCGGCGCGGAGCTGGTGGATCTTGCCACGCTCTACGCGCAAAGCGACTACATCACGCTGCACGTGGCCGCCACGCCGGAAACCACGGGCATGCTTTCGCGCGAGGCGTTCGCGGCGATGAAGCCGGGAGTGCGGATCGTGAACTGCGCCCGCGGCGAGCTGGTGGATGAAGCCGCGCTGGCCGAAGCGGTGGCTTCCGGCAAAGTCGCCGGCGCCGCGGTGGACGTGTTTTCGACCGAGCCGGTGCCGGCCGGCTACCCGTTGTTCGCTTCCGAAGCCGTGCTGGCCACACCGCACATCGGCGGCTCGACCGAGGAGGCGCAGGAGATCGTGGGCATCCGCATCGCCCAGCAGGTGGTCGAATATCTGAAGAGCGGCGTGGCCATCAACGCGGTCAACATGCCCGCGCTCTCGCCGGAACAATACCGCGCGCTCAGCCCGTACATGGCGCTGGCGGAGCGGTTGGGCAATTTCGCGGCGTACATCGCCAGCGGCAACCCGCGCATCGTGCGGCTGACTTATTTCGGCCGCATCGCGGACGGCAATACCAACCTGCTGCGCAACGCCGGAGTGGCCGGCGCGCTGGCGCGCTCCACCTCGAAAAAGGCGAACCTGGTGAACGCCATGACGATCGCCGAACATCGCGGCTGGACCGTGCAGGAAGGCCGCGAGCCGCGCTCCGGCCACACCGATTCCATACGCCTGGACCTGATCACCGATAGCGGCGTCACCACCGTCGAAGGCGCCGTGCTATTGGCTAAGCCGCGGCTTTTGCAGGTGGATGGCATTCAATGCGAAATGGCGCTGGCCGGCTCGCTGATCTTCATGAAGAACCAGGATGTGCCGGGCGTGATCGGGCACGTAGGCACGGTGCTCGGCAGGAACCAGATCAACATCGCGAATTTCTCGCTCGGGCGGCGCGACGCGCCCACCGCTCCCGGCCAGCCGCTGGATGCCGTCGCGCTGGTTTCCACCGATGGGCTGGTGCCCGAATCCGTGCTGGCGCAGTTGCGCGACCACCCCGGAGTCAAATTTGCACGCGCGGTAGAGTTCGAGTAAGTATATGAAGCCATCGCTAACTCCAAAAAATCCGTGCTTCTCCTCCGGACCCTGCGCCAAACGGCCCGGCTGGACTCTGGACGCCCTGAAGGACGCCGCGGTCGGACGGTCGCACAGGGCCAAGATCGGCAAGAACAAGCTGGCGGAAGTCATTGAGCGTAGTCGGAAGCTGCTGGGAATCCCGGAGGGCCACATACTCGGGATCGTTCCCGCGTCCGATACCGGAGCGGTCGAGATGGCCCTGTGGTCGTTGCTCGGCGAGCGCGGCGTCGACGTATTTTCGTGGGAGAGTTTCGGCGCCGGCTGGGCGGCGGATTGCAAGAAGCAACTCAAGCTAGACGATCTGTGCCTCTTCCAGGCCGAGTATGGCAAGCTGCCGGACTTGAGCCTGGCGGATTGGAGCCACGACGTGGTGTTCCCGTGGAACGGGACCACTTCGGGCGTGCGCGTTCCGAATGGGGATTGGATCGCGGCCGATCGCGAGGGATTGTCGATTTGCGACGCCACTTCGGCGGTCTACGCGATGGACGTGCCATGGGACAAGCTGGACGTGGCGACCTGGTCCTGGCAGAAGGTGCTGGGCGGCGAGGCCGCGCACGGCATGCTCGCGCTCAGTCCGCGCGCGGTCGAGCGGCTGCAAGAATACGCACCCGATCGTCCGCTGCCCAAGATCTTCCAAATGGCCAAGGGCGGCAAGCTGATGGCGGGAATCTTCGAAGGCGAGACGATAAACACTCCCTCGATGCTCTGTGTGGAAGACGCCCTGGACGGGCTGAAGTGGGCCGAATCGATTGGCGGACTGCCGGCGCTGCTGGCGCGGTCGCGCGCAAACCTGAAGGCGATCGAGGACTGGATCGAGAAGTCTTCCTGGGCCGCTTTCCTGGCCGAGGAGAAAACGATTCGATCCAACACGTCGATCTGTCTGAAGATCGCCGATCCGGCCTATCTTGCGCTGCCTGCCGAGGAGCAGGCCAAGAGCGCCAAGGCGATTGTGTCCCTGCTCGAAAAAGAGAAGGCGGCTTATGACGTCGGCGCTTACAGGGACGCGCCGCCGGGACTGAGAATTTGGGGTGGCGCAACCGTGGAGACCGCCGACATCCAGGCTCTGCTGCCGTGGCTGGATTGGGCATACGCAGAAATCAAGGCGAAGTTCTAGGCCGAGGGCGTCGCGCCGGGCTCGAAATGCGGGAGGACGGCGCTCGATACGGCGCTGAGAATTAGTTCCGTCTCCAGCCCCCAGTTCTCCTGCGCGATGCTTTTCATCATGGTGCGTAATCCCAGGTTGCCTCGACAGGGAGAAACTGCTGCTGCGGGATAAGCGGGAAGGCGAAGCCTCCCGCCGTCACATTGCTCCCGTCCAGGTTGTTGATAATCCGGACCACCCGAACATTAATCGGAGTGTCACTCGCGATAACCGCGAGAGAGGAGGTGCCCGGACCGAGACCACTCTGCCAAGTCTCCCCCGCCTTGAGGAATTTCTCGCATGGCGCATCCGCCGGGGCTATTCTCTGTCGCCCTTTAGGCAGAGGACCGGCTCAGACCTGGACTGCGACTTTGTCGCCGGCCAGATCGTAACCCTCATCCTTGGCGGTCCTGACGGCATCGGTCCGGAGGGATTCCGGATCGGCATCCTTCGCGCCTTTCCAGTAGCGGCGAATCACTTCGTCGCCCACATGGATGCGCACCAGCCACCTCGATTTCCCGCTGTCCCACGTGACTTCTGCCCGCTCGGCGCGTAACACAGGCATAGAGAGCTCTCCCGCTGGCGAGGCGCTTCACGCGCCCCGGCGCTGCTTAAAATGTACATCACATTCGCGCGCAGGGAAAGGGCCCGGCGAACATGGCCACGGACTTGGCTTTGTCAGTTGACGGTGTAGGCGGCCTTCAGCGCGAAGGGCGCGATCTCAATATCGAATTGGGTCCCACCCACGCGGGCCATCCGATAGGTGCCGTGCATCTCGCCGATTGGCGTTTTGAGAGGGCACCACGACGAGTATTGGAACGACTCGCCCGTCGCCAGCACGGGCTGCTCGCCGACGACACCCGGACCTTGGACTTCTTCGGTGTGTTCCGAGGCGTCCGTGATGATCCAATGCCGGCTGAGCAGTTGAACCGTCTCCGGTCCCTGATTGGTAATCCGGACTGTGTACTCGAAGACCCATTCGCCCTGCTCCGGCCTCGAGTTCTCGGGTGAGTGCCGCGACATGACTTCGACGCGGATGGAGTCGGTGACCGCGTCGGAAATGGGAGCAAGTTCGGATGCGAAATCGGGCATAACAGTCGCCTATCATATCAGGCCAGGCACCGCCGTGGCGGCGCTACCGGTCGCCGGTGCAGAGCAGCGGGTCCGGGTCGTGGCGCTTGCGGAATTTGCGCTTCACGTCCGGCCAGAATTCCTTGAGGACGTTGGAAAATGCGTCTGTGCCGCACGCCACCAGCAGCCTCTCCAGATTGTCCTGCCAATCGCGCGTATCGGGATAATATGCGTTCCCGATGGCGGTGGCAATCGCGTTGCCGCCCCATTCGGAAAAATTGAAGGTGAGGCGGCCGGAATCCATGCGGGCCACCTCGATCGCCCAGAGCGCATGGACGGTCCGGTGCAGCTTGGATCCCGTCCCCAAGCGGAAGTAGCGTGGATCCTGATGGAACGCGGCTGGGACGAACCCTTCGGTCATCATGTTGCCGGTCATCTGGTCCCCGTACGCGGTGCCGAGTCGCTTGGCATATCCCGCCATGCCTTGGCCGAAGGAAGGATTCTGGTTTTCAATCTGATAGAGCGCGGCGAATGCTCCGGCGGTGGGAAACACCGGCCAATCGAAGGAATCCTTAAACGCAATCGTAATTTTCTGTTTTGCGGTGATGGGCTGAAAGGGGATGCAATCTTCGGTGGTGCGGTTGTTGGGAAGCACGCCGAAAATGCGCTTGTCCTCCTGCACTTGCGCTGGTGGCGGCGCGATGGGTCGCACGGCAGGAGGGCCCTCTGCCAGCAAGGGCGTTGGATCCGTCTGCGGGATAGACTGTCCGAGCACCGGGACACGTTGGCCCACAGCGGCGAAAAGCGCCAAAATAACCAGGGTTCTTCCGCGTCTCAGTGACATGCTCTTCTTAAATCGAGGCTCCCGCTAAATAGATGACTCTGCCCGCGTTCCCGTTTCGCAAACTTCCGCTTGGCCCGGAGTCTGCCCCCTTAATTGTTGATTCGCGCCGGGCCGGAGAACGTTCCGTTGTTTGTTTTAACACTCGCGGAACACGAAGGTTCCGCCCTTCGCGTGGTACCTTAGAAGCTGGAATGGCTGCCACAGAATCCACCATGGTAGGGCTCGGCACGGCGGCGCCGGATTTCGAGCTGCTGGACGTTGTAAGCGATCGAACGGTGCGGCTCGACAGCTTCACGCGTAAGGGGCTGCTGGTGATGTTTCTCTGCCGGCATTGCCCGTACGTAAAGCATATTGGACCGGGCTTGGCGGCGCTGGCCAAGGATTACGCAGGTACGGACCTGGATATCGTCGCCATCTCTTCCAATGACGCCAGCCAGTATCCCGAGGACGCACCCGCGGGGCTGCGCCTGATGGCGCGCGAGCTCGGCTTCTGGTTTCCCTATTGTTACGACGAAACCCAGCAAGTCGCCAAAGCGTATCAGGCTGCCTGCACGCCCGATTTCTTCCTATTCGATGCAGGCCGCAAGCTGGTCTACCGCGGCCAATTCGACGATGCACGGCCGAACAATGGCGCGCCGGTCACGGGCCGGGATTTGCGGGCGGCCATCGATGCCGTGATCGCCGGCCGCGCGATTGGCGACCAGCAGAAGCCGAGCATCGGCTGCAACATCAAGTGGAAACCCGGCAACGCAACGCCCTACCACGGTTAGGCGCGCCATCTGCTTCGGCCGCGCTCGCGCCCGCGGGTGCCGGGGATTGGCTATACTGTTGTTTTCCGCGTGTAATCAGGAGTTCTTTCGCTCATGTTTAATCTGTTTCGGAGCCGAGAAAAATCGGTGCGCATCCTGCTCGGCGCGCTGCTGGTGCTGGTGGCGATTTCCATGCTCATGTACCTGGTGCCCAACTACGGCACGGGCGCTCCCACTCCGGACACGGTGGTGGCGTCGGTCGGCAGGGACGAAATTACGTCGGGCGATGTCATGCGCCTGATCCAGGCCACCATGCGCGGCCGGCAGCTTCCCCCCGACCTGATCGCCACTTACGTCCCAGAAATGGTCGACGAGATGGTGAACGAGCACGCCCTCGCGTATGAGGCCAGCAGATTGGGCCTCGAGGTCAGCGATGGTGACGTGCGCGCTTCGATCCAGCAGATGATTCCCAACCTGTTTCCCGACGGCAAGTTTGCCGGCAAGGACGCCTATGCCGCGGTGCTGGCCGAGCAGCAGTTGACCATTCCGGAATTCGAGACCAACCTGCGCCGCCAGATTTTGATTACCAAACTGCGCGAGGTAGCGGTGGAAGGCACGATCGTCTCCGAGCTCGAAATCGAGCACGCCTACCAGGAGCGCAACGAGAAAATCAAGATCCAGTACGTGAACGTAACCGGCGACAAATACCGCGCGGAAATCAACCCGAGCGCCCAGGACGTGGAGACGTTCTTCCGGGTGAACCAGGCCAATTACAGGATGGCGGAGTCAAGGAACCTGGCGATTCTGATCGCCGACCAGGCCAAGATCGCCGATTCCCTCGTCCCGTCCGACGCCGACCTGTTGCGGATGTACAACCTGAACAAAGAGCAGTTTCGCACTAAGGAGCGGGTACACGCGCAGCACATTCTGCTGAAGACGTCCGGCAAGCCGCCGGCCGAAGACGCCAAGATGAAGGCGCAGGCTGCGGACCTGCTGAAGCAGCTCAAAGGCGGCGCCGACTTCGCGGCGCTGGCGAAGAAGTACTCCGAGGATACCGGTTCGGCCGCCAAGGGCGGCGATCTCGACTGGATCGAGCGCGGGCAGACGCTGCCCGAGTTCGAGCGCACCGCGTTTTCGCTGAAGCCCGGCGAAACCAGCGGGATTGTCAAGACCGAAGTGGGCTACCACATCATCCGCGTACTCGCGCATGAAGACGCGCACCTGGCCCCGTTCGAACAGGTGAAAGCGCAGTTGGCCGCCAACTGGAAGAACGATCGGGTGAACGATATCGTGCAGCAGATCTCGGATAAGGCGCAAGCGGCGTTGCAGAAGGATCCGCTCCATCCCGACGAGGTTGCGGCCCAGTTTCACATGCAGGTAGTGCGCGCGGACGGCTCGCGCACCGGCCAGCCGCTGCCGGAAATCGGCACCAACGCCGATTTCGACCAATCCATCGTTGGGTTGAGGCAGGGCCAGGTTTCGCAGCCGGTGGCTCTGCCGGGGAACAAGCTGGCGCTGGCCGTGGTCACGGGGGTGATCCCGGCGCGGCCCAACACGTTGGCCGAAGTCGAGAACCAGGTGCGCGAGACCATCATAACGAGCCGGGTGGCGGCCGCTGTGAAAGACCACGCCAAGGAGCTTGCCGACAAGGCCAAGGCTAACGGCGGCGACCTGGCGGCGGCAGCCAAGTCCATGGGACTCGAAGTCAAAACCTCCGAAGAGTTCAACCGGGCAGGGTCGATCGAAGGCGTAGGCTCGGCCAGTTACGTGCACGAGGGATTCTCGCTGCCCGATGGCGCCGTCTTTGGTCCCCTGGGCACTCCGCAGGGTTCGGTGGTGGCCAAGGTGATTGAGCATGTGCCGGCCGATATGTCGCAGTTGGCCAAGACGCGAACCTCCATCCGCGACGAGATCAAGAGCCAGCGGGCGCGCGACCGCAACACGCTGTTTGAAACTGGCGTGCGCGAGGCTTTGCGCCGGCAGGGCAAGCTCAGGTATCACGAGGACGTGATCCAACGGCTGGTGGCGCAGTATCGCAGCTAGGCGCATGCTGCGAGATCTGTTCGACCTTTACCGGTCGCTCACCGACCCGCCGCGGCTGAGCCATCTGCTGCACACGCTGCTGGCGGGCTGGGCCGGCTATGCGGCGCTATTCGCGGTGGTGTATTCGGAAACCGGCCTGCTGGTCGGGTTCTTTCTGCCCGGCGATTCGTTTCTGTTCACCATCGGCGTGGTGGCGGGTTTCGGCGCGCTGGACTTCCGGCAGGTGAACCTTTTGTTGATGCTGGCGGCGCTGCTGGGCGATTCCACCGGCTACCTGCTGGGGCGCCGGACGGGCCCCAGGATTTTCAGCCGCCCCGACTCGCGGCTTTTCAAGCAGGAGTACATCACGCGCACGCACCGCTTCTATGAACGCTACGGCGGCAAGACTATCGTGCTGGCGCGTTTCGTGCCGATTGTCCGCACCTTTTCCGCCTTCATGGCCGGCGTCAGCCAGATGCCGTATCTGCGATTCCTGCCCTTCAGCGTGTGCGGCGGCATCGGCTGGGTCTTCCTGATGACCTCGCTTGGCTACCTGCTGGGCCGGGTGCCGTTTGTGCAGCGCAACTTCGACAAAGCGATCCTGCTCATCATTTTGCTTTCGCTGTCGCCCACTTTCATCGAGGCGTGGCGGGCTCGCCGGAAGGCGTAACGGCCCTACCCTCTGGCGGCTGCCGGATTCGGCTCCGCACTGAGCAGGTTGAAACCGGCGCAGGCCGGACAGCGGTAGGACTCGATCGGACCGAATCTGCGCCAGCCCGAAGCCTGTTCGCGGAGATACTCTTCGGAGTGGCCGGCACCGCAGCGCACGCACACGTTGACCCAGGGCTCACGGACCTCGCCAGGATCGGCGGCGCCGAAGTGAAATTCCCAGCCGTAGCGGCTCAGACCGCTGCCGAAGACGCGGTCCACCGCCCGCAGCGCCCAAAGAAGAACCGCCAGGAATCGCTCGTCGCCGTTGCCGAACAACCATATCTTCCTGCGCGGCCAACCGCGCACGTTGTGGGAGTTCAGAAACGTGAGCGACGAGTTAAGGTCGCGCGTCGCGCGGTGGGCGAGGCCGGTCAGCCGCTCGATCAGTTCGATGACCTCCGCCGGCTTGCGAAAAGGGTTGACGTGGCCGCCGCCACAGCCGATCCAGCGGTAGATGCGGTCGGTCAGAGTGCCGGCGTCGGGAACCGCCACGTACAGCCCAGCGCCCGGCCTTGCGACGCGGCCCATTTCGCGCACCACCGCTTCGAGGTCCACGAAATGCTCCAGGCTGTGGTTGCTGACCAGGAGATCGAAAACACCGTCGGCAAACGGCAGGCGGGCGGCATCGCCCCGCACCAGGCAACCCGCAGCGCCGGCAGCATCGAATTTCAGGTCAAGGCGTACCACACATATGTCGGGCCGGACGTCGGGAAAACTGCCGGCTGCGGCCCCCAGGTCCAGCACGCGGGCGCCGGCGGGCAGCCGGCTCAATAAATGGATCATGCTTCGGGCATCCTTCCGGATCGGCGCGCGCGCCGCCTGCCGTCAGTTATAACAAGGGTCGCACCCTCGCTGCGCCGGCTCCGGCGCCGTGCCGCCTGGGAACCTATTGGGGGTCCGAAATTCCTGCACCCTGGGTGCTTGCCGGCGCATCGAATTAACTGATGGGGTGTTCAGGACCCGATTAATTCCTTGCGTGCGCTCGGAGAAACAATTAAGATATCGAAGTAGGCTTACTCCGAATCTACCGGGGGCAGAATGATTTATTCTCGATCGGCCGAATACGCGATTCGCGCTTTCGTGCACCTGGCGCAGGTGCCCGATGGCAGATACGCCATGGTGAAGAACATTGCGGAGAGTGAGGACATTCCCACACACTTCCTGGCAAAAATCCTGCAGCAGCTTGCCCGTAAGGGACTTTTGCGGTCGAGCAAAGGTCCAACCGGCGGATTTGCGCTGCGAGTGGACGCGGGGGACATCCGCCTGCTCGATATCGTCGAGGCGCTGGACGGCCTGGTGCCCTACCAGCAGTGCGCCAGCGGACTTTCCGAATGCAACGACGACATGCCCTGTTCCATGCACGATAGCTGGGTGGCCCTGCGTTCGCGTATCATGGATTATCTAGGCAAGAATTCGATCGCGGACCTGGCCAAGGCGCTGGACCAAAAAAAGAAAACGCTCGCAGTCGGCAAATCGCGCAAGGCCAGGCGCGCGGCCTTGAAACGGGCATAGTCGGACCGCGGTCGCGCCGGAGCATCGCCGGTGCGGGACTGCGCATATATGGATTCGGAGGCATGATGGGCCAATCTGTTCTTGTTCCCATGGTGGTCGAACAGACCTCCCGGGGCGAACGCGCATACGACATTTACTCCCGGCTGCTAAAAGAGAACATCATCTTTCTGGGCACGCCGATTGACGATCAGGTCGCCAATCTGATCATCGCCCAGTTGCTGTTCCTCGAGGCTGAGGATCCGGAGAAGGATATTTCCATTTACATCAACTCTCCGGGTGGTTCCATCACCGCCGGCCTCGCCATTCTCGACACCATGGCTTTCATTCGTCCCGATATCGTGACGATTTGCGTGGGACAAGCTGCTTCCATGGCGGCAGTTCTGCTGGCTAGGGGCACCAAAGGCAAGCGGTTCAGTCTGCCGAATTCGCGGATTATGATCCACCAGCCGTCCATGCAGGGCCTGGCAGGGCAGGCGGCGGATATCGACATCTACGCCCGCGAGATCCTGCGGATGCGCGAGATCCTGAACAATATGCTGGCCGAAGCGACCGGCCAACCGGTGGAGCGCGTCGCCAAAGATGTGGACCGCGATTACATCATGGAGCCCGACGGGGCGGTCGAGTACGGCATGATCGATCGCGTCATCGCCAGCCGCGACATGGCGCCAGTACCGATCAAGAGCTAGTTGGCTTGTCGGCCGTGCTGATCGACATCGCTCCCGCACCGCCTAGGCGGCCCGAGTGGCTGCGCGCGCCCGCGCCGGCCGGTGAGAACTACCAGGACATCAAACAACTCGCCGCCCGCCTGCGCCTGCACACGGTTTGCGAAAGCGCCGCCTGCCCCAATGTGGGAGAGTGCTGGAACCACCGCACGGCCACGTTCATGATTCTGGGCAACGTGTGCACTCGCCGGTGCGGATTTTGCGCGGTGGAGAAGGGGGCGCCGCTGCCGGTGGATTACGACGAGCCGCGGCGCGTGGCCGAGGCGGTGGCGGCCATGGGCCTGAAGTTCGCCGTCATTACCAGTGTCGATCGCGACGACCGTGAGGATGGTGGAGCGGAATTGTTCGCGCTGGTCATCGGCGCCATTCGCCGACGCGTCGAGGGCTGCCAAGTCGAAGTGCTGGTGCCCGATTTTCAGGGTAGCGCCGCGGCCGTCGAAACGGTGCTCGAAGCTGCGCCGGACGTGTTCAATCACAACACCGAAACCGTGCCGCGCCTCTACCGGCACGTGCGCCCGGGCGCGCGTTATGAGCGTTCGCTCGAAGTGCTCGCCGCTGCCAAACGAACCGCGCCGGGCGTTCCCACCAAGTCCGGGTTGATGCTGGGACTGGGCGAGACCAGGGGGGAAATCCTCCAGGTGATGCAGGACCTGCGCGCGCATCGGGTGGATTCGCTTACCCTCGGACAGTACCTGCGGCCCTCGCCGAAGCACCTGCCCATCGTGCGCTACGTGCCGCCGGAAGAGTTCGCCGAATGGCGGGCGGCTGGCCGCGAGTTGGGCTTTGGCCACGTGGAGGCGGGCCCGCTGGTGCGCAGCTCGTATCACGCGTCCGAGTCCATTTCGAGCCACGGATGAACACCGATAAAACTCTTGTTTGCGATCCGCGTTCATCCATGTTCATCGGCGGCCGGGGCGCCGGCCTGCGGCGATGACCGCTTCGCCGATTCGCAATCGGCTGCTGCTGGTGGCGGCGGCGATTCTGTTTTCCACCGGCGGCGCGGCCATCAAGGCCGCCACCCTCACCGGTTGGCAAGTGGCTTGCTTCCGATCGGGCATTGCCGCCATGGTTTTGCTGGCCGCTCTGCCCCAGGCGCGCCGCGGCTGGAGATTGCCGGTCGCTCCGGTGGCTGTGGCGTACGCCGCCACGCTGATCGCCTTTGTCATGGCGAACCGGCTCACCACCTCCGCGAACGCCATTTTCCTGCAATCCACCGCCCCGCTCTATCTGCTCCTGCTGGGGCCGCTGTTGCTCAAGGAACCCATCCATCGGGCTGGCCTGTTTTACATGCTGGCGGTTGCGGCGGGCCTGGCGCTGTTCTTTATCGGCAGCCAGCCGGCGCTGGCCACCGCGCCCGATCCGCCGCGAGGCAACATTGTCGCCCTGTTCTCCGGTCTGGCCTATGCTCTGACGCTGGCCGGGTTGCGGTGGGTGAGCCGGCGCCCGGAACACGACGTGGGTCTGTCAGCGGTTGCCATGGGCAACGCGCTCGCCTGCGTGGCCACCCTGCCGATGGCGCTTCCGCTGCGGTCGCTTTCCTTCGCCGATGGCACGGTAATACTGTACCTCGGCGTGTTCCAGATCGGCCTGGCTTATCTTTGCGTCACGCGCGCCATGCGCCATGTGACTGCCTTCGAGGCCAACACCGTGCTGCTGCTCGAACCGGCGCTGAATCCGGTTTGGGCGTGGATGGTGCACGGTGAACGCCCGCCGGCAATGGCCTTGACCGGCGGCGCCATCATCCTTTCCGCCACGCTTTTGCACACGTGTTATCAGCGTTGCGCTTGAAACGCAATTAGTCTTCCAGGATCAGGTGCGCTAGGCCATATTCGGTGGTGTGAGTCAGCGACAGTGAAACACGGCGCACGCCGAGCTTCTCCGCGACCCGCGCCGCCACGCCGTGCAGCCGCAGCGTGGGCTTTCCCGAAGGCAGGTTGGCCACCTCGAAATCCTGCCACGTCACCCCGAATTTCCAGCCGGTGCCGATAGCTTTCATGCCCGCTTCCTTGGCCGCAAAACGCGCCGCAAAGCGCTCGAAGCGGTTCGCTTTGCGCTCCACATACGCGATCTCCGCCGGCGTGTAGACACGCTCGATGAAGCGCCGACCGTAACGCTCGATAAGGTGGCGCACGCGCGGCACTTCCGCCAGATCCACTCCCGTGCCGACGATCATTTGATCTCCGCGCCCGAGGTGGTCAGGGTGAGCCGGCCGTGCTTGACGCCTTTCGTGCTGATCAGCGCGTCCGCCAGCGAGCGCACCGCCCCGGCTTTGCCGCGAATCACGATCACTTCCAGGCATAAGTCGTGATCCAGGTGCACGTGCAGCGTCGACAGAACCGAGTGGTGATATTCGTGCTGGATGCCCGTGAGCTTCTCTCCGAGCAGGCGCGCGTGGTGGTCGTAGACCAGCGTGACTGTCCCCACCACGTGGCTTTCCGGCGACTCCCAGGATTGTTCCACCAGTTCTTCGCGGATCATGTCGCGGAACGCCTCACTGCGGTTGGTGTAGCCCCGTCCCGCGATCAGGCGGTCGAACTTCTCGAGCAAGCCGGTGTCGATTGCCACTCCAATGCGGCTTAGTTCACTCATTGCTACACATCGTATCACTTGGTCAACCGGGTGGGGCATGCGCTAGCTTGCCCGGACCACGAGAAACGCACCGCTCCCGCCGTCACGCAGCGCACCCGTACCCCGGTCGCACTGCCGCATAGCCAGGGAGTGGGAGCTTGGCAACAGGTGGAGCACGAATCGGGATTCGCCTGAATTCCGGAGGAGAGAGCTTGTCAGGCCTGCTTGTTCCGCGCGACGCGCTTGCGGTGCTCCGCCCAGCGCTTCTTCTGCGCGGCTGCGATACGCGCTCGCGCTGCAACGCTCAGCACCCGCCTGGCCGCCGGCTTGGCCGGTGCCGCGGCAGCAGAAGAAAGAGGAACCCGCTTTCCCTTGAGCTGAGCTTCGATGCGGCGAATCTGATCGTCAATCTTCTGCCTCTCCATCTGATAACCCACCAGGGCCATTTGCAGCGTGGTTAAATCCTCTAGGCTTCTGCCTCTTGCCATAAATCTCCCTCGCACAAAATATAACATATCAATTGCGAGCTTATGTCAAGATTAGTATGACATGGTGAGGAGGCACGCTGAAAGAATATGCGGGCGCTAATTCAGCGGGTAACAGAAGCCAAGGTTAACGTCGATGATAGTACTATTGGATCTATACGTAAGGGATTGCTTGCATTCGTGGGTATAAGCCGAACCGACACGACTCTTGATGCGGACTATGTGCTCGGAAAGTTGCTCGGCTTGCGCATATTCCCGGACGACGAGGGCAAGATGAACCGCAACGTCGAACAATCTGGCGGAGCGCTCTTGCTGGTGTCGCAGTTTACACTCTATGGAGACTGCCGCAAGGGCCGGCGCCCCAATTTTGATAACGCCGCGCCGCCCGAACAGGCCCTTGCGCTGTATAACTACTTGGTGGAGTCAGCCAGGCGTGGACCGGTACGGGTTGAGACCGGCGTCTTTCAGGCACACATGCAAGTACACCTGATTAACGACGGCCCAGTCACCATTTGGATTGAGTCGGAACGTACAGCCATTCACGCCTGAGCCGCCGGACGCCAGCACCGTA
This sequence comes from Bryobacteraceae bacterium, assembly GCA_049511495.1. Taxonomy (GTDB): domain Bacteria; phylum Acidobacteriota; class Terriglobia; order Bryobacterales; family Bryobacteraceae; genus Bog-375. The sequence continues at coordinate 68,069 of JBEKXZ010000016.1, read as the reverse complement.
AACGCTAACCTTAAGGTCGGCTGACTGAGTTAGCGGCGTCCGGCGATTGCAGCAGCCTCTATTGCCGGTTGACGTACTTATCGTACAGCCGAGTCTGTTTGCTGCTAAGTTCGATTTCCTGCCCGCGAATGAACACATGTTTGACCTGGGTTTGGATCTCCAGTGGATCGCCCGTGGCTACCATCAGGTCGGCGGACTTGTCTTTCTCGATGGAGCCAAGCTGGTCGCCGGCACCCCAGATCTGGGCCGGGTTGACGGTGATCGCTTTGAGCGCCTCGTCCTCGGGCAGCCCGAAAGCCACCGCCGTCGCGGCCTGATAGGGGAGGTTTCTAACAAACTCGTTGTCAAACGTGCCGAAAGCGAACTTAACCCCTGCCTTGTAAGTTTCAGCCGGCAGCGTGAACGCCTGATCGTAGGGATCGTCTTGCCCGCGCGGCAACGCGAGGACTCTTCCCAGAATCACAGGTATGTTTTTGGCTTTCAGTTCAGCGGCGGCGCTGCCCAACTGGCGCGGCTGCATGATGACGATCTTCACGTTCTGCTTCTCGGCGAACTGAATGGCATCATGGATCAACCGCGGCGTGGCAGCGGCTATCGCCACCGGGAGTTTGCCATCCAGCACCGGCAGCATGGCCTCATACTTAAGGTCGCGCACCAAGCCAGGCAAATTGGCGGCCTTGGCTCTCTGATAGCGGCGGGCTTCATCGAAAAAGTCGGCCAGCTTCGCCACATCCTGCTGGTACGTGCGCATCATCTCGGTGAAAGTCCGCGCGCCAGTCTCACCCACGAGTTCGGCGATGTTCCCGGGTACGGGACCGCCACGTCCGCCGGTCGCGCCCAGCGAGGGAAACTGGACATACATCGCGGCCAGCGCGGATACCGCCATATCTTCCCAGGTCCGGCCGAAGGTGCGGATCAGGGCGGCCTGCCCGGAGATATACTGCCGCGCGCCGCCGCGGCCGCTCCCACCGGCGCCGGCGCCGGCAGGGAAGGTCATCACGCTGGTAATGCCGGCGATCCGCACCACGGCGAAGTGTTCACTATCCGGATTCACCGAGGCCAGCGCGCGTAACTGTGGCATAAACTCGCCGAGCTCGCCCGTGTCCACGGTCTCGCGCATCATCTCTATCTCGGACAGCCCCAGTTCGGTGCCTGAGTCGATCATTCCGGGGTAAACGCGCAGCCCCTTGCCATCCACCACTCGCACACCCTTGGGCGCGACGATCTTCAAGCCTATCTCGGCGATTTTTCCATCCAGCACCAAAATCGACGCGGCCTTGACGGGCTCGCTCGTGACCGGGTAAACATCCGCACCGCGAATCAACACGCTGTTGTTCGAGGCCGCGCCGGCCGCCATCGCGCAACCGATCAGAATCCCGAAGAGCTTCATTGGGCTGGCCCCCTGCCGCCGGCCGGTTTGGGCTGGCTCTGCTTTTCCTTGTCGAGCAACTTTTGTTTCTCCAGGGCCTTCGCCGGCCGGCCGTTGACGTCGTTGTCGCGGTCGAAATAGACGCGGCCGTCGATCAGCACCTTCTGCACTTTGGCGTAATCGGAGAGCGGATTCTTATCGTAGATCACCAGGTCGGCGTCCTTGCCGGCCTCGATGGAGCCGACCCGGCTGTCGATGCCCAGTTGCTTGGCCGGATTGATCGTCACCATGGCCAGCGCGTCGGTTTCGCTCAGCCCGCCGTACTTCATCGCCTTGGCGGCCTCCGTGTTCAGGTGCCGCATCAATTCGTCGTCGTCGCTGTTCAGGCTGACCACAATTCCCTTCTTCTGCATGAGGGCGGCATTGTACGGGATCGCATCGTAAGCTTCGATCTTGAACGCCCACCAGTCGCTGAAGGTGGAAGCGCCGGTGCCCGACGCGGCGATCTCCTGGGCCACCTTGTAGCCTTCCAGAACGTGCTGCAGCGTGCGGATCTTGAATCCGTAATCGTCCGCCACACGCAGCAGCATGAGGATCTCGTCCTCCCGGTAACAATGCGCGTGGACATACCGCTTGCCTTCCAGCACCTCCTTGAGCGGCTCCAGCTTCAAGTCCTTGCGGGGAGGGAGGGGATGCTCGCCGTGCGCCACTTTAGCGGCATACTCGTCCCACTCGGCCTTGTAAGCCTTGGTTTGGTTCAGGGCTTCACGGATGGTGTCTTCCACGCCCATGCGGGTCGCGGGATAACGGGCGGGCACCGTTTGCGTGGCGCCGCGGCCGCTCGGCGGGTTGCCGGGCCGCTTGGGGTTTTCGCCCAAGGCGAACTTGATGCCGGGCAGCGCGCCTTCGAAAATCATGCCTTGGGCGTCCTGGCCCCAGCGCATTTTCAGCACAATGGTTTGCCCGCCGATAGGGTTTGCCGAGCCGTGCAGGATGTTGGCGGTGGTCACTCCGCCCGCCAACGCGCGGTAGATGGCGATGTCTTCGGGATTGATGACGTCCTTGATGTTCACCATCGAGGAGACCGAGACGCTGCCCTCATTCACGCTGCCGTCCACCGCGATGTGCGAGTGGCAATCGATGATGCCGGGAATCACGTACTGGCCTCCCGCGTCGATGACGGTGGCGCTCTGTGGCATCATCACCTTTTCGCCGACCTCGGCGATCTTCCCGTCCTTGATCACTATCGACCCTTGCAGCGTGCCCTTGGTCACCGTCATGATGGTGGCGCTCTGGATCACGATGTTTTGGGCGTACAGAGGCGCCAGCGCGGCCAGCGCCACAATCCAGGATTTTCTCATTGGCTCACCCCCGGTTCTTCGGTCGCACCGCGCCCGCTGCCCGTGGGTGGCTCCGGCGCAGGCTTGTACTGCTTGCCGTCGACGAAGATCATCTCGATCTGCGTGTGGTCGTCGAACAGGTCGCCCTTGGTGACCACCAGGTTCGCGATCTTGCCAACCTCGATGCTGCCCATGCGGTCCGCCACGCCGTAGATTTCGGCGGGCGAGAGAGTCAGGGCGCGAATCGCGTCCTGGCGCGCCAACCCGGCGTCGATGGCCTTCTTCACCGCGCGCTGCAGGTCCCGCGGCTGGTCCAGTCCGTCGGAGTACAAGGCGAACGGAACGCCGGCCTTCTGCAGCAGGCCCGGCGCCGCCGGACCCAGGTCGATGTTTTCGAGCGAACGCAGGGTTCGGTAGGCTTCCGGATCGGGATCGCGCGGCGCCTCGGTCCAATGCATGCTCACCAGCACGGGCGAACCATACTTCTTGAGCAGCGGCGCCGCCTCGGGCCGGTAAGCTTCCCGCATGCCATAAAGGATTACGGGTTGTTGTAGCTCCGCGGCGAAGCGCAGCATACGGTCCATTTCCACTACTCGATTGGCGGGCAGCAAAATGCGCCTGGATTCGAGCACGCCCTCCAACGCCCGGTCGTACGGCGGGCGCTCCATGCCGCGCGGCGAGTGCGCGTAAGCCTCGTTCAGCAGCTTGTAATGTTCGGCATCCAGATAAACCTGGCGGATGTAAGCGATGTAGCCCATTAGCGCACGCGGGAAGCCCGCGTCGAAACCGCCGAACGCTCCGCCGCCGCGCGAAACGGCCAGGTACTGCCCCACCGCCGGGACCACCACCATTTCGCCAGCGTGCTCCGCCGAGGCCAGGTCGATAATCGACCCTTGCCCGCCGAATATGCCGCGCGCGGGAAATGTCACGGTGGTGGTGAAACCGGCGCTGCGCACGGATTCGATGCGGCGGTCGGACGGATCGATCTCATCGGCTGCCAGAACCCAGCTCGTGGTGGCGGGACGGTCCTCCGGGCCCATGGCCCGAGTCACGGGCGCTGTGGTGGCAGCCGGCGTGGTGGCCGGGGTTGCCGTGGTTTGGCCGCGACCGCCGCGCCCGGCCGTCGCCGCTGCGAGACTGGGAATGCCAACTGTGCTCAAGCTGTCGATCAATCCGGGGTAAACCGTCATCCCTTCGCCGTCGATGACCCAGGCGCCAGGGGGAACGGCCGAGTTTTCGCCGACCGCCTCGATCAAACCGTTCCGCACCACCACAGTGCCTTTGTTCAGCACCGGCCCGCTCACCGTGACGATCTTCGCGTTGCGAATGGCCAGCGTCCGCGGATTCCCGGCCATGGCCCAGGCGCACAGCACCAGTAAAGCTGGAACCAGTTTCTTCATAAACAAGACTGTACCCCGATTGCGTCTTCGTTACAAAAGGCGCGCCGCGGACGCCCTGCCTGCCGGCGTGGTCTAAAACCCGCGATCGGCGCGCACCATGCACCACGCATCCGCCCGTTGCGTCCGGGCGTCCGGCTTAAAACAATTCGGGGCTTTGACTTTTCGTCCGTCGCCGGGTATACTTTGGAATCCGCGCCGGTCTGCCTTCCCCCGAACATGTGCAACTTTTGGGAATGGGTATGCGTCTTATTGTGTATCCGGCCAGCCGGGTGAATGAAAGCGAGATGAATACCAACAACCAAAACGGGCCGAAACTAAAGCTTTCGACTTACCGCCAGCTTCTGGAGCGGAAAGCCGAAGAGGTCCGCGGCAGCATGTCCGCGCAAAAGGCAGCCCAGGTGGTGGCGCGTCTGGATGTTCCGTCAGATGAAGGGGACTTGAGCCAGCAGCACCATGAGGAGTGGATCTTCCTCAACCGCAATACAATCGACATGAAACTGTTGCGCGAGATTTCCGACGCGCTCCGCCGTCTCGAAAGCGGAACCTACGGTATCTGCCCCGAATGCGAAGCTCCGATTTCCGCCAAGCGCCTGGATGCGGTACCCTGGGCGCGCTTTTGCGTAACCTGCCAGGAGCAGATTGCCGACCGCCTGGCCCACGGCGAAGAAGTCGACGAGTACCAGGAAGCTTGATGAAGCTGGCCGATCTGCGCAAGCTTTCCATCAAACAAAAAACCCGAATCTCTTTTGCGCTGGGCGGCGGTCTGGAGTGCGTCATTACGGAGCACGGTATCGCGCAAGTGCCCGGGTTGCGCGGGGCTCCCCAATTCAACCTGGAGAGCGAGCTTGCCACAGCACGCGAGTTTCGCCTTGAACCGGCCGGCGAGCCGGACCGCAAGCACCCGGCCCCAACCCGATCGCTCACGCGCGACGAACTGGCCCGCCTGCTTGGCCCCGCTTCGGCCGCCGCCTCTGCCGCAGAGCACGAAGACGACTAACCCCGGCGGAGCCCGCTGCAACCATAGGCACTACTGAATCTGAGCCGCAATTCGGTGTACAATTACTTACGCTGCGGTAATACTGTTCTTACCCGATGCGGTCTTTTTTGGGGGTGCGATGGAAAAACCGGCGCAGAACATTCAAGATAGTTTTCTAAACAACGCGCGCAAGGACAAGATCGTCCTCACGATTTACCTGATGAGTGGCGTGAAGCTTTCCGGCCGGATCAAGAGTTTCGACAAGTACTCTCTGGTGCTGGACACCAACAATCAGGAACAGTTGATTTTTAAGCACGCAGTTTCCACCGTGGTGGTACAGAAGCCTCTCCACTCCTACAGCGGCAACGCGCAGGCCACCGTTTCGAGCGGCACTGCAAGCACCGCACCGGGTGTGCCGGTGCACACCGAATCGGAGGCATGACACACGCCCACGACTAGACCCTCCCGCGAGCGCGCCATCCTGGTGGGGCTGGAGTGGAAGTCGCGTACCGCCTCCGCGCGTTGGGGACCAGCGGGCAGCGAAGAGTCGCTCGATGAACTGGCGGAACTTGCCTTCAGCGCCGGCGCCGAGGTCGTGGAGCGCGTGCTGCAATCGCGTGACGCGCCGGAGGCCGCTACCTTCATCGGGCCCGGCAAGGCCGCCGAATTGGCCGCAGCGGTTGGCGCCGGAGCGGCTGACGTCGTCATTTTCGATCGCGAGCTCACGCCCACCCAGCAGCGCAACCTTGAGAAATCGATCCGAACGCGGGTAATCGACCGCACTCAGTTGATCCTCGACATCTTCGCCGCGCGCGCCCGAACGCGCGAAGGCCGGCTCCAGGTGGAACTGGCGCAGCTCAACTACCTGCTGCCCCGCCTGTCCGGGCGCGGCGCCGAAATGTCGCGGCTGGGCGGCGGCATCGGCACCCGCGGGCCGGGCGAGACGCAACTGGAAACCGACCGCCGCCGCATCGCCTATCGCATTCAGAAGATCAAACTCGAACTGGAGAGCGTACGCGCCGGCCGCGCCCTCAACCGGCGCCGCCGCAGCTCGGTTCCACTGGCCACGCTGGCTCTGGCGGGCTACACCAACGCCGGAAAGTCCACCCTCTTCAACCGGCTCACCCAGGCCAGCGTGCTCGCCGACGCCCGCCTGTTCGCCACGCTCGACCCCACCGTCCGCCCGCTGCTGCTCCCCTCCCGCCGCCGCGTTCTGGTCAGCGACACAGTGGGCTTCATCCGCAACCTGCCCACCACGCTGGTGAAGGCTTTTCGCGCCACGCTCGAGGAGATTCAGGAGGCCGCGCTGGTGCTGCACGTGGTCGATATGGCTTCGCCTTCCGCGCTGGAACAGGCCGCGCGCGTTGGCGAAGTGCTGGATGAAATTGGCGCCGCCCACGTCCCACGCATCCTGGTGTTGAACAAAATGGACCGTGCCGGAGCCGCAGCCGAGCCGCTCGAGCGCCGCCTTTCGGCCGCCGCTCCCGGTCAAACCGGCGGTGCGGTCGCCGTCTCGGCTCTCACCGGAGAGGGTATCGGCCGCCTGTTGGACGCCATTGATGTCGCGCTCCCGGTGGACCCTACGCTGTCGGTGACCCTACGCATCCCCGCGGCCGACGGCGCCACGCTTGCGCAGCTCCACCAGTTCGGAAGGGTGATCAAGACCTTTTACTCCGGCAACCACTGCGTGGTGGAGGCCACCATCCCCGAATCGCTCGAACGCCGCTTGCGCCGCGCCGGCCAACTGTCTTGACGTAGCAGGTTCGCAGCTAGCCGGCTTTGAGCGGGGGTATAGTTAACAGAATCCACAATCCCTGTGGAAAACATTGTGGGAAAGAGGCCGGAGACAAGCATTAAACTACCATTAAAAAAGGCACTTACCACGTTTTGTCGCAAGGGGCAGCATATTTCACTAAACGCTTTGGAATAAACTGCTTGACACCGGACCGCCGGGAATACCAAATGCATTACACATTGGTTAACGTGCGTGGGTCTCGGCGGCGGGCGATTTCCACATGGCTACTCAGGGGAATACCCTATGCCAGCTCGCGCCACGGAGGGCAAAATGGTCTGTTACACTGGACTTTGATGGCGGTGTAGCTCAGCTGGCTAGAGCGACGGTCTCATAATCCGTAGGTCGGGCGTTCGAGTCGCCCCGCCGCCACCATTTCCCTGCAACAAGTTGCGAACAATTCCCGGTCAGGCCAAGGCTCTCCTCGAATCGGAGATCGAGGTCCTCTATTCAGATGTCCATTAAAACGCGAAAGATGGATCCCGGACTCCGGTGGGCCTGGACGCAAATCGTCACGGGCGAGGATTACGACGAGCACATGGCTGGAATCGGTCAAGCTCAGGCGGGCGCCAGCCTCACTTGTCAGATCGTCCGCGCCGCCGATCCGCCCGCGGGCGGCTGCGTGGTGATCGCCGGCGCCGGCACCGGGCAAGCACTCGATTTCGTAGACCCCGCCCTCTTCCAGCCGTTCCGCCTGACCTTCACCGACCTGAACCCGGCATTCCTGGCGCGCCTGGCGCGACGCCTGGCAAAGTACGGCCTGGTCGCCACGGTCCTCGAAGACGACATCGAGCAGACGGCGATCGAACCCTCGCCAGATCTGCTTCTGGCCACGCTGTTGTTAGAGCACATCGATTGGCGCCGCGGTGTCGAGGCCATCGCCGGGCTTCACCCCGCCGCCTGCGGCATCGTCATTCAAGAGAACCCAGAGGGTATGACCTCGGCTATCACACCAGGCCGGCAACTTCCACCATCCATTGCCAAGGCCACCGAAATCGCGCACGCAACTCTGGTGCCGCGCCAGGATCTGATCGCGGCCTTCGCGGCGTGCGGCTATGTGTGCCAAGGCGCCTGGAGCCGTGAGGTCGCAGACGGCAAGAAGCTCGTGGCGATGCTCTTCGGCCGCCACGAGCCTCTTGCCCGTGCTACCAGGGATGGATAAAGCGCGGCTAATACCCTTCCGCGTGGTCAAAGTGCAGGTCGCGCACCGCGCGTTTCAGTTGGTCGATTGCGGCGTCGATATGGCGGTAGGCGGCGTCACGCCAGCCGATGGCGCGCGGGTTGTCTTCCTCACGGCCGATATCGGTGCGGGCGGCTCTTAGTAATTCCAGGCTTTTGTGGAATCTGCCGGGACGGTCCAGGTTGTGATCGATCGGCGGATTGTCCAAGATGTCCTTGTGGTCGATCACCGCCGCGTGGTCGATTTCTCTCACCGCCTGGTCGATCTCCACATCCGCCTGGTGTACGTGCCGCATGACGTTGGGCTGATCATGGACGCGCAGCAGAAGCAGCGCGGTGCGGAGATCGGTCCGCGCGTGCAGGTAGCGCGGATGGCGTGCCGCCAACGCCAACGTGGAAAAGGCGAGGGCCGCTGCTACGGCAAGAATGATCGTCAATTTCGTGTTTCGCATGTTTTCCTCCTGTTGAACATCAACACTGGCCGCGGGGTTCGAGTTATGGCGAAGGCCGCAACCTGAATCGAACTTAATGATATTTCTTTTCGCCGGCTTCAATCCGGACCGGCAATCGATTTTCCGGTGGTGGCAGCGGGCAGGTGGCATAGGCCGTGAAAGCGCAAGGCGGATTGACTGCTTTGTTGAAATCCAGGACCACGCGGCCATCCTTGGGCAGGGCCGAGTAGAGGAACCGGCCGGCTGGGTATGTCTCCCGGCCGCTGGTCTGATCGCGAAAAATGTAGAACAGCTCCTGGGCATCCGGCGCTTCCAGAATCGGGTAAAGACGCAATTCTTTCACGCCAATGCGGAACTCGGCGTAGCCGGGACAGAGGGAAGGTTCAGTTTGGCCAAGGACGTTGAGAACGGGAATCTGGCGCGGCGAGACCACCCAGCGCGCCGTCACGCGGTACGCCTCGCTGGCGGGGAAATAGTCCAGACCGTGGAATGCCTTGCGCGCCGGATTCTCGGGGTCTTTGAGACGGATGCCGAGCCGGTCGCCACGCTTGATGAGGAACAGGCTGAGACGGCCGGCTTTAACCAAGTCGGAGGAATCCGGTTGCAATTCGCGGCGTGCGCTTTCGCCCTTCATGGTCACGGTCACCGAGCCGGCGCGCAGTTCAAAAACGCCGGCCTGGGCGGGTCCATCGGCGAGCACGATTTCGCTGGCGGGATCACAGCCAAAAGAGTTCGCGCCTTCATGCAGCCAGAAAAGCCCGGCCACGGTGAGCCAGCCGCCCTCGGCCTGCAGCGCCGACGCGCGCGCGCGGCGCCACTGCGCGATTTCATTTTCCAGTGCCGGCCCGGCTACCACAGCCAGCGTGGCCAGGAGGCCCAGCCAAATGCGCGGCATTATACGCCCGCCTCGGCCGAGCGAATCAACTCCTCGATCATGCCGCGGCATTTTTCACTCTTTTGGTTGACACTCCGGCGCAGCGCCTCCATCTCCCGATCGAGAGCGGTCAGCTTATCGGCCAGGTGCAGGCAAGCCAGCACGGCGATGTGAGTGGGATCCGCGTTCGGCGCCTTGGCGGCCAGCGCCAGCATCAGATCGTCCAACTGCGCCGCTGTGCGTTCGATGTCCCTGGGATCGCCCGCCGCGCGCAGCGCGTACTGCCGGTTGAAAATGGTAACCCGCACCGTCTGTTTTTCGGGAGGAGGGCTTTCCATGCTTCTCCAGCCAACGGAATTCGCTATCCGTTGCTCAATTGCTCGATCTGTTCGAGCAGCTTTTCAATTCGGGTACGCACCTGCTTGCGCTCGCCCTGCAGCGCCGCGAGCTCGTCCGCCAGCCGCCCGGCTTCGGCCTGGGCCTCGGCGGCCTGGGCGAGCGCCGTCTCTTTTTCCCGGCGCAGGCGGCCCACCAGTTGAACCGCCTGCTGGATGCGATCCTCCAGGCTGGTGAGCGGATCCGGCTGGTTGCCAGCCGTCATTTCTTTTCCAGCGCCGCGCGGGCGGAATCCTTGACTTCCAGCGCGGACTTGGCCACCGAAACCAGTTGCTGGAACGCCGCATCATCGTGCAGCGCCTCCTCGGCCAGCACCTTGCGGTTCAGTTCCAGGCGGGCGGCCTTCAGCCCGTTCAGGAACCGGCTGTATGAAATGCCGGCCTCCCGGCAGGCGGCGTTGATGCGCACAATCCACAGCGCGCGGAACTCGCGCTTCTTGTTCTTGCGCCCGACGTAGGCGAACTTCAGACCGCGCTCGACCGCTTCCTGCGCGGCGCGATTCAGCTTGCTCTTAGTAAGGAAATAACCCGACGCCTGTTTGAGCGTCTTTTTCCGGGCATCCCGGCGGTGGGTACCACGTTTGACTCTGGGCACGTTTCAATCTCCTTATGAAATGGACTTGGCGGAACGGGCACGTGCCACGCGCACCGTCCGCGCTCGCCGCGCACCCGTTTAATAGGGGAGCATGCGCTTGAGAGCCGGCTGGTTGGACGGATCGGCCAGCACTTTCCGATGCAGCTTCTTCTTGCGCTTGTGCGGCTTTGAGGTCAGGATATGCCGGCCGAAAGCGTGACTGCGCATCACTTGCCCCGTGCCGGTTTTCTTGAACCGTTTGGCCGCACCTTTATGTGTCTTGAGCTTAGGCATAGAATTTCCGGGGGTCCTTGCGAACGGGAAACTCTTCGAGTATAGCATAGCGGCCCGCGTGTCCAGGCGGGTGTGGTGTGTAGGTAGGGCGTGCTAGCTTGCCCGTACCACAGGGAACTGCGTCTCTGCCACTTTCAAGCCGAGCACCGGTAAAGTGGCGAGTGCCCCCGGCCGCCAGCCGGGCTCGCTCAGTCCAGCAATTCCACGCGATACTCTTCAATCACCGGGTTGGCGAGCACATCGTGAGCGATGGTCTCGATATCTTTCCGCGCCTGTTCGCAGGTCACTCCGCTGGCGATGGCGATATCGAAGAATTTGCCCTGGCGCACATCCGTTATTGCCGGATAGCCGAGGCCTTCGAGCGCCGCGCGCACCGTCTGCCCCTGCGGGTCGAGCACCGTACTCTTCAAGGAAACAAAAACGCGAGCTTTCATGGAGAACTTCGATTATAACCGGCGTCAATGGCCGTGGCGGCACGCCGCGACTCTTCGCGACGCCCGGCGAACACCCGCCGCGTAAGCGCCCCCGCCGGGCATCGACACGAGTGTCGATGCGGCACGCAAAAGTGCGTGTGCCATGAACGCGCTCCTAATTCAGCAGCCGCCCCTGCCGCATGAATGCCGGGGTGTCCAGGTCTTCCGGATCGAATTCCATCGATGCTTCTTCCACGGCAGGCGCTGCCGGCTCGTGGACCTGCGCGGACACTGCGATCGATGGTTCCGCCGACACTGGGGCCGGTGGTGGAAAGGGCTCGGGCTCCGCGCCCAGCGACCGCACTCTGGTCACCGCACCGGGCCGGCGCTCTCCCGCCAGCGGCGCTTGCTCCGCCACCGTGGCTTTTTGCTCGGGCTGGAAACCGGTGGCGATCACGGTGATCTTCACTGCATCCGCCAGGCTCTCGTTGAGAATCACGCCGAAGTTGATCTGCGCATCCTCGCATTCGGCCGCCTCGCGGATGATGGAGCACGCCTCGTTCACTTCGTGCAGCCCCAGGCGGCTGGAACCGGTGATGTTGATCAGGATGCCCTTGGAGCCGGCGATGCGCGAGTCCTCGAGCAGCGGGCAACTGATGGCATGGCGCGCTGCGTCCACCGCGGCTTTCTCGCCGCGTCCCACCGCGGTGCCCATCATCGCGTAGCCCATGCCGAGCATGGTGGCCTTGATGTCGGAGAAGTCGCGGTTGATCAATCCCGGCGTGGTGATGATATCGCTGATGCCTTGCACCGCCTGCCGCAGCAGGTCGTCCGCCACTTTGAACGCCTCGAAGAAACTGGTGCCGCGCGGCACCAGGGCCAGCAGCCGGTCGTTGGGAATGGCGATCACCGTATCTACCGCCGCGGCCAGTCTGCGCAGCCCCTCTTCGGCCAGCCGCATGCGCCGCGGGCCTTCGAATCCGAATGGTTTGGTCACCACCGCCACCGTCAGCGCGCCCATTTCCTTGGCCAAGCTGGCGATCACCGGCGCGGCGCCGGTTCCGGTTCCCCCGCCCAGTCCGGCGGTAACGAACACCATGTCCGCGCCCTCCAGCACCTCCAGAATGTGGTCGGTGTTTTCGAGCGCGGCCTGCTGGCCGATTTCAGGATTTGCGCCGGCGCCCAGCCCCCGTGTGAGCTTCGGCCCCAGTTGCAGCTTGTGGGGAACTTCGACTGCCTCCAGCGCCTGCAGGTCCGTGTTCATCACACAGAAGTCGACCCCCTCTACGCCTTCCCGCACCATGCGCGCCACGGCGTTGCACCCGCCCCCGCCCACGCCAACCACCTTGATCTGGGTTGCCAGGTGGGTCTCCTCCGCGATTTCGTATTTAAAGTCGTCGATACGCGAGTCCATCAGTCCCATTTTCTTCTGCCGCCTCCCACTATAGAATCTTGCTCAACCAGCCCACCGCTGCCCGCTGCCGCTCCGTTTGTGCCTTCAGTTTTGCCGAGTACATCGCCAGGCCGGCCGCTGTACACCATTCCGGACAGTCCATCTCCTTTGGCCAATCCACGATTCCCTCCGCGATTCCGAATCGCGACTGGCACTTCAACTCGTCTGCAGCCACGTCGAGTATCTCCGCCAGTCGAGCGCCGCCGCCGGCTAGGAAGACGCCGCCGAGCAGCGCCTGCTCCATACTCACCCGTGCTAGCTCGCCGCGCACTAGTTGAAAGAGCTCGCGCGCGCGCGATTCCAGGATTAGGTCCACGTGCCTCTTCGGCGCTTGCCGCGGCTCGTAGCTCTCCGGTGCCGGCAATTCCACCAGAGCGTTGTCGGGCGAACCCTTGGCGCTGGCGCGCCCGTATTCGAGCTTCACCTGCTCGGCCTCCGCCGGGCTGACACACAGGCCGCGCGCCAGGTCGCTGGTGAAGTGGCTTCCGCAAACCCGCACGGTTGAAGCCAGGCACATGGCCTCGTCGTAGTACACCACCAGGGAGGTGGATTCGGCGCCGATATCCACCAGCGCCACGCCCTCCCGGCGCTCCTCGGGCTTGACTGCCGCGTACCAAGCCGCCTGCGCCTCGAAGATGGTCTCTTCCACCACCAGGTGCGCCTGGTTCACCGCTCCCACCAGCGCCCTATGTTCCCGCGCCGAAGCCGTCACCAGGTGAACATTCAGCTCCAGCCGCGCTGCCGTCATTTTGCGCGGATCGCGGTGGCCCGGGTGATCGTCCACCACGAAATCCTGCGGGAACAATTGCAGCACCATGCGGTCTTCCTGCAACTGCACGCGCGCGGCGCGCTCCTTCACCCGGTTCACATCGCGCTGCTGAATCTCCCGCGGGTAGCCCAGTTCCAGCACACCGCGCCCGGCGGCGCCGCGCAAGCTGGGGCCACCCATCCCAACCACGGCCGACTCCACCGAAACGCCCGCGCTCAACTCCGCTTCTTCGAGCGCCGCCAGAATCGATTCGCCCACCGCCTGTTGATCCGCGATCGATCCCTTCGACCAGCCCTGCGACTCTACCACTGCGCAACCGAGCAGACGCAGTCGATCCTCAACCCCGCAAACCACCATGCGCGTCCGGGAGCTGCCCGCGTCGAGTCCCACTGCGTATATCGGTTTTTCCGGCATCCGCTGGATTCCCTATTCCTTCGCGGTGATGCGATCCTCCAGCCGGAGATCGAAGGTCCTCGCCCGCGGCAACCGCTGCTCGATTTCCTGGAAGTGACCGAGAAAATTCTGATAGCGCCGCCCATAATTTGCGTCACCCAGGAGCAACGACACAGCCTGGTGATCCACCTGCACCACCACGCGCATATTTTCCGGATCGGAGGCGTCCACTTCGGAGACATCCCTGGCTAGGTAGCCCATATCCTCTTCCAGCCGTAGCAGCGCCTGCACGCGCTCGCGCCGCGTCTCTTCCGTGGAGTCCTCGCGGATTCCGCTCAGCACCGGAAATGTAAACGAGGCCTGCGAGGGCGGCTCCAGCATCACACCTTCGGCGTCGATCAGCACCACACTGCTCCCCAACAAGACGAACGCCACCGGGTTGCGCTCGCGGATGCGCACCACCAGCCGGTCCGGCCAGACGCGCGAGACCGACGCATCTTTTACCCAATCGATCGCCAGCAAGCGGCGCCGCCGCTCGGCCAGCGGCACGGTAAGAATTCCGCGGCCGAAATCGGCGTCGAAAACGTGCCGCACCTTCGATGCCGGCGCGTAACGCAACCCTGCGATTGACAGCGCGTCCTGGTGGTCGCGCGACAGCGCGAACCGCGGGTCGGTGGACATGTAGTCGCGCAGCTTCAGGGCCGCCACCGCAGTGAATGCACACGCCAGGCACACCGCCGCCAGGCCCAGCCACAGCCGCCAGCGAATGCGGCCGCTCTTCTTGTTCTCACGCGGCATTGGGTGCCTCCGCGCGCAATCGCTCCAATACCTTTTCGCCCGCCTGCCACACGTTGCCTGCGCCGAGTGTGAGCACAAGGTCGCCCGCCCGCGCCACCGCCAGCAGATCCTCCACCCCGCGCGCCATGCTGCCCGCATACTCCACCGAGCGGTGGCCGAACTGGCGTATCCGCTCCACCAGCGCTTCCGCCGTCACTCCCTCGATAGGCTTTTCCGAAGCCGCGTAAATGTCCAGCACGAACACGCTGTCGGCCTGATGGAACGCGCGCCCGAATTCGTCCATCAGGTGAAACGTTCGCGAGAAACGATGCGGCTGGAATAGCACGTGGATGCGGTTAAAGCCGCACAGGCGCGCCCCGTCGAGCGTCGCCCGTATCTCGGTCGGATGATGGCCGTAATCGTCCACCACCGTGATGCCCCGCTCCTTGCCGCGCACCTGAAAACGGCGGTCGACGCCGCTGAACGTCGCCAGCGCCTCGCGAATCGCATCCGGCTTCACTCCGAGCTCCAGCGCCACCGTCACCGCGGCAGTGGCATTCAGCACATTGTGCCGGCCGGGAATGCGCAGGTGGAAGCGGCCCAGATCGTTCCCGCGCGAGCGCAGCCGGAAGTCGCTCGAGAAGGAACCGCACGCAATCTCGCCGGCTTCCATATCGGCCTGCGCGGTGGTGCCGTAGGTAATCGTGCGCCGCCGGATCGCGGGCAGGATGCCCTGCACGTTGGCGTCGTCCAGACAGACGATCGCGGCGCCGTAGAACGGCACCTTGTTGACAAACTCGAGGAACGCCGCCTGAATCGCCTCCAGCGACGGATAGTGGTCCAGATGCTCGCGGTCGATATTGGTGACCACCGCCACAATCGGCGCCAGCTTGACGAACGAGCCATCGCTTTCATCCGATTCCGCCACCAGAAAATCGCTGCGTCCCACTCTGGCGTTGGCGCCGCCCATGGTGCCGACTTTCCCGCCCACCACCACCGTCGGATCGAGACCGGCGCAACTCAAGATCGTTGCCGCCATGGAGGTAGTGGTCGTCTTGCCATGGCTGCCCGCCACCGCGATGCCGTACTTCAGGCGCATCAGCTCTGCCAACAACTCTCCCCGCGGGATAACCGGAATCTGCAGCCGCCGCGCCTCAACCACCTCCGGATTCTGCTCGTCCACCGCCGAGCTCACCACCAGCGCGCGCGCCCCGGCCACGTTGGATGCGGCGTGGCCTTCGTAGATTCGCGCTCCCAGGCCGGCAAGCCGCTCCGTGGTGGCCGAGATGCGCAGATCCGAGCCGCTGATCTCATACCCGAGATTCAGCAACACCTCGGCAATGCCGCTCATGCCGATGCCCCCGATCCCGGTGAAGTGAAAGTGCTGTGGACGAAAAAACATTTCCTTACTATATTGTTTCGGTTAGCGCGGCCAGTGTCAATCGAAAAGGTGTAGGTGCGGAACGGGAATTGGCCCGGCATGGGCTAAAGAAAGGGGTCTGGTGGGGCAGGATGGCATCCTGCGCGGCGATTGCCAATCGCCGCGCGTGCCGATTGACAATCGGCACGCAGCTTGGCAAGCTGCCCCACAAGCCATGCCTTGCTCCGCACCCATTACGCCCTACCACCCCGCCACCTCCTCCAGGATTTCGGCCGCCCGCTGCGCCGCGCCGGGCCGCGCAAACTGGCGCGCCGCGGCGCCCATCCGCTCGAGCGCGCCCTCCGCCGCGGCCAGCTCGTGCACCAGCGTGTACAGGCGTTCCCCGTTCATCCCGGCGTCGCGGACCAACCGCGCCGCCCCGCCCCGCTCGATGGCTTCCGCGTTGCGCGTCTGGTGGTCGTTGGCGGCGAACGGGAAGGGAACCAGAATGGAAGCCTTGCCCGCCGCGGCCAGCTCCGAAACGGCGCCCGCGCCGGCACGGCACACCAACAGGTCGGCCGCGGCGAACGCCGCCGGCATGTCGGCAATGAACGGCGTCACCTCTCCGTCCAAACCGGAGGCCGCGAACGCCTGCTGCATCTCTCCCACCTCGTTCGCGCCGCATTGGTGTACGATGCGGATCGGGAACCCCGCCGCGCGGAACAGCGGCCAGCTTTCGCGGCTGGCCCGGTTGAGCGTGCGCGACCCCTGGCTGCCGCCCGTGATCAGAACGTCCAGCCGATCGCCACGCGGCTTCGGCGGGATCCGGAAGAACTCCTCGCGCACCGGCAACCCGGTCAACTCCGACTTGCCCCGCGCGAAATACTGCGCCGTTTCGGGAAAGGAAATCAGCGCACGTGCGGCCAGCCGCCCGATCGCGCGATTGGTGAATCCGGGAATCGCGTTCGGCTCCATCACCACCACGGGAACACGTTTTACCAGCGCCGCCATCACCGGCGGCCCAGCCACGTAACCGCCCATACTGAAAACCGCCGACGCGCGGTAGCTCATCGAGGCCAGCGTGACGAACGGCAAACGCACCAGCGTCGCCAGCCTCTGGCGCGCGCTCACGCGATTCAACCCGCCGATTTCGATCGTTCTCAACTCGAACCCTTCGGCCGGAACCAGCCTGGCTTCCAGGCCGCGCTCGGTGCCCACAAAAAACACTTCATGACCCCGCCGCCGCAACTCCCGCGCCACCGCCAGCGCCGGGATCACGTGCCCGCCCGTCCCTCCACCAGCCATCAGTAACGGGGCGCGCGCAGACGGCTTATCCGGCATGCTCGCTCACATTCATCAAAATCCCCAGCAGCGCCAGCGTGCTCACCAGCGAGCTGCCGCCGTAGCTGATCATCGGCAGCGGAATTCCCTTGGTCGGCATGATGCCCAGCACCACGCTCATGTTGATGAAGCCCTGCACCACGATCACCATCGTCACGCCCAGCGCCAGGTAGCGCCCGAAGTCGTCGCGTATGCGCAACGTGGCCCGCAGGCCGCGCCACAGGATCACCAGGAACCCGGCTAGCAAACCCACCGTGCCGACGAGGCCCATCTCCTCGCCCACTACCGCGTAAATGAAATCGGTGTGCGCCTCCGGCAAATACAACAGCTTCTGCCGCCCGTTCATCAGCCCCACGCCGCCCACACCGCCCGCGCCCACGGCGATCTGCGACTGCTCCAACTGGTAGTTGGTATCGCGCGTGCGCAGCGTCCTCTCGCTGCGCGCCCTGAGCCAGCCGTGCGGGTCGATGCGGGATACGTACTGGAAACTGGGATCGAAGAAGCGGATCACGCGCCCCAGACGGTAAGGCTCAGCGAAAATCGAAACCACCAGCCCCAGAAACGCCATCGCCGCCACAATGAAGCAATACCGCCATTGCAGCCCGGCCACGAAGAACACCACCATGGCGGCCACGCCCAGCACCACGGCCGTTCCCAGGTCCGGCACCACCACCGCGAAAATCAGAAACCCCACCGCCAGCGCCGCTGGCACCAGGGTGTGCTTCGCGTCGTTGATGGCGCGCGCGCGCCAGGTGACGAAGAAGGCGAGGAAGATCACCAGCGCCAGCTTGGCCACTTCCGACGGCTGCACTCCCACCGGCCCTCCCAGCCGCAGCCACCGGTGGTGCGCCGCATCCACAAAGTACACCGCGAACAGCAGCATCAGCGCCACGCCGATGGCGCTGAAGGCTACCGCCGGACTCTGGAACACGCGGTAATGGGTGCGCTTGAGCGCCATCATCACTACCACCGCCACCACCGCGTAACCCGCCTGGCGGATCGCGAAATACCAGCTCGAGTTGTAGCGCGCGTCCAGCCGGGCCATGATCGAGGAGGCGCTGTAGACGATCAGCAGACCGAACAGCACCAGCGCCAGCACGGCAGCGAAGAGAATCCAGTCGGTTTTGAGTCTCTGCGGCATGTCAGTTCTCTCGCTCGAGCTCGTTCACAATTTGTTTGAACGTTTCCCCGCGATGCTCGAAGCTGCGGAATTGGTCGAAACTGGCGCAGGCCGGCGCCAACAGCACCGTGTCTCCCGCGCTGCCGTTCCGGTAGCCGTAGCCGATCGCCGCGTCCAGCGTGCCCGATTCCACCAGCGGCAGCGCCCCGCGCAACTGTGCAGCCAGCTTCGGCGCCGCCGCGCCAATCAGCAGCGCCGCGTGCGCTTTCCTCGCCAGCGGCTCGCGCAGTGCCGAAAAATCCAGGCCCTTGTCCTTGCCGCCCAGAATCACCCATAGGCCGCCGGGAAACGCGTCCAGCGCCTTCAGCGTGGCGTCCACGCTAGTGGCTTTCGAATCGTTATAGAAGTCGATGCCACCAACCTTGCGCACAAACTCCAGCCGGTGTTCGACGGCCTGAAACGTCTTGACGGCGGCGGCAATCGCATCGCTCCCCACGCCCGCGCGCGCGGCGGCGATCGAGCCGGCGAGTACGTTCTCCGCATTGTGCCGCCCGCGCAACGGAATTTCGCCGGCTTCCATCAGAAGCCGGCCATCGAGCACCAGCTTCTCGCCGCACAGGTGGGCGCCGCGCTCCACTTCGTGCGTGCCGCTGAACCATTCCACCGTCGCCGCCGTCTGTTTGGCATAGCCGGCGGCCACGGGATCGTCTGCGTTCAGAATGGCGAAGTCGCCGGCGGTCATGTTGCGAAACAAGCGTGCCTTGGCCGCCGCGTAGTTCTCGAAGGCGTGATGCCGGTCCAGATGATTTTGCGTGACGTTCAGTGCCAGGCCAATATGGGCATGGAAATCGCGGATGGTCTCGAGCTGAAAGCTGGAAAGCTCCAGCACGTTCCAGCCGTCCTCGCGCGAAGTCGCGATCATCGCCGTCACCGGCGTTCCGATGTTGCCGCCGACCTGCGTCTTGAGACCCGCCGCACGCAGGATGTGACCGATCAGGCTGGTCGTGGTCGTCTTGCCGTTGGAGCCGGTGACGCCGATCGTCCGCCCCTTCAGGAACGACGCCGCCAGTTCGACTTCGCCAATCACCTTCACGCCGCGCTCGCGTGCAGCGGCGAGCGGCGCCAGATCGGCCGGTACGTCGGGCGAAATCACCAGCGCGTCGCACTCGGAAAACACCGCCGGCGTCTGCAATTCGAAGGGGATGTTGAGATGCGCCAGCACGTCCGCCGCCTCGCCCAGTTGGGACAGGGGCTTCAAGTCGGTGGCCCGCACACGCGCCCCCAGCCCGGCGAGCAGTTCGGCCGATGCCAGCCCCGATTTCTTCATGCCGACCACCAGCACTCTGGCGCCGGCCCAATTCGTGATCATCTCAATTTCAGCGTCGTCAGCGCGAATAGCGCCAGCACCAGGCCAGCGATCCAGAAGCGCGCGATGATCTTCGATTCCGTCCATCCCAACTGCTCGAAATGATGGTGCAGCGGGGCCATTTTGAAAATGCGTTTGCCGTTGCGCAGCTTGTAGCTGCCGACCTGGAGAATCACCGACACCGCCTCCAGAATGAAAATGCCGCCGATGAAGACCAGCAGCACTTCCTGTTTAATCAGCACCGCTACCACCGCCATGCTGCCGCCCAATGCCAGCGATCCGACGTCGCCCATGAAGATCTCAGCCGGGTGCGCGTTGTACCACAGGAACCCCAAACTGGCGCCGGTCATCGAACCGCAAAATACGGTCAGTTCCGAAGAGTGCGGATTGCGCGCCAGTTGCAAGTACTGGGCCAGTTGCGCATGACCGCCGGCATAAGTCAGCATCGTCAGCGCACCCGCCGAAATCACCATCAGCCCGATCGCGAGGCCGTCCAACCCGTCTGTCAGGTTCACCGCGTTCGACGAAAACACCACCACCAGCGCCACGAACGCAACGAACGGCAGCACGCCGAGCAGGTACGTCCAATGGTTCGCGAGCAGCCCGCCGATCAGCAGCGATGGTTGATATGTCTTGATAAACGGAACGTTCAACGCGGTAGAAAACTGCCCGTTCGCGCGCAGCACCAGGAGCGTGGCGGCGAAGCCGAAGCCCAACACAAACTGGTACAACAGTTTCCTCCTGGCCGACAATCCCAGGTTGCGCCGGTTGGTGACCTTGGCGTAATCGTCCAGAAATCCGATCCACCCGTAGCCCATCAGCGCGGCCATCGCCACCCACACGTAAACGTTGCGCAGGTCCGCCCACAGCAGGGTCGGGATGACGATCGAAATGATGATCAGCACCCCGCCCATGGTGGGCGTCCCTGCCTTCTTCTGGTGCGACTTCGGGCCTTCCTCGCGAATGAACTGGCCGATTTGAAATTGCCGCAGCTTCGCGATCAGCCACGGCCCCAGCGCGATGCACAGGAACAGCGCCGTCATGCTGGCAAACGCCGTGCGAAAGGTCGTGTAGCGGAAGACACGAAAGGCGCTGGCGTGCCGGAAGAGCTGCTCGTAGAGTAGGTAGTAAAGCATCGCGTTGAAGTCAACGGCGGTGTTGCGGAGCTCAGGAACCCGGCCTGTCCTCCGCTTGAAATCTTTCCAGTGCCCGTTCCATGCGCACGCCGCGCGAGCCTTTGAACAGCACGGCGTCTCCCGCGTGCGCCATTTCCCGGACGAATTCCCCCGCCTTGTCCGGGTCCTCGAAAAACTGCGCCGCGCGAACTCCCCCGGCGGCCGCCGCTTCCACCATCAGTCGCGCCTGGCCGCGCACGCCGATCAAAACATCCACTCCGTGCCGCGCCGCGTAAGCGCCCACCTGGCGGTGCAACGCCTCGGCGGCATGCCCCAGCTCCAACATCTCGCCTAGCACCGCAAAGCGCCGCGCCGCGCGAGTCTGGCTGAGCACGTCGATCATCCGCTGCGCCGCCTCCGGATTCGAGTTGTAGCAGTCGTTCCACACCACGATGCCGTTGTGGACCGAGCGGCCGCCGCGCATCGAATCCACCGTGAAGCTTGCCACCGCCTCGCGGAGTTCCTGCGGCGGAATCTCCAGCACTTGTGCCACGGCCAGCGCCGCCAGCAGGTTCATCACTGCATGCGTGCCTGTCAGGCCGGTCTCGAAGTCCACGCCCAGGGCGCGAAACCGCGTCCCCGCGCCGGTGGCTGAGACGCCCTCCGCCCGCACGTCCGCTTCTTCCGAAAAACCGAACGTCACCGAACGCCCCGGGTGCGACTCGCGAAAACCCCGCACGCGCGCATCGTCGGCGTTCAGCACCGCTACACCGTCCCGCGGCAGGCACTCGACGAGTTCCCGCTTGGCCGCCGCGATGCCTTCGATTGAATCGAAGAATTCCACGTGCGCATATCCGACGTTGGTGACCACGCCGATTTCGGGCCACGCCACGCCGGCGAGCGTGCGAATTTCCCCCGCGTGATTCATTCCCATTTCGAGCACGGCCGTCCGCGCCGCATCCGGCAGCCGCAGAATCGAAAGCGGCACGCCGATGCGGTTATTCAGATTCCCCACCGTCCGCCCCACCGGCCCGCGCACTTCGAGCAGGTGCGCAATCGCGTCCTTGGTGGTGGTCTTTCCCGCGCTGCCCGTCACCCCGATCACCGTTCCGCCCCACTTCCGCCGCGCCCAGGATCCCAGATCCTCGAGCGCTACCAGCGTGTCCGCCACGCGGAGCACTCTGCCCTCCGGGCCCGCGCCCCGCGCCGATTCGACCACCACCGCCGCCGCACCTTGCTCGAGAGCCTGCGGCACAAAATCGTGGCCATCGCGGTTCGCGCCGCGTAGCGCAAAATATACATCGCCGGGCTGCTGTGTCCGGGTGTCGACGCTCCAACCCGCCGCCGGCCGCGCCGCTACCTCGCCCGCAGCCGCCATCGCGCGCGCAACTTCCTGTAAATCCAAGGTCATGGTTCAATCCGGCGGATGATACCCATAACCTCGCAGCACTTCGCGGGCCACCGTCCGGTCGTCGAACGGAATGGTCTTGTCCTGCAAGACCTGGTACGTCTCGTGACCCTTCCCGGCTAGAATCACCAGGTCGCCTTCGCGCGCTTCGTTCAGAGCGCGCGCGATGGCGGTCGCCCGGTCCGGTTCCACCACCAGCGGTTTATCCACGCGGCGAATCCCCACCAGCGCGTCGTTCATGATCGCCAGCGGATCTTCCGAACGCGGGTTGTCGCTGGTCAGCACCACGAAATCGCTCAGCTCCGCCGCCGCCTGCCCCATCAGCGGCCGCTTAGTGCGGTCGCGGTCGCCGCCGCAGCCGAATAGTGTGATCACCCGCTTGGGATTCAGCCCGCGCGCCACCGCAATCGTGTTCTGCAAGGCATCCGGAGTATGGGCATAATCCACCACCACCACGAACGGCTGCCCTTCATCGACTCGCTCGAAGCGCCCCGGCACGGCCTGCAAGCTGGCGATGCCGCGCGCGATCGTTTCCGGCGCCAGGCCATAGGATATCCCCGCTCCGCACGCCGCCAGGATGTTATACACGTTGATCTTGCCGATCAGCGGCGATTCCACCGCGAAACGCTGCTTGCCATACTGCACATCGAAGCGCAGGCGCTGGCTTCCGGAGGCGATATGCAGCGCCCGCAGATCCGGGTCCTGGCCCAGCCCGTACCAAAGAACCCGCGTCTCGGACGCGATGTTGAGGCTTCGCGCGTAGCTATCGTCGCGGTTCAGCACAGCGAAAGCCGGCGGCTGGCTACCCGCGCCGGCGAACAGCTTTTGCTTGGCCGCGAAGTAAGCTTCCATGGTGACGTGAAAATCCAGGTGGTCGCGCGTCAGGTTGGTGAACACCGTGGTATGGAACCGCAGCCCATGCACCCGCCCCAAGTCGAGCGCGTGCGAGGAAACCTCCATGGTGGCGTGCGTGCCGCCCTCGGCGCGCAATTCGGCCAGCAGCCGGATCAGGTCCAGCGATTCCGGCGTCGTATTCACCGCTGGCAGCACGCGCCCGGCGAGGCGATACTCGATCGTGCCCACCAGCGCCGTTGTCAGCCCCGCCGCGCGCAGCACCGAATCGATCAGAAATCCGGTGGTGGTTTTTCCGTTGGTTCCGGTGATGCCCGTCAGGGCCACCTGCTCGTCCGGCTTGCCGTAGAACAACTGGGCCGCGCGCGCCAGCGCCTGCCGCCCGTGATCCACCTCGATCCAACGCCCTTCCAGGCCCGCCAGCGCCGCCGATTCGCTCGCCACCGCAACCGCGCCCCGCTCCAGCGCGGCCCGCGCGAAGTCGCGGCCGTCGGCCCGGCTGCCCGGAAAAGCAAAAAAGAGATAGCCCTCCCGCACCCGCCGCGAATCATACTCCAGCCCGGCCACCTCGACGTCTGCCAGATCCGGCGGCGCCGGGCGGCGCAACCGGATTCCCGAGAATAGCTCGCCCAGCTTCATCTCGAAAACCGCACCCGAATCCGTTCTCCCCGCCGCAATACGCTGCCGGCCGGCGGGAGCTGCAAACGCGCCACTCCGCTGCCGTCCGGAATCACCGCCAATCCTCTTTCGGCCGCTTCCGCCAGCACCGCGCGCATGGTCTTGCCTTTGAAGTCCGGAACCGTCGGCCCAACGGGGGCCGTTGCCGGCACCACCGGTGCGTCCTCTTCCCCCTCTTCCAGGATATTCGGTTCGTGCGACCCCAGGTCCGCGATCGCCAGATCGTCCTTGTCCGCGGCGTTTTCGGCCACCGCCACGGGCGCCGGCGCCTCCGGCAGGTCCTTGGGAATATCCAGCAACCGCAACGCTTCGGTCGCGACGGCATGGAACACTGGGGCGGCCGCCCTGCCGCCGAATCCCAGGTTGCCATGCGTCCCGTTCAGCGTCACCACCACCACGATGGACGGATTGTTGAGCGGCGCGAACCCTATGAACGAACCGTTGTAGTAGTGCGTATAATGCTTGGCGGCTACGTCATAGATTTGCGCGGACCCGGTTTTCCCCGCCGCCGAATATCCTTCCAGCCGCGCCTCCGGGTATCCGGTCCCTCCCGGTAGCACCACGCCCTCCATCATTTGCCGCATCGTCATCGCCGTCTCCGGCTTGATCGCCCGCACCGGCGCGGGCGCCGGCACGGTCTGGCTGCCTTTCTTGAGCACCAGCCGCGGCCTCACCAGCAGGCCGCCATTGGCTACGATCGAGGCCGCTTGCGCCAGTTGCAGCGCGGTCACCGAAACTTCCTGCCCGATCGAGATGGAAGGCAGCGAGGCCTTGCTCCACCGCGCCAGACTGCGCAGCCGGCCGCGTGATTCCGCCGGCAGCGGTATGCCGGTTCTTTCCCCGAACCCGAAACGCCGCACGTACTCGTGCATGTGCGCTTCGCCCACCGTCATGCCGATCCGGATGGCGCCCACGTTGCTCGAATGCTTCAGCACCTCCGCCATCGAAATCACGCCGTATCCGCCGTGCGCTTCGTGAATCGTCCGCCCGAACAGCGTGATTGAACCGCGCCCGCAATCGATCATGCTCTCCGGCCGCAACTGGGTGGTCTCCAGCGCCGCCGCCAGGGTGATCACCTTGAACACCGATCCGGGCTCGAAGGGAACCGAGCTGGCGTGATTCAACCGCGCTTCCGGGTCCTCCGTCCCGTCCGGCGGCAGGTTGGGATCGTAAGCCGGGTAGCTCGCCAGCGCCAGGATCTCGCCATTTTGCGGATTCATCACCACCACGCTCCCGCTGTGCGCGCCCTTCGCCTCCGCCGCGCCGGCGAGTTCACGTTCCGCCACGAACTGCAGCCGCTCGTCGATGGTCAGCGTCAGCGCCGCGCCCGGCTTCGGCTCCGATTCCACCAGCGCATCGAGACCACGCCCCTTGACGTCGGTCAACACCCGCTCTTCGCCCGGCGCCCCTTCCAGATCCGCTTCCAGCACTTTTTCGATTCCGGAATTGCCCTTTTCCGCGAAGTCCACCCCGCCCAGGATGTGCGCGGCCAGCGACCTGTTTGGGTAATGCCGTTCGCTGGCGCTGTCGATCTGGATCCAGTCGAGCCCCATGCCACGCAGGCGTTGCGCCTCTTCCCACGCCGCTTTTTTCTTCACCACGAAATAACCGCGCCCGTCCTGGCGCGCCGCCTCCAGCCGCGCATGCAGGTCCGCACGGTCCATCCTCAGGACCATCGAGAAGATGTCGGCCGCCACGCCCAAATCGGGCACTTTTTGAGGATTGACGAGGATCGATTGGGTGGGCACGCTCATCGCCAGCGGCGCGCCCGTGCGGTCAAGAATAGCGCCCCGGGGAGCCAGGATCGTGACGACCTGCTCCTGGCGCGCCCGCGCCAGCCCGGCGTATTGCCCGTGATGCACCACCTGCAGGGAAACCAGTTTGCAGAGAATGACCCCGCCCCAGATCAGGATAAATCCCGCGAGCCATTTCAGACGACGCTCCAGCATGCCGCGCTGCGCGATCCAATCACGCTCCCCGTTCCCGCTACTTCAGCAGCGCAAAAGCACTGTCCGGTTTGTCGCCGTCCAGATGCACCACCTGGCCCGCCTGCGGCGCCACCAGGTTCTCTCGCGCGGCCACTTGCTGGAGACGGTCCGGGCTCACCAGTTCGGCTTCCTGCAACTCCAGCGTACGGCGCTCGTCGAGCAGCCGCCGCTCCTCGCCCTTCAGCGCTTCCAGCTTGTATCCTTCCAGGCGCCCGGCCAGGGCCGGCACCAGCGTGCCGGTCAGCAGCACCAGCAGCACGCCGGCCGCCCCCACCGCGCTCCAGCACGCGCCGCGCGCCCGCGGGTCTGCGGCCCGCACCAGCCGCGAGTTGTCGATTTTCTTCGAGAAGAAAAGCACGTCATCCAGCGGCAGCGGCCGCAGCCGGCCGGAATCTTTCGCCAGACGCGCGACGCACGGCGCAGCGCTGGCTGCGCTTGCGCCTGCGGCCGCCGTCTTACCTAAGAATGCTGGCATGGTCGCCATGGTGGTCTAGTTCCCTCTCTCAATGATTTCGATGGCGCGCAGCTTGGCGCTGCGCGAGGCCGCGTTCTCCGCCGTTTCCCGCTCGCCGGGCACCAGCGGATGCTTGGTTAGGAGCCTGGCACGCCCTTGCCGCGCAAGTTCCCGGAATCGCACTTTCACCTTGCGGTCGTCGATGCTCATGAAGCTGATCACGATCATCCGCCCGCCATCCCGCAAAATTTCCGGCCCTGTCTCCAGCAGCCGGTCCAACTCTCCAGGTTCGTCGTTTACCGCCATCCGCAGGGCCATGAATGTCTTCGTGGCCGGATGCAGACGGCCCGTCCGGTGCACGGCCCGCTCCACTACATTGGCTAAATGCAGCGTGCTCCGTATGGGCCGTGTCCGGACGATTGCTCTGGCTATCTTCCGCGCGCTCCTTTCTTCGCCGAACTGGAATATCACGTCGGCGAGTGCCTTCTCGGCTGTGTGATTGATCAGATCGGCCGCCGTCATGCCCTGGGTCGGGTCCATGCGCATGTCCAGCGGCCCATCCGACAAGAACGAAAAACCTCTCTCCGGCGCCGTCAACTGATACCGGCTCACGCCGAGATCCGCCAACAGACCGTCCACTCTCTCCAAACCCTCGCTGCGCACGGTTTGCTCGAGCGTCCTGAAGGTGCCCTGGTGAAACCGGATGCGCTCCGCCAGCCCGGCCGTGTTCCGCCGCGCCATCTCCAGCGATTGCCCGTCGCGGTCGTTGGCGATCACAAGCCCCTTCTCCAGCCGCGCCGCAATCAGCGCCGTGTGCCCGCCCAGCCCCGTAGTCGCGTCCAGGTAGATTCCGTCCGCCCGCACCGCGAGCAACTCGAGCGACTCCGCGGCCATCACGGGAAAATGCATACACCATCAGACCAGCCCCGCCGCTTCCAGCTTCGCCACATCTTCGGGCGCCGTCGCGGAGGCCTCCCGCTTACGTTCTTCGTACTCCTTCTCGCTCAGCACCTCGATCCGGCCGCGATATGCGAACAGATGCACCGGCGCGTTTTCGATGTCCAACGCGCGCCGCAGCTCCGGCGAAAACAGAATCCGCCCCTGCGCGTCCATCTCCGCTTCCGCGCCCAGGTCCGCCGCGTTGAAAGCCACGTTGCGCGCCAGACGCGGATCGTCCCGGTAATTGTCGAAGAACTTTTCGTTTTGGCGCCATACCGCCATCGGATATATTTGCGCTATGCGCCGGTCCAAGCTTGTCACAAAGAGCTTCTTCTCACGCAGCGCGGCAAAGAACTGCTGGAACGCCGCCGGCATTTTCGCCCGGCCTTTATCGTCCAGGCGACTGGGGTACATCCCCCGCGGGGGTTCCACCATCAGCAGCTCTTGAGTCCAATCCACTTTTTATCCAGAAAAGGTCCCTAACACAACTTATAGTGCCACGAGGCTATGGTCTTTGCAAGGGGTTTTTCTGGGAAGTGTTTGATTATTACGGAGTTACTGTGGTACCACCGAATCTACACAGATTGCGGGACACACTACATATAGATCTTATGGCGAACAAAAGTCGAAACTGGGATCGGAAGAAGATTGGGGCCGGGAGTCGGATCCCGGCCCCGAAAGCAAGGAGGATTACTGAATGGGAATCTTGCTGCCGCCGGTGTTGCTGTAATACGCCGTGGTCGCACCAGCCGGTACCAGGCCAACCGAGAACACCACGTTATTGTTCTGCGGCGCATCGCTGGGCACCTGGAACTGGATGTAATACACGCCGATTATGTCGGGCGACAATTGTGCCTCCGTCACCGGCGCGCCCTCGTTGTTGACGCCGACAATTACCTGGCCGTTAACAATCGATGGCGTGTTCCAGATTGGCAGCGAGTTGGTCGCGTTCTGCGGGCTCACCGGACCCAGGCCGGTAACGAAAGCAGTGACGAGTTCCCCGCGCCGGGCCGGGTTGGAGGGGCTCGCAAAGGAGCCATCCGGCCGCTCGATTACCGCACGCACCACCCCGTCGGACTGGGTGGTCTGGAAAATGCCCGGGCTGGCTGGCAGCACGTTGATGCTCAGCGTCTGGCTGCCCCCGTTCACGGTCACCGTTACCGGCACTGTGCCCGGTGTCACTTCGCAGGGCACCAGGAACAGGATTTGCTGCTTGTCGGGGATGTCCGAGACCGAGAAGATAGGCGCCGAAATCGCCGAGGCGCCCGTCCCGAAGCTCACCGTGTCGGTCGCCACTTCATACTGCAACGGTCCCACCACCGGTGGCAGGCCAGCCCCGCCCGGGGCCACTCCCGCGCCGGCAATCGCCCCAATACTGCAGGGCGAGATCGAACCGACCTGGCCGTCGGCTCCGTTCACGAAGCCGGAAACTTTGAGATTCGGCCCCGGCGCCAGTACGGTCAGGTCGAAGACCTGGGCGTACGTGCCGATGGAGGCGGTCACCGTGGCCGAGCCCGGCGTCAACCCCGCCGTCGCCGTCACCAGCGCCACGCCATTCGAGTTGGTGGTTGTCGAGGTCGCCGAGAGAATGATCGGCACCCCGGTCGACGCGAACGAAACCGTGACGCCAGTCATCGGCTGCCCGTTGGTGCCAGTTACCATCACCGCCAGCAGATCGGTGAACGCCACGCCTTCCACAGCGGTCTGGGACTGGGGGGTTCCGCTCGGAATAGTGAGACTCTCCACCGTCACCGGTTGCTCGGCGGTGATGGTGAAGGTGGCCGCGGGAGCGCTCGGGTTGGCATTGGAAGTAGCCGTGACGGTGATGGTGCCAACCGCCGAGAGGCTCAGCACCGGGTTCGCTACCTCAACCAATCCACTGGAATTGGAGCTCGTCGTTTCGTTGTTGAGCTGGATGGCGTTGGCTGGTGTTGCGGTCCACGTGACAGCCTGGCCCACCAGCGGATTCCCGTTAGTATCGACCACCTCGGCCACCAGCGCCTGGAGCGTCGCGCCCGCCAGAGCAATGGGTTGGTTGTTGCCGCTGAACACCTTAACGGCGCCCACCGTCGGCGCCGACGCGCTGAGACTATAAGCGCCGCTTTCGAAGTTGGTATCGGGCGGGTTCCCCGTCGTCTGCGGCACGGCTCCTCCGGTAACGACCTTATATGTTCCCGAGCCCGCCACCGGTCCGAACGCCACGTCGCAGGTTGCCACGCCCGCAGTGTTAGTCAGCGCCGTATAGTTGCCCGCGCCGGGCTGCGTCTGGCAGTAAGCCGAAGGCACAGTGGCCGACGGTCCGATGCTGCCGTCCGCATTCAACAGGAACAAGGCAACGTTGGGAACGCCCGTTCCGGTGTCGGTGTAAACGCTCATCTGGAAGTCCATGGTTGGCGCCGCCGAGCCCGCAACTCCGGTGATCGTCGCATATATAGGCGCGTCCGCGTAGCTCGCGTAGACATCATTCACGGCCTGCTGTTGGTTCAACGCCGGCGCCGACTGCGACTCGAAAAACGTGGCCGTGGCGTTGCCGGCAGTCGCGGTAATCGTGCTCTGCGCCCCGAACTGCGGTCCGGATTGGTTGGCTGGCCCCTGGCCAATCGAAACCGATGTCCGCCCCGTGTTGTCGGTGGATGTGGTGGTGCTGTTGGGGCCGAAGCTGCCCTGCTGGCCAAAATACGCGTTACCGGCGGTGACCGCCCAAGTCACTTGGGTATAGGCCACCGGGTTCCCGTTGGCGTCGGTGACTTCGACTACCAAAGGATCGAAATACTGGAACAGGGTGCCGCCGGGGACAATGCAAAGTTGGCAAGTCAATTGCCCGTTCCCCGAAATGACTGTGACTGCGGCCGGCGTCTGGGCCTCGAGTGCAGCCGCGCAGAGCACGCCACACAGCACCGCAAAAACGAAAATGCGTGTTTTGGTCAAGAAAACCTCCAATTCAGCAGGTCAAGCTCGGTTGGAATTTTGGCCGGACGCGGGAGAATTCCAGTGTACCATGTCCTGGCCGCAATTCCGCGGATGAATTTACATTCGCCCGTTCTGCGAAAATCCGCTAACCGGATTCGCCGCCCGCCTGGGCACCGGGAGCGCCCGCGAACTGGCTGCGGTGAATCGCGTCCAGCACCCCGTTCACGAATTGCACCGATTCCTCGCCGGAGAATTTCCGCGTCAGCTCCAGCGCCTCGTCGATGGTGACCGCGGCGGGCGTGGGGCCATGC
This sequence comes from Bryobacteraceae bacterium, assembly GCA_049511495.1. GTDB lineage: Bacteria > Acidobacteriota > Terriglobia > Bryobacterales > Bryobacteraceae > Bog-375. The sequence continues at coordinate 37,777 of JBEKXZ010000016.1, read as the reverse complement.
AGCAGTTCATAAACCCCCAGCCGCAGGATGTTGCGATCGACAGCCGGCATTCGCTCCATGCGCCAGTGCTCGGCGTGGCGCGTAATCAGCCCATCCACTTCCTCCAGGTGGGCGATGGCACCTTCGAGCAGGCTGACGGCGAAGGCATCCCGCTCCGGGTGCTCCTCCGCGTACAGGGTATCGAAATACGCGTCGATCGCCTCTTCCAGGGGCTGGCGGCGCGCATCCCAAAGAAAGAGGATTTGCAAGGCGCGCTGGCGCGACTTGCGGCGGGCAGGCATCAGTTCGCCTGGCGCAGCGTGCGCAGCAGATTGGCCATTTCGATAGCACTCATGGCGGCATCGAAGCCCTTGTTGCCGCCCTTGGCGCCGGCCCGGTCGATGGCCTGTTCCAGCGTGTTGGTGGTCAGCACGCCGAAAGAAACCGGGACACCCGTCTCCAGGCTGGCGTGCGCGATGCCCTTGGCGGCTTCGGCGGCAATGTAGTCGAAATGCGGCGTGTCGCCGCGGATCAGCGCGCTCAGGCAGATCACCGCGTCGTAACGATGCGTCCGCGCCACTTCGCCGGCCACCAGCGGAATCTCCCAGGAGCCCGGCACCTTGATGATTTCAATCAGGTCCGCCGCCGCGCCGGTGCGCGTCAATGCATCCATCGCGCCCGCCAGCAGGCGGTCTGTGATAAAGCTGTTGAAGCGGCTGACGATGATGACAAATCGCAATCCCGCGGCACTTAGCTGACCTTCCCATACTCGCGACATAGTTCACTTCCCCGTAAACGCCGGGGCCCTCTTTTCGAGAAACGCCCGTGTGCCTTCGCGGCCGTCTTCGGTGGCCGCACTCAGTCCGAAAAGCGCCGCCTCCAGTTGCAACCCTTCCTCCGCGCAGCCGGTAACGCCCGCATCCACCGCTTCCATCGCCAGCCGCACGGCCAGCGGGCCGTTTTGCAAAACCTTCTCCAGCCAGGCGCGCGAGCGCCCAAGCAACTCCGCCAGCGGCGCGACCGCGTTCACCAGGCCGATGCGCCAGGCCTCGGCCGCATCAATCGGCTCGCCGGAAACCAACATCCAGAGCGCGCGCCCGCGGCCAACCAGCCGCGGCAACCGCTGCGTCCCGCCAAAGCCCGGGATCAACCCCAGCTTCACTTCCGGCTGCCCCAGCCTGGCATTTTCCGATGCCACCCGCACCGTAGCCGCCATCGCCAGTTCCAGCCCACCTCCCAGCGCGAACCCATTCACCGCCGCCACCGACGGTTTGCCCGCAGTCTCGAGGCGCCGGAACGCGCGCTGCCCATCGAGCGCGTACTGGCGCATTTCCAAGCCAGAGAGGCCGGCGAGTTCGCCGATATCCGCCCCCGCCACAAACGCCGTATCGCCCGCGCCGGTGACGATCGCCGCGCGAACGCCCGAATCTTCCGCGACGCGATCGAATGCCGCTCCCAATTCCCTCACCACCGCTCGCGAAAGCGCGTTGCGCTTCTCCGGCCGGTTGATGGTCACCAGCGCGATGCCCGTCTCATCCACCGCGAACAGGATGTGCTCGAACGACACCACCGATCAGTGTAGCAAGTGGGGCAGGCTCCCGGCCTGCCCACCGCGGTAGTGTCCTCAAGGTGAACCTTAGGACACCACCCCCGCCGCTTGGACAGACTATATAACTCGCGGGAGCTTTTCAGTGCTATCTTCCAGTCAGCCGGCCCCGGTGATGAGACCGGCCTGCGCCATTTTGTTTTGTTTACTGCGCTGGAAGATATAGAATAGGTCCTGCACTCACCATCTTGGAGGAGGAACAATGTCGAAACTATTTCACACAGTTGCCATAGCCGCTATGGCGTTAGCACTGCCGCTGGCCGCTTCGGCGCAAACCAACCTGAACCTGGACACCGGCGCCACCGGCTCATCGGGATCTGGGGATATCACTTTCAGCCAAAGCAGCATCGCCCCCGTGGGCAAAGCCATGCTGTCCGACCTCACCACGGCGTACGGCACCGAGTTCAGCACCTTTGCCTCGAGCGGTGTTTTGTACACCATCCTCACGTCGTCAACAACAATCTACTCGACGACGCCGATCGGCGGCAGCAGCCTGGTGGTCAACGAAGTTTTCGCGGTGCAGACCAACGGCGGGAATTACGCTGGGGTCCTGGTCCAGGCCGTCAGCAGCGGCTCGATCACCTTGCAGTACGTCACCTACAGCCCCTCGGGGACGAAGATCCAGGTAGGAACCGTGACCTTGGGCGGGCCTGCCGCGCCGTCAATCACCCTGGTGCAGAACAACTACAGCTTCATTCTGCCCCAGGCGCCGAACTACGGCATCGCGCCGGGCACGCTGATCCTCATCCAGGGCACAGGATTGACGACGCCGGGGAGCCATGCCGTTCTGCCGACTCCCCCCGCGACCCTTCCGACCATTCTGAACGGCTCCAAGGTCACAGTCAGCGTGGGCAACACGACCGTGAACCCGGCGTTTTATTATGCGTGCGATGGGCAAATCTGCAACCCGACTACCCAGCTTGACTTGCTTGCCGTGGTCCTTCCGTCCACAACGCCGGTAGGAACGGGCACGATCACGGTGACATACACCGATTCGAGCGGCACGGCGCTGACCAGCACACCGCTGCCGATCACGATAGTGGCGAGCGCCTTTGGTTTCGATTTCTACGATGGCGTGCTGGCCGGAATCACCGACAATATTGTGAATAGTCCGCGACCCGGCCACCTGATCACTGCGAATTATTCGGCGCAGCTTGGTGAAACGGTCACCTTCTGGGGCGCAGGCGATGGCGCCGATCCGAATGACACCGACGTGAGCCCGCCTACTCACTTCGATAACTTGAGCGGCATCACGGCGCTATATATCGGCGGCGTTCAAGTGCCCTCATCCAACATCACGTATCAAGGGAGGTCGGGGTATCAGGGGGTCGATCAAATCAACGTCACCATCCCGGAAAACGCCCCCACTGGCTGCGCGGTTTCGGTAGTAGCAGTGAGCGGGACCGGCAGCAGTGCGCTGGTGAGCAATATGGTGACGATGCCGATTGCTACGACCGACGGACCCTGCACCGACTCGCTCACGTTCGTGGACCCGGCTTTGGCTGCGACCCTGGCGGGCAAGACCACAGTGAAGTTTGGCTTCCTCCTGATTGACCAAAGTACAAATACCTCGGGTATCGTCACGGATGACGCAGGCGGGTATTTTGAAAGCATCGCCGGTTACCTGGTGGGCGGATACCAGAGCAATTCCCAGCCATCGCTGGGAAGCTGCGTGGTCACACAGAGCCTCTCGTTGGCTGCGTTCAACGCGAGCAATCCATTCGACCTGAACGGGATCGATGTCGGGCCGATATCCGTTACGGGGCCCGGCGGGACTTCGCAAGCGCTAACCGCATCTTCGGTCTTGCCGGGCTTTTACGGCGCCCAACTCCCATCGGGGTTCGTTCCCACGACAGGCGGCAACTTCACATTTAACGGCACCGGCGGAAACGGTGTTGCGGCTTTCGGTGCTCCGCTGGATTTCCCCAACCCACTGGTATGGACCAATTCGGCCTCGGACGGGACGATCAGCCGCGCACAGGGGGTGACTGTCGACTGGACGGGTGGCGTCAACGGCACTTACGCTCAAATCACAGGCAATTCGTCTTCCTCGGAGTTGTACGCCAGCTTTACCTGCGATGCTCCAGCGGGCGCTCACACGTTCACGGTTCCCCCGCCCGTTTTGCTGGCGTTACCGGCTGGCACCGGGTATCTGACGGTGAGCAATTACACAACCCCGGCACCCTTCACGGCGACAGGGCTGGATTTCGCATTCACGATTGGGTTCGCGTCGACGCAAATCGACGCAACCTACAACTGAGCGGCTGGTTCCTGAATGACTGAGCCAACCGCTCCCTCTGGTCGCGGCTCCTATGCGTTCCCAGCCGCGACCGTCAGGAGCGGTTGCCCGCGTCAATTCCAATAGCTCCGGTCCAGGCTGCGGTATTGCACGGCTTCGGCGATGTGTTTGGCGCTGACGGTGGGGGATTCGGCGAGGTCGGCGACGGTGCGGGCGACCTTGAGGATGCGGTCGTGCGCGCGGGCGGAGAAATTCATCCGGCGGACGGCCATTTCGAGCGTGCGCTCGCCGGCCTCGTCAAGCGCGCATAACTTGCGAATCAGGGGCGCCGGCATCTCGGAATTGTAAAAACCGCGCGCCTGCTGGAGAGCTCGTGCCTGCTCGACGCGAGCGCGGATGTGGGCGGAGGACTCGGTGGGAGCGTTATCGCGCAACTCCTTGAAGGGAACCGCGGGCACTTCGACGTGGATATCGATGCGATCCAGCAGCGGCCCCGAGATCTTGCTGAGGTATCGCTGGATGATGGCCGGCGTGCACCGGCATTCGCGCCCGGTATCGCCATAGAATCCGCAGGGACACGGGTTCATGGCGGAGACGAGCATGAAATTGGAGGGGAAGCAGACCGTCATCACGGAGCGGGCGATGGTGACCGACCCGTCTTCGATAGGCTGCCGCAGCATCTCCAGCACGTCGCGCGGGAACTCCGGGAATTCGTCGAGGAACAGGACCCCGTTGTGCGCCAGGCTGACCTCGCCCGGGCGCGGCGTGCCGATGCCGCCGCCGATCAATCCCGCATCGGAAATGGTGTGGTGCGGAGAGCGGAACGGGCGCTGATGAAGCAGGCCGCCGCCGGCGCCGAGCAGGCCGGCGATGCTGTGGATCTTGGTGGTCTCGATGGCCTCCTCGAAAGTGAGCGGCGGCAGAACGCCGGCCAGCCGCTTCGCCAGCATGGTCTTGCCGGAACCGGGCGGCCCGATCATGAGAACGTTGTGGGCGCCGGCGGCGGCCACTTCCAGGGCGCGCTTGGCCATGGTTTGGCCGCGCACGTCGCCGAAGTCCGGAGCGGTGGGCGAATCGTCCGTGTGGCCGTTGGCGGCCGGAACCGCGGGTGTGAACTCGAGCGGGCGCAGCAGCAGGGCCACGACTTCAGCGAGGTGGCGCATGCCGTAGACGCTGACGCCCTCCACCACGGCGGCCTCGGCGGCATTCTCGGCGGGAAGAATCAGGTTGGGGATTCGCTCGGCGCGGGCGCAAACGGCGATCGAAAGGGCGCCGCGAATCGGACGGATGGCGCCATCGAGCGAAAGCTCGCCCGCCAGGATGTGCTGGTCGAGCCCCTTCACCACTCCCATGGCGCCGAGGATGCCCAGCGCCACCGGCAGATCGAAGCCGCCGCCCTCCTTGCGCACGCTGGCCGGCGCCAGGTTGATGGTGAGCGTCTTGTTGGGATATCCGAAGCCGGAGTTGATGAGCGCGGACTTGATGCGCTCGCGGCTTTCGCGCACCGCGACATCGGGCATCCCGACCATCCGCGAATCGCGCGGCGAGCCTTGCGAATACATGTCCACTTCGACATCGATACGGTGAGCGTCAATCCCGTAGACAGCCGCACTTTGCGTTTTGAAGAGCGCCATGGCAAGAAAATCCGATTAAGAACTGAGTGCGCTCTTCAGCGGCGGTTTCTCAATTACCTGGCATCCCAGTTCCATAGGCGCGTTCGCAGAGACATGAATACCGAGGAAAAGGGGCGAATCTTAGCGCCGCGCAGGCAACGCCGGCCACCGGCCTGGACCCCGGCTACGCTTTTCGGCGGCGCACCATTCACGATTAATACCGCCTGTAACTGAACCGAGCGGTTACTTGTTATCGAACTTGACTCCGGAGGACGCCTCGAACCGGCGATATTCGCGAAAAACGCTCTCATTGTGCACAAAGATCTTGCCTTGCCTGACCTGCATGGTCGAGCGCAGCGGCAACAGATAATCTTCCGAGCCGATGCGAACCATACCGTATTCGAGCGAGAAGGAGGGCGATTGCAAAGGGAATTCGGGCGGCAGTCCGCTTCCCTGAATCGTGAGGCGTCTCACCAGGCCGGTCTCGTCGTCGACGAAGACCTGGCCCGTGTAGGCGGCGGCCGCGCCCATCCGGTTGAAAGTGAGACCGAAGTTCGATTTGGCCCTGGGCACGGCGACTTCGAATACCTGGCAGAGGACGCCCATGGCCATGGCGCGGCCGGCCCACTTGTACGAAGCACCGACCTCCGGTTTGAACAGCCCCGCCAGCATCGAGCCGAACTCCCCCTTGGAATGGACGCCTTTCAGAACGTCGCGCGATACGTCGGCCTTGAGTCCGTCGATCTCGATGACGCGGTAAGTTTCCCGGCCGTCTTCGAACGTCAATTCGTCGCGAAACGAGTTGGATTCCTTCAACTCATCCGGCTTGGCGGCGGGTGCCGTGAAGCGGTGGGTCTCCTCTGTGCAGCGGAAATTGGGGAGGCGCGAAGAGTACTCGCGCGCATTCGCCGCGGCCTCGTCCCAGAGCCGTTTCTGCTCGTCATGCGACAACGCCAGGCCGCTCGAATCGATGGTGGCGGGCTCGATCTCCGGCAGCACCACCGCTGCGTCTTCCGCACCGGCCGGTTTGCTCAAGGCCTTCTGCGGAGTGGCGGCGGGAGCTTCCCCAAGCACGCGGAACGGCACGTTACGGGTGATCACGCTCTTGCCCTGGCGGATGGTGACGATGGCCTGATAGTTGCCTGCGGACAGTTTGGCGCCTTTGATATCGGCCAGGTACGGAAATTCCCGTGCCAGGCCGCCTGAGAGGGCGGCGCCTTTGGACTGGGTTCGCGCGTCCGCCATCGAGGGATCGAGGGTTTTGCTCTCAAACTGCATTGGCATGCGGAAAACCACGTGCCCCTCGCGCGCGAGTTCGAGGCTCATTTCGGGCTGGGCTCCGTGTACGTCCGGATAGAGGGTGAGGTAGAGCATGAGGCGGGCCTCATCTCCGGCTTGGAAGACAGGGTCCAGCACCGGAAACAAAGCCGCGCCCTCGTAGCTGAGAGCTTGGTCGGCCTCGAATTTGTCGGCGGAACGCTTGAACGGGCGCACGAACAGCACATCGCTCGCCATCAAACCGGGCGCCCCCTGCCCACCCCGCAACGGCGTCTGGATCTGGCCCGCGGTTCCGGCCAGCAGATCCTCCACTTTGGCGTCGATCATGAAACCATCGCGGCCGGGTACGGCGAGGCTCCGCAGAAATACCAGGCTGCCCTGCCGCCGCAGGTCCAGGCCCCCAACCCGACCGCGAATGTCGAGCTCCTTCTGGCCGCTCCACACCGGGGCGCCTTTCGAGTTGCGCGCGACCACAATAATTCTGGCGCGCGCCAGGTAGGTCCCGGCGTTGTCATCCACCTGGAATTTGAGCGCGCTCAGCGGCGATTCGGCCAGCACCATGCCGCGCATCGGGCCGGTGGCGTCGTTGGCCTCACCGGCCGCGACGGCCGCCGCAGTGCGAATGAAACGCGCATACACCGGAATCTCGGTTTGCGCAGCCGCGGCTGCGGGAGGCGCCGGCGGCTCGGCGGCGGCCGGCTGCACGGGCGGTGCGGCAACGGCCGGCGGCACGGGCGGTGCGGGTAGGGCGGCGGCTGGCGGCGCGGCCTCCGCTTTAGCCGCGCGCGTAACCGCTAAGAGGCTGGTTTCCAAGTTGCCCGCCTGGCGTACCCATGCGCCGCCGGTGTTCTTCGCCAGTACTTCCAGAGAGGAAGGGGCGACTTTCGCGCCCGGCTCGACGATATCGAGCACGACCACGCGCACGGCGTTGGTCTGGCACAACACCGCCAGATGTTTGATGGTGCTCTCCATGTCGCTGGAGAGGGGCGGGCTGTTCAGAACGGCGACCAGAACCCGTATACCGGGACGAAGCGCAGCGGCTTGCGCGGCCGCGTCCAGAGAACGGAGGAACGCCGCGGGGTCGGCGGTGCGAGCCTCGATTGCCGCGTCGGTGAAAACCTGATCCATCGCCTTCGGGGCCATCTTGGCGTCAATGCGCCGCCCATCCAGGCTGCCGGCCCGCCTGAGTTCGACCGTGGCGTGCGTCGTCGCGAACCAATGGCGGGAAGCCGAGGCTGCGGCGTGCGCGCCCCGCCGGGCGGTGGCCGCGAAACCCGGGCCGAACACAAAGGTCAGGGAATAATCCCCGGGCATAACGACCACCGAATCCTGGGCGCGAAACGTGGCAACACCGGCAACACAAGCGAGAATTACAATTCCAAGAAAGCGGTAGCAACCCCGCATTCCGGTAAACCCCTGTCTGGCCGAATATTGTCCCACAGTTCGCGCCCGTAGGGAAGCCAACCGGAAACGCGCCTTCTGATAAGCTTGTCGCTGCATGCGTCTGAATGCCTCTTTGCTCGTGAGCACCGTGGTGGCCGCGCTGGGCGGGCTGCTGTTTGGTTTCGACTCCGCCGTCATCGCCGGCGCCACCGGCGCGCTGACCGAGTTGTACCGGCTGTCGCACTGGATGCTGGGCTTCACGGTGGCCGCCGCCCTCTGCGGGACGGTGGTCGGGTCGGTGCTGGCCGGTTACCCCGGCGACCGGCTGGGCCGCCGCGACAGCCTGCGGCTGATGGCGGTGCTGTACCTGGCCAGCGCACTGGGCTGCGCGTTCGCCTGGAACTGGTATGCGCTGCTCTTCTTCCGCTTCATCGGCGGTCTGGGCATCGGCGGCTCCTCCGTGTTGGGCCCCATGTACATCGCCGAAGTTTCTCCGGCCAAGTGGCGCGGCCGCCTGGTGGGCTTCTTCCAGTTCAACGTGGTTTCGGGAATTCTGCTGGCCTATTTGTCCAACTACCTGCTGGGACGATTTTCCCTCGGCGGCGCCGAATGGCGCTGGAAACTGGGCGTTTCCGCGCTGCCCGCCCTTCTGTTCCTGGCGATGCTGTTTCGCATTCCGCGCAGCCCGCGCTGGCTCGCGCAGAAGCGCCGCGTGGCGGAGGCGCGCGGGACGCTGGCCACCATCGGCGCGGAGAATGTGGAAAGCGAGCTGGCTGAAATCGTCGCTTCCATCGACGCCGAACACGGGCATGACCGGGAACGGCTATTCTCGCGCAAGTACCGGCTGCCGATTCTGCTGGCGGTTTCGCTCGCCATGTTCAACCAGCTTTCCGGCATCAACGCGATTCTCTACTACCTGAACGATATTTTCGCCAAGGCCGGTTTCAGCAAAGTGTCGAGCGACCTGCAGGCGGTGGCCATAGGCGCCACCAATCTGCTGTTCACCGTGATTGCCATGTCCGTGATCGACCGCATCGGCCGCAAAGTGTTGCTGCTGGTGGGCGCGGTGGGCACGGCCGCCTGCCTGGGCGGTGTGTCGTATATCTTCTCGACCACGCGCCACGAATCGATGCTGGTGTGGCTGCTGGTGGGCTTCATTGGCTTCTTCGCGTTCTCGCAGGGCGCGGTGATCTGGGTGTATCTGAGCGAGATCTTTCCCAACCGCGTGCGCGCACAGGGCCAGAGTCTGGGCAGCTTCACGCACTGGATCATGAATGCGCTGATCTCGTTTCTGTTTCCGATGGTCGCGGCCGCTTCCGGCGCTCTGCCGTTCGCCTTTTTTGCAGCCATGATGGCGGTGCAGTTCGTGGTGGTCCTGGCCTTCTTCCCCGAAACCAAGGGCGTCTCGCTCGAACAGATGCAGAAGCGTTTGGGAATCGCCTGACCGCCGGTGGCGCATACTTTTAGCTTGCCGAAGCCGGGCGGCGAGCCCGGCCCGGCCTGCGCTACCATAGGCACTTGTCCCAGCCTCTGCCACGTCTCCGCCTCGATCTCGATTTCTTGCCGTCGCCGGCCGCCGACCACCCCGGGCTGCTGATCCGCGACGGGCACCGTTTCTCCGACGCGGTGCTCATCGTCCCACCGCTGCTGGTGGAATCCCTGGCCTGCTTCGACGGGAACAAAACGGATCTCGATCTGCGAGCCATGCTGGTGCGGCTCACCGGCGATCTCGACGTGGGCGAAGTCGCCAGGAGCCTGGTGGAGGCGCTGAGCGGAGCGGGGTTCCTCGAAGATGAGAATTTCACCCGCATGGAACAGGAGCGCCGCCGCCAATTCGCCGCCGAGCCGGTGCGCCGGCCCGCCCACGCCGGCGGCGCCTACCCGGCCGAAGCCGAAGCTCTCAGCCAGACCTTGGCGCGCTACATGAATGGAGCTGGGCCCGCCGCGCGAGACGGCCGTTTGGTGGCGATCGCGGCGCCGCACGCCAGCCCGGAAGGCGGCGTGCAATCGTACCGCGCCGCTTACCGGATGTTGCGGCCGGAGGATCGCGACCGGACATTTGTGATCCTGGCAACCTCACACTACGGCCCTCCCGAAAAATTCGGTCTGACGCGCAAGAGCTTTCGCACGCCGCTGGGGGAATCGCCCACCAACGTCCGGTTGGTGGACTGGCTGGCTGAACGCGCTCCCGGCGCCATTGAGATGGAGGATTACTGCCACTCTTTCGAGCACACTGTGGAGCTGGAGCTGATCTTCCTGCAGCACGCGCTCGGGCCCCAGGCGCGCATTCTGCCGATTCTTTGCGGAGGGTTCGTCAAGAGCCTGATCGGAGGCGGCAAGCCGGAAGACGACGAGCGAGTGCAGCGCTTTATCGATGCGCTGGCGGAACTGCGCGAGCGCGAAAGCAAACGGCTTTTCTGGATTCTGGGAGTAGACATGGCGCACATGGGCGCGCGCTACCAGGACCGGTTCCAGGCCCGCGCCAGCCAGGGTGTGATGAACGAGGTCGAAGCGCGCGACCGCGATCGCATCGCCCGCATCAACTCAGGCGACGCGGACGGCTTCTGGGAACTGGTGCGGGAGAACCGCGACGATCTGAAGTGGTGCGGGTCGTCGCCGTTCTACACCTTCCTCAAGACCGTTCCCCGGGCGCGCGGCGAACTGCTCAGCTATCAACAGTGGAACATCGACGAAGCGAGCGTGGTGAGCTTCGCCGGTATGTCGTTTTCCGAGCCGTGAGGTGGGGCATGCTTTAAGCTTGCCAGGGCCCGCCTGCGGGCGTGGGTTATGCATTTTGGCGCCCGCGCTACTTTTTCCCCGGCCGGATGTCGATCGCTCCGGCCTGGCTGGAACTGCCAGTGCTCGTGGACGTTCCGGTCTGCCCGCTCGTTCCGGTCTGCCCACCCGGCCCGGTCTGTGCGCTGGTTCCGCTCTGTCCGGGTTGGTTGAACATCCCTGGCTGGCTGGACGGCGTCGTCGTACCTGGCGTCCCATTGGAAGGCGTGCCCATTTGGTTGCCGACCAGCATGCTGCGCGGATCCTGGCGCGGGCGGTCTTTGGCCGGGTCGTAAACGAACTCCCACTCTTTGTAATTGGTGCGGTCGTTATAGACCATCAGGCCCTCGGCATCCATCTTGCTAGCAACGCCGGCCATGCCGCTGCCGATCACCGTGCCCTGATTCTGGCCAAGCCCCGGAGTGCCGAACTGCCTCGGCTGTGTCAGTAGGTTCTGCAGCATATTCGACGCCGCGCCGTTCTGCCCCGGACCGAAACCCGGAAACATCCCGTTCGCCGCATTGCCCGCATTTGCCGGATTCAGGCCGCCGGAGAGCCCCGGCGTGTTTGCCGGCGCCCCGGTCACCGAGCTGCTTCCCACCGTCGATCCATAGCCGCCGACCGTTGACCCGCCGTCTCCCGTGTTGCCAGAGTTCGTCCCGCCCGGGTTGTTCCCCGGCAATCCAAATTGCCCGGGAACGCCTGGCGGCTGTCCCGGAAACTGCCCCGGCCCGCCCGGCATCCCCGGCATACCGGCTGAGCCAGGCGCAGGGCCAAAGGGCGACACCGGCCCGCCCGGCATGCTGGGAACTCCCGGCGGCTGCGGTGTTCCTTCGGGCGCGGTGCCGGGCTGGTTACCCGCCGTTGGCACGGCACCTGGCTGCGTCCCATTCGCCTCGTCGGCCGGCTGGATCGGCTGCCCGTCCGGGCCGGTTCCTCCGCCGGTGCCGCCTTCGCTCGGCCGCCGCCGGTTCGTCGCGTTCGGTGCCGCCTGGCCCGCATTGGCGGTCTCTCCCAGCCCCAGATGCGCGCTGATGTTCTGCCCCAGTGTCGACTCGTCCGGCTTATCGCTGTCCTTCGGCTTGTTGAGCAGTGAATCGGTCAGCACGCCGCCTTGCATGTGGATGATGCGCCACTCGTCCTTCCCCGTCATCGGGTCCTTGTAGCGATGGCGCAGGAAGCGCAGGTTGTTGTATCCCCGGTCGAGATCGTCCATATCGGCCGGGAACCGCGTCCCCTTGTTGGCGCGCAGGAAAAGCTGGATGGCGCGCTTAAACTGCTCGCCGCGCTCGACCAGCAGTTGTTCCTTGGCGCGCTGCGATTGGATGGCCACTCGCGGAAGCTCCGCCCAGAGCGCGATGCCGATCACCGCCGCCATCAGGAACACCAGCAGCAGGGCGAAGCCGCGCTCGCCTCCGCGCGCTGGCTTCCGTTCCGGCACATTCGTTGGCGCGATCGTCTTCATACCTGCGCTTCCTCGGCCAGCGGCACCGTCTGTTGCCGCTTCGATTGCGTGTCCTCGACCACCGCCGAAGTCAGGCCGATACTCACCAGCCGGTAATTACGGTCCACCATGTCGCCCACTGCCCGAATGAGAATCTCTTCGCCGCTCATGAAAAACGCGGTGCGCTTGCCATTCGGGCGAACCGTGGTAAGCCCATAATACTTGAACGCGATCGGCGGCAGCGGCGGCGGGCCCGGCGCCACCACGGGCGGCGGCGGCTGAAAGACGTCCGGGGGGCCGGGCAGTCGCTTTGCCGGCTTGATTATCGGCTCCGGCCCGGCCGGCTTCGGCGGCGGCGCGGGGCCCGTCTGAAAAAGATTGCGCCCGCCGCCGGCCGGCGCCACGTTCTGCAGTTTAGCCAGCAGGTCGAGCCGGATCCTGGGGTCCACGGTGTTGGGATCGATCTGGTCTTCCGGACGCTTGGAATGCAGCACGGGATGAAATTCCTCGCTTCGGTTGCGTTCCGCCGGCCGCGCCGCCCGCGCCGCCGCGCGCGGCGATGGCTCGGTTACCGGCGCAGCGACCGTGGGAGGATCTTCCGGATTATTGGCAACCGCCGCGCGGCCGCTTGCTTGCGGAGCGCCCTGCGGCGCCAGCACATTGGCGTAAAAGAAATACGCCGCCACCAGCGCCAGCACTCCCAGCGCGGCTACCTTTCTCTTATCTTCCAGGCCGGTCTTCACGGCGCGTCCTCCAACGCGCCCCGCACAAAGGTGTGGATCTTGAACTGAACCTCCATCACCGCCGCTTTCCCCTGCGGCGCAGCCGTCTGTATGCTTTCGATCATCAGGAACCGCGGCGATTTGTCGATCAGGTCCACCAGCCGCGTCAGATTTTGGTAGGAGCCTTCAAAAGTCACCTGGATATTCACCATCTGCAGCGTGTCGCTGCCTTCGATCGCCTCATACTCGTTCGCAGTCTGCCCCTGCTTCACCCCGGCCAGTTGCGCCATGCCGAACAGTTCTTCGTTCAATGCCGATGACGCCTTGCGGCGGTCCACCACGTACTGGGCCAGGAACCGGTCGCCATCGCGCCGCGCCCCTTCCACCTTGTCCACCAGCCGCCGCGTGATGGCAACCCGCGCCTGCGCCGCAGCCAGTTGGTCTCCCAAGCCGGCGGCCCGCCGCCGCAGATCCTCCGCCGAGCCGCCGAAAGGCCGGAACGCCACCACCGCCGCCGCCAGGTTCGCCGCCACGAGCACGCCGATCAGCGCGCGCATCACAACGCGCGGCTCCTTAATCCTGTCGATTTTGCCCCACTCAAAGCTTCTGGTCATAGGGCACCGTGATGCGGCTGCGGTATTGCGGTTCGGCCTGCGTAGGCGGCAGCGTGCTGTGCTGGTATACGTAGCCGAAAATCGGCGACGCCTCCAGCGCCTTCAGCAAATCTTGAATCCCCTCCGGCTGGTCCGACGCCGCCGTCATGTCCAGCATTACCTGGTTGCGCGAATCGATGGTGGGGTGCAGCGCGGTGATGCGCACGTTGTAGGGCGCCGTCTTTTCCAGGTCCGCGAACATGCGGCTCCAACTGATGGCCTTGTGATAGATCAGATCGTTGAGGAAGACGCTGCGCTCTAGCACACTCGCGTTCTCCGGCTGGCGTAGCACCGCGTCCATGCGCGCCTGCTCCGCCCGCACCGCGCGCAAGCGGCTTTCCAGGCGGCTCACGTCGCCGCGCAGGCTCTCGAGCTGCGCCCGGTCGAGCAGCGCGAGGTACCCGAGCAGCGCCAGCGTCACCAACAGCGCCACCGACACCACCGCCGATGCCACCAGCATCGGCCGGTCTCGCCGGAAGGGCTGGCTCGCCAGGTTGATCGGAATCCTCATCTCAGTTGTTTCGCGCGATGGATCGCAAATAGCCCAACAGGCCGGCGTTGCTTTCCCCGGGCACGCCTAATGGAGACCGCACCGCTTCCACCGCCACGTCCAATTCTTCCGCGAAGCGCCGCTCGGCTTCCTCCGTCTCCGCGCCGAAACCGCACAGGTACAGTTTTCCCGCCTTGCCTCCCAGGTTGTCTTCCAGGTAGACGAAGGTAGGCGCCAGCACCGCGGCCACCTCGTCCAAGTCGGGGGCCGGCAGTTCCAGGCAGCGCACCAGTTTCGGCACACCCGCCTGCCGCGCCACCACCGTGAGCACGCGTCCCGTCAGTTTCGCCAGCACGCTCAATCCGCCGTCGGGCGCCAGCTCGATCGCCGCCAGGGACGACGGAATCAGCAGCCCCGGGTTCATGCCCGCCGTGCGGAATGGCGCCTCGTAGCGCGATACGATTTCCAGTGGTGCCATCGCCACCAGCACGTCCACCCTTTTCCCCGCGCCACCCGGTTCCGGCCAGTAACTTAGCGCCGCCGATTCGGCGTCGAACGGTACGCTCCGCTTCAGCCGGAAGCGGATCAGCGACGCCTGCTCTTTCGCGTCGCCCGGAAACGAATCGAAATCCAGTACCGCGATGCGCGCGCAGTAATCCGGCAATATTAGCGCCACGTCCCGGCGCTTGCGGCCAGTCTCCACCCCAACCAGCGCCCGCACCGCTCGCGAAAACTCATCCGGATCGATCACATTCTCCTGCACTGGCGACACCGCCAGCGCGCCCGGCTTGAGCGGCGCGAAGCCGAGCTCTGTGCGCGCTCCCAACCGCGCCCCCGCTAGGCCAGCTTCGGAAATCTCCACCGACAGATCCGGCGGTGGATCCTGGATGTAAGCCTTGAGGCGGTCTAGGAACACAGCGAGCCTCCGCCGTGCCTAGGTAGGACAGACCATCGCTCTTTGTGGTCTGTCATGCCGGCGCCTTGACAGACGACGAAAACCGATCGTCTGTCCCACCTAAGGGCGAAGAAATGTCGAGACGCCTCTCGACACAGCAGGCTTGACAGCCTGCGCCACGGCATCGTCCTACGTCTCAATGAACGTCACCTTATTGATTTCACGCAGCGTGGTCACCCCGGCCCGCATTTTTGCGACCGCCGATTCGCGCAAGAAGGTCATCCCTTCCTCGCGCGCCATCCGCTTAATCTCCGAAGTCGACCGCTTGTCCAGAATCATCTCGCGAATCCGCTCGCTCAAATCCAGCAGCTCGTGGATCGCCGTCCGCCCGCGGAACCCCGTGCCGCCGCACTCGAAACAACCGGCTCCTTCGACAAACGGAAAATCGCGCCATTCGTCGGGGTTCAGACCGCTCTCCACCAGCATCGACTCTGGGTACCGCACCCGCTTCCGGCAGTGCTCGCAGATCACCCGCACCAGCCGCTGCGCCAGGATGCAGTTCAGCGCGGAGACGAAATTGTACGGCTCCACGCCCATGTTCAGAAAGCGCCCCAGCACGTCCAGCACGTTGTTGGCGTGCACGGTGGTGAACACCAGGTGGCCGGTCAGCGCGGAGTTGATGGCGATCTGCGCCGTCTCCTGGTCGCGGATTTCGCCCACCATGATCTTGTCGGGATCGTGGCGCAGAATCGACCGCAGCCCGCGCGCGAAGGTCAGCCCCTTTTTCTCGTTCACCGGTATCTGCGTGATTCCCTTGATCTGGTACTCCACCGGGTCTTCGATGGTGATGATCTTGTCTTCGTCGTTCTTGATTTCGCTCAGCGCCGCATAGAGCGTCGTGGTCTTGCCCGAGCCGGTCGGCCCGGTCACCAGCACCATGCCGTAGGGCTCCAGAATGTAGCGGCGGAACTTGTTGAGGTCGGATTCGGAGAAGCCCACCACGTCGAGCGACAGCTTGGAAAACTTCTCGCTCATCGATTCCTTGTCCAGCACGCGCAGCACCGCGTCCTCGCCGTGGATGGTGGGCATGATGGACACGCGGAAATCGATCAGCCGGTTCTTGTAGCGCACCCGGAAGCGCCCGTCCTGCGGCACGCGCTTTTCGGCGATGTCCAGCTCGCTCATCACCTTGATGCGCGAAATGATGGTCGACTGCCAGTCCTTGGCGATCGGCGGCATGGCGTAGTGCAACACCCCGTCGATGCGGTACTTGATGGCCACTTCCTGGTCGCGCGATTCGATGTGGATATCGCTTGCCCGCCGTTCGAGCGCGTTGAAGATGGTTGTATCCACCAGCTTGATCACTGGCGCGATGTCGCTGTCCACCGCGGTCAGCTTGTCGATCGAAAGCGTCTCGTCCTGGTCGCCGTCTTCCGCCACCACGTCCAGCGTGAAGCCCTCGGTAACTTCCTCCAGCACGCGCTGCGATTGCTCGGTCTTCTTGAGCAGTTCGGAGATCTGCGAGAGCGTCGCCACCTTCACCCGCAGCCGCTTGTGCAACAGCCCGGTCAGCTCGTCGATCAGGGTCAGGTTGCGCGGGTCGGCCAGCGCGATCTCGAGCGTCCCATCGTGCGCCTGGATCGGCACGAAGTTGTAGCGAAACATCAGGTCCACCGGAATCGACCGGAACAGATCGTGATCGATCGCCGTCTGGTGCAGATCCACGTACTCGGAACGGTAGCGCTCCGCCATCGCCCGCGCCTGTTGCGCCTCTGCGAGGGGATCGATCAGCCGAATTCTGTCTATGCTCGCCATCGCTCAGCTCACCGGATCGAGTCCGCCAAAGAAAATATCGGCAGGTAGAGTGCAATCAACACGAACGCCACCACCGAGCCCATCACGATCATGATCGCCGGCTCGATCAGCGAGAGCGTCGCCGTCATGCGGGTATTCACATCCTCCTCGAAAAACTCCGCCACGCTGTTGAGCATGGCCGGCAGGGCGCCGGTCGATTCCCCCACTTCGATCATATCGAGCGCCAGCGGCGGAAACATTTTCGACGCGCGCAGCGAAGCCGAAAGCGGCTGCCCCTCGCGTACCATCCTGCCCGCCGTCTCGATCGCCTGTTGCATTACCGGCGTCGACAACGAATCGGCCGCCGTCTCTAGCGATTGCACCAGCGGAATGCCGCCCGTCAGCAGCGTGCTCAGGATGCGCGAAAGCTGCGCCACCTGGTACTTCAGCCAGATTTCGCCCGCCACCGGCAATTTCATCTTGATCCGGTCCAGCCGGTTGCGCGCCGCTTCCTGCCGCGACCACCAGCGGAACCCCGCGATTCCCGCCACCATCACCCCGGCCAGCGCCAGAATGTAGCTGCGCGCGGCGGTACCGATGGAGATCAGGAACACCGTCAGCGCCGGCAGTTGCGCGTGCATGCTGGTGTACAGCGTGGCGAACGTCGGCACCACGTAGGTGACCAGGAACACCATTAGGATGATCACCAGCACGATCAGCACGCTCGGGTACAGCAGCGACACCATCACCTTCTTCTTCACCGCCAGCGAGACCTTCTGGTAGCTGATGTACCGGTCCAGCACTTCCGTCAGGCTGCCGCTCTTTTCTCCCGCCATCACCGACGTGACGTAAATCTTGGGAAACACGCCCTGCTGGCGGAAAGCTTCCGAGAGCAGCGTGCCCGAGTGTACTTCATCCCGCACCGCCTTGATGTACGGGCCCAGTTTGGGATCGGTCAGCCGCTCGGCCAGCAGATCGAGCCCCTTCAGAATCGGCAATCCGGCACGGATCAGCGTCACGAACTGCTGGTTGAAGATGAGGAACTTCTCCAGGTTGACTTTCTTCTTCCGCCCGAAGCCGCCGCCGGCGCTGCGCGTCTTCACCGAATACACTAGGAAGCCTTGCGAGGTGTACCGGTCGCGCACTTCCTTCTCTGAGCCGGCGGTCGCCACCTGCTGGTGGATCTCGCCGCGGCCATCGGCGTACTTGAGGACGAATTCGGCCATCGCTTACTGGTCCTCCTCGGTCAACTGCGCCCCCGCGGGCAACTGGAATTGGAACAACCCGGCGCTGAGCGGCGGGTCCACCGTCTCTTGGTCGAAGTGGAAATCCAGCACCGCCTGGTCGTAGCTGGTCACCTTGACCTCTTCGATCCGCCCATCCTGCGCCACCACGAATTCCACCGCCCGGTAGGGTAGATCGTCGGTTTTCGGTTCGGCCATGATGCGCCAGCCGCCGCCCACGCGATCAGCCTGCAAACTGCGAAACTCCCGATCGAAGTGCAATTTGCCCAGCAGGAAGGCCAGCGGCGCACGCATATCCTCGGTTTCTTTTAGCTTCATCCGCTGCGCCCGGTTATCGGCCGGCGTGTACAGGTAAAGATACTTGCCGTCGCAGACGAACAGCTTGCCCTGGGGCTCGGTGTAATCCCAACGCATTTTGCCCGGCTTGCGCAACCGGAGCCGTCCGCCCTCCACGCGGTGCGGCTCGCCTTGCCGTGTATATTGTTCCTGGAAAAGGACTTGCAACGTCTTCGCGTGGTTGTACCGAGCTTCCACGGTGGCCAACAGGCTGCCCAACTGCGGATCGGCGCCAAAAGCCGACACCGCCAGCAGTCCCGTCCATAGGCGAGCAGCGCTCACAAACAGTTTGACGCTGCCGACGCCCGAACCGTGGAGGTCAAGTCGAGCAGGCCCCCCGGCCTGCGTTGGGTGGGCATGCCCAGCCCGGATAAAAGGTCACTGAGCCAGCCGGCGCAGCAGTTCGGCGTGCTGCTCTACAAACTCGTCTACAGCCGAGAGAAATGGAGATGAGGATCGAGCTGGGCCCTTTCGCTTCCGGACCTCAACGGCTGTTTGACGAGCCCCTGCTCCGCTGGGGTCAATGGGCGGATCGCTTCCGCAGGGCCCTCGACGGCCATGGCTGCCTTCCATTCGCAGTATACCGCGGCGAGCGTCTTCGACAGGTCCGGCGCCCTCCTCGTGCCGCGAGCGCCCCGGCGCACCATCCCACGGCCGCCATCGCCACCAGGCACGAAACAACGCGCATCAGTTCTCTCCCAACTGAAATATGCGGCTCCTAATCGACGGCGATGGTAATGCCGCTCTGGCTCTGCCAGGAGCCGATCTCGACCACCAACGGCAACGCGCTTCCCGGCGTCACACTGTCCGGCACCACGGCGTTGATCTGCGTCAGCCCGGCTACGGCGCCCGGCGCGCCGCCGGCGTAATTGATCTGCGGTGAGGCAACCCCGCCAATCGTCACCGCAACGGGTTGCGCTGTCAGCAGCGGCCACTGGCCGCCGATCAGGGTCGTAATCCAGCCGTCCGTGCTGGCCGGGTTAGTCACGCCTCCTCCGCTGAGGAAGATCTGCACTACCGAGCCGCGCGCCGCAGGCCTGGATTTGCCGTTCAGCGAATTGTCCTGGTTGAGAATGGCACCGTTGCCCTGGCCGTTGAAATCGAGCGAAAAGATCGCAGGAGTCGCGGCCTGGACGTTGAGAGTCACCGGTGCGGAGGTGCCGCCTTGGTACGCCACCGTCAACTGCGTGGCAGGCTTCCCCGCGACCTCGTAGGGCACAATCGCGTTGACTTGGCCCGCGCCGGCATACGTGAGAGCGGCGGCCAAACCATCGAAGAATACCTGGGTACCGCCCAGGGTGGTGGTGAGAGCGGTGCCGGCGGAGTTGAGCTGCATTCCCACACCGGGCGCAGCCGGTCCGAGATTGCTGCCGAACACCGAGACGATATCGCCGGGCGAAACCGGTCCCACTGTGAAACTGGCGGCGCTGGTGACGGCGGTCACCTGCGGCACCGGCGCCGGCGCAGCCTGCTGCGTCACAGTGACCGTCTGCGGGCCGATCTGCAGCATGCCGGTGCGCACCGCCGATGTATTGGCCAGCACCTGGTACGCCACAAACCCGTTGCCGGAGGTTACCGAGATGTTGGTGATCTTCATCCAGCTCACATTGCTGGTTGCGCTCCAGGAGCAGGTCGCCGCGGTGGTCACCTGGACCGTGCCCGTGCCGCCCGCCGAGGTGAGAGTGAGGCTCGCCGGGCTCACCGTCAGGTTGCTGTCGGATCCGGACTGGGTGACCATGTACTGCTGCGATCCCGCCACCGAGGCTTGCGGCGTAGCCCATCCGGCTTCCACCGTGATGCCGCCGGTGCGCGACGAGTAGCATGAGTTCGCCGCGATGCTAAAGCTGAACGATCCATTGCCCGTGCCGGTGGCATAACCCGGTACGGGATCTCCCACCGTAATCCAATTCACGCCGCTGGCGGCGTTCCACACGCACCCCGTTTGCAGAGAAACGCTCCCCGTGGCGGCCGCGACGCCCGTAAATATTCCTGTACCGGTCCCGCCCAGAGAGAGCGAGCAGGTGGCCCCGGCTTCGGTGATCGGCTCTTGGTACGTGACGTAGCCGTCGTAGATCAGGATGTTGCCGGTACGCGGCGCCGCAGTCAGGTTCGGCGCCACGGTCCAGTTGACGCTGCCGGCGCCGGGCCCTGTTCCCGCCGCCCCAGCCGATACCGTGATCCAGGAGGGGGAATCCGTGCCGAAAGTCCACGCACAGAAATACGGACTTGGCGTTGCCGTAAGTGTGCCGCTGCCGCCACCGGCCGGAACCGTGGGGATCGGATTCGGCGAAAAGACCCACGAGCATTGCTGCGCGGCCAGCGGAGCGGCCAGCGCCGCCAACAGCAACGCCGCCAATGGCAATGAGGGCCTCATCCACACGATTGTAGCGCCCGGCGGGCGAGGTCTACTGCACCGCGATGGTCACTCCGACGCCGCTGCCGGTCCCTCCGGCTTTCGGGAAAAAGAGATACGTGCCCTGCGCGTAGCTGGGAACCCACATGTTGATTTGGTCCACCCCGCACAACATGCCCGGTGCGCAGGGGCGACCTCCACTCGAATTGAGTTGGGCGGAAAGACTCGGCGCTGAAGAGAGCGCCAGCAGCACCTCCCGGCCGCGGCGGACCGACACGCGGGCTAGGCCATTCGAGCCGCGGCCAGGCAGACTTCGAACTGATTCCATGGGGTCCGGCGCTCCGAGAAAGGAAGAGCACGGCGCCTTCCACTTGGGAGGCGCGTCAGGCCGATTGCAGCGCCCTTCGGCAGGCTTCGAGAATGTCCGCCGCGCCCGGCGTATCGCCATGCACGCAGATGGTCTCGACCCCGCCTTCGCGGGCCAGCCGCACTGCCTGCTCGGCCGCCGCGGCCGGGTCGGTGATCAGGGCGCCGGGAAACTTGCGCGAGCGCAACGTTCCATCGGCTTCATAACGCCGGTCGGCGAACCCCTCCGCCGCCACGCGCAATCCCATACCGCGCCATACCTCGAGCATGGGCGACCGGGCGAACCCGAACACCACCGCCCGCGGGTTCCATCGCCGCACCCCCGCGCCAATCGCGCGCGCCACCGCGCGGTTGTGCACCGCCGCGTTGTACAGCGCGCCGTGCGGTTTGACGTGGACGATGGTCGCGCCCAGCCGATCGGCCACCGCCTCCAGCCGGCCGATCTGCCACGCCACCGTGTCTTCGATTTCTTCTTCGCTCATGGCGATTTCGATACGCCCGAAATTGGCGCGGTCGGGATAACCGGGATGCGCTCCCACGTTCACGCCGCGCTTCATCGCCAGCCGGATGGTTCGCTCCATCGCGCCTTCGTCGCCAGCGTGGCCGCCGCAGGCGATGTTGGCCGAAGTGATCTGCTCCATCAAACGCGCTTCGAGCGCCGCGTCTTCCAGTTCCCCCAAGTCGCAATTGAGATCGAATCTCATAGCGAATACAACCACTCTTCGGTCGCGCGGAGCAAGCCGAGCGCCTGCTCGATGGTAACGGGTTCGAAGGCCACCGGCGCGCGCGGCCGCAACTGGCCGAGACGCCAGAAATCGGCGGAAATCACACTGGCCGGCTTGGGATAGCCGCCGGTAGTCTGGTGCTCGACGAAGAGAATGATCGGCTGGCCGCCGGGCGGAACCTGCACCGCGCCCAGCGGCACGCCCTCGGTGAGCATGTGGCCGGCGGGGCTCGGGATCGGCTCGCCGCGCAGCCGCAATCCCATCCGGTCGGATTCCTCGCTCACCGTCCACGCACCGCGGTAGAGTTCCTCGCCGAACCACTCCGCCTGCGGCCCGCGCGTGACGCGCAACGCTTCGCCGCGCGGAAAAGGCGGAGGTCCGGCCGGCGGGCGCGGCCGGCGCACTTCCGTCTCGCCAACCGGAAGAATGTCGCCCGTGCGCAGCGCGCGCCCACCCACGCCTGTCGCCAGATGCGTCGACGCGCTGCCCATCACGCGCGGCACGGCCAGCCCGCCGCGCACGCACAGGTAGCAGCGCGCGCCGGACCGCGTGGCCCCGCACCGGATGGCAGAAGCAGCTTTCACCTCGAGCGGCGTCCACAGCGGCAGCCCGGCGCCGAAGTCCGACCCGGCCAATGCAATCACCGCATCGTTTTCGAATTCGAATGCGCCGCCCACCAGCGTCATCTCGAGCGCCGCCGCGTTTTCCGCGTTGCCCACTAGTAGGTTGCCGGCGCGAACGGCAAGCGGGTCGGCCGCACCCGATGCCGAAACGCCGAAGTGCGCCCAGCCGAAGCGCCCCAGGTCCTGTACGGTGGTCTGCGCACCGGCTTCGAGCACGTGGATCTGGTTCAGCATTCACCCTCCGCGAGCGGGACGAAGCGGACGCGGTCGCCCATGCGCAGCAGCGGCGGAGGCTCGCCTGCCGGATCGAAAAGACGGAGCGGCGTGCGGCCGATCACCCGCCAGCCGCCGGGCGATGCGAGAGGATACACACCCGCTTGGCGGCCGGCGATGGCCACGCTGCCCGCCGCGACGCGCCTGCGCGGCGCCGCCAGACGAGGCGTTTCGAGCTCCGCCGACAGTCCGGCCAGGTAGGGGAAACAGGTTGAGAAACCGACGAAGCAGACCACGTATTCCGCTCCGGCGTGCAGTTCGACCACGCGGCGCGGCGTGAGATCGCAGTGGCGCGCCACTTGGTCGAGATCCGGTCCGTGCGTGCCGCCGTAGCGCACCGGAATGTCCACCAGCCGGGACGCTGGCAGTTCGTCTTGCGGCGCACGCTCCAGCGACTCCCGCACCAAGCTCTCGATTTCCGCGTGAGTGTGAAGGCGCGGGTCGAATTCCACCAGCACCGACGCGAACGCCGGATGCAAATTGCAAATGCCGCGAGCACCCACCAGCGCCTCGGTCAGCCGCCGCACCGCGTGCTGCGCCTGCGGAGAAATCTCTTCGCCAAAGGTGACCAGCAGAGACCGGTCGCTCGCCGCACGTATTTGCACGTCAAGGTGATAGTAGCAGAGGACCGCCCGAGGACCAGCAGGGCGCCCCAGGCCGGGTTCCCCTTTCCGCTCGCAGTCACGAGATTTTCAATACAGCCAAGCCGTCATCCATGAACAGCTTACGGTCATCTCGGGACCGGTGTCGCCGATCCTCCATGCCACACTGGGTACGTGAAAAACGTATCTCCTGGAGACTGTTGTGACAATCCGGATTTGGTAACCAAGTACCACCCCAAGGTCGCCTGCCGGGCGTGTGGCCTTGTCTGGGATGAGGGAGCACCCGAAGTCCCCTCGCGGGCTACTGACTCCTTCGAATTTCAAACCGACCCACCAGCCGCCCGAGCGACTGCTTGAGTCACGATTTGCCTCAGTTGATGCGGTAATGGCAGCCGCGGCTTTCGCGGCATTGTTCGGCGGCTTGGAGAATCAGTAGCGCGGTGAGGATGCCGTTGCGCAGGCCGATGATGGAATCGCTGATCTCGCACTTTTCGTAGAAACGCGCGACCTCGAGGTCGAGTTCGCGCAAAATGCGCATGGCCCGGTTCAGACGTCTCTCGCTGCGGATCAGGCCGACGTAATTCCACATGGTGTGCCGGATGGTCAGCCAATCCTGACTGATGAGGGCGGGGTCCGCCGGTTCGCGTTCGTACCGCCAGTCGGCCACCTTGGGAAAGTAGAAGTCGTCGCCGCGCCGGATGCCTGCGGCGGCGTCCGCTCCGGCCCGCGTTCCCCAGACCAGGCATTCGAGCAGCGACGTGCTGGCCAGCCGGTTGGCGCCCTGCAATCCGGTGCACGCCACCTCGCCCGCCGCACGCAGCCGGTTGACCGTGGTTCGGCCGCAGTCGTCGGTGGCAATACCACCGCAGCTATAGTGCGCCGCGGGAACCACCGGAATAGGTTCGCGCGTGAGGTCGATGCCGCGCTCGATGCACGCGGCGTAGATGCCGGGAAAGCGTTCGCGAAGGTAATCCGCGGGCTTGTGCGTAATGTCGAGGTAAACGCAGGGTTCGCCCGATTCCAGCATGGTCTGGTAGATGGCGCGCGCGGCGATGTCGCGTGGCGCCAGCGAGCCGTCGGGATGGAACCGGTGCATGAATTCCTTCCCGTGGCGGTCCACCAAACGGCCTCCCTCCCCGCGCACCGTCTCGGAGATCAGGAAGCAGCCATCGGGCGCCAGCAGCGCGGTGGGATGGAACTGGATGTACTGCAGGTTGATGCAGCGAGCTCCGGCACGGTATGCCATGGCGATGCCATCGCCCCGCGCCCCCGGTGGATTGGTCGTGTGCAGGAAGACGCTGCCCAGACCGCCGGTGGCGAGAATGGTTTCCTTGGCCAAGAGAGAGAAGATCTTCTCGGTGGTCCGATCGAGCACGTATGCCCCGACGCAGGTCAGCAGGCGATAGACGTCGGTGGGCTCGAGCGAGTGGTGCGAGACGGTCAGCAGGTCCACTGCGGTCGAATGAGAAACCACCTTTATGTTCGGGTGTGCAAGGACCCGGTCCAGGAACGCCCGCTCAATCGCGGCGCCGGTTTGATCCTTGTGGTGAATGATGCGTGGCAAGGAATGGCCGGCCTCGCGGGTCAGGTCAAGGTGCGTGCGATTCCCCGGCGAGAAATCGAAGGGAACGCCCATCTCGTCAATCAGGATCTCCTTCACCAGCCGCGGGCCTTCGCGGCTGAGCAGGCGAGCGGCGTCGGGCGAGCTCAGGCCGCCGCCAACCGAGAGGATGTCGGCAACCAGTTGTTCCGGGGATTCCTCTTGCGAGAAGTAGATGATGCCGCCTTGCGCCCGGTCGGTATTGCTTTCCACGGGGTTTGCGGAACGCGTCAAAAGAACAACTTGGCAGCCCCGTTTAGCGGCTTCCCAGGCAGCCGCGAGACCAGCCAGGCCGCTGCCGATAACGAGTACGTCGGTTTGTAAGCTGTCCTGCATCATGCGGGTTCAATCTCGAAGCTCAAGTCCACTGCCGGAGCGGAGTGGGTCAGCGCGCCGACCGAAATCCAGTCCACACCCGCCTCCGCGAACTCTCTCACGTTGGCGAGCGTAATCCCGCCGGAGGCCTCGATGCGAAGCTTCCGGGCGCCTTCCGCGAGGCGCACCTGTTCGACGGCCTGGCGCACCTGGGCGGGACTCATATTATCGAGCAGGATAACATCCGGACCGTTGTCGAGTGCGTCGCGCAACTCGTCGAAATTCGTCACTTCGATTTCGGTCCAGGCCACGCGGCCCTTGGCAGGCCGCGCAGCCTGTAGCGCGGCTCCGACACCGCCCGCCAGCCGGATATGGTTTTCCTTAATGAGAATGGCTTCGGCCAGGTCCTTTCGATGATTGCGGCCGCCGCCGGCGCGGACCGCATATTTCTCCAGCGCGCGAAGCCCGGGCGTGGTCTTCCTTGTATCCAGGATTTGCGCGCCCGTTCCCGCCACCGCCCGCACAAAGCGGCGCGTGAGCGTGGCGATGCCGGAGAGCCGCTGGAGCAGGTTCAAGGCCACGCGTTCTCCGGAAAGCAACGCGCGCGCCAAGGCACGCACCCGCGCGGGAATCTCGCCGGTCCCAAGTTCCTCGCCGTCCTTGCGCCCGATCTCCGCTATCGCCGAAGGGTCCAGCACACGGAAAACTTCAAGGAACAGATCCAGCCCCGCGAGGACCAGCGGGGCCTTGGCGATCAGTTCCCCGCGGGCGCGTAGCCCGGCGGGCACGACCGTATCGGTCGTAATATCTCCAGCCCCGAAATCCTCTTTGAGGAATCCGCGCAAGAGATCGCGGTAAGTGGCAGGATCAAAAGATTCGGACATGGAAAATCAACGTAGGGAATTGGCCGCGAAAATGGCCGATTCAGTCGCCGGCGGCCGCTCCCTAGCTGTCGCGGCTCTGACAACGCAACGGAGCCGCGACCGTTAGGGAGCGGTTGATGCAGTTGTCACACACCAAAGCACGCTCGCGATTCTCGATGACCCACTACTTTAGCTCATTTCCAACATGCGCTGGATGGGGCGCAAGGCACGCTGGCGCAACTGTTCGTCCAGAGTGATTTCCGGGGTGCGATCCCTCATACAAAAGTAAAGCTTCTCCATCGAGTTGAGCTTCATGTGCGGGCATTCGCTGCACGCGCCGCCCTCGCCCCACGAGCAGCCGCCCTCGTGAGGAGCCGCAATGAACTTCTTGTCCGGGCATGCCTTCTCCATCTGGTGGAGGATGCCGCTTTCGGTGGCGACAATGAACTCGGCCGCCTGACTCTCGCGGGCGCAATTCAGAATTCCCGTGGTCGAGCCGATGTAATCGGCATGGCGCAGCACCGCTTCCCGGCACTCGGGATGCGCCAGCACTTTTGCCTGCGGATGTTGCTCCTTCAGTTCCAGCAGCCTGCGCTCGGAAAATATTTCGTGGACCATGCAACTCCCCAGCCAAAGCCGCATTTCCCGTCCCGTGTTCCTGATGAGGAAGCGGCCCAGGTGCTGGTCGGGCGCGAACAGGATGGGCTGCTCGGGCGGAATCTGCCGGATGATTTTCTCCGCGTTGCTGGACGTGCAGATGATATCGCTGAGCGCCTTGACCTCGGCGCTGCAATTGATATAGGTGATCGATACGTGATCGGGGTAGCGCTCGCGAAACGCCCGGAATTCGTCCGCCGGACAACCGTCGGCCAGCGAACAGCCCGCCGCCAGGTCGGGGAGCAGGACAAGCTTGCCGGGATTGAGGATCTTAGCCGTCTCGGCCATGAACAGCACGCCGCAGAAAACGATCGCATCGGCGGAAGTGGCCGCGGCTTTCTGAGACAGTTGCAGGCTGTCGCCGACAAAATCGGCCACGTCCTGAATTCGCGGTTCCTGGTAGAAGTGCGCGAGGATGACGGCATTCATCTCGCGCTTGAGCCGCAGGATTTCCGCAACGAGATCGAGGCGGGCCAGGACCTCGTGGCTCTCGGTTTGTGGGGGAGCTGCCATCAGGCCCATCTACGCACACTTGCGGAGCGAAAAGCAACTTGGCAGGCCGTAAGGACAAGAGGGCCACGGATGAACACGAATAAACACAGACAAGATTCCAGGTTTTATCCGTGTTCATCCGTGGCCCAAAAGGGTTTCGCGGCTTAGACTGCCAGGTACAATGTGCTGCCCTGGCGGTCGATCAGCAGCAGGGTCTCGTTGGTGGAATGCTTGAGCGCTTGCTCGAACTCGGCAGTGTTCCGTACCGGCTTGCGGTTGACTTCCAGGATGATGTCGCCACGCTGCAAACCGTTGACGGCGGCCTGGCTGCCGGGATCGATATCGGTCACCACGACGCCCTTTGTGTCGGGCGGCAGACCGAACTGGCGGGCGTTACGCGCGCTCACGTCCTCGACGGAAACGCCGTCCATGCCGTTTTGCGAATCGTCCGGCTGGCTCGCGGCCTTAGCGGTTTCGGTGGGCATCTCCTCCAGGTGTGCCGAAACTTCGCGCTCCGCGCCTTCGCGCAACACCTTCAGGTTCACTGCCGTGCCGGGCTGCATCAGCGATATGGTCATGGCCAGTTGCGCGCTGTCGCTGATCGGCTTGCCGTTCACGGAAAGAACGATGTCGCCCTTCTCGATGCCGGCGTGCGCAGCCGGGCTGTCGGGCTTGACTTCCGACACCAGCGCGCCGCCCGGTTCCTTCTCGTGGAAAGCCTTGGCCAGCGCCGGAGTCACTGCCTCCGACATAACTCCCAGGTACGCGCGCGTCACTTTGCCGTTGCGCAAAATCTGGTCCGTCACGTTGCGCGCCACGGACACGGGAATGGCGAAGCCGATTCCCTGGTTGCCTTCCGAACGCGAGAGGATTGCCGTGTTGATGCCGATCAGGTCGCCGCGTTCATTCACCAGGGCTCCGCCCGAGTTGCCCGGGTTGATGGGCGCATCGGTCTGGATGAAATCCTCATAATCTTCGATGCCCAGGTTGCCGCGGCCGGTGGCGCTGATGATGCCCATGGTCACCGTCCCGCCCAGACCGAACGGGTTACCGATGGCCAGCGCATAGTCGCCCACCTGCACTTTGTCGGAATTGCCAATCACCACCGAGGGCAGATCGGACGCATCGATTTTGAGCACCGCCAGGTCGGTCTTCGGATCGGTGCCCACGATGCGCGCTTTGAACTCGCGCTTATCCGATAGGGTGACGCGCACGTCGGTGGCGCCATCCACCACGTGATTGTTGGTCAGAATGTAGCCTTCGGGGCTGACGATCACGCCCGATCCCACACCCTCTTGCCGCTGTTGCCGCGGCGCACGGCCGTTGAAGCCGAAAGGCGCGCCGTCATCGTCGCCGAAGAACTGGCGGAAGAACGGGTCCATGTTGCCCGGAAACATGCCCTGGGTCTTTACCATCTTGGCAGAAGAAACGTTGACCACCGCCGGCAGCACCTTCTTCACTACCGGGGCGAACGTGTTGCGGCTGGCCGGCTCGTCCGGGCTGGCGTAGCGGAACGTAGCCGGCGGATTGGTGCTGCTCAAGTGCTCCGCGCCGGCCATTGCCAGGGCGCCCAAGCCCGCCGCCATTACCGCTGCCATCGCCGCTGCGCCCGGACGCGTCCAAATGCCTTTGAAACTCATGTAGCCTCCAAATTGTCTGTCTGATGTGCGCCGCTTGGAGGTAAGTGCGCCCCGCAAGTGGCCTCACTAGAACAGACGTATCGCGGCCAGGAAGGTCACGCGGGTGGCAACAGTTCCCGCAGATCGTCGATCCAAAAATCGGGCTGGTGCCGCGCCAGATCCTCGCGCTTTCCGTACCCGTAGAGCACGGCGCAGGTCTTGGTTCCAGCCTGGCGGCCGGCTTCCATATCGGCCACCGAATCGCCCACCATCAGGCATTCGTCGCGTCTTGCGCCCAGCGCCTCCATGGATCTCAGAATCACGTCGGGAGCCGGCTTGGAGGGGAAGCCGTCGGTGCCCTGCACATGGTCGAAGTAGCGCAGCAGGCCGAATTGCTCCAGAACCAGCCGCGTCGTGGGCGTGCCCTTGGTGGTAGCTGTGCCCTTGCGCCCGTCGAGCGCGGCCAGGGCCTCGGGTACGCCGGCGAAGATCCTCGTCATCGTATGACCCCGCGCCCGGTAGCACTTGCGGTACTGCTCGATGAGTGCGTCGATCTGCTGCGGAGTGTAGACAGGAAAGACGTCCTGGAAGAGATCGGTCAGGTGCAGACCGACGTAACTTTTCAGGTAGTCGAAGCTCTTGGTGCCGCCGCCATTTGCGTCGAGCACTTGCTGGATGGCGCCGCAGATATCCGGCGCCGAATCGAGCAGCGTACCATCAATATCGAACAGGTAAACCGGAAAGCGCGGCACTCGTCCGTTCCTCTCCCCGGCGGGTTCGTGCATTCCCCGGATCACGCCGGTTGAGGATGCTCGCCTTCGTTGAGGCCCGCAACGCGGCGGTCGCTCTCCGGCCGCGACCAGAGCACCTGCTGGGTATGCTCCTCGGCGTCCTTGCCGCCCGGCTTGATTGGCTCGATGGACAGGCCCTTGACGATCTGCATCACCTCGTTGCCGTCCAGGATTTCCCGCTCGAGCAGCGTTTCGGCAATCTTCACCAGCGCGTCGGAGCGTTCCTTGATGATGGCCTCGGCGGTGTCGTAAGCGCCCTGCACGATTTTCTTGACCTGCGCATCGATGCGGATGGCGGTCTCTTCGCTATAGTCGCGGTGCTGGGCGATCTCGCGTCCGAGGAAGATCTGCTCTTCCTTCTTGCCGAAGCTAAGAGGCCCCAGCTCGCTCATGCCCCACTCGCATACCATCTTGCGGGCCAGATCCGTGGCGCGCTCGATATCGTTGCCGGCGCCGGTGGTCATGTGATGCATGTAATTCTCTTCGGCGATGCGCCCAGCCATCAGGATGGCAAGCTGCGCCAGCAGGTAATCCTTGCTGTAGGAATGCTTGTCGTCGATGGGCAACTGCATGGTGACGCCCAGCGCCATGCCGCGCGGGATGATGGTCACCTTGTGCAGCGGATCGGCCTCGGGCAGCACGGCCGCCACCAGGGCGTGCCCGGCCTCGTGATAAGCCGTATTACGCTTTTCCGCGTCGGAGAGGATCAGCGATTTTCGCTCCGCGCCCATCAGGATCTTGTCCTTGGCCAGCTCGAAATCGATCATCATCACGACCTTGCGGTTTTGCCGCGCGGCGTTGAGCGCGGCTTCGTTGACCAGGTTGGCCAGGTCGGCTCCGGCCAAGCCCGGCGTGCCGCGCCCCAGCACGGAAAGATCGACATTGTCGCCCAGCGGAATCTTCTTGGTGTGGACGCGCAGGATGGCCTCGCGCCCCTGCACGTCCGGACGGCCGACCACCACGCGGCGGTCAAAACGGCCGGGCCGCAGCAGCGCCGGATCCAGCACGTCGGGCCGGTTGGTGGCCGCCACCAGGATCACGCCTTCGTTCGATTCGAATCCGTCCATCTCCACCAGCAACTGGTTCAGCGTTTGTTCGCGCTCGTCGTGGCCGCCGCCCAAGCCCGCCCCGCGATGCCGGCCCACAGCATCGATCTCATCGATGAAGATGATGCAGGGCGCGTTTTTCTTGCCCTGCTCGAACAGGTCGCGCACGCGGCTGGCGCCCACGCCGACGAACATTTCCACGAAGTCCGAGCCGGAGATGGAAAAGAACGGCACGCTGGCTTCTCCGGCGATGGCGCGCGCCAACAACGTTTTGCCGGTGCCGGGGGGCCCCACCAGCAGCACGCCCTTGGGAATACGCCCGCCCAGCTTCTGGAATTTTTGCGGCTCGCGCAGGAATTCGATGATCTCCTGCAATTCTTCCTTGGCCTCTTCCACGCCCGCCACGTCCTTAAACGTGACCTTCTTCTGCTGGGTGGAATGCAGCCGCGCGCGGCTCTTGCCAAAGCTCAGCGCCTTGTTGCCGCCGCTCTGCATCTGCCGCATCATGAAAATCCAGAAGGCAATCACCACGATGAAGGGCGAAGCGTTGATCAGGATCGAGACCCAGCCGGAGGAACTGTTGTCCTTGATCTCCACGTTGACCCCGCGTTCCTGCATCTGCTTGATGATGTCGGGGTAGTTCACTGGAATGAAGGTGTGCAGGCTGGCGTTGGGGTTGGACTTGTAGGTTCCATGCACTTCATTGCCGGTGATGGTCACTTTATCCACGGCGCCGGCTTCGACTTTGGCGACAAATTCGGTGAAGGTCAGAGACTGGTCCTTGGGCCCCTGGGTGGTGTGGACTACCACGAACAGCATAGCCACCACCAGGAATATAACCGCCCAAAACAGAATCTGCTTGATATTAGAACTCACTGATCCTCCCTGCGAACCGGGTTCGACTCCTGTTTAATAGACGCCGCCCCGTGCGCTTGCGATTCCACCTTCTCATTTCGGCCCACTTCGCGGATTTCGAGAATCCGGGTACTCGCCGGACCCGCGGCTACGGCTTGGGCGGGCCCAAACCGCCGCGTCCAGACGATGGAGCCGCCGCAGGCCAGCACCGGCCACTGCGCACGCTCCCAAATTGGAATCCTGGCCTGATGGAAGAGAGCCTTGATCTTCGCCTCGTTGGAGTGTCCCTTGGGCTGGTAGCGGTCGCCGGGGCGCCAGTTACGGAACACCAGGCCCCCGGACACTAAGTGCCCGTCGACACAGCCCACGTCACTATTATATACGCATCCCGCTGCGCGGTCCGTTCCCCGGTTTTCAATCAGTTCCAGTTGAATCCCGGGGCCGGCGCCGGGCGCACGGACGCGGCCGGGAACGGTTGCCGGCTCCTGCCAGCTCAGCGGTGGTGGCTGAGGGGGCGCGAACCGGATCCAGTCGAAGGAGCGGGTGATGCCAATCCCCGGCGCCTGCACCCGGCCACAGCCTTTGGCGGCGCGAGCCATTTCGAGCGCGCGGTCCACGTGGTCGAGGCCGATCGCGCGCAAATCGCCTTTGGCGCGCTCGATGGCGTAACGCACCAGGCGCCGGGCGGCGGCCAGCGGCAAGCGGGCGAGCGCCTCGGCCGGCGCCAGCACGGCGGCGCCGTCGTCACGCAGAAACCCGGCAGCCAGGCGCGCGATTTCCTCTTTCCAATACGCCTCCTCCGCCAGCGCCCAATCGGCCGTTTTGGCCAGGGTTTCCTCAAGCGCGGGATTCCACTCCCGGGCAAGCTGCGGCAAAAGGGTATGGCGGATGCGGTTGCGCGCGAATCGACCACTCGCATTGCTCGAGTCCTCCCGCCAGGCGATGCCGCGCGCGCGGAGGAACGCCTCGGTTTCAGCGCGTGTGACTTCGAGCAGCGGCCGCACGATGCCGTCGCCGGTCACCGGCCGAATGCCAGCCAGGCCAGCCGTGCCCGCGCCGCGCAGAAAACGGAACAGCACGGTTTCCGCCTGGTCGCTCCGGGTGTGGCCCAGCGCGACCAAGTCCACCGCACCGGCCGCGATCTGCTCGCGAAAGAAGCGCAAACGCGCTTCCCGCGCCGCCTCTTCCAGGTTGCCCGCCGCCGGCCCCAGTTCGGCCCGCGCCAGGAGGAACGGCAATTCCATCCGCCGGGCAAGCGCACGCACGAACTCCGCGTCCTGCCGCGATTCTTCGCCGCGCAACCCGTGATCGAGGTGCAGCACGGAGAGGCGCAGCTCCCACCGGGCGGCAAGCTCCCGCAACACTTCGAGCAGGCAGACCGAATCCGCGCCACCCGAGACGGCCACGCCAGCTCGCTGGCGGGGACGGAACATGCCATACCGTTCAATGGTTTGAGCCACACGATCAAGCACAAGCCGGTACCCGCACTTCATTGTAGGGCTGGGATGAGGTGGCGCACAAAGAGATGGCTGACGCCAGGGGTGTCGCGGAAGGGCTGGAAGACGGATCAGGCTGGGACCGGGTCCTCGTCCCGGCCGCCCTGACTGGCGATGAAATCGTTAATCTGGCGGTGCAGCTCCGCCAAAGGCTGGGACAGCGCAAAAACGGACCACACGATGGAAAGGGGAATCGACACGGGGCGGCCGTGGATCTCGAAAGTCCGTTCGATGGTCTTCTCGATGAGGCGGTTCAATCTGCCGCGGGTGTCTTCGGGCGAGTCCGTACCGGCTAACGCGGCGACAATGGCCGGGCCGGACCAGCGGAACATGCGGTCGCTGGACCCCAGGTGGCCGGAGAGATAGTGTTTGAGCGCACGCACGACTTCATCGCCGGCCACGCGTCCGAAATGCAGGTTGATGCGGCGGGCCGAAGCCAGCACGAACACGGCGATGTGCTGCTGGCCATTGGTGCGGAGGGCGGACAGAAGCTGCGCCTGGGCAACCAGCTCGCTGGGCTGGGTGGCAACCGGGTCGAGACCGGCACCGTGCCCGGTTTCCTGGTTGCGGGACATTTCCCGGCGCAGCGCCTTCGCCATCCGGTCCGACTCGGCCTCTTGTTGTTTGACTTCCGCCCGTATATCGCCCAGACACTCCCGCAGGCGCGCCTTGAGGGTGGAGACGCCCACCATCGCGGCCATCCGTTCCAGGTCGTCGCCGATTTTCCGCAGCCGCGCCCCCGCCCGTCCGCCAACCCCTTCGATATCCGCTACTACGCGGGCAAGCATGGTAATCATGGTTTGCATCTCGGCGCTCTGGTTCTGTACGAGGCGGGTGGTCTGCCGCGCGTAATCCCCGATCGCCTGCACAGCCGCCTGGGCGTTCTCGAGCAAGGTCTCGGCGGTGGCTTCCGAGTTCATGCTTCGGCAAATTCCGCCGATCCGTTCTCGAAACCTCTGCCGGGCGTCCTGATCGAGGTCCGGAGCGTAAGTGGCGACACCTTCCAGCAGGACCGAGATGACCTTCCGGCAGGCGGCTTCCTCATCCGACTGGTAGGGAGATTCCTCCTCCGGCCGCGCCAGGAACGGTCTGATGCTCACCGATGCCATTACAAAGCTCGCTCGCATCATTCATCGGCGGAAGCGGATAGACTCTGCATAGGTTCGCCAGGCAGGGCCGGCGCGGACCTGCACATTGGCAGGGCCGGGATCTGCCCCACGACGCATGAATCAGGCAGGGATGGGGTCTTCGTCCCGGTAACCCTGGCCGGCGATGAAATCGTGAATCTGGCGGTTGGGCACCGCCAACGGCTGGGACAGCGCAAAAACGGACCACACTATGGAAAGGGGAATCAAGACGGAACGGCCATTGATGTCGAAGGTCCGTTCGATGGGTTTCTCCAGGAAACGTTTCAACCGGGCGCGGACTCGTTCAAACGGTTCCGGAGTGGCTAACAAGGCGACTATGGCCGGGCCAGGCCAGCGGAACATGCGGTCAGCGGACTCCAACCGGCCGGCGAGATATCGTTTGAGCTCACGAATGACTTCATCGCCGGCCGCGCGGCCGAAACGCAGGTTGATGCGTTGGGCCGAACCCAGCACGAACACGGCGACGTGCTTCTGCTCGCCGGTGCGCAGAGCGGACAGAAACTGGGCCTGAGCGGCGGCCTCGCAGGGCAGGTCGGTAACCGGGTCGATACCGAGGTTATGGGAGGATTCCGGCTTGCGTGAGACTTCCGGGTGCAGCGCCTGAGCCGCCTGGTCCGACTCGGCCTTTTGGCGTTTGCCATCCTCCGGGATACCGCCCAGAGATTCCTGCAGGCGCGCCTTAAGGGCGGAGACCTCCTCGACCGCGGCGGGCCGTTCCCGGCCGTTGCCGGTCTTCTGCAACGGCACCACCGCCCGTCCATCAATGCCTCCGGTATCGGCTGACGTACGGGCGAGCGTGGCGATCACGTTCTGCGTATCGACGCTCTGGGTTTGTAACAGGCGGTCTGTCTCTCGCGCGTAATCCCCGATCGCCTGCACAGCCGCCCCAGCGTTCGCCAGCAGGGCTTCGACGGTGGTGTCCGAGTCGATGGCTTGGCGAATCTCGGCGATCCGTTCGCAGAAACTCCGGCAGGCGCCGCGATCGAGGTTCAGAGCGTGGGTGGCAACTCCATCCAGCAGCATGGAGATCACCCTCCGGTAGGCGGCTTCCTCCTCCAACTGCGTCAGGAACCGTTTGACGCCCAGCAATGCCATCGGCCAAAAACCTCGCTCGCATCAAGTTTATCGGCGGACTCGGGAGGAACCTGTATAGGTAAACCGGTTCGGGCACATAGTTCCCTCCACGAACGGTATTGGTAGGGCTTGCTTTAGTCTTGCTTTAACATTACTTTGGTTCTGCTGTAGCTCAATGACGGCGCCGCGTGTTATACCAGGAGATTCACCTGGGTTACCTCCTCCAACGAGTCGAAATCTATGGAACCAACCGGCGACATTTCGCTCATCGGTCTGGCCGTGATGGGCCAGAACCTGATTTTGAACATGAACGATCACGGCTACACCGTGGTGGCGTACAACCGCACGGTGTCCAAGGTCGATGAGTTTCTGAACGACGCGGCCAAAGGGCGCCAGACCATTATCGGCGCCCATTCGATAGAGGAACTGGCCAGCCTGCTGAAGCGGCCGCGCAAGATCATGCTGATGGTGAAAGCGGGCAAGGCGGTGGACGATTTCATCGAAGCGCTGCTGCCTTACCTGGAGCCCGGCGACCTGATCATCGACGGCGGCAATTCGCACTTCCCCGATACCATCCGCCGCACCGCCTACCTGGAGAGCAAAGGCATGCTGTTTGTCGGCACCGGCGTCTCGGGCGGCGAGGAAGGCGCGCGCTTCGGCCCCTCCATGATGCCCGGCGGCAGCCCGAAAGCGTGGCCGCTGGTGAAGGGCATCTTCCAGGCCATTTGCGCCAAGACGCCGGATGGCGCTCCCTGCTGCGACTGGATGGGCAGCGACGGCGCCGGCCATTTCGTCAAGATGGTGCACAATGGCATCGAGTACGGCGACATTCAGCTCATCTGCGAGGCCTACCAGATGATGAAGCAAGGCTTGGGCATGAGCAACGAGGAGATGCATGCGGTTTTCGACCAATGGAACCGGAGCGAGTTGGACAGCTACCTGATCGAAATCACGCGTGACGTGTTGGGCTACAAGGACGAGAACGGGGATTACGTGGTGGACAAGATCCTCGACACTGCCGGGCAAAAGGGCACCGGCAAGTGGACCAGCGACAGCTCGCTCGAATTGGGCGTTCCGGTGACGCTGATCGGCGAAGCCGTGTTTGCGCGCTGCCTGAGCGCGATGAAAGAAAACCGCGTGGCGGCGTCGAAGATCCTGAGCGGGCCGCCGTTCCGGTTCAGCGGCGACAAGAAGGCGTTCGTCGAGGACGTGCGCCAGGCGCTGCTGGCCTCCAAGCTGGTTAGCTACGCGCAGGGCTTCATGCTGCTGGCGGAAGCCGCCAAGCAGTACAAGTGGGATTTGAACTACGGCGGCATCGCGCTGGTATGGCGCGCCGGGTGCATCATTCGCTCGGCGTTCCTGGGCAAGATCAAGGAAGCCTTCGACCGCAATCCGAAACTGGTCAACCTGCTGCTGGACGATTATTTCCACGGCGTGATCGAGCGGTGCCAGGCCTCTTGGCGCCGCGTGGTGGCGCAGGCGGTGGGAGCGGGCGTGCCGGTGCCGGCATTCACCACCGCGCTATCCTTCTACGACGGCTACCGCAGCGAGCGCCTGCCCGCCAACCTGCTGCAGGCGCTGCGCGACTATTTCGGCGCCCACACCTACGAGCGCATCGACCGCCCGCGCGGGCAATTCTTCCACACCAATTGGACGGGCAAAGGCGGATCGGTTTCGGCCGGCACTTATAATGTCTGAACCAGACGAAGTGCTGGCGCTGGCCGGCAAGATCCAGTTGCTACTGATGGACGTGGATGGCGTCCTTACCAACGGCAGGCTCTACAACGTGCCCAACCCCGAAGGGAAGATGGTCGAAACCAAGGGGTTCGATTCGCAGGACGGAATCGGACTCCAGTGGCTGAGCTGGAAGGGCATCAAGACGGGCGTGATCAGCGGGCGGCTTTCGCCGGCCACCGAAGAGCGCGCGCGGCAGTGCAAGATGTCCTACATTTACCAGGGCCACATCGAGAAGATCCCGATTTTGCAGGAGATTCTGGCCGACGCCAAGATCGATGCGAGCCAGGTGGCTTACATCGGCGACGATTTCACCGACATCGTGATCATGCGCCGCGTCGGCCTGGCCATCGCCACCGCCAACGCGCGAGAAGAAGTGAAGCGGGTTGCTCATCTCGTGACAAAAGCCCCCGGCGGCGAAGGCGCTGTGCGCGAAGTGGTGGAACTGCTACTGAAAGCGCAGGGAAAGTGGCAGGAGATAATGGAGCATTACGAGGTGGGGTGACAAGAGGGGCGCGACTTGCGGCATCGCGTATGGGGCATTAGATCTATATGGTGATTTCCATAAGGAGATGGTATGAATATTTAGCTCCGCGCGCGGTAGGCTCCGGAAGAGAGCTTCCGGAGTAGACAGGTCACAGGCTGTATGTATTCTATGAGGCGCGACCTCGTTGAGGAGATTAGTCAGACCTGT
>JBEKXZ010000015.1:0-88411 GCA_049511495.1 Bryobacteraceae bacterium | reverse complement strand
CTGCGGGATCTTGGCAATCGCCGGAGGCACTGGCGAAGGTGCAGCCGGCGGAGCCGCGGGAACCGCCGCGGTTTGAAACAGGCGCGTGAATTCTCCCGGCTCGGAAGCGACCGGCGGCGGTGCAGGCGCTGCGGCAGGCGGTGGCGGAGCGGGGGGAGCAGCGGGCGCTGCGGCCGGCGCTTGCGGTGTTGGCTTTGCCGGTGTCAGGGATGGCTGCGGGACCTTGGTAATCGCCGGGGGCACTGGCGAAGGTGCAGCCAGCGGAGCCGCGGGAACCGCCGCGGTTTGAAACAGGCGCGTGAATTCTCCCGGCGCGGAAGCGACCGGCGGCGGTCCAGGCGCTGCGGCCGGCGGTGGCGGAGCGGGGGGAGCAGCGGGCGCTGCGGCCGGCGCTTGCGGTGTTGGCTTTACCGGTGTGAGGGATGGCTGCGGGATCTTGGCAATCGCCGGAGGCACTGGCGAAGGTGCAGCCGGCGGAGCTGCGGGAACCGCTCCGGTTTGAAACAGGCGCGTGAACTCCCCCGGCTCGGAAGCGACCGGCGGCGGTGCAGCGGACGCGTCCGGCGCCATCGTCTGGCCGGTGGGGGCAGGCTCTGACGCCCGAAACATGTCGGCGAATGCGCTCGGCGCCGCGGGCTCGACCGGGGGCAGGGGAGTTGGCGCAGCCGCGGGCGGAGTCGTAGGTACTTTCCACGCCCCCGCACGACTGAACCTCTGGGTATCCGTGGCCGCGGCTTCCTGGTCCTTGAGCCAATCTACCAGGTGCTGGAAGGGCGGGGCGATCGTCACAACGTACTGCGTGCCGTCGCTGTTGTTCCCAACTTCAATCAACCGGGCCAGCGAATTTGGCGGAAGGGCGCGCAACCGGGCCAGCAGCCCCTGGTTCTCCGGAGTCTGTCCGCCCACCAATACGTGCACGGTCACATCGCGCCCGCTATGCCGAGCCCGGAAGCTCTTTGGACCCTCCCCAGGCAGCGGTTCCAGCAACTCGTACTTCTGGTGGACGTCCATGATCCCTCCGTTTCCATCTGACATCGTACCGCGCCTAGCGCAAATTTGAGTCCCACGCCCGGCCGCTTATGGTACTCTAATCCGCAACGGGCTTATGAACTTGCTATCGAGGGTGGTGTGGTCGGAAGGCATGTACCTGGGACCGCACCATTTCCAGGTGCAGAGCCGCTACTTCGAGGATTCCATCCAGTTTGCCACCTCGTCCCTCTGGTTCGCTTCGTACGGTCTGGCAGGGGTGGAACTGGATGCCGAAGCGCTGCATAACGGCACCGTTGCGCTGCTGCACGCGCGCGGGATTTTCCGCGACGGCCTGCTCTTCCACATGCCGGAGAGCGATCCGCTGCCGGAGCCGCGGGCCATTGCCGACCTGTTTCCACCTACGCGCGACGGCATCATCGTGATGCTCGCGATTCCCCCGCGCAAGGCCAACGGCTTCAACTGTTCGCTGCCGGAAGGCGAGATCACCGACGCCCGCTACATCGCCGAGCCGCGCGTCCTGCACGATGAGAATACCGGCGCCGACGAACGCACGGTGCATCTCGGCCGCAAGAACCTGCGCCTGCTGCTCGATACCGAACCGGCCGGCGACCTGCTCGCCATGCCGATCGCACGCGTAGTGCGGGATGGTGCCGGCCACTTCGCTTACGATGCCAATTTCGTTCCGCCGGTGCTGCGAATCTCCGCCTCCACCCGGCTCATGCTGCTGGTGCAGCGTCTCATCGAAATCCTGGACGACAAGAGCACCACCATCAACCGCGGCGCGCGCAACACGAGCGGCGGGCGCGCCGAGTTCTCGACGCGCCAGATAGCCAGCTTCTGGCTGATGCATGCCGTGAACTCCGCCCTGGCGCCGCTGCGTCACCAGTTCATCGCCAAGCGCGGCCATCCCGAGGAGCTGTTCGTCGAGATGTCGCGACTCGCCGGCGCCCTGTGCACCTTCGCTCTCGATTCGCACCCGCGCGACCTGCCGTTGTACGATCACGACAACCTGAGCGCTTGCTTCGAAAAGCTCGACCGGCACATCCGCGCGCATCTGGAAATTATCGTTCCCACCAACTGCATTTCAATTCCGCTGAAGCGCACGGAGAATTACTACTACGAAGGCGACGTCGCCGACCAACGCTGCCTGGGCCGTTCGCGGTGGCTGCTGGCCATCCGCGCCCGCATGGGCGACGCCGAACTGATGGCCAAAGCGCCGCCGCTCATCAAGGTCTGCAGCCCGGCCTTTGTGCGGGAGCTGGTCAAACGCGCCCTCCCCGGGCTGGCGCTGACTCATCTGCCGGTGCCGCCGCCGGCGGTTTCTGCGCGCCTCGAAACGCAATATTTCGGTCTCAGCAAGGGTGGCCCCTGCTGGGACCACATCAATCTGACGCGCAAGGTGGGCGCCTACGTTCCTGGTGAATTTCCCGACCCTGAAATCGAAGTTCTAGTCGTGCTGGAACACTAATATGAGCCCTTCAGCCAGTACCCGCAGGCCGGAAAACCTGCCGCTCATTTTCCAAGAAGTCTTCACCGCCATCGAACGGCTGCGCTCGAATCGCCAGGGCGTCACCGATTCGCAGTCTTTCCGGCATCATACCCGGGAAGCGCTCAGAACCGCCGCCAGCCAGGCGCTGGCCGCCGGTTACCCATCCGAAGACGTCAAGGTCGCCACCTTCGCCACAGTCGCGTTCCTGGACGAATCCGTCCTCAATCTGCAGAACCCCATTTTCACCGACTGGCTCCGCAAACCGTTGCAGGAGGAGTTGTTCGGTACGCACATCGCGGGCGAGGTCTTCTTTCAGCATTTGCAGCAACTCCTCGGCCGCAACGATTCCGCGGACTTGGCTGATGTGCTCGAGGTCCACTACCTCTGCCTGCTGCTCGGTTTTGGCGGGCGCTATAGCGCCGGAAATCGCGGAGAATTGGCGCAGGTGATGAGCCTCACCGCGGAGAAGATCCGCCGTGTTCGCGGCCAGTTCGGGCCGCTTTCGCCGGGGTGGATGCTTCCCGAGGAAACCGTGCGCAGCCGCCCGGATCCGCTGGTGCGAAAGTTGGGCTGGCTGGCGCTGGCCTGCGCGATATTGATGGTGCTGCTTTTCGGCGGCTACAAGCTCACCCTGGGTTCGGGAGTGTCGGACGTTCAGGCGATTGCCGCTCCGGCGGGTTAGTCAAGGAGATCCACGTGACCATACTCTACGTTTTGCTCGCGGTTGCGGTGGTAGCCCTGATCGTCCTGGTCATTCTCTTCTTCGTCAAGAAGAAGAAAGCCAAGGCCGCCGCCGCTCAGGCTGGTGAACCCGTGGCGCCCGGCGGAGACGAGATTTCGCTGCTGGTGCACGCAGCCGAGGCCAGGCTCTCCGCCGCCAAACTCGAACAGGGCGCTAAGATCGCCAACCTGCCGGTTTATCTTCTGATGGGCCAACCCGGCAGCACCAAGACCAGCGTGATGGTTCATTCCGGTCTCGACCCGGAACTGCTGGCCGGCCAGGTCTATCAGAATGCCGACATCGTGCCGACGCGCGCCGCCAATCTTTGGTTCTCGCGCCGCAGCATCTTCGCCGAAGCGGGCGGCACGCTATTGGCGGACTCAAACCAGTGGAGCCGCTTCGTCCGCAGATTGCAGCCGCGCTCCTCCGTGGTCGGTAAAGGCGGACAGGCGCCGCGCGCGGCGTTGGTCTGCTTTGATAGCGAGACCTTCACTCGTGCCGGCGCGCAGGAAGCCGTGGTGAACGCTGCTCGCACCTTGCGCGCCCGCCTGGGCGAGATTTCCCAGGCTTTCGGCATCAATCTCCCGGTCTATGTGCTGTTCACCAAGATGGACCGGCTGCCGTTCTTTACCGAGTACGTGCGCAACCTGAGTAACGACGAGGCTGCGCAAGTGGTTGGCGCGACTCTCCCGATGCTTACTGGCCGCAGTGAAGGTGTGTATGCCGAAGAAGAGACCGCGCGCCTGACCGGCACCTTCGAACGGTTGTTCCGATCGCTCGCCGACGCCCGCCCCGAGTTTCTGGCGCGCGAAACCGACTCTACCAAGCTGCCCGCCACCTACGAATTTCCTCGCGAATTCCGCAAGATTCGTCCCGCCGTCGTGCAGTTTCTGGTGGATCTGTGCCGGCCCAGCCAGTTGAGCGTGGGTCCGATTTTGCGCGGATTCTACTTCACTGGCGTGCGGCCGATCATCATCAACGAAACCGCACCGGTTGCCGCTGCCGCGCCGCAGCAGCAAGCCGGTTCCGGGATGGCCGCCGGCGCCACCGGCATCTTCAAAGCGGGCCCGCAGGTGCAGGCCGCGCAAGCTCCGCCACCGCAGGTGGGCGCCACGCGCAAAGTGCCGCAATGGCTCTTCCTCAGCCACTTGTTCACGGATGTTCTGCTCTCCGACCGCGCCGCCATGGGCGCCAGCGGCGCCAGCACCAAGACGAGTTTCGCGCGGCGCGTGTTGTTCCTTGTGGCTGCCGTGCTGTGCCTGGCGCTGTCCGTCTTGTTTACGGTTTCGTTCTTCAATAACCGCGGCCTGGAAACGCGCCTGCGCACCGCGGCGCAGGGCAGCGCCGCCACCGGGGTGACCGGCGCCAATCTCGCGCCAGTCGAAAGCCTGCGGAAACTGGAGGCGCTCCGCCAGTCGCTCGAGACCTTGCGCCAGTACCGGCGGGAAGGCGCTCCCTTGTTTTACCGGATGGGCCTGTATGCCGGGAACGATCTGTATCCCGAAGCGTGGCGCATTTATTTCGAACGCTTCCGCCAGTTGTTGTTCGCGCAGACGCAGAACAACATTCTGCAAGGGCTGAGCGGACTGCCCGCGACTCCGGGACCGGAGTACAGTCCCACCTATGACGCGCTGAAGGCCTATCTGATCACGACCTCTCACCACGAGCACTCGACCAGCCAGTTTCTTTCGCCGGTTCTGATGAAGTGGTGGGCCGCCGATCGCACCATCGATCCGGAACGGCAGGAGCTCGTTCAGAAGCAATTCGATTTCTACTCCGACGTGCTCAAGGAAGAGAATCCGTACTCGGAAGCCAACGACGCTTACACGATTGAAAAGGCGCGCCGATATCTGAGCCAGTTCGCCGGCACTGAGCGCGTTTACGCTTTCATGCTGTCCGAAGCCGGCAAGCGCAACCCGCCCATCAACTTCAATCGCCAGTTCGCCGGATCGGCCCAGGTGGTGTTAGAGACCTACGAAGTGCCTGGCGCGTTTTCCAAGGGCGGCTGGGCTTTCATGAAAGACGCCATGCAGCACGCCGACCGGTATTTCAGCGGCGAGCAGTGGGTCCTCGGCGACCAGGCCTCTGCCAACATCGACCGCGCCAAGCTGGAACAGGATCTGCGCGCCCGATACAACGCCGACTTCATCATGAAGTGGCGGACCTATATCAAGTCAGCCTCGGTGGTACGGTACGCCAGTCTGGCCGACGCTTCGCAGAAGCTGACCCAGCTTTCCGGCAACCAGTCGCCGCTGCTCGAATTGTTCGCACTGGCCTCCAATAACACGGGGGTAGACGATCCCGATGTGGCGTCGGCGTTTCAGCCGGTGCAGACCGTGGTCCCGCCGGGGAGCACGGATAAATACATCCTGCCGCCCAACCAGAACTACGTCAACGCGCTCGTCACTCTGCAGGCATCTCTCGAGTCGATTGCCGGCCAAGGTGGAACCCCCAACGACGCGGCGGCGGCTCCGACTCTTCAGAACGCCACGCAGGCCAAGGTCACCACGCGTCAGATGGCACAGGCCTTCCGGATCGATGCGGAAACCCATCTCGAGGCCGGCGTGCAGAAGCTGCTGGAAGACCCCATCGTTTACGTGGAAGGCATGCTGCGCGCGCTGGGGCCCGCCGAGCTGAATGGCAAAGGCAAGTCGCTGTGCGGGCAATTCCGCGCCGTGTTGTCCAAGTATCCGTTCAATCCCAACTCGACCGTGGAGGCCACACTGGCTGACGTCAACGGCCTTCTGCGCAAGCCCGATGGCGCGCTCTGGAGTTTCTACGATCAGAACCTGCAGAAGCTGCTGGTCAAACAGGGATCGCAGTTTGCCATCGGTCCGTCGGGCGGCGTGAACCCCGCGTTCCTCAACTTCTTCAATACAGCCACGGCATTTTCCGACGCGATCTACGCGGGCGGCGCGCAGGACCCGCACTTCATTTACACGCTCAAGCCGGAACCTTCGGAGGATATCCAGACGGTCAACCTGCTGATCGACGGGCAGAGTCTCAGTTACTCGGGCGGCGCAGCCACACCCAAGCAGTTCACCTGGCAGGGAGGCGGTACGCACGGTGTGAAAGCTTCGGTCAAGCTCGGCGGTCCGGAGCTCTCGTTCTCGGAGCACGAAGGGCTGTGGGCGGTATTTCGTTTCTTCAACCGGGCCGACCGGTGGACCCCCGCCGGCGCCGGCTATTCCCTGGAGTGGATCATCCGCGCGGGCAAGGACCCGATGAAGGTCAACGGCAAGCCCCTCATCGTCCACTTTGAGCTCGACATGGCCGGCGCGCCGGCAGTCTTCCAAGCCGGCTATTTCTCACGCCTCGCCTGTGTGTCAGACGTCGCGCGGTAGCGAGGTAGCTATGTCAGAACGCATCTCAAGGGCTTCCGTCAATCTCGATGTCAGCGTGGGCACGCAGGCAATCCTCAGCGTGCCCGAAGCCGAAACGCCATTTCGCATGCTGATTCTCGGTGATTTCAGCGGCCATGGGTTTCGCGGCGAGCGAGAGCCCATCGCCGGACGCCGCCCCATCGCGGTGGATAGCGACAATCTCGACCAAGTGCTCGCATCGGTTGCGCCAGCCGTCCAGCTTCCGCAGGGCACGCTGCGATTCCGTTCGATCGACGACTTTCATCCCGATCACATTTATCTGCGCACCGATGCTTTCCGAAAGCTGGCGGATTTGCGGAACCAGCCGGCGCCCGTTCCGCCGGCGCCGCGGCAAACACCACCGGCCGCCGCGCCCGCGAGTCCGGCGTCGGGCCGGAGTCTTCTCGAAAGCATGATGTCGCAGGCCGACGAAGAGCCGGCTTC
The DNA here is from genome assembly GCA_049511495.1 of Bryobacteraceae bacterium. Classification (GTDB taxonomy): domain Bacteria; phylum Acidobacteriota; class Terriglobia; order Bryobacterales; family Bryobacteraceae; genus Bog-375. The sequence goes on along the minus strand of JBEKXZ010000015.1, from coordinate 81,405 downwards.
CCGGGTGGTGGAGGCTCCCGACGCGCTGGCTGACTTCATCAAGAGAGCCGTCGAGCCTCATCTTGCCGCACGCCAGGACCCGCGGCAGCAAGAATGGACCGCGCGCGTGGATGCCGCGGCGGGCGAGCAGATGCGCGCTATCCTCCACCACCCGCATTTCCAATCGCTCGAAGCCGCATGGCGCGCGCTCGCCATGCTGGTAGACCGGCTCCAACCCGACACCGATCTCAAGATCTACGTGTTTGACGCGACGCTCGAAGAGCTAATGGCCGCCGATGCCAGTGCACTGGAACGATGCCTGGGCGGCTCCGCTTCAGCCCCCTGGGCTCTGATCGTGGGCAACTTCGTTTTCGGACAGACCGCCGAGGACGCCGCCACCCTGCGATGGCTGGGCCGCCTCGCCGCGTCGTTGGGTGCGCCGTTCCTCGGTGAAGCAGTGCCTCCTTCCGATGCGCCCGGTTTCGAGTGGCAGGAACTCGTCCGGTCTCCGGAGGCGCGGTGGATCGGCCTCGCCTTGCCGCGCTTCCTGCTGCGCCTGCCCTACGGGAAAGACACTTCGCCGGCGGAGCAGTTGGAAGTTGAAGAAATGCCGGAGAGCGTTCATGCGGATTATCTGTGGGGCAATCCGGCCTTCTTTTGCGCCTGCGTGCTGGGCCTCGCCTTTCGGGCTGACGGATGGGAAATGCGTCCCGCTCGCCACCGGGAGATCGGCGGCCTGCCGCTACACATCTACCGCGCGGACGGCGAATCCGTCGCCAAGCCCTGCGCCGAAGTGCTCCTCACCGATGCCGCTGCCGAGTTTATTCTTGAAAACGGCTTCATACCGCTGGCTTCGATGAAGGACCAGGATTCCGTCCTGCTCGTTCGCCTGCAATCCATCGCCGATCCCCCCGCGCCGCTATCGGGCAGGTGGGGCAGCCACAGCTAAACACGGATCGCCAAAGCCCGGCATCGCGGTCCTGCTGCACGCGCTGGGCGCCGCGGAATCTGAAAGATCTCTAACCCCGGAACGCGCCCGGGTCGGCCAGCAACGCTAACAGCATGATTACGAAGGGAAGCAAGGTTGGCAAGACATCGTATAGTCGCTCGGGGAGGAACTTGTCACCCCATAGGCCAAAGAAGGTCTTGACCGGGAACAGGTGGTACAGCTACGCCGGCAGGGGCAGTCATATCGGCAGATCGCAAGGTTTCTGGGGATGGGAGTCGGGACCGTGGTCCGGACACTGCAGGAGCGTTCCAAAAGCTCTTAGCCGCATTTCGCCTGAGATGGACGTCTAAGACGTCCTATCGCGCTGAAGGTTCCACTCCTACTTCCCCAGATTGTCGAGCGCCATGCGCGCCCCGGCATGCGACGGATTGGCAGCAAGCACCTCCGAAAACTCGGCCTGTGCCTCGGTCTTCTTCCCCTGTGCCGCGAAGGCGTTCCCCAAATTGTAGTGGGCGTCCGGGAAGTCCGGCTTCAGCCGTAGCGCCTCGCGGCAGTGAGCCATCGCCTCCTCCGTTCGCCCCAACCGCCCGAGCACATAGCAAAGATCATTGTGCGAATCCGGATCGGCGGGAGCGAGATGGAGCGCCTCCTCCAGGTGCCCACGCGCTTGCTCCATACGGCCGCCGGCGGCCAATAGCACGCCCAGATCGGCGTGAGCCCCGGCAAGAGTCGGCTCCAGGCGCAACGCCGCGTTGAGTTCCGGCAGGGCCTTGTCGAACCGCCCCGCTTTCAACCATTCATGACCCAGGTTGGCATGGGCGCTCGCGTAATCCGGATCAATAGCCAGGGCCCGTTGAAACTGCGCCAGGGCTTCCTCGCGCTTTCCTTCGCCCGAAAGCACAACTCCCAGGTTATTGTGGATAATGCGGTTGCCCTCCGTCACCGCCAGGGTGTGCGCGAACAACTCTTCACTGCCCTTCCAATAAGCCGTCTGCCGATAGGCCATCGCCGCCAACGCAACCACCGCCAACATGGCTATGCCCGCCGCGCTCTTCTGCAGCACGGGCTGGTTTCGGACCAGATCGGCCGTGCCCCACACCGCGGCAATGCTCAGCCCGACAAATGGCATGTAAGTGTAGCGATCGGCCATAGACTGCGCGCCCACCTGCACCAGGCCGATCACCGGCACCAGCATCCCCACGTACCAGAGCCAGCCGACCAAGATATACGGGTTGCGTCGAGCCGCCCACATCGCCCCAGCGGTGACGGCCAGCATCAAAAGGGCCGCTAAGGCCACCGTTTCCGCAGGCGCGCCGTGTATCGGATAAAGCACCGCTAGATCCACCGGCCACACGGCCTTTCCTAGGTAGGTCACATAGGCGACCGCCACGTTGGCAAGGCGCGCGGAGAACGGCAGGCGTTCCAGGGCTACCACCGCGCCAAAGCTCCGCTGGGCGTCGAACGTCAGCATACTGTCTATTGCCGCCAGCGCCAGAAGCGGCACCTTTTCCCACAGAAGAGAGCAGAAGGCGGGCCACGCCGGCGGATATTTCAAGCGGCCCAGCGGCCAGTAGTCCAGCAGGAGCAGAACGAAGGGGAATGTTACCAGCATGGGCTTTGCCATAAGGCCGAGCGCAAAGACCAAGGTCACCCAAAGGTAGCGCCTCGCCGTCGGCGATTCCACGTACCGCACGTACAGCCACAGTGCCATCATGCCGAAAAAGGCGCTCAGCACATCTTTGCGCTCCGAGACCCAGGCCACCGATTCCACGTGCACCGGATGCAAGGCAAAAATCGCAGCCACCATGACGGAGAGCCAAAGCCGCCGGGTGGTCCGCCACAGAACCAGCAAAAGCAGAATCGCGCTGGCCAGGTGGAATCCCACATTCACTAGGTGATGGTACCCGGCGTCCAGACCGAACAGTTGGCAGTCCAGCATATGCGAGAGCCAGGTCACCGGATGCCAGTTCGCGTAGAAGAACGTTGTGAAAGCCCAGGCGAAGTTCGAAGCGGTCAGGCCCGCCCGGACCGTGGAGTTTTCGTAGACATACTGATCGTCGTCATAGCTGATGAACCCATGGCTGGCGGTCTGCCCATACACCGCCAGCGTAGCCACCGCAAGCGCCACGCAGACGAAGACGACATACCGATTGTGGGCAATCAAGGCCGCCGGCGTTGCCGGCGCCGCGGTGGACTGCCGATCGGCCGAGCGCCGTTGCGAAGCTCTTCGGGGCTTCATCCTGATTCCTTAGATAGTCCCAACGGCTCAACGGAGACCGTCCCAGACTTGCGCCTCACTTGCTGGCGGTGGCTAACAGAGTGTCTATCTTCGCGATGTATTTCTTGGCCCGCTCGGATTCCGGCATGTCGGGGTTGAGAGCGATGGTCTCGGAGAAGTGCTTGCGCGCCGGGATCAAGCTCTCTACGGAGCCGGAAGCTTGCGCCTTGCTCGTGTATGCGAGGGCGAGACCGAAGTGGGCGAAGGGATCCGACGGATCGTAGGTGAGAGCTTTCTGGCAGTAAGCGATGGCGCTGTCGAACTGGTTCAGCAAGCGCTCACTGTCGCAAAGCCCGAAATAGGCGAGGCTGCGCAGGTCCTGCCACACGTCGCGCTGCGCGGCGCGCTTCTTCTTGCCGAACCCGATCAGATACCCAAGCACATAATAGTTCATCTTGCCCGCCAGGCGGCTGTCGAAATCGCTAAGCTTCAAATACTGCTGATAGGAGCCGGTGGCTTCCTGGTACTTGCCGCTGAGGCGCAGGCTTTCCGCCAGCCAGAAGTGCGCCTCGGCATTGTTGGGCGTGAGCCGAATAGCGTTGCGCGCCGCCTCGATGGAGTCCGCGTAAAGCTCCTTCATGCGCAAGGCCTGGGCGAGCAGATACCAGGCGAGCGCGTCGCTCCGGTCGCGCTGCACCACGGCGTTCAACTGGAGGATGGATTCGTCGAGCGCGCCCTTATCGAGCAGCATTCCGCCTAGCGTGGCGCGCGCTTCCAGGTAATCCGGATCGATTTCGATGGCGCGCCGCAGGGCCTTCTCGGCGTCGTCTTCCTGAAAGAGATCGCGGTAGGCGCGGCCCAGGTAGAGTGCCGCCTGGCTGTAGTTGGAGTCGGCTGCGAGCGCCGCCTGGAAACACGCGACGGCTTTGCGGTAATTCTCGGGCGTTCCCTGGTTGTAAAGATCCAGGCCCTTATCGAACTGCTCGATGGCCGCGTGCGGGCGGCGGCGCACGATCAGGATTTTGAGCGTGACGGTCGATTCCTGTCCTGGGTATACGGTTTCTTCGCGCGGGCCGTCGGGTTCGTAGCCCATGTGCACGCCCTTCACCGTGTGAACGCCAGGCTGAAGGCCGGGCAGGCGCAGGGGTGTTCCCTTGTTGACTACCCCGGCGGATTTGCCGTCTACGAAGACTTCCACGCCGTCCATGTTGGTCTCGAAGATGAGTGTGCCGTCCTTGGGCGGCGGCGGTGTGCCGGGCGCCGCGCCCGAAGGAAGATACGCCAGGAGCATGTTGGGGTCGAAGCTGCCACGCTCCGAAGTGGGGTTCTGCTGCCCGTTGGTCACCTCGCGCACGTTGCGGCGAACGTACTCGGCGAGCTCGTCGGCGGTGACGATGCCGTCGTGCGACTCGTCGGCTGCGCCCTCCAGGCCTTTGACAACGTAATACGTGAAGATTCCGTGGCCGCCACCCCAGTCGGTGCTTTCGAAGGAGCGCTCGCGGTCGCGGCTGGCGGTAAGCGAAAACAGCGAGCTGCTGAGGTCGAGCAGGCTACGGCTGACCGCGGCGCGGTCGGCTTCCGGTGTGATGGCGCCGCTGTGGCAAGCGTCGGTGATCAGAACCTTCCACTTGGCCTTGATGCGCGAGCCGATCACCGAGCCCAGCGTTTCCATGGGGTAACCGGTCCCGGCGATGTTGTGGGGGTCCAGATCGTACGGTGCAAGATAGGCGCGGCCATCGAAAACGAAGCCGTGGCCGGCGAAATAAATCAGCACGCGATCTTCGCCCCGCGCTGTGGCTGGCAGCCATTCTTCCAATTCGTGGCGCATGTTGGCCAGGGTGGCGCGCGCGCCGGTCAGCTTATGCACGTTTTCCGCGTGGAAATTGCCGCCTTCCGGGCTGATGAGAATGGAGTAAATCGCCTCTGCATCGCGCTCGGAAAACTGCAACTGGTCTTTGGCGGCCAGGTTTTTGTAATTGGCGATGCCGAGCACCAGCGCGTACGAGCGGGGTATGGTGACGGCGGCCGGGGCGGGCAATTTGGCGGGTGGCGCGCCGCTTTCATATTTCAGGTCGCGCTGTTGCTTCTGCTCGGGCGGAGCCTGCGCGGGGGGCGGAGTTTGGGCGCCCAGTGCCGCTGCGGCGGACAGAACGGCGAAAGTGCAGGCGAGCTTCATAACTTCACTTGTGCGCCAGCCGAAACTCGTAGATCACTGGCGCGGTGAGCGGCTCAGGCGATGCTACCACAGACACATCCTTGTCGCGGATGAACATCAACTGGCGCGAGCTGGCGCCGGGCACCCCGCTCAGGTTGTCCGGCAGCTTCTCCTCCGGCCGTACTCCTTTCGCTCCGGCCGAGCCGTCCACGCATTCGCCGCGAGCCTTGAAGATCGTGTCATCGCACCGCGGCACCAGGCGCGGGGGTATGGCGCCGGGCTTCGGCGGCGGGGGCAGCGGCTGATATTTCGGTGGCGCTCCGAGCGCGAGCGGCGTCACCATCCAGTACAGGACGTCCTGGCCGGGCGGCCCGCTGACACGGAACCATCCCTGAACGGCAGGCACGACGTATTCCTTTCCGGCTTCGATGCGGTTCTGTTCCCCGGTGTCCTCCCGAGGGAAGAGAATCTCGTAATTGCCCGAGGTCGCCTGGTTCATGACGTAGAGATATCCGTCGAAGTTAGTATGGAAGCGGAAACGGACGCGGTCGCCTTGCGAGAAAACCAGGCCGGGATCGACGGCTCTCCAGGCACTGCCTTCCCGGCGCTCCAGGGTAAGTTCCATGCGGCGCGGCCCCTGCTCCAGGCTCTTGCTCTGGGCGGCCGCGCTACCGGCCGGCGCGATGGCGAATATCGCCGTAAGCATCGGAAACAATGGGGTTCTCAGCTTCATGGGCGCCTTCCGCCTCGCTCCGCACTTGCCTTACTGATGTTTAAGTACAAAATCCGCCACCAAGCGTGAGTCGGGGCTGCCGGTGCGGTTGAGCACATAAACGGCATTTTCTTTCTTCTCGCCCGGAGTGTTTTCGTCCACCTTCTCGAATATCAGGTCCCGCGCGTAGACCTCGCTGCGCAGGCGGCCGACGAGGGGATCGCCCAGCGGGCTGACTTGCGCCGTGAGGAGCTTGGGCTGCTCGGCGGGCTCAGCAGGCGCGCTGGTTGGGGATGCGACTGGGCTGCCGAGCGAGTAAATCAACTTTTCCAGGCTGGGCTCGGGCCGCCGCGAAAGTACGATGAAAAGCTGCTCTTCGCCGGGTTGCTGGTCGAAAGCGAACCGGCCCGGCGCGGAAGGGATGGTATACTGCTGGCCGCTTTCGACGCGATTGTCTCCGCCAGCGATTTCCGCGGTCGGGAAGAGAACCTTCCAGGTGCCGCTGGCGCCCTTCATCGCAATGTACAGGTAACCGGCATCGTTCACCTCGACGGCGACGCGAATGCGATCGCCGGAGTGGAAGATCGTGTCTGGCGCAACTTCACGGTAATCGTCTCCGTTGTTGCGCAGGATGCTGTAACGTAGCCCCAGCGGTTTCCCCGTGTACGCGGCCCGGATGATCTGCGCGCTCGCGGAGGAGACCGGCGGAGGAGCATCGCGCTCGGCCGGCGGAGCGGCAGCGGGCGGTTCCACGGCCGCCGGATGCGGCGCCTCAACGGCCGGCACGGCCCTTTTCGGCGCAGCTTGCTTCGCCGGGCCCGCTGTTTTCTGGGCGGCCGGCGTTGGGGCGTAGAATAAATCGCGGGCGGAAAGTTGCTTAGGGGGCTCCGGCGCACCGGATTGGGCAAATAAAGCGGTCACCCCCAAGATTGAGCAAAAAAGCGTCTTTTTGACCGGCATATGGTACCTCCCGGCATCCGAGCCGATATTATGCTTCCAATTCTGCCACAAATCGTACTATCATTTCGAGGGGAACTCTGGCTATGAGCATACAAATGCGAATCGGAGCGGTGGCGCGTGCCCTGTGCGTGCTGCTCGTGGAGCTTGTCCTAATTCAAACATGGCCTGTCCCGGTCAGGGCCCAGGAACAGGAACCAACGAAATTGGATATTTCGATTCTCGAGGGAGAAGGATCGATCAACAATATCCGCCAGCGGGTGGCTCGAGAGGCCATGGTCCAGGTGAATGACGAGAACCACAAGCCGGTCGCCGGAGCGGCGGTTACATTCTTTCTGCCCGAACACGGCGCCAGCGGTGCTTTCTCGAATGGCAGCCGCAGCCTTACCGTAATGACCGACGATACCGGGCGCGCGGTAGCGCGGGGAATGGTACCAAACAAGGTGGCCGGCGACGTGCAGATCCGCGTGGTAGCGAGATTCAGGAGCCTGGACGCCAATATCGTCATCCACCAGCAGAACGTCGCTGCGGCCGCGGCGGCCGCCGCGGCGGCCGGTGGTGCGATCTCCGGGAAAGTTCTGGCGGTCATCCTGATCGTGGCGGCGGCCGGCGCCGCCGGCGGCGCGGTGGCGGCCACTCGTGGCGGCGGCACGTCTCCCACGACAATCACCGCCGGGACGCCCACCGTGGGCGCCCCGCACTAGCCGCAAGAGGTGATCGACATGAAATCAAGCTTGTTAGTGCGGACGTTGACAGCGGTTTTCTCGGTAAGTTTTGCGTTTGCAGAGAGCAGCATCGTAACCACCCTGAGCGGCCCTCGCCTGGGTTTGGTCTTCGACCGTGCGGCTGGGGGCTTGCGTCCGATCAGCGGCATCCCGGGTGCGGCGACTACCGGCGAACCCCTGGCCCTGGGCTTGACGATTTCGCGTGCGGAAATCTCACCCGCGCAGGACGCAGCCCTGGTTGTGAACGCGAGGAATTCTTCGGTGGTGCTGATCCGCGCGTCCGGCAGCGATTGGGTGGCGGCCTCGCTCGACGGAGCGCAGCCTGCGCCGGACAGCATGGCCTTCAGCCCCGGCGGAAGCGCAGCGGCCCTTTATTACGGAACCGGCCGTGTGCAGATTCTCACCGGCCTGCCTGCCGCCCCGAGCACGCCCGCCGAAATCGACGTGTCCAGCTTGCCGGCTCCGGTCACGGCCATGGCTGTAGACGATACCGGCAGCTTCTTGCTGATGGCCGCGGGCCAGGCCGAGTCGGTGTCCCTTTACCGTGTTCCGGTCGGTTCCGCGCCGGTCCTGCTCGGCTCGTTCCGCAGCGTCTCGTCCGTGCGGCTTTTCAACGCAGGCCAGCAAGCGCTGGTCACCGACACTCTCGCCGCAACTGTGTACCAGGTTACCGGGTTGACCGGCGCCGGCGTGACCCAGGTGGTCGCCTCGGCGAGTGATGGAATCCAGGGACTGGTTGCCGCTGACACCGATTCGGCCGGCCAGCGCGTATTTGTTGCCGACGGCAGTGGAACGGTATTCATCTTCGATCGCAGCGGCGGTCCGGCGACAACAATCGCTTGCGCCTGCGTTCCAACCGGGTTGTTCCGGCTGGCGGGCGCCGCGACGTTCCGCCTGACGGAACCTGCCGGGGGCCCGCTCCAGGTGCTCGACGCGAATAGCGCGCCGCGCATCGTGGCTGTGCCGCCGCCGGCCCAGGCGGCTGCACTTCCGGAGGTGCGTCGATGAGACGCGTGATTCTTCTTGCTGTGTGCCTGCTGCTGTGCGGGCTTTCGCTATGGGGACAGATCACCCCCACGACGCTTCCCAACGGGGTTGTTGGTACCGCGTATTTGCAGTTTATCACGGCAAACTGCGGAGACTTAGGGTGCGCGTGGTCCGTGTCCTCCGGGGCGCTGCCGCCCGGCGTTGCGTTGGTTCCGGATGACATGAATTGCGACGGAATAACCTGCTTGGACGGCACGCCAACAACAGCGGGGACATTCACCTTCACGATCCAGGCCGACCTCTCCGCACAGTCTTACACGGTAGTGATCTATGGGATCACCGGGGCGCCCGCCAGCACGGGAGCCGTGGGTGCTGCTTTCTCCCAAGCGTTTACAGTTACCCCAAGCGCGGGATTTCCGGTCAGCTTCTCATGGGAATTGGCGAGCGGTACGCTGCCTGCAGGTCTAACGCTCTCTGTCAATGGCATTACTAGCGGAACCCTGACGGGCCCGACCGCGCTCATCAGCGGAACTCCGGAGGCAGGGACTTCTGGCACCTACAATTTTTCCCTCTTTCTCCTGGTCAACGACCCCTCTTTCCCTGACGAGTATGAGACGGAGACCCAAGCATTCACTATTGCAATCGCCCCGGCTCTCCCCGCCATAACCGGCAGCGCGGGCAACGATGTGGAGGGTGTTTCTTATTCGGCGACGCTCGGCGCCACGGGCGGATTTGGGGCAGGCACTTATACATTCTCGCTGGCCTCCGGGGCCCTGCCGCCCGGCCTGACGTTGTCTGCCGGCGGAACTCTGTCGGGCACGCCAACCGCAGCGGGGACGTTCGCCTTTACGGCGCAGGTCGCCAGCACCCTGAACCTCAATGGTGTCGTTTTTTCGCCACTAACCGCAACGCAGTCCTTCGCGGTAGCGATCTATCCGATTCTTGCGATCAACCCGCCACCCACGAGTTCGGGGACTGTCGGTGTTCCTTACTCGCAAACGTTCACGGCAACCGGCGGCGCGGGCTCTTCGACCTACACATGGTCTTTGCAAGGCGGCACGCCGCCTCCAGGTGTGACAATCTCTGCCGCGGGCGTGCTCAGCGGGACTCCCACGGCTGCGGGGGCCTTCTCTGTCTACGTCCAGGTCTCCAGCCAGATCCCGACTGTCGGGGCGCTGACGGCGAGCCAATGGTTCACCGTTACGATTGCTGCAAGTCCTTCCCTCACCATTGCCGGCAGCTTGAGCGGCGGGGTGGTTGGTGTTCCCTATTCGGCGACGCTCACGGCCTCCGGCGGATACGGAGCAGGCATTTACACCTTCTCGCTGGCCTCGGGGACTCTGCCAGCCGGCCTGACGTTGTCCGCCAGCGGAACCCTGTCGGGCACACCAACGGCGGCGGGGACATCCAGCTTCACACTGCAAGTCACCAACACCCAGACCAGCGCCATTGCCAGCTTCCCGCCCCTCACGGGAACGCAGTCTTACACGGTAGTGATCTATCCGATTCTCGCGATCACCACGGCGACCGCCAGTCCGGGGGGTGTGGGCGCCGCTTACTCCCAGGCGCTCACGGCAACCGGAGGCGCGGGCGCTTCATCTTATACATGGTCTCTAGCGAGCGGCACGCTGCCCCCGGGGCTGACACTCTCCGCTGCAGGCGTGCTCAGCGGGACTCCCACGGCTGCCGGGAGTTTCACTTTCACGGTCCAGGTCTCCAGCCAGATCCCGACTATCGGGGCGAAGACGGCGAGCCAGGGGTTCAACGTTGCGATCGCCGCGGCTCCTTCCCTCAGCATTGCCGGCATCTTGAGCGGCGGCACGGTGGGTGTTCCCTATTCGGCGGTGCTCACGGGCTTCGGCGGATATAGTGGAGGCGTTTACGCGTTCTCGCTGGCCTCGGGGACGCTGCCGGCCGGTATTACATTGTCTCCCGGCGGAACTCTGTCGGGCACGCCAACCGCCGTGGGTACGTCCAGCTTCACGGTGCAGGTCACCAGCACCCTGACCAGCGCTCCTGCCAACGTCCCGCCACTCGTTGCAACCCAGTCTTACACCGTCGCGATCTATCCGGTTCTCGCGATCACGCCGCAGACCGCCAGTCCGGGGAGTGTCGGCGCCGCTTACTCCCAGACGTTCACAGCCACCGGAGGTGGGGGCACTTCGACTTACACATGGTCTTTGGCGACCGGCACGCTGCCTCCGGGTCTGGCGCTCTCCGCCGCAGGCATACTCAGCGGAACACCGACGGCTGCGGGAACCTTCTCTTTCACGGTTCAGGTTTCCAGCCAGGTCCCCACGATTGGCGTGCAGGCGGCGAGCCAGGCCTTCAGCGTGGTGATCGCCGCAGTTGCTTCCCTCAGCATTACCGGCAGCCCAGGCAGCGGTACGGCGGGTGTTCCCTATTCCGCGACGCTCGGCGCCACGGGCGGATATGGAACCGGCACGTACACCTTCTCGCTCGTGTCCGGGACACTGCCGCCCGGCATTACGTTATCCGCGGGCGGAACTCTGTCGGGCACACCAACCGGAGCGGGGACATTCACCTTCACAGCGCAGGTCACCAGCGCCCTGACCACCGCTGTTGCCAACATCCTGCCGCTCACCGCAACACAGTCTTTCACGGTAGTGATTTCGGCTCCTTCCCTAACCATTGCCGGTAGCCCGGGCAGCGGTATGGTGGGCGTTCCCTATTCGGCGACGCTCACGGGCTCCGGCGGATACGGAACCGGCACGTACACATTCTCGGTAGTCTCCGGGGCACTGCCGCTCGGCATTACGTTGTCTGCCGGCGGAATCCTGTCGGGCGCGCCGACGGCAGTGGGGACATCCACCTTCACGGTGCAGGTCACCAGTACGCAGACCGGCCAGCCACTCACCGCAACACAGTCTTTCACCATTACGGTGGGGGTCGAGCCGGCGCCTGTTCTGACGATTATGGGTCTGCCGGATACGCCCGCGCCGGCCACGCAGCCGACTCTGGGCGTGAGCGCCGCCAGCCCGTATCCGATAGCCATTCAGGGCACGATCACCCTGACATTCGCGCCCGACTCCGGTCCGGATGACCCCAACGTGCAGTTCACCACCGGCGGCCGCACCACGACCTTCCAGATTCCGGCAGGCTCCAGCCAGGCGCAATTCCCCGGCAGCACTCCCGGTGTGCAAACCGGCACGGTAGCTGGCACCATCACCCTCACGTTGACGGTGACGGCGGCGGGCGTCGATATCACCCCGACGCCGGCGCCCACGCAAGTTCTGGTTATAGCCAAGAGCGCGCCCGGGATTACCAGCGCGACCGTCACCCCCACCAGCGGAGGTTTCGACCTGGTGGTTGTGGGTTACTCCACGACGCGCGACATGGTCTCGGCGGCGATTACGTTTACGCCCACGTCCGGCGTCAGCTTGGCCAGCAGCAGTACAACCGTATCGTTGAGCCAGATATTCAGCACGTGGTATCAGAGTTCCACGTCGGCTCCGTTTGGCAGCATGTTCTCGCTCGAAATCCCGTTCACGATCCAGAACGGCTCAAACCCGCTCGCATCCGTGTCGATTGCGCTTACCAATTCGCAGGGCACTTCGGCTGCGGCCACCGCTACCTTTTAGGATGCCCGGTGCGGGCAAAAAATCCGCGCTCGATCGGAGCCACCGCGAAAGGCCGCGGCGATTCCCCAGCTAAGTGCATGCTCCACATGGTTTCGAACGCGGATTCCAGGTGACGCGTAAACCGGCGGCTGTCGAACAGCGCCGTGGTGAGCCGGTTGGCATGCAGCTTTTCGCGGATCGCCCGCAAGCGGAGCGGATCACGCGCAAGCTCGAACGCCAGTGCCTCGTACTCCGCTGGTCGTTGGGTCACCAGTTCCGGCAGTCCGGCCGCACGCAGCAGGCTCGCCGCCACACGCCCCGGGAACGCCCGGCCCGCGCACGTGACCACAGGGCATCCTCCCCAAAGCGCATCGCTCGTGAGTGTATGCGCGTTGTAGGGAAGTGTGTCGAGAAACAGGTCGGCGACGCCGAAGCGAGCCAGGTGTTGCGGATTCGGTAGCGACGGTGCGAACACCAATCGCGCGGCCACTCCCGCGAGCCTCGATTCGGCCTCGCGTCGCAGATTCCTGGCCGCCGTCGCGTCGGACGCGAGCAACCACAATACGCTTCCCGGCACAGCGGCGAGCAGCCGCATCCAGATATCGAACATCGGCGCCGTGATCTTGTGGGCGGAACTGAAGCAGCAGAACACGAACGCCTCTTCCGGCAATCCGCACTCCGCCCGTGCCGGTGTGTGCGATGCGATCGGCCGCCGCCGGTCGTTCACCTGGTAGCAATCCGGCAGGTGCACGAGTCGCTCGGTAAAGTACGGCTGCTCCTCCGCCGGGACGACTTGCCGGTCGGCCAGCACATAGTCCAGCGCGTGGCTTCCCATCGTGCCGGGATATCCGAGGTAGCTCACCTGAATCGGCGCCGGCCGGAGAGCCAGTATCTCCGGCCGCGCATCGGTCGTGTAACCCTTCAGGTCCACCAGGATGTCCACCCCGTCCGCCCGTATCCTGGCGGCGGATTCGGAGTGCGAACAATCGAGCAGATCCACGAACTCGTCAAACGATTCCCGCAACTGGCGGCGGGCCGCACTGCCATCGTCCCGCCCGTAGGAATAACCGATCACTCGGAACCGCCCGCGATCATGCAACCGGAACAGTTCCGCCGTCAGGTGCGCGGTGGCGTGCTCCTGAAAATCCGCCGACAGATAGCCGACCGTAATGCGGTCCTTGCCTTGGGACGCCGAGGGCCATTCGGCCGTAGCGCCCAATTGCCCGGCCGCCCAACGTTTCGCGCAAAGCCACTGCTGGCGCGGCGTGGTGTCCAGGCTCAGAAACACGAACGGATTTACCGCCGCGGAGCCCGCCTCGACAATCTGAATGAGGTCCGCCGTCAGGTCGTCCAACTGGGTCCAATCGCAAAGCTCTTTCAACAGGTAGGCCAATTGGGATTTCGCCGCGGCGAACTCCGGATCGATCTCGATCGCCGAACGGAGGGCCGTCACAGCCTCGTCCGGCCTTCCAAGCCGGCGCAATGCGCTGCCCAGGTTGCGGAAGGCTTCGGCGTAGCTGGGCCGCAGGCCCACCGCCGTGCGATAGCGGGCCGCCGCCTCTTCGAGTGAGCCCGTCATCTGCAGCAGATTGCCCAGATTGTTATGCGCCTCGGCGAAGTCCGGCGCTTCCTCAATCGCCTGGCGGTAACTGGCGGCTGCTTCGGCGAACATGCCCTGCATCGCCAGCAGATTGCCGAGATCGTTCGACGCCACCGCGCAGTGAGGATCGCTTCGCAGGGCCCTGCGCAGCAGCTCCATCGCCTCGCCCGGATGGCCGTTCTGCCACGCGGCCAACCCAAGCAGATGCAGCGCCTGCGGTTGGTCCGGCATTGCCTGCAGAATCTTGACGCAAATCCGAGCGGCGCCCATCAGATCGCCCGACCGCGCCACATCGCGCGCCAACGCTATGGCTTCTTTGACGGTTAGGGATTGCGGCACCGGATCAGTATAGCTGCTGCGGCAGTCGCTCGTCTTGCGATTCGATAGCGCCGAAATCGCTTGAATTACTGCGTCGAGTTTCCCAGCCCTGAAATACCCCACCTTTCGTTCGGTTGCGATCCCAGGCGAAACCGGAGCACTCCGCCGTTGACGATTTCGTCGTGAGTAATCCAGGCGCGCTCCAGCGGCTTGCCGTTGAGTGCGGCCGATTGGACGTAGATATCGCTGGACGCCTTTCTCGCCGCTTCGACGGTGAAGGTTCTGCCGTTTTCCAGGTGGATCGTGGCCCGGTCAAACAGCGGGCTGCCCAGCGCGTAGATGGGCTGGCCCGGATTGACTGGATAGAATCCCAGCGCGCTGAAAATATACCAGGCGGACATCTGCCCTGTGTCCTCGTCACCCAGCCAGCCGGCGGGCCCGGGCTTGTACAAGCGGTCCTCGATCAAGTGCACCCAGCGTTGCGTTTTCCACGGCTGGCCGGCATTGTCGTACAGATACGCGACGTGATGGACCGGCTCGTTAATGTGAGCGTACTGCCCCATGTCCTCCATCTTGGATTCGGTCATCTCGTGGATTACCTGACCGTATCCCCCAACCTCGAAGGCGGTGGTCGCCGTGAACAGCGCGTCCAGTTTCCTGAGGAACGCCTCCTTGCCGCCCATCAGTTGCATGAGCCCTGGGATGTCCTGCTGGACGGACCACAACCATTGCCAGGCGTTGCCCTCCGTATATACGCCGCCCCACGCCAGCGGATCGAATGGCTCGATCCACGAGCCGTCGGATTTGCGCCCGCGCATGAAGCCGACGCTCGCGTCGTAAAGGTTCCGGTAGTTCTTCGAGCGCGCCAGGAACAGCCGGTAGTCTTCCTGGTTGCCCAGCGCCTTCGCCATCTGGGCGACCGCGAAATCGTCGTAGGCGTATTCCAGCGTGCAGGCTACCGATTCTCGCACGCCGTGGTCGTACGGAACGTAACCGAGCTTGCTGTAGTCCTCGATCCCCCTGCGCGCTTCGAAACCGCCGGTCCCTTTTTCCGTGGCGTCCTTGCGGAGGGCGGCGTACGCCTTGGCCGCGTCGTAGTCGCGGATGCCCTTCACGTATGCGTCGGCAATCACCGAATCGCCGTGCGTCGCGATCATCACGTTCGTCTCTCCGGGGTTGGGCCATTTGGGAATGAAGCCGCCTTCGTCGTATGCGTGGAGCATGGCGCGGATGATTGCGGCATCCGTCTTCGGCTCCAGAATGGTCAGCAACGGGAACTCGGCGCGGAACGTGTCCCAGAAGCCGGTGTCGGCGAACATTTCGCCTGGGTGCACCTTGCCGTCGTATGGGCTCCAGTGGACCATCTTGCCGGAGGCGTCGATCTCCTGCAGCATGTGCGGGAACTCGACCGCGTGGTAGAGGGCCGTGTAGAACGTGCGCCGCTGCGCTGCTGTGCCGCCCTCGACGTCGATCTTGCCCAGTTGGCGCTCCCATGCCGATTTGGCGCGCCCGGCGATGCGATCGAAATCGGCTGCGGGCGTATCTTGGCCGAGATTGCGCCGGGCCTGCTCCAGGCTGATCAGCGAGACGCCGATCCGCACGGTAACGGTTTCTCCCTCTTTCGTCGAGAAGCCGGCGTACGCTCCCACGTGATAGCCTTCGCGCGAAAGCGCATTCGCTACGATCACGGCCGGCTGGTTCGGCATCGTCTGGCCCTGGCGGTTTTCGGGAATCTCCCAGACGCCGTGGCGCGTGAACGAATGGTCGAACACCGCTACGAAGTACTGGGCGAAGTTCGGGGAGTTGGGTGCGCCCGAGGAGTTCCTGCCGGCGATCGTGTTGTTTTCGGGATGAATCTCCACCGCGCCGCCACCGTGGTTCGCATCGAGTACCACGTAAGCATCCTCGGTTTTCGGGAACGTAAAGCGAAACGCGCCGCCGCGTGGCGAGGGAGCCATTTCGACTTTCACGTTGTAAGCGTCGAGTAGCACGGTGTACCGGTAAGGCAGCGCCTGCTCATTTTCGTGCCTGAAATGCGACGCGCGCTCGCCGGGCTGCACTTGCAGCAATCCGGTCAGCGGCATGAGCGAGAACGGGCCGTAGTTGCTCATCCAGGCAGACGGCTGGTGCGTGGCCAGGAACCCGATCAGGGTTTCGCGAAAATACTGGTACGGCCAGCCGTTGCCCTCAGTCATCTGCGCTGTCCATCCCAGCATGCCGAAGGGCGTGAAGACTCCCGGATAAGTATTGCCGTGGGACAGCTCGTACATCGACCAGGTGCCCACCAGCGGATCCGGTAGATCGGCGCGGCTTTTCGGAGCTCCGGCGCAAATGCCTCGAGCGGCCAGCGCCAATACCAGGAGCCCTGATGCCAGGCGACGCTGTATGTCAAAAGAAGTCATCCTCCGAGAGATAGCACGCAGCGCGCGGGAATTCCCAACTGCGCTACGCCACTCCTGGCAGAAAACCACGAGCCGTCTCGTGGATTGCCTGCACCTGGTCTCGCTCCCGGGCGGCGTCCCATCCCAACTCGCGCGCCATCAGGCAGGCCACCTGTGGGGCCATCTCGATAGCGGCGCGGGCGTTCAGGAACAGGGCGCGGGTGCGGCGCGCCAGAACGTCCTCCACGGTGCGCGCCATTTCCTCACGAGCAGCCCAAACCACTTCGGCACGCGTGTAGGGCAAGGCACTGTGTAGCGGCTCGTAAAGCGAAGGATCGCTCTCGGCTAACTTCTCTATGGCGGGAGCGTCGGAGCCATAAACGGCGAGCCGGCCGAACCGGGCGGCGCTGGAGTGGAATCCGTGAATGTTGAGGTGATCGGTCACGCAGGGGCGTTCCTCCAAGCGGCCCAGTATGGCGGTCTGGTTGATGCAGTCTTCGGCCATGCGGCGGTAGGTAGTCCACTTGCCGCCGCAAATGGTGACCATGCCGGAGTTTTCGATGCGAACCGTATGCCCGCGCGAAAGCGCCGCGGTGCTGGCGGAATCTCCGGCCCGCACCAGAGGACGGATACCGGCGAAGACGCTGGTCACGTCGCTGCGGTCTGGCTTCTTGGCGAGGTAGAGCGAAGCGGTCTCGAGAACGAAGTCGATTTCCCGCTCCTGCGCTACCGGCTCGAGCGCGGGCTCCGCGACCGGCGTGTCGGTGGTGCCGGCCAGCGTGTGGCCGTGCCACGGAATGGCGAACATCACGCGGCCATCGCTGGTGTGCGGAACCATGATGGCGCTATCGCCGGCCAGAAAGGAGCCGTCGAACACCAGGTGGATGCCTTGGCTGGGAGCGATCATCGGCTGGGCCGAAGGATCCGCCTTGCGGCGCAAGTCATCGGTGAACGGTCCCGTGGCGTTGACCACGACTTTGGCAGCGGCTTCAAACTCCTGGCCGTTTTCCATGTCGCGGACCTTGACTCCATTGACGAAGCCGTCGCTGTCCTTGGCGAAGCCGGCGACCTGCGCATAGTTAAGCAGGATGGCGCCCTGCTCACTGGCGGTGGTGATGAGATTGATGAGCAGGCGTGAGTCGTCGAACTGGCCATCGAAATAAATGACGCCGCCGCGCAGGCCGTTGGTGTTGAGCGTGGGAAGGCGTTCCAGGGTCTCTTCGCGGGAGAGTATCCGCGAGTCTCCGAACCCGTATTTGCCTGCCAGCAGGTTGTAGAGCTTCAGGCCGATGCCGTAAAAAGGGGCTTCCCACCAGTCGTAGTTCGGCACCACGAAACCCAGGTTGCGCACCAGGTGGGGTGCGTTCTGAAGCAGCAGGCCGCGCTCCCTGAGCGCCTCCATGACCGGCGACACGTTGCCGTGTTCCAGGTAACGGACGCCGCCGTGAACCAGCTTGGTGCTGCGGCTGGAGGTTCCTTTGCCGAAGTCGTTCTGCTCCAGCAGGAGCACGTCGTAGCCTCGGGAAGCGCCATCGATCGCCACACCGGCGCCAGTGGCGCCCCCGCCCACCACGATCATGTCCCAAGGGCCGGCATGCGCTCGCAGCCGGCGGTACATCTCAGCGCGGTTCATTAGCTCACCATACCTTACGCTCTCCACCTCGTGCATGGCGCGTCCGCCGCGACCTCCGTCAATCGGGCCTATGGTAGAAATAAGGGCAACGTCGATCGTCTTCGGAACCGAGGTGCCGACATGGCCAAAAGACTTCTTCCGCTGTCCGAGGTTTATGGATTGATCGAGCCGGGGCCGGTCGTGATGCTAACGACCGTTCGCAAGGGGCGGCCGAACATCATGACTTTGTCATGGCACACGATGATGGAGTTCGAGCCGCCCCTGGTGGGTTGCGTGGTCAGCAACCGCAATTACACGTTCGGTATCCTGAAGGCGACCAAAGAATGCGTAATCAACATCCCGACCGTGGAGTTGGCGGCAAAGGTTGTGGGCTGCGGGAACACTTCCGGGGCAGAGACTGACAAGTTTGCGGCCTTTCGTCTCACGCCTGCGCCCGCGCGGCGAGTCAAGGCGCCGCTGATCGATGAATGCTATGCGAATCTCGAATGCAAGGTCGCCGATAACAGGATGACGGCCAAGTACTGTTTTTTTGTCCTGGAAGTACTCGCAGCGTGGATCGACCCCGCAGTGAAGCGCCCGCGGACGATGCATCACCTCGGATGGGGCGCCTTCATGGTTGCCGGCCGGACCATTCATTTGCCTTCCCAAATGAGATAGCTTGGTATGCGAAATGCGCCGGCGAGGGAGGGCCTCCGAGTTGCCCGCCGTTTGGACATATTGTTCGGCTTCGGAGGCTCGTCGCCGGACACCGCCGGTTTCTTGGTGGCATTTCGGCCGTTGGGCTACACTGAAAGAGAAGGGCCGGCCTGAGCCCGTGTGCTGTGATCCTGCCGCCGATCGATCCGAATCTCGAGTCCCAAGTCCTCCACAAGCCACCCCTGCGCGACGACAACCGTCAGGTAGCGGGCAAGATCGCCATTTTTCAGTACGCCACCGTCATCGCGTTCGTGTTTCTCATTTCCGGCTTCTGGCGGCTCCAGGTTCAGAATCCGCAGTTTTATGACGAGAGGGCTCTCGCCAACAGCGTTAAGTCGCAGCCGATGGCCGCGCCGCGCGGCCGCATCCTCGATCGCGATGGCCGCGTAATCGTCGACAACCACAGTTCGTTCCGCCTGTTGCTGACGCGTGAGAACCTGAACGAAGCCCACCTGGCGCCGATCGCTCTCGGCCTGGACCTGGACCTGGCCGATCTACAGGCCAAAGTGCGCCGCTACCGCACGCGGCCCAAGTACGATCCGATCGTGCTCAAGGAGGTGGTCACACCGGCCGATCTATCGTTCGTCGACTCGCACCGCGACTTCTTCCCCGAGCTGCTGCTCACCCAGGATTACAAACGAGCTTACCCGCAGAACGGCATGATGGCGCACGTGATCGGTTACACCGGTGAAATCAGCGAGCAGGAATTGGATATGCCGGAGTTCGCCAAGTACGATCCCGGCACCGTCATCGGCAAGTTCGGCATTGAGCGGCAGTACAACGACACGCTGGCGGGCGTGGATGGCCAGCGCCAGGTGGTGGTGGACCGCCTCGGCCAGGTGCGCCAGGTGCTCAAGACCAAGCCCGCCACGCCCGGCAAGGACCTGGCGCTCACCATCGACTTAGATTTGCAGGCCGTCGCCGAACTCGCCATGGATGGCCGCAACGGCGCCGTGGTCGCGCTCGATCCGCGCACGGGCGAGGTGCTCGCCATGGTCAGCCGGCCGGCCTTTGACCTCAACAAGTTCGCCGAACACATCAAGGCCGCCGACTGGAAGGCCATCACCGACAACCCCGACCACCCCATGTTGAACCGCGCCATTCAGGCCCAACTAGCGCCCGGTTCGACGTTCAAGCCCATCATGGCGCTGGCCGGCCTGGAGACCGGCACCATCGATATGAACTGGACCGTTCATTGCTCCGGCGGCGCTACATTCTACGGCGGCTACCACAAATGCTGGCAGAAGGGAGGGCACGGCACTCTCTCTCTGCACAACGCCATCGTGCACTCCTGCGACGTCTTCTTTTACACTCTGGGCGACAAAATGGGCATCAACCCGATCGCCTATTACGCCAACTTGGTGGGCTTCGGACACCCGAGCGGAATCGATCTGCCCAACGAAGCCTCCGGCATTGTGCCTTCGCCCGAATGGAAGCTGCGCAATTACCGCGAAAAGTGGTGGGCCGGCGAGACCATCTCGGTGGCTATCGGACAGGGCGCGCTCACGGTGACGCCGCTCCAGTTGGCGCGCGCGATTGGCGGCATCGCCGTCGGGGGCACCTGGCATCATCCCCACCTGGTCCGGGAACTGGACGCAACCGAAAAGCCCGACCAGTGGCCGCTCGATCCGGATCACGTCAAGGATGTCATCGATGGTATGTATGGCGTGGTGAACGAAGGTGGAACCGGCGGATACGCCGCTTTGAAAGGAATCGAGGTATGCGGCAAAACCGGTACCGCACAGGTGGCTTCGGCCGATTTCGCCAAGCAGAAAGGCGGCGTGGATATGACGGATAACGCCTGGTTCGTGGGCTTCGCACCGCGTTCGGCGCCGGAAATCGTGGTGGTCGCCTTGTTCGATCACGGCCGGGAAGGCTATCTGGCGGCGCCCATCGTGCGCGATGTCATGAAAGCCTATTTCGATAAGAAGGCTCGGATCGAAGCGTTGCGCCAGCAGCAGGCTTCCCTCACCGCGCGCCTCTCGGAGGCGGTGCATCTCGGGTTACCCGGCCCCGATTCCTCCGCCTGGCAGCCTCACAACTGATATGACCCGCTATCTCTCCGCGCGCGATCTGGATTGGTCCCTGCTGCTTATTACCCTAGCGCTATGCGGCATCGGTATTCTGCAAATCTTCAGTGCCACGCTAGATTCCCCGTTGTACCATAGCGCCTGGTGGCGGCAGATCCTCTACGTCGCCGGCGGCCTGCTGCTCATGTGGCTGGCCCTGGCGGTGGATTATCACACGCTGCTGCATTACGTTCCGACCTTTTACATCATTTCGGTTGCGGCCCTTGCGGTCACTTACGTGGTGGGCCAGACGGCCTCCGGGGCCCGCCGCTGGATTCCGCTCGGCGGCGGTTTGCATTTACAAGTATCGGAATTTGTCAAGCTGATGATAATATTGTTGGTAGCCCGGTATTTGGCCGAGATCAAGACGGAAACGCTTGAGATCCGGGAGATGACGATACTTTCGTCGCTGGTGTTGGTTCCCACGCTGCTGGTGCTGAAACAGCCCGATCTGGGGACTTCGTTAACGTATATCGCCATCTTGATGGTAGGCGCATTTCTTGCCGGGCTGCGGCGAAAGTACGTGGTCGTAATCGCCGTCGTTACGATGTTGGTGCTTCCCGTGGGCTGGTATTCGCTGAAGGATTTTCAGCGGGCGCGGCTGGTCAGCTTTCTCGATCCGGACCGCGACCCACAGGGAACCGGCTATCAGTTGATCCAATCCCAGATCGCGGTGGGAGCGGGTGGAATGTTCGGCAAGGGAGTTACCAAGGGAACGCAGACCCAGTTGCGCTTCCTGCCGGTGTCGCAAAAAGATTTTATCTTTGCGGCCCTCGCCGAAGAGCATGGATTTGTCGGTGTAGTGATTGTCTTGTCGCTGTTCTTTGTCATGATTATGCGCATCGTCCAGAATGCGCAAACGGCGCCCGATCCGGTGGGTATGTATATCTGCATGGGGGTGGCCAGCCTGTTGCTGTTCCACGTTGTGGTCAACGTGGGAATGGTGGCAGGCTTGATGCCGGTGACCGGCATTCCGTTGCCGTTCATGAGCGCCGGCGGCTCCAGTATCTGGTCGAGCTTTTTGGCTTTGGGGCTGGTGAACAACGTCCGCCTCAGAAGATTCGTGAATTAGCCGGGCCGCCTGCAAGGGTGAGCCCCCAGTAGAAAGGTTATCGGGAGCCTAAAAAGAGACCCTCGCGCGTGGTGGCGCTTCTGAGCGCCCCCCCAGGCAGAAGAACGGTTCCCGGCCGTCCGGTGTTTGAGTGCAAGCTCCACCGCCCGGCCAGCGTGAGCTTCTTTGAGCGTCGGCTTGCCGCCTGTACGCACAGGTGGGTCCGGCGCGCACGCAGGGTGCCCACTTCTCCTCCGAGACTCTCCGCGTTCCCGGGGGAGGCAACGGATGTCCAAGGAGTTAGTGATCTCTTCCAACCGCCACGAAACGCGTGTGGCGATTCTCGAGGACGATCAGGTTTTCGAGGTCTACCATCAGCGGGAAAACGAGTATTCTCTGGCCGGCAGTATCCATAAAGGCCGCGTGACGCGGGTCTTGCCGGGCATGCAGTCGGCGTTTGTCGACATCGGCCTGGACCGCGACGCATTCCTCTATGTATCCGACTTCTTCGAAGACAACGAAGAGTACGACAAGATCGTCACCAGCGTGGAGGATAAGGTCCTCAAAATGGACCGTACGCCGCCGCCGGCCTCGATCGCGGTCGGCGCCGCCGTGCCGCCCGCTCCGGCCGAAGCAGCGCCCCTGGCGGATGCGACTGAACCTGCCGTGGTGACAGATACCGGCGTCGCCGTGGAGCCCGTGCTGCCCGTACCGGTCGAGGCCGCCGCGCCTGAGGCGGAACAGCGCCGCGACGACCGTGATCGGGACCACCGCGGAGGGCGCCGCTCCCGCCGGCGTCGCGGCCAGCGTGGTGGACGTGCGCTGCCCGATTCCAAGTTCTACTCTCCCGGCCATCACACCGTCGAGTCGGCCCCGCCGCTCGAACCGCAAGTGCCGGAGCCAGCCGAAGCGGGTGTGTCTCCCAGCGAAGATTTGCTGGTTCTGCCCGGCGAATCGCTCGCCAAGTACACCGGCCCGGCGCGCGCGCAGGAGGAAGAGCCGGCATCGGCTGTGTCCGAAGAATCCGCCGGCGCCGAAAACGGGTCCGAAGTTGCCCAAGCCGAACCCGAAACGCAGGTTGCAGCCGCGGAAGCGCCCGCTGTACCCATCGGGCTTCCCGTACCTGCCACGCCCGCAGAAGCGGAAGCCGTAGCGGCGGAAACTCCGGCCGCAGCCGAAGAAATGGCTGCCGAACCCGCCGAAATGCCGGAATCGGCTCCCGCACCGGATGACGTCACTGACGCCGGCGCCGAAATGGAATCCGCTCCCGAAGGCGAAGACCTTGCCGAAGGCGAAGACGCTCCCGAAGGCGCCGGCATTGCGGAAGGTCAAGACGTGGCGGAAGACCGCGCCGCGGGCGATGAGGAAGGCCCCGAACCTGCGCGCACTCCCACCAACCTCACCGCCACGTTGCGCGAACAGGGTCCCCGTTATCAGCATCGTGTTTCCCGCCGCATGCGCCGCCGCGGCGGCCGCGACCGCAATCCGCTGCCCGGCGATGTCCCGCGTGCGCAGGAAGCGCGCCCCGAGCACCGCACCGTAGCCGCGCCCAAAGTGAGCGAGGGCCGCCCCGAAAAGGGCGCTGGCGCTTCCATCGCCGACCTGCTCCGGGCAGGTCAGGAAATCATCGTCCAGATCGCCAAGGAGCCGCTCGGCCAGAAGGGCGCCCGCATCACCTCGCACATTGCTCTCCCCGGCCGCTTCCTGGTCTACATGCCGACCGTCGACCACATCGGCGTGTCGCGCAAGATTCCCAGCGACGAGGAACGCTCGCGGCTGAAGCGCGTGCTGCAGTCCAATCGGACCGGCATCCCCGGCGGCTTCATCGTCCGCACCGCCGGCGAAGGCCGCAGCGAAGAAGAGCTGCGCGCCGACATGCATTTCCTCTACAACATGTGGCTCGACATGCGGCAGAAGGCCGAGCGCAAACCGGCGCCGCTGCTCATCCACCATGACCTCAACGTAGTGGAACGCGTGCTGCGCGACCAGCTCACCACCGACTTCAAGAGCATCTGGGTCGACAACGAAGAAGCCTTCGAAAGCGTGTTGCGCTTCGTCGAGCGCTTCCAGCCCGCGCTGGTCGGCCGCGTCAAGCTGTATACCCGCTCCAATCCCATCTTCGACGAGTTCGGCATCACGGCGGAACTCGAGAAAGCCCTGCGCCCCAAGGTCTGGCTCAAGAGCGGCGGCCACATCGTGATCAATCAGACCGAGGCGCTGGTGGCGATTGACGTCAACACCGGCAAGTTCGTCGGCAAGTCCAACCGCCTGGAAGACACCATCGTCAAAACCAATACCGACGCCATCCGCGAAATTGTGCGGCAGATCCGCCTGCGCGATCTGGGCGGCATCATCGTGGTCGATTTCATCGACATGGACGAGCGCAAGAACCGGCAAAAGGTGATGCAGGCGCTCGAGGACGCCATGCGCGCCGACCGGGCGCCCTACAAAATCCTCCAGTTCAACGATTTCGGTCTGGTGGCCATCACCCGCAAGCGGGTCAAGCAGAGCTTGGAACGTACACTCTGCACGCCGTGCCCGTATTGCGAGGGCGCCGGCTACGTGAAGAGCCCGCAGACCGTGGTGGGCGAGATCCTCGGAGAAGCCCAGAAGATCGCCACCGCTCTCGAAGGCAAGGACGTCATGCTGCGCGTGTCCCCGGAGGTCGCCAAGCTCCTCAAGAGCAACCAGAATACCTACCTGCAAGAGCTGGAAGAGGTGCTCGGCCGCACCGTGATCGTCAAGAGCGATCCGCTGCTCCAGCAGGAAAAGTTCGATTTGGCGTAAGCCGGCTTTGCCGGCTCGGGTGGTCGGCCCATGGCAGGCACCCCAGGCCGGGGCGTTTGGCAAGGCGACAGGTATTCTTCGGAACCTTGTTCCCCAACAAACTCAATCGGCCACCCTCCGCCGCGCCCTAAAACGAGTCATAATGACTTCATCGAGGAGGGAATTTCATGGCAAGCGCAAGTTCAGCAAGACCCAAAGTCAATCCGATTCCGGATGGCTATCACAGTGTGACCCCCTATTTGACCGTAACCGACGCCGACCGGCTGATGCGGTTCGTGAAGGACGCTTTCGGCGCCCAGGAAGTATTCGCGCACCGCGGACCGGATGGCTCCATCCAGCACGCCGAAGCCAAAATCGGCGATTCGATTGTGATGATGGGGCGGGTGCGCGGCGACATGAAGCCGCAGGCGTCCACCATCTACCTGTATGTGCCGGACACGGACGCGGTATACCGCGCGGCGATGAGCGCCGGCGGCAAGAGTGTGCGCGAACCGGCCGACCAGTTCTACGGCGACCGGACTGCCGGCGTGGAAGATCCGTGCGGCAACCAGTGGTACATTGCCACCCACATCGAAGACGTCTCGCCTGAAGAGCTTGAGCGCCGGGCTGCGGCGATGGCGCAGAAATAACCGCCGTACTGAACAGGTTTTTCCGGCTGGCGGGTATGAGCATCCGCCATGGCCGCGCCGTGGCATAATCCTGGTATGGAAATCACCTGGCTCGGGCATGGCACGTTCCAGTTTCG
The DNA here is from genome assembly GCA_049511495.1 of Bryobacteraceae bacterium. Classification (GTDB taxonomy): domain Bacteria; phylum Acidobacteriota; class Terriglobia; order Bryobacterales; family Bryobacteraceae; genus Bog-375. The sequence continues at coordinate 55,862 of JBEKXZ010000015.1, read as the reverse complement.
TCTGGCATCAGGGCAGGTGATCTTGATGGATCCCTGGACCGATGGCAATCCCGCTTTCCCGTTGGGCCATCGCATCGATCGCGTGGATACCATCGCGATCACTCACGGCCACTTCGATCACATCCACGACGCCATTCCGCTCGCCCGCCGATTTGCGCCGGAGGTCGTTGGCATTTACGAGACCTGCGCCTGGCTGGAGCGCAAAGGGGTAAAGAACACGCGCGGCATGAACAAGGGCGGAAGCCAGCAATCCAGCGGTGTGACCTTTACCATGACGCACGCGGTGCATAGCTGCGGCATCCTGGACGAGGGCGAAATCGTGTACGGCGGCGAAGCGGCTGGCTACGTGTTGCGATTCGCCGATGGCCGCGCCCTGTACTTCGCCGGCGACACCAACGTGTTCAGCGACATGCAACTCATCGAGCAACTCTACCATCCGGAGCTGGCGTTTCTGCCGATCGGCGATCTGTTCACCATGAGCCCGCACGAAGCCGCGCTCGCCTGTCGGCTGCTGCGAAGTCCCAAGGTGATCCCCATGCACTTCGGCACCTTTCCGCCGCTCACCGGCAGGCCGGAGGAATTGGCGAAGCTGGTCACGGTGAGTGGCACCGCCGTATGGCCGCTGGAGCCAGGCAAGCCGGTGGAATGGTGATGGCGGACGCGACAGCGTGGGACGGAAGATGGAAACACCTTGTCGCGGGTTCGCCGCTGGTTCTAATGCTATAACTGTTGCATGCCCGACACCGCACCCTACAGTCTCGCTGACACCTGGCGTCTCAGTAACCGTGTTAATCTCATGCTCCTCGATGCTCTCAGTCAGGAGCAGCTTGCCCACATACCAAGCCTGCGTGCCCGCAGTATTGCGGACCAGTTCGCGCATCTGCACAATGTGCGGATCATGTGGCTGGAGGTCCAGGCACCAGGGGTCGCGAAATCTCTCCACAAGATTGAGAAGGGAACGGCCACCAAGAGGACCTTGAAGGACGCCCTGGAGGCGTCCGCCGATGCCTTCGCCAATATGCTCGACGCGGCGGAGCGATCAGGAAAAATCAAGTCCGGCAAGCGCGGCATTTACGCTTTCTTTGCCTATGCCATTGCCCACGAGGCCCATCACCGCGGCCAAATCATCGCCCATCTCAAGCACGCCAAGATTCCGCTGGACCGCATGCTGGGCTTCGGACTGTGGGAGTGGGAGAAAATCTGACGGCCGGAGTTCGCCTGTTGCGCGCCTCGCGGAACTCAGCTACGGTCTGCGCGATCCCCGTCTTCCCCCCGCCGCTATTCCGCCTTGGCCGCCCAGTGCAGGCCGATGCCGCCCAGCAGGAAACCGCGCGCATTCACCTGGCTGTAGCCGCTGCGTCCCAGCAGCAGTGAGAAATCGCCGATCGAAACAAACGACCGCAGTGAGTCCGGTATGTACGTATAGACGCGCGGCCGGCCGTGCAGCAGGTATCCCCAGAAGAAGCCCTGCGCGTAGAGGTAGGCCAAAAATAGCCGACGCAGCACGGCGTTGGAGGGTAGGAAAAAGTCCAGGCTCACCATCACGCCGCCGGGCCGGGTGACGCGCTCGATCTCGCGCACCGCCGTCGCCAGGCAAGGGAAATTGCGCAGGCCGTAACCGATGAAGACGCAGTCGAAGGCGGCGTCGGGGAAGGGAAGCCGGAGGGCATCGCCGCAAACCGCGCGCTCGATTCCGCGCTCCCGCGCCAGCCGCAGCATACCCTCCGTCAGATCCACTGCAATCGCGCGCGCGCCGGGATGCTGCGCCTCGACCAGCAGCGAAAAATCGCCCGTGCCAGAAGCCAGGTCCAGCACCAACGGCTGGGGCGGCAACTGCGCCAGCTTCAAGCCGGCGCGCTTCCATCCGCGGTCCATGCCATAGGAGAACACGCGGGTGATGAAATCGTAGCGCGGTGCGATGGTGCCGAACATGGCGCGCATTAATCGCGAGTCTTGTTTTTCAGCCGGCAATTGCATGGGCAAACGAATTGTATCAGACCCGCGCGGCGCGCGTATGAGTGACGTCTATTTCTTGGGACGCGCCGGCCGCATTTCGATCCGGCTGATCAAGGTACGCGCGGGCATGCGCAGCACCATCGCCACCGCCTCGGCCACGTCCTCCGGCGCGATCATCCAACTGGTGTCGCCGCTGCGGTCGGAAGGGCCGCCGGAGAATCCGGTGTCGACGCTCCCCGGCATGATGGACGCGACGCGAACGTTGTCGCAGCGGTGATCGAGCATGAGCGCTTCGCTGAACCCGTTGAGGCCGAACTTGCTGGCGTTGTAGCCGGCGCCGCCGCTAAACGGGTTCTTGCCGGCCAGGCTCGAAATGTTGACGATGAAGCCGCCGCCGCGTTTGCGGAACCGCGCCAGCGCCTCGCGCGAGCAATAAAACGGGCCGTTCAGGTTGAGCTCGATGTTGGCGCGCCATTGCTCCGGCGTCAGGTCCGCCACTTTGCCGAACACGCCCTTTCCCGCGTTGTTCACCAGGATGTCGAGGCCGCCGAACTCGCGGTCCACGGCTTCAAAAAAAACGCGCACCTGATCGGACTGGCTGACGTCGGCGGCGATGCCGATCACGGACCCCAGCGGCCGCAGCGCGCTGAGCGCCGTTTCGACCGATTGGTCGCTGCGCCCGCAAATGGCCACCGCCGCGCCTTCTCGAAGCAAACGCTCCGCGATGGCGCGCCCGATGCCGCGCGTGCCGCCCGTAACCACCGCCAGTTTTCCCGAGAGAGATTCCATATGCGAGATTCTATCTTACTGGTTCGTTGCCGGTGCGGGAGCTGCGCCGCCTGCCGGCAGGCCGGCGCTGCGGAGGCTTTCGGAACCAAAATTTTCAAAGACTTTCGAGAAAACCCGGCACTACTTGATATGAAGCCGGGACTACCGGGGAACAGTGCATCTCAACAGCGAACTGCTTTTCAGAAAATACGCGCTGGCCTGCGTTAGGTGCCAGGCCAGGGTTCTTGAGATCGGTCCCGACACGTTCCCGTCGACCTACCAGACGACAGCCGGCGATTCGTCGATTCAGTGGGACACGCTGGATCTGCATAGCCACGAGAAATTGACTTACCGCGGGGTTACGGAGTACTCTTTTCCGATTCCCGATGAACACTACGACATCGTGCTGAGCGGTCAGGTAATGGAACATGTCCGAAAGCCGTGGGTCTGGATGAAAGAGCTGGCTCGGGTTTGTCGTGTGGGCGGCAAGGTCATTACGATCAACCCCGTGAGTTGGCCCTATCATGAAGCTCCGGTAGACTGCTGGCGAGCATACCCGGAGGGCATGAAAGCTCTGTATGAAGATGCCAATCTGAAAGTATTGCTATCGACTGCGGAGTCGCTGGAAACACCCCATTTCAAGCGTTACATTCCAGGCAGATCGCGGACCAAACTTCGGCTGATTCTGAGAGCCGCGTATTCGGTCCTCGGAACATTCGGATTTCCTGTCGAGCAGGCAGTCGATACGATCACCATCGGCGAGAAAATGTGAGGTTCGTTTCTGTCATTCGCGCCCATTGCCGAGCCGCCTGGCGTACTATAACGGACGTGGCGCCCGCGCGGGCCGCAGCGCGGCAACGGACTCCTGGGCCTTTTCGAGTAACAAGCCGTGCTCGGCGCCGGCGCCGACGAAGCGCATGCCGCGCTCGGCCCAGGCTTTCGCCATGGCCACGCTGCGCGTCTGGATGCCGGGCACGACGCCATGGCGCTTGCACTTTTCGATCAAGCCCTCCACCGCCCGAATCAGCAGCGGGTGCTCGAATTCACCCGGAATGCCGAGCGCAATCGAAAGGTCCGCCGGCCCCACCATGATCACGTCCAGGCCGGGAAGCGCCAGCAGTTCGTCGGCGTTCTCGATGGCTGTTACCGTTTCGAACTGCACCACCGCCAGCGTGTTGCGGTTCTGGTGTTCGATGATCTCCGCGAAGGTATGTGCTTCGTAGCCGGTCATGGTGGGATTGACGCCGTAGCCGCGTTTGCCCCGCGGCGGGAAGCGCAGCCAACTCAGCGCCTCGGCCAGCACGCGCTTGTCTTCCACGCGCGGCAGGATAATGCCCTGCGCGCCCGCATCCAGCAGCCGCGCCACCAGCGAGTACAGCAGCTCCGCCACGCGCACGATCGGTGTGATGCCGGCCTCGAGCGACGCGCGGATCATGTCCTGCACGGTTTCCAGATCGAAGGCGCCGTGTTCCATATCGATGAACACGTAGTCGAAGCCCGCCGCGGCGAAAGTGCGCGGAATCTCCGCCGACCCGTACACCTGCAACCCGCACCCGTAAACTGTTTCGCCGCGCGAAAGGCGCTCCCGGGTTTGATTGATCCTCATGCCGCCCGCTCCTTTCCTAGGCACACCATTTCACAACGTACGCCACCTATCCTTTGCCTGCCGCAGGGGCCGAGGCAGGCCCGGCCTGGCCTTCCACTAAGCGCTCTGGCGCCGCCATAAATACGCGACCCAATTCATGAAACAACCGATTATGCCTGAACCCGCAGAACCATGCTAGCCCGAATTGCAACCGGCGGGCGTACGATATCAGCTCCCATCGCCGCAGGGGTGCACTCCCCCGGCTTGGCGGTCCCCTCCCCGCCAGCCAGATATCTCAAGTTTCGCCGTCGGCACCGCTTCGCCGGCTCGGGGGGTGATCGAAACCGGTTGCAAGACCGTAATCGGCTCGCGTCTCAAACAGTCCGGCATGTTCTGGGCGGTCCGTGGCGCCAAGGCCATCAACGCCCTGCGATGCCATCTCAATGTTCGAAGACTCCTGGCAGCAGCGCTGGGCGGCTGGATCTTCCCTTCTACGCTGCACACCTATACCTGACTCGGCAGCGCTCTGTGAAGCGTGTTCTGGTGTAGAATGGTGCGTATGACTGCGACCTTCTACGTGATCTTGATCCTCCTTGCGATCGTTGTATCCGTTGTCCCGTGCAGGCTCCTTTTGCGCATCGATCGCAGCCTCACCCAAGCCAATCGCGTTCTGGAAGAGATTGCATCGGCACTTAAGGCGAAGCCCTGATCCGGTGAGTGAAGGATATTAACGCCCCAGCTTCAGAAGCGCGGCCCGCAAGGTGGGATGGCGCTGCATCAAATGTAAGTAGCGTGTCTCCGAGCCGCGTTCCTTGGCTTGCAGAATCGCTGCCACGGCTTTCTTTTCGGCCGGGCTCCAACTTGCCACGCCGGGAATTGCGCTCAAAGCCAGCGCCAGGCCACAGGTCGACTCCACCCCGAAATGGCGGGCTGCGAAGCGGCTCGCGGCGTTCCGCATGCGTTCGGTATCGCTGCCGAACCGCGCAGTCAGCGCGCGCGTAGTCTCGATCCCCACATTGCGAATCGAAAAGCGGTCCCACTGGCCGGCCTCGGCACCGGGTCCTTCGAACAGCACACGTCCTTTGGCCAGCCGTCGCAGGGTGCGGTGCGAGCTGCGGTAGCCGGGAGTGCGCGCGATGCGTTCCTCTTCGCGCCGGGTGAGCGCGGCCAAGCGGGGGTCCACCGGCCGGAATCCCAGCTTGCGATAGAACCAGAACGCGCCTGAGTCGATGGCCTCGGGGTTGTCGTCGCCGATCTGGTAAGGGTCCACCGAAAAGTAGTTGATGCCCAGCACCTGGTGGAACAGGCGCAGCAGCCGCGCGTAGAGCCATGCCGATTCGCCTTCGCGGAAAGTGTAGTACAGGTTGAATCCCACCCCGGCGTGATCGAACAGCGAAAGCGTCTCCACGTAGCCGGCCGGCACGCCGTTCTTGAAGAACATGCCGGCGTGGTAAGCGCGCAGCGGAAGCCGCCAGCGCGGCGGCAGGCCGAAGAATACGATTTCGACGCCGCGGCCCGCGTCCGCGCTGAAAACGTTGGCTTCGTCCGGGTGGCTGAAGCCGTACAGCTCGCGAAAGCGCATGGCCGAGGTATCGAGAATCAGGTCCAGCATTTTGCTCGCGTTCGTGGGCGGAAGCCGCTTTACCGCGAGCGGAGGCGATGCGAGTTCGCGGGCCAGCGAAATGTCGCGCCGTGCGATCAGCGGCTCGCTGTGGCAGAACAGGCCGCGCACCGGCGCTCGCTGGCGGGAACGCGAAACCCGGCGGCCGATCTCCCAGGTCAGCGGCAGCCCCATCGCGTTGTACCGCTCGGCAGTGTGATCCGGTGCGGCGGCGCGCGCGCGTTCCAGCAGCCAGGGTAATTCGCTCTGGGCGCGCGGGCGCGCGGCTGCCAGCCAGCGCTCGAACGGAACGTGCGCTTCCACCGGCCACTCTTCGCCGATTAGCGGCGCCAACTGCGGCGAGCCCGGGCCGACACGGTGCATCTCGTCATGCGCATCCCAGGCCAGGTGAACGGCGCGGCCGTGGCGCTCCACCAGGCTGCGCGCCACCTCGAAGCTGAACACCGCGGTCAGGTCCGTGCCGGCGATGCCCGACACTTCCGGCTCGGCGAACGGCTCCAGGTCCACGCCGGCGGCGCGCAGGCGAGCCACGCGGCCGGCGAACGCAAACAGGATTGCATCGGCGCACCGCGCCACCTCCGTCGTCCGCGGATAAGCCCGCAGGAACAGCAGCGTTTCATGCAGGCGAATCAAGCCGGCGGCGTCGCGCACCCGGTATTTCGCCACGGCCTCCAGCAGCCGCTCGAGTTGCCCGGTCTCCGGCGGCCCAAAGCGGTGTTTCCAGTCGTCCAGCCGGTCCAGCAGCTTGGGCATCCCATTGAGCTTAGTACATCGTTTCGCAAATGTGCGATCCATCTTGCGCCGAAGCCAAGCGTAGGGCCGGTTGGCGCGGGAGTGGGCATCGCACTGGCGAGATTTAAGTACTAAGCTCAAGAGGAGTCATCCTTATGCTTCGACGCTCGTTTTTGCCCGCTCTCCTCCTCGCCGCCTGCACCTCGTTGCAGGCCGACGTGACCATGCGAATGTCATTTGACGTGAAGGTCAATCTGGCGCTGCCCACGGCGGTTCCACAGTTGCCCTTCAACGAGATCCTCACCCGCATCAAAGGCGACCGCGGCTACGCCGCCATGGGGCCGATCATCGCCCTAACGGATATTTCTAATGGCAAGATCACGCTGCTCGACCCCAAAACTCAGCACTACGCCGCAATCGCCATGGCGGACTACGCGTCCAAATTCTCCGGCGCCAACGGTCAGAACATGCCGGAGGCAGCCAAGCAGATGATGGCGAACACGAAGTTCGGCGTCGAGTCGCATGACACCGGCCGCACCGAGCGCATCCTGGGTATCGACGCCTTCGAGCGCGAGATAGTGGTCAACATCTCGATTCCCGTCCCGGTTCCAGGGCAGGAGAATGGCATGCAAATGAGCATGAAATTCCAAGTCTGGAAGCCCAAACCGGCCGCGCTCGAAAGCATGGCGGCGCTGCGGGAACTGGCCGCCTACAATGACCGCAACAAAGGCCTCGGCGATATGGCTACCATGATGCGCCAGATGTTCGGCGCCATGCCGGGGATGGGCGACTATGCCGGCAAAATGGCCGATGAAATCACCAAAGGTGGCAACGTGACGCTGGGCATGCATATGGGCGTGTTTATGCCGGGCCTGGCGAAGATAATGGAACAGGCGCGCGCCTCGGGCGCCAAGGTACCCGATTTACCGCCCGGCGACCAGCCGCTCGCGGAGGTAAACCTGAACCTGAAGGAACTCTCCACCGATAAAGTGCCGGACGAAGTATTCGTCATCCCCGCCGGCTACAAGGAGGCTCCCGCGGAAGACCTGGTGAAAGGCATGATGGCCGCTTTCACCGGCGGCAGCACGGCGGGACTGCGGTCCGCGGAACTGACGCTGCGTGTGGAACCGAGGGGCACCGATCTGTGGCTCACCTGGAACAAGGATTCCACCGGGATTGCCAACGCCAGCCACGGCGCGTTGTCGATCATCGATGGGGGGCGTCACATAAACTTCGACATGGACGCCAGTCAACTCAGTACCGGCACCCTCAACTACACGCCGGTGACCTCCGATGTCAGCTTCAAAATGGAAGTGACCGGGACGGACGGAAGCAAGACGGTGACCGAGTGGGTGCGCTCGACGCACACGCGGCCGCCGGCGATTCCGGACGGTAAGTCGCCCGTTCCACAGCCGAAGTAGCCGTAGCCCCGAGCCGCTGGGAGCGCAGCCGCACTTCCAGCCCTCCCCACATCCCTGCATTCGCGTCGGCTTCGCAGGCGTATACAGCAATGGAGGTTGCGGTGAAGCTCCTGATTCTGGCCGGCGCGGCGGCGGGTCTTCTGGCGGCGCAGGCTCGCGACGTAAGCTCCATCATGGCGCAGGTCGGCATCAACCAGGCCAAAAGCCGGGAACAGCGCACTCAGTGGGTTTACCAGCAAAAACAACTTCTGCGCATGGTCCGCAGCAATGGGAAGGTTGCCCGTGAGGAACACAGGGGATACCTGGTGCTGCCGGACCGTCGAGGAATTAAGAAAGAGCTTACAAGTTTCACTGGAAAATACGCACGGCACGGCACTTATATCAGCTACGACAAGCCCGGCTACACATACAAAGGCCTGGATCTCGACGGCGATCAGATTGACCAGATGTCGGAAGACATGACGAACGAAAAAGAGTCCGTAGATGGAATTGAATCTGATTTATTTCCATTAACTTATCACCAACAGCTCAAGTATGCCTTTCGTCTGGAGGGCGGCCTTGAAGCGTATCGCGGGCATCAGGTCTGGCGGATCGCGTTCGAGCCCAAGCAGCGCGGCACCATCGTCGATACCGGCGAGGGCGGCGACGCCATCTGGAAAGGCGAAGCGCTGATCGACGCCCAGGAGTTCCAGCCGGTTGCCATCGCCAGCAGCTTGGCCTGGAAGATGCCCGCGGCTGTTCGTATCCTGCTGGGCACCAACATCAAGGGGCTGGGATTCAGCTTGAGCTACCAGAAGGTCGCCGACGGTGTTTGGTTTCCCGTCAGTTACGGCGGGGAATTTGAAGTGACTGGTCTGTTTTTCTATAAGCGTACGATGAGCATTTCGCTGCTCAATAGCGACTTTCGCCATACGGATGTGAGCAGCCAGATCGCTTTTGAGAAGGATGAAAAATAGCACGTGCTGACCGAGGCGGTGGAAACCGGTTGCGATTTCAGGGCGCTGGTGCGGCAGCATCAGGCCACCGTGTTTTCTATCGCGCTCCATTTTCTGCGCGACCGGGCTACCGCCGAGGAGGTGGCGCAGGAAGTTTTTTTCAGCTTGCACCGGAATTTGCAGCAGATCGAAACGCCCGCGCACGCTGCAGCCTGGTTGCGAAAGGTGGCCGTGCAGCGCTCGATCGACGAAGGACGGCGCCGCAGCCGCAGACCGCAGGTGGCGCTGGCGGATGTGGCGGAGCCGGCCGCCTGTATCAGGCCGGGCGACCCGCTGCTCAGCGAGTTGCTGCGCAAGCTGGTCGCGACGCTGCCGGAAGCGCCGCGCATGGTGATGGTGCTGCGCTACCAGGAGGACCTGGAGCCGGCGGAGATTGCCGCCGCGCTGGCGATGCCGGTGGCCACGGTGAAAAGTCATTTGCAGCGTTCGCTGGCGTTGTTGCGCGAGAAGCTGGCGCGGTGTGGCGTAGGAGAAAGTGGATGGACTGGTTAGAAGACGAATTGCGGCGGGCACTGGCGCGCGAAGATCCGCCGGTGGGCTTCGCTAAGCGTGTAATAGCGCGGAGCGCGCGCGGGCCGTCGGGCGCGCGGCGCTGGCTGGCCGCGGCGGCTATGGTAGTGGTGGCGGTCGGCGCCGCGGGTGCTTGGCGCCAACACCAGGGGTACCAGACGAAACAGGAACTGATGCTGGCGCTGCGGCTCGCCTCCGCGCCGATGCATCGCGTTCAACTTGAAGTAAAGGATATATCACAATGAAAACACTATTGATCGCGTGTTTGGCGGCGCTGCCCGTGCTGGCCGCTCCGCAGCAGTTTCAGCTCAACCTCGATGCGGTGGCCGCCAAGTCGTCCCAGCATGTGGACGTGTTCCTGAACGCCTCTACCTTGCAACTGGCCGCCAAGTTTCTCGATGGGGACGATCCGGACGAAGCGAAGGTCCGGAAGCTGATCGAGGGCATCGAGGGCATCTACGTGCGCCATTACAACTTCAAATCGGCCGGGACGTGGACCCAGGCCGACCTGGAGCCGATTCGCGCCCAGTTGCGCGGGCCGGAGTGGTCGAAGATCGTCGGCGTGACCAGGACGGAGGAAGGCGGGAGCACCGAAGTCTGGCTGCGCCTTGCCGGCAACAAATCCATCGGCGTGGCGATCATCGCTACCGATCCGAAAGAGGTGACCGTGGTGAACATCGCCGGCAACATCAACCTCAAGGCGCTGGCCGAGCTAGGCGGCCACTTCGGTGTGCCCAAAGTAAAGCCGGCGGAGAAACCCAAGAAAGAAGAGTAGCGGTGCGTGTCGCGGCCTACTGTTTCACGAAGTCGAACGTGCAGGGGCGGCCGACGACGCCGAGGCCCGTGTCCCGGGTGCCTGTGCCCTCTGTATCCTGGAATTTGGCCTTGATGTTGTAGCTATAATCCGCGCCCTTGTGGGCGAGGACCCCACGCGCGTATTGCCTGGAGGCGACGATGCCGTTTGCAGACAGCTTGGCGCTGCCGTCCTCCGCGATCTTGCCTTCGATCATAAAGTAGCCGGGCTCCCCCGCCGTGCCGCGCTCCCCGTGAAGGTTGCTGTCTTGGATGACGCTCGGAAACTGCCAGGTGTAGCCTTCGGTGTTCCCTTTTGCGGGGCAACTGAGCTTGGTCAGCCATTTGCCATCGAAACGCGGTGAAGCCTGGCCACCGGCTCCCGCCGTTTGCGCAGGCGCGGACGTGCTTTGGGCGAAAGCAATCGACCCAATCAGCAGCGCGGCCGTCACTCGAAGAGCCGCCCGGACAATAGTAGTTAAGCGCATATAAAGACGAGGTTATCCAATTTGGCATATGGCCCGCAAGGTGCGCCAAATGCGCTCGTCCTGAGCAGTACGTTCTAAGGACCTCTATACCCATAACTCCGTTGACTTTTTCTGGGACCCACGCATAGGCTGGAGATTCAGCGTGGTAAATCGTACATTCCGGCGGAGGAAGCACGAAGTGATGACTGCTCAAAAGCACTTGATTGCGGCTTTTCTCGGAGTATTCTTGCTGCCTGGCATGTTTGCCGGCACGGTAGTCCAGACTTGCACGCCGACCCTACCCACCACGACGCCGATCCCTTATGAGGACGATTGCACCATTAGCGCGTTCAACACGAGTCTCGGCACGCTGGAGAACGTGACTTTGCAGATTACGGGAGTGGGAGGATCGGTAATACCGGAGCAGACCAACGGCTCGGCCGGCCAGCTGACCTTCACTAATTCGATCGCGACGATCGATCTATCGTTTACCGAGTACGGTTCGGTGGCGGAACTGGTGGATGTCAGCCAGACTTCCAGCGCATGCAACGGTATTGTGAATGCGAAGTCGACCAACACGACTTGCACCTCGACTCCCTTCTCTGGCCTCTCTAGCGCGGTGGGCACGGACACGAACCTGTCCTTCTACGAGACTGGCGGACTGGTGACGTTGGTGGGGGATGGAGAGCTGTTTAGCGCATATGGTCAGGGTGGTATGGGCAGTGCGGGAGAGCTCTCCTTCGGTGGCGATGGCACGATCGGCGGCGAGTTGACCGTCACCTACGACTACACAACGCCGGATGGCAGCGCGCCGGAACCGGCCACGATGGCACTGTTGGGCGGCGGACTGATCGGGCTGGCCGCGATCATTCGGAGGCGCCGGGCGTAAAGCAAGTTCATTCACGAAAAAAGGCCGGTGCGTCAGAAGACACATCGGCCATTTTTCCGTTTGGGCAGGACTTGGCCTTACCGCATCGCGTAGGAGCTCAGCACCTTCACGTAATTCGCCCGCTCGAAGGCCTTCGGCTGCGGGACGGCGTTGCGGCTCATGCTGCCTTGCATCTGTTTGATGGAATCGTATTCGTGCTCGCCCATCCAGACCAGCAGTTCGGTGCACAACGTGTCCAGGTAGCTGATGCCGCGTTTCAGCAGCGCGGAGGTCATCATCGCCACTTTGGCGCCGGCCATCATCGCCTTGATAACGTCGGTGGCGCTGTGTACGCCGCCGGTGAGCGCCATGTCGGCTTTGATGCTGCCATATAGCACCGCGATCCAGTGCAGCCGGAGCAGCAGCTCATGCGAGTTGCTGAGGATCAGGTTGGGCACCACCTCCAGCGCCTCCAGATCGTAATCCGGCTGGTAGAAGCGGTTGAACAGCACCAGGCCGTCGGCGCCAGCCGCGTCCAGCTTGCGGCCCATGTTCGCCAACGAGCTGAAGTACGGTCCCAGCTTGACGGCGAGCGGGATGCGCACTTCGGCCCGGATGGCCTCGATCAGCTCGATGTATTGCCGCTCCACCTGCTCGCCAGTGATATTGGCGTCGGTGGGGATGTAGTAGATATTCAACTCGAGCGCGTCCGCGCCGGCCTGCTGGATCTGCTTGGCGTAGCGCAGCCAGCCGCCCTTGGTGGTGCCGTTGAGGCTGGCGATTACCGGAATCTTGACCGCCTTTTTGCAATTGGCGATATGCTCCAGGTACCCGTCGCCGCTGCGCACGGGGCTGTTCAATTCGGGGAAACTGGTTTGCGCTTCCGACGATATCGACTCGGTTTCCGTGATGAAGCGGTCGAGCTCGTCGCCCTCGATTTCGATTTGCTCCTCGAACAGCGAGTGCAGCACCACGGCCGCCGCGCCGGCGTCCTCCATGCGGCGGACGTTCGCCACGTCCTCGCACATGGGCGAGGAAGAGGCCACCAGCGGGTTCTTCAGTTTCAACCCAAGATAGGTTGTGGATAGGTCGATGGTCTTGCTCAGGTCGATCACTTCTTCACCTCCGCGGTGGCCGGTTCGTGCGCCATGTAGTCGTACAGCTTCCATTGCTGATTGACATCCTGTTGCGCCAGCGCCAGCAGCTTCTTGGCTTCTTCGGGATTGCTCTTCACCAGCATGGTGTAGCGCGTTTCGTTGTAAATGAAATCCTTGAGTGCAGCGCTGGGCGCCTTGGAATCCAATTGGAACGGATTCTTGCCCTGCGCCACCAGGTCGGGGTTGTAGCGGAACAACGGCCAGTAGCCGGTGTTGACCGCCAGCTTCTGCTGGTCCATGCCGTGCGCCAGGTCATAGCCGTGGGCGATGCAATGGCTGTAGGCGATGATGATGGACGGCCCGTGGTAGGCTTCCGCCTCCAGAAACGACTTGACGGTGTGCATATCGCCGGCGCCCATCGCCACCCGCGCTACGTAGACGCTGCCGTAGGCGACTGCCATCATGGCCAGGTCCTTCTTGGCGACCGGCTTGCCGCCAGCCGCGAACTTGGCTACCGCGCCGCGCGGAGTCGCTTTGGATGCCTGGCCGCCGGTGTTCGAATAGACTTCGGTATCGAGCACCAGAACATTCACGTTGCGGCCGCTGGCCAGCACGTGGTCGAGGCCCCCGTAGCCGATATCGTAGGCCCAGCCGTCGCCGCCCACGACCCATATGCTTTTCTTCACCAGCGAGTCGGCCACCGCCAGCAGATCGCGGGCTTCGCGGCTGCCGTCCGGGACGAGCTTCTCGCGCATGATTCTCACCCGTTCGCGTTGCGCGAAAATACCGGGCTCAGTGGTCTGATCGGCTTGCAGAATTGCCTCAACCAGATCGTCGCCCAGCGCTCCACTCAAGCGCGTCACCAGCTCGCGGGCGTATTGGTTCTGGATGTCGACCGCCAGCCGCATACCCAGGCCGAATTCGGCATTATCTTCAAACAGCGAATTCGACCACGTGGGACCGCGGCCCTCTGCATTGGTGCAGTATGGCGTGGTGGGCAGGTTGCCGCCGTAGATCGACGAGCAGCCGGTGGCGTTGCCGATGTACATGCGGTCGCCGAACAGTTGCGTCATCAGCTTGACGTACGGTGTTTCGCCGCAGCCCGAGCAGGCTCCGGAAAACTCGAACAGCGGGCGCAGAAGTTGCACATCCTTCACCTGCTTCATGGAAAGCGCGGCGCGATCGGTTTCCGGAATTCCCAGGAAGAAATCCCAATTGGCGGCCTCGGTTTCGCGGATAGGCGGTTGTGCGACCATGTTGATGGCGCGGCGCTTCACCTGGGTCTTGTCCTTCACCGGGCAGAACTCGACGCACAGCGTGCAGCCGGTGCAGTCCTCTGGCGCAACCTGTAGCGTGTACTTCCTGTCCTTCATGTCTTTCCAGGCCGCCGGAACCGCTTTGAACGTGGCCGGCGCGCCCGCCAGGTACTTCGCGTCGTACACCTTGGCGCGGATCACCGAGTGCGGGCAGACCAGCACGCACTTGCCGCACTGGATGCACAGCTTTTCGTCCCACTCCGGGATTTCGAGCGCAATGTTGCGCTTTTCCCATTGCGCGGTGGCGCTAGGGAAAGTGCCGTCGATGGGCATGGCGCTCACCGGCAGATCGTCGCCTTCGCCGGCCACGATTCGCGCGGTTACCTTCTGCACGAATTCGGGCGCGGCGGCGGGAACCGGCGGGCGAATGTCGAATTGAGCGGTCACTGCGCCCGGAACCTTCACCTCGTGCAGGTGGGCCAGCGCCTCATCCACCGCCGCGAAATTCTTCTTCACCACGCTTTCGCCGCGCTTGCCGTAAGTTTTCTCGATGGTGTGCTTGATGGCGGCGATGGCTTCTTCCGGCGGCAGCACGCCGCTGATCGCGAAGAAGCAGGTCTGCATGATGGTGTTGATACGTGCGCCCATGCCGGTCTCGTTGGCCACCTGGTAACCGTCGATCACGTAGAATTTCAGTTTCTTCCCGATGATCTGCCGCTGCACCGTGCGCGGCAGGTGGTCCCACACTTCGTCCGGCCCGTAGATGCTGTTGAGCAGGAACGTGGCGCCCGGTTCGGCGGCCTTCAGCATGTCGATCCGTTCCAGGAACGAGAACTGGTGGCAGGCCACGAAACTAGCCTTGGTGATCAGGTAACTGGAGCGCAGCGGGTTAGGCCCGAACCGCAAATGCGAAGTGGTGATGGCGCCCGACTTTTTCGAATCGTAAACGAAATAGCCTTGCGCGAAGTTGTCGGTTTCCTCGCCGATGATTTTGATCGAGTTTTTGTTCGCGCCCACCGTCCCATCCGCGCCCAGCCCGAAGAACAGCGCGCGCACCGTTCCCGGAACCTCGGTCGAAAACTCGGGATCGTAATCCAGGCTGGTGTGAGTGACGTCGTCCACGATGCCGATGGTGAAATGGTTCTTCGGTTTTGGCTTCGACAGCTCGTCGAAAACGCCCTTCACCATTGCCGGCGTAAACTCTTTGGATGCAAGTCCGTAGCGCCCGCCAATCACCTTCTTCTTTACATCCATTTCGACTAAGGCGGTGAGCACTTCGCTGTACAGTGGCTCGCCCGTGGCGCCGGGTTCTTTAGTGCGGTCGAGCACCGCAATCGACTGGACGGAAGCCGGCAGCGCTTCGACGAACTTCTCGATCGCGAACGGCCGGAACAGCCGCACTTTCAATAGACCGACTTTTTCGCCCTTCGCGTTCAGCCCTTCCACGCATTCGTGCGCCACTTCGCTGCCCGATCCCATCATCACCAGAACGCGCTCGGCATCCGGCGCGCCCACGTAATCGAACAGGCGATACTGGCGGCCCACCAGCGCCGCGAACTTGTCCATCGTGTTCTGCACGATGGTGGGAGTCGCCAGATAGAAGGGGTTGATGGCTTCCCGCGCCTGGAAGTAGACGTCCGGGTTCTGCGCCGTGCCGCGGATCACCGGGCGGTCGGGCGAAAGCGCCCGCTCGCGGTGCGCGTGCACCAGATCGTCGTCGATCATGGCGCGCAGGTCTTCGTCGGTCAACTGTTCGATCTTGGCGACTTCGTGCGAGGTGCGGAAGCCATCGAAAAAGTGCAGGAACGGCACGCGCGCTTCGAGCGTCGCCGCGTGCGCGATCAACGCTATGTCCATCACTTCCTGCACCGAGCCGGAGCTCAGCATGGCAAACCCGGCCGAGCGCGCCGCCATCACGTCGCTGTGATCGCCGAAAATGGAAAGCGCCTGCGCCGCCAACGCTCGCGCCGCGATGTGAAAGACGGTCGAGGTCAGCTCACCCGAAATCTTGTACATATTCGGGATCATCAGCAGCAGACCTTGCGAAGCGGTGAAGGTTGTGGCTAGTGACCCAGCCTGCAACGCCCCGTGCAGCGCACCGGCGGCGCCGCCCTCGCTTTGCATTTCGATCACCGTGGGCACGGTTCCCCAGATATTCGGCCGGTTTTCGCTCGACCACTGGTCCGCCCATTCGCCCATGTTCGACGAGGGGGTGATCGGATATATAGCTATGACTTCGCTGACTTTATGAGCAACGTAGGCGGCGGCTTCGTTGCCGTCGATGAGTACTTTTAGCCGGTTGGCTCTTGTACTGGACAACTTTCCCTCCTGCGGGGTTTTGAGATTTGGAATTGGCTTCCTTAAACCATATTATAAGGCCCGTTTGTAGTAAAAATCTACAATTATTTTGGAGTCACAAGGGTGAAATTACTGTGGGCATGCTTTTGGCTTGCCCTCAAAATCATCCTCAGGGTGAGCAGCATCGGACATCGTCAAGCGCCGATCCGCTCCGAGGGTGGCTGGGCCGCAAGCGAGGCCGCCATCCCGACAAGCGATAATGGCTGATTGAGGAGGCTTGCCGCATGGGATGGGCGGGCTTTGACTTTCTGCTGGGCGCCGAGGGTTACAAAAGTTCCTGGTGCAACAATCTGGTCGAAGCCGTCAATATCCACGCTGGTTTTCACCAGTGGGCGCCCGCTTATTTCTGGTTTTCAAGAGGAAAACCGTTTGTTCGGGGCAACTCCAGTCGACCTGCTTTCGCACCAAGGCATGGATGCAAAGGGCAGGCAAGTAGCGCTTGCTCGTACCGATGCACTCATACCCAATACCAGCCCAACACTTGCCCGTTGCGTGCCGAGTCCAGGCCGCCTATAATCTGAACAGGAGGCGCATGTCCCCACTTGCGGCTGTCATCCTTCGGTGGTTGGCGCGTCTCGCTGCGCTATTCTTTGCGTGCGTTTTCCTGACGATCATGGTGGGCGAGTTTTTGGCGCCCCAGTCCGGCACTCGCACGAACCTTGTCGAATGCGCCGGCATCGTCTTGCTGTTGATCTCCGTGGGCGGCATGATTTTGGCATGGAAGTGGGATATGACTGGCGCCCTCATCTCACTGGCCGCGCTGGTGCTGCACATCTCCCTGGTTCGCAACCGTACTTACGCGGTCGTCTGGCTCGCCGCCATACCCGGAGCGTTGTACCTAACTGATTGGTTGCTGCGGCGGCCCCGGAACTCTGCACGAATCACCACGCCTTGACGCCGCCCGCCTCCGCCAGCGTAGGTTCACCCGCTTCAGCAGGTTTCCTTTCCGCGCGGATCTGTTGTCCGGCTCGCTCCGGGCGCTGCGCAAGCTGTAGCCGAAGCCGGCCCTCCCAGCGCCACCCCGCGCGCGGGCATATACTATCCGCTATGAACCGCAGAGAGATCCTCGCCGGCGCGGTCGCGCCATTACTGATTCCCCGCAACGTCTTCGGCGCCAACGATCGAGTGACGTTTGGCATTGTCGGCACGGGCAACCGTGGCGAGTGGCTGCACAAGAGCTTCATGAAGCTGGGGGCGGAGTGCGTCGCCGTGTGCGATACGTACGAGCCCTACATGGAACGGGCGCGGAGCGCGTCGCCGGCCGGCGTGAAGACTTACGCCGATTACCACGACCTGCTGGCGCACCCGGGCCTGGACTGCGTGGTCGTGGCGACGCCGGACCATCAGCATCGCCCGATGCTGTACGCGGCGCTGAAGGCCAACAAGGACGTCTATCTCGAGAAGCCGTTCTCGATGAACCTCGACGAGAGCGTGGAGATGGTGCGCACGGTGCGGGCGACGGACCGGATCGTGCAGGTAGGCATGCACCGGCGCTCGATGCCGTTCGTATATGGGGCGAAAAAGCTGATTGACGACGGCGCGCTGGGCAAGGTGTGGCATGCGCGGGCGATGTGGAATTGGAACTTCATCGAGTGGTTGGACAACTCGCCGCTGGCGGGCAAGCTCGATTGGGAGCGCTTCCTGGGCGATGCGCCGAAGCGGCCGCTCGAGCCAAAGCGCTTCCGCTGGTGGCGTGGGTTCTGGGATTATTCAGGGGGCAACATGACCGACCAGGGCACGCACCTGATGGACGTGATCCAGTGGATGACGGGCAACACGTCGCCGAAGTCGGCGGTGTGCAACGGCGCGGTGTGCCGCAACAACACGGCCGAGGCGCCGGATGTCTTTACGGCCGTTTTCGAGTACCCCGCGATGATGGCGGCCTGGTCGTTGAACTACACGAGCGCTTACGACTACGACTGGTCGATCACCCTAGCTGGCGAAAAGGCGGCCATGGTGCTCGACCGGCGCGGATATCGCGTGTTCAAGGAAGTGGAGCCGAGCGCGGCGCCGTGGAGCTCCGGTCCGGCCGACAAGCTGATTGCCGAGATGGCAGATAACGACAGCGCCGACGCCCACCCGAAGAACTTTCTTGATTGCGTGCGCAGCCGGCGCCAGCCGAATTGCACGGTCGAAATTGCCGCGGCTGCGGTTGCAGGGCCGCACATGGCAAACATTGCGTATAAGGAAGGCCGCAAGGTGACGGCGTCATAAACGCCCGGGGGCGCCTCGCTTGCTTGAATCCGCAACCGACCGCGTTTTGTGGGTTGAGGAAACGGGAGCAAACGGGGTCGTGGGAGATGCGCTGCTCGACAAAGGCCCAGGCGCCGCAGGCCCGAACGTTGCTTGCGCCAGGTCGAGGTGGGCCACTTTCGACGTCAGATTGCCAAACCCATCATAGCTGTACGAGTCGCCCCATTGCACCCCCGCCGTCCCCGCCGTCGCCGCCGCAATCAGCCGGTTCAGCGAATCATACGTGTAGCTGACGTTCTCGCCCGTGACCGCATCCACCGACGACACAATCCGCCCGTTGTTCTGCGTGGCGGAATAGTTGTAGGCTCATGTTCAACTGCGCGGCGACATAGAAGAAAAGCTACGCAGTTCAGGCGGTCCCTCTTTTCGCGCGGGGTTTCGTCGCCTGTCCCCGAAACTCCGAAACTCTCCGAAACTCTGTTAATGGGCGCCCATTACCCAGCCCGAGAGGCGCTGCTCAAGACCGAGCAAGAGATCTGGCACCCGCCCCGATAGGCTGAGCAGAACCAATCCGTACGAGCAAAGAGTGGCCACCGCAAACGAGACGAGGGATCTGACACTCCAGTGGACACGGACTCGCGACACGGCCCCGGACTTCAGGATAAGCAGTGTGGCGCCTAACTCAATAAACAGAAAGAGTCCTACGGCTATGTTGGCGGCACGGTTCAGACGGTCTGCGCATTGCTGTGCGTCCGGACCTCCAATCCTCATCTCTCCGCGCGTGATGCCAAAACTCACCGCGGCGAGGAGGAACGCCGAGGCCGTTACGAGCAGAACAACCGCGAAGACCATAGAGAGCGTCGTTCGCATTAGCCTCTCAGGAATCATTGTTTCGATCCCTCCTTTCGAATATGCGGCCAGAGAGCCGGTCAATCGGCAGTGGGCCAGGCCGGCGCTATCACCAACCCCACGAACCCGGAGGCGGTGGCGGATTGAACCCCCCAACCAGGCCCATAAAGTACGCGACAGTGTTGCTGTTGGGAGAGTGTTGGAAACCATACAGAATCGTATCTTCTGGCCAGGCCCCTGCCGCGAACAGCATCGAGTTGACCCCGGCGCAATTCGTCGCTGAGAGACCGCTACCAAACCACCATGTTCCGGTTGAGGGCTGGTCAGGGCCGCTGTTCGGGGAATGCACACCGACGTTAAGGTAGGTTGTGGTCCTGCGTGTCCGGCGGTTGACGACGGCGTTCGGTCCACCAGAAATCATATCATCGAAGATGACGGTAGCAGAGTTGGGATCGTATTCCTCGACCTCCCAATACGAATGAGTCGCGTGGACGATCCGAGCTCTCCAATCGTCCACCGGCCTGTAGTATAGATCAGCCTCGCATTCAAGCGGCAAGGGCTGTTGCGCCGCCGGCGGCGGCGGCGCCAATGTCGTGCCACCCGTTGTGTAGCACGCCGGGTACGCCGGCGCGCCTGCCGGAAGGAGGTTCGACTGCGTGGGAGCGCAGGGATTGGTACAAGGGCCGCTGAACTCCGCATCCGACACCCAGTCGGCACCGCATTGGGGTTGGCTGGGGTCGCCACCATTACCGGTGTAGCAGCCCTCGCCGAACCAATACCCGGACGGGCCGCAGGGGTTGCCGGGGTTTTCGGAGTACTGGCCGGTTGGGTCGTTAAAGTTCACCGGGTCACCCCCTGCGTACGCGTAACGGTTCCAGCTCTGCGGGTCTGCTGGGTCCGCAGTCGCCGAACCTCCCGCGTCCGGGCTCAGGAATCGCCCGAAGTTGGAATTGTAGTAACGCGCGCGGGCATAATCTAGGCCGTTGGTGTCGCGGAAGTAGGTGGCGAATTTGTCGGTGCCGTTGGCCGTCGAGGTACGCTCTTCGCCCCACGGGTAATAGGCGACGTTTCCGTACTGGTCGTAACGCACGCTGCCCAGCCGGTCCATCGGCATCAGCTCGCGGCCGCCGAAGAATTGGTTGATCGACACCTGAGTATAACTCGGGGAAGGGAGGGTGTAGTAATCGCCGGTGTAATTGCAGGTGTAGGTCCCAAGCCGCTGGCCAGTGATGCTGTAGAAGTTGACTGAGCACGTAGTCGGATACGCGTTAAATCCGGGCTGCGCGAATTGCAACACACGCTGGTTCCACGGATCGTAGGTATACGAAAGGGAGTTGCCGGAGGCGTCCACGTATCCCTGGGATTCCAACTGGTTCTCCACGTTCCAGGTGTTGACCTGATTCGCGCTCGCCCCCAGCCAGTTTCCATTGGCGTCAAAGCCGTTGTCGCCGATCATACTGGCCTGATTGGTGTTGGACTTCACTTGTGGATACACCGACGGCGCCGTACCCTTGGTCACCACTTTCGACGTCAGGTTGCCAAACCCATCATAGCTGTACGAGTCGCCCCACTGCACCCCCGTCTTCCCCGAGGTCGCCGCCGCGATCAGCCGGTTCAGCGAATCGTAGGTGTAGCTGACATTCTCACTTCTCTTCGGGTCCGCCCGCCTGGCCGGGACTGGGCCCCTCGCGCCTTTGTTCGATGAAGCGGGCCACTCGGGCGACAATCAGCCGTATAGCGAAGAAGAGGGTCAGCGCGACGGCAAGGAACGAGAATGGGAGGGTTATGCCTATCCCCCACCCCGATCCGAACCCTTCCGCATTAAAGTCCGGGTGCCTCAGCTTCACCCAGTCCGCAACGAACAACGGCCCCCAACCAACGAGCAGCAGCCCAAGGATCAGCAACAGACGCCAGAGATGACGGCTCCGCATACCTCACTCCTTATCGGGCGGCGAAACTCAGGGGAGATCAAGGTCCTCGCGCCGCCCGGTCGCGTGGCTCTCACGCTACCGGTCATTGGTCGTAGCGAATCGACGACGTCACGGACGTGCCACTGTCCTCAATGACCACGACGGTCGGCGGGCTTGGCAAGGGAACCGCTACTCCGGCGAGGGGCGGCGGTATGCTCAAATACAGCGATATCCGTAATGGGGCGCCGAATACAGAGCCCGCCCCGATGGGGCAGCCAGACATACCTTGCTCGATCTGTTGAGCGTACTTAGCGAACACGCAGTTTGCGTCGTGGCCGCAGTTGCCGGTGTTGTAGTAGTTCTGGCTCGAGGGCTGCGAACCGCCTATCAGCTCCAAGGCGGTGTTCTTCCAATCGCTCGAGTCCTCAAACACGTTGACGACAGTGCCGGCGTCTCCGCTTTGCAGGGGCTGCCACGGAGCCGATCCCGGGTCAATATAAGTGATGCTCTGTATGCGCTGCTGTATATCCGGGCTGAGGTAATTCCACGCTGAGGTGAAGGCAGACGCCCCGCCACTGTACGCAATGATGTTGATCGGGCCGGGATTCTGGGCGGCCAGCAGTATAGAATTCAGGGCGTTCTGAACTGCCTCGGTCATGAAGCCCATCCCCTGCACCGCCACAGTGAGGTAGCCGGAGGCCTGGGTGCCACCGGCAAAAGGAAACGCAGATATCGCGCCGATCTGGTTTGCGACCGTCTGTTGTGCGGCGGTATCGGTGGTATACGGGTCCTGTCCTACTCCCGCGATGATGCCCGTGCAGAGACCGCTTGGATCGTTGTGGTTCACCGGGTCGTCAAGTACGTAGTTGTAGCGATTGAAGGACTGCGGGTTGTTCGCGTCGCCTACGTACCCCGGGTCCGGGCTCCAGAACCTCCCGAAGTTGTTGTTGTAGTAACGGGCGCTGGCGTAGTCTTCGCCCACGCCGTTGTTGTTGACGTCGCGGAAGTAGGTGGCGAACTTGTCGGTGCCGTCCTGCGTCGAGGTCCGCTCTTCCCCCCACGGGTAATAGGCCATATTCTGCCGCACGCTGCCCAGCCGGTCCATCGCCACCAGCATCCGCCCACCGAAAAACTGATTGAGGTTTATCGGAGTCACGGAGCCCGACGGGCCGGCATAAAGCCGGTACGAGCCCAGCCGCTGCCCGGTGATGCTGTAGAAATAGATGGTGCCCCCTCCCGGATAGCCGCCCGCTCCCCCCGCGTACTGCAGCACGCGCTTGCCCCAGGGGTCGTAGGTGTATGTGTATGGGTTCCCGCTGCCGTCCACTGTGCCGGTCGAGATCAACTGGTTCTCCACGTTCCAGGTGTTGACCTGATTCGCGCTCGGGCCCAGCCAGTTGCCGTTGGCGTCAAAACCGTTGTCGCCGATCATACTGGCCTGATTGGTGTTGGAATTCACCTGTGGATAAACCGACGGCGCCGTACCCTTGGTCACCACTTTCGACGTCAGGTTACCAAACCCATCATAGCTGTACGAGTCGCCCCATTGCACGCCAGTCGTCCCCGAGGTTGCCGCCGCGATCAGCCGGTTCAGCGAATCGTACGTGTAGCTGACGTTCTCGCCCGTGACCGCATCCACCGACGACACAATCCGCCCGTTGTTCTGCGTGGCGGAGAAGCTGTAGGCTCATGTTCAACTGCGGACCGGCTACGCGGTTCAGGAGACTGTCGGAGAGAAACTCTCCGGGCGGGTCTGACAGAGTCTGACTTGGTTCCGACGGCGCATTTGGTTGTGTCCTGCGCGTACTGTTCGTAGGAATTGTTGGCGTTAGCTTCCTTGCCGTGGAGCGAAGAGGCGCGTCGGCAGAGTCACGCGCACGGTTGCGGTGCCCATCGGTAGCGGAATAGCTTCAGCAGGTTGTGAGTGAGGCAGATCAGCTGCCACTCTGCTTTTACTTTTCGCAGGCTGCGGAGACCGAAACGATGCAGTCCGCGGATCTCTTTGATTTGGGCGAATACCGGTTCCACGATGGCTCGCCGCATGGCGTAGAGCGCGCGCGGCAGCCCGCCGCTTAGCCGCTCGCGCATGCGCCGTACCGCGTCACAGGGCTTCCCGGCTTTCGGCTTCGCCCAGCGGTGCATGGCGTCGGGAGCCACCAGCAGATCGACCCCGCGCAGCGACGGGTCCTCGATACTCGCCGAGTCCCAGTAGCCCGCATCGGCGGTGATCACCGGCGGCAGCACGCCCAACGTCTCTCGCATTCGTTCGCACATGGGAAGCAACTGCCCGCGATCGACCACCTCCTGGGTCACATCGGCAGCGACAATAACCTGGGCGTGTCCATCGACGGCGGCCTGCGCGTTGTAGGCCTGCAAGAAGCAACCGAGACCGTTGTCGTGCATCACACGCGAGTCCGGATCGGTGAAGTTGTACTGGCGCCCCGGCAGTTGGGCATTCCGTTTGGCCCGCCGCAATCGCTTCTTGCGTCTGTCTCGCTCGGCCTGACTGAGGCCCGATGGCGGCGCGTCCTTACGGGGGCGTCCCGGGCGCCCTCCGCCCGGATAATCGCGCTGGGCTGCGGCGAGCCTTTCGGCGGCCTCTTGCTCTAACTCCTGCTTGGCCTCGCGAATCTTCCGCAGACGGCTTTCGGCATCGGCGAGTTCCGGCGGGATCTCGTCGCCAGATCTGCCCTTGCCATACCGCGCGTCTTCTTCGCGGTCAGTCTGCTGTGCTTGCTCCAGCAACCGCGTGACGGTGGACTGCCATTCCTTTTCCTGCTCTGCCAGGCGGGCAACGGAAACGGAACGCTCGCGGCTGGCGTTGGCGCGCAGCTTGGTTCCATCCAGAGCTACGTTGCCCAGCTTGACCAGCCCGGCCCGCTGGCACAGGCGCAAAGCCTGACTGAAGAGTTCGCCCAGCGGCTGAAGATACTCCTGGCGGAACGCCGCGATGGTGTCGTGGTCCGGATGCTGGTCTGCCGCCAGAAACCGCACCGCAATGTCCTCATAGGTGGCCTTCTCGATGCGTCGCGAACTAGTCATCCCGACGCAGTACGCATACAACAGCACACGGGTGAGCATGGCTGGATGGTAAGCCGCCAGCCCGCGACCGTCCTTGCGTTCGTAGCCGGCGTAGATCGCGCTGAGGTCGAGTTCATCCACCACTTCGGCGACAAACCGCGCCAAGTGATGCGGTGGCAGCCAGTCCTGCAGCGACGGCGGCAACAAGTAAGGCTGGTCCAGCGAGCAAGTTCGGAATCGCTTGTTCATTACCATCTATTCTGGACATCTGCTTCGCCTTGTCAAGTACTTTACAGTTACAAATTGCCGGCCTCCGGATTCTATCTCCGACAGTCTCGTAGCCTGTCCCCGAATTGTCCGAATTGTCCCTTATCATGGATGTCACGTGGTTTACGAGAGTGTCGCTGCCTTGTCTGCCGTCCGGTTACGTTGCTAGCGAACCTGTTCGCCGTTAACCACCAAAACTCCTTTGGTCTCGCGCCCCCTTAGGTTAGTCATGCCTATCACTGCAATGGGGCGCGTCGTGCCAAACGGGCGGAATTCAAGGCCCCATTGGTCCAAGGTATCGGGGATACCAGGCGTGTCGGTCACCGCACGCCCCATGACGATCCGGCCTAGCCCATGCTCGTCGCTCATGCTGAGCGCAGGCTTGCCCTCGGCATCAAGCGACATCGAAATTCTGCGTTTGCCGTCGCGCCCATTCATCGAGAAGAATGGCCCAGCGTCCGAAAAGCTGCCTTCATCGAGAGCGACGCCGCCCCTCGCGATAAAACGAAGGTGTGCGCTGTTCGTTTCAGGGTCGACTTCCCAGCGAGCCACGGCGCGCCCGGCAGGATCCACAAGCTCGAACCTCGACGCACGCATTACCTCCGGCGACGCTCCCCGCGCAGGCGCGCTTGCGGCTAGTATCCCCCCGATAAAGCCGGCCACGCCGGCAGCGACGACGTTGAACAGTGTTGCTTTTCTCATTGGCTTCTCCAAGTCAGGCTCTTTCGCGCGAATCGTAGCTGCATCTTAGTTCACATTCATCAGCTTCCGCCCTAACAATTCCGCTTCCTGGTTCTCCATTTGACGAGGACTGGGGGCTAGCCGACTGCCGCAGCTCATGGAATAGCTCCATTGTTCCACCATGTCATGCTTGTAGGTGTGGAATGGCAGTCGGTAGATATCCACGCGCTAATATTCTCGGTGTCCCCGTATGGTCCTTGCGTCAGCCCGGCGTTTGCGAATGCCGAGAACATCTGCTGGTCGCCTAGGCCGTTGAACATAGCATGTAACAGCTCATGAATTAGCACGTCGGTTTGAAACACGGTGTTCGTATTCGAGAAGAATTCTGCGCCGAGAAGCACCGCCGGGTTTGCTGTGCCGCCTGCGATGGTGATCGCGGTAGAATCTGCGTACGGACCAGTGAAGGTTCCGGAGGATATATTGACACTGGAGCCATTGTTTGAAACTTGGTTTTGCGTGAGGCTTTGATAATTCGGGTTGTTTACGTTGTAGAAATTCGCGGTCGCGGCCTCGTTCTCAAAGGCGGAGACTGAAAAGCCCGTGGCGCCGCTGGCGGTCGAGTAGCTACTGAGGTCCTGTGCGAACACCTTTGCGCAGTTGGACTTCGCGAAGGACTTAAAGGCGTTGCTCAACAGCCCCATCGCCATTTCGTTGGAGGTCTGGTCGACCTTAGCCGGCTTCCAGCTCGCCGCGCCGCCGCTCGGGCCTCCCGGTCCGACCGGATACACATACACCATCATCGGCGGATTTGGATATGCACTGAAACCATAACTGTTGTTGTAGCAGCCCTCGCCCATCCAATACCCGTACGGGCCGCAGGGGTCGGTGGGGATTCCGTTGTCTCCGTTATATGAGATCAGTCCCGTTGGGTCGTTAAAGTTCACCGGGTCGTTCCCTGCGTACGCGTATTGGTTCCAGCTTTGCGGGTTGCCAGGGTCCGCGCGCCCCGACGGGTCCGGGCTCCAGAACCTCCCGAAGTTGTTGTTGTAGTACCGGGCGCTGGCGTAGTCTTCGCCGAAGCCGGCTGGTTGGGTGACGAGGTCGCGGAAGTAGGTCGCGAACTTGTCGTTGCCATCCGGCGTCGAGGTCCGCTCTTCGCCCCACGGGTAATAGGCCATCGTACTTCCGTTCTGAGTGTCCCGCACGCTGCCCAGCCGGTCCACCGCTGCCAGCAACCGGCCGCCGAAATACATGCTCACCGCTGTTTGGGTCCCCGTCAGGTAGTCGAGCGTGTACGTCGCCAGCCGCTGGCCGGTGATGCTGTAGAAGTAAAGCGTCCCCG
Source organism: Bryobacteraceae bacterium (assembly GCA_049511495.1). Classification (GTDB taxonomy): domain Bacteria; phylum Acidobacteriota; class Terriglobia; order Bryobacterales; family Bryobacteraceae; genus Bog-375. The sequence goes on along the minus strand of JBEKXZ010000015.1, from coordinate 29,173 downwards.
TCGGCCCGAATGCGCCTCCCACCGAGTACTGCAGCACCCGCTTGCCCCACGGATCGTACGTGTACGTCAGCAGATTCCCGCCGTAGTCCACCGAACCGTCCGAGATCAACTGGTTCTCCACGTTCCAGGTGTTGACCTGCGACCCGCCCCACGCGCCGGACCCCAGCCAGTTGCCGTTGGCGTCAAAACCGTAGTCGTTGAGCATCCGGGCCTGGTTGGTGTTGGAATTCACTTGTGGATAAACCGACGGCGCCGTACCGTTCGTCTCCACCTTCGACGTCAGATTGCCAAACCCATCATAGCTGTACGAGTCGCCCCATTGCACCCCCGTCTTCCCCGAGGTCGCCGCCGCGATCAGCCGGTTCAGCGAATCGTACGTGTAGCTGACGTTCTCGCCCGTGACCGCATCCACCGACGACACAATCCGCCCGTTGTTCTGGGGTGGCGGAGTAGTTGTACGTCATGTGCGTCCGGCGCGCCGCGTTAGGTCCCGTCTGCTTCCTGGCTTTCCCAGCGGATCATCCTCGGCGGGGGCAATTTGGATTTCGGCCTTGTTTTCCCAGCTGATCCACAAGCAAGCCAGACGAGAGCTCGGCCCGGGTTTCAGCGATTCGCGAATCTAAGGGTGGAAAGCATCCTCGCGTACAGTCGGTAAAAAGACATATTCTGGATTGGAGAAGCCTGAATGAAAAACGTCCTGGATCCGTCGACAATGTAGATGTTCTCCGACTCCGTGGAATCTGGGTTACGGGTCTCGACTCTGAGCGCCCGCGCTCCGTCCAGGGTAATCCACCGTTCCATCACCCGGGGATTTACGACCGCGACTTGTTTGACATCGTTCAACCACCTCGCGACGCTTTGATCGGCCGGCTTGTTCTTGAGGCGCTTAATCATGATCGTCCCACCTGTCGCCGGGTCAAAGAAGCTGACAAAAACATCCGCGGCATGTGGGTCCCGGCAACTATTACAGCTACCGACCTGCCAAGCGGGCGGGTACTTGATCGTCCAGCCAGCCATGCTTGTGAAAGTCGTCCAATCGCTCGGAGCTTTCGAGCCCAGAGCAGGAAACGCCAGAGAAAGCACGCCAATACTGACCAGACGAAGCATCTGGGCCCTTGCTGTGTCGCTGAGCATTCGTTTTCCTAGTTCCCGGGGGGACATCGAGAAAAGTTAACCTGGCTCGGATCGCTAGAACAGCAACAATGCGTGTCATTGTGGCAGGAATAATAAACAGACGCATTGCCAGCCTTCCCTCCTCCATGCTACTGCATTTCCGCCGGAAACACTCGCGAAGATTCTGTCCACGCGGCCCGCTGCTTCCCTTTGCTATTTCTCCGGAGCCGCGGTAGGCTCAATATATTTCTCCGGGGTCACGGAAGTGTCAACATGAATCGCCTCTGTTAGGATGCTTTCAGAGCGAATGGTCTTTCCGTCCATGCATTGGGCCACCAGGTGAAACCGCACTGTTGCGCTAGGGGGTATGCGCCCGTCTATCTTCTTGAGATGGAAGCTCCCGGCTACTTTCGGCAGTTCGTAAGTGCCCCCCGGTGGGACGACGGAGCACTGGTCGTACTTCGGGATCCTGGTGTAAGACCAAAGCACGCCGTACACGTTCCTAGTCCACACCCCGCCCCATTCCCTCTCGATGCGCAAATCGGAGCCCGCAAAGTGGACCGGTTCAGAACCAATCCGGACCTCGGTCTGGCGGTCATTTCTAACGGTGGCCTTAAAGTCAACCCAACCGATCACGTAAGGCGCTTTGGGCCCCAGATCCAAAACGCGGGTCGTCACGTCCCGAGCCGAGGCGGGAAGCGGGTCGGTCGCATCCTGACCGCGGAGGCTCATTGCCGCGATCGCTAGAACAGCAACAGTGCGTGTCATTGGGCAGAAAATGCGTCTGTCCGTCTGTCCCGTTTTCCGTTTTCCCTTTCCCGGATCAGTTGATTTTGTTCGGCTTGTAGCCGAAGAGTGGCTCAATATATTTCTCCGGGGTCGCGGAAGTGTCAACATAAATCGCCTCTGTCAGGACGCTTTCGGAGCGAATGGTTTTTCCATCCATGCATGCGGCCGCCAAGTGAAAGCGCATTGTTGCGCCAGGGGGTATGCGCCCGTCGATCTTCTTGAGGTGGAGGGAACCGGTTACTTTCGGCAGTTCGTAAGTGCCCCCCGGCGGGACGACAGAGCACTTGTCGTACTTTCCGTCCCCGCCAATCCAATCCAACATCATGTTCCTTACCCACGCCCCCGCCCCCTTGCCGGTATCGTTGCGCACATCGGCGCGCACAAAGTGGACCGGTTCAGAGCCAATCCGGATCTCGGTCTGGCGGTCGTTTCTAACAATGGCCATAAACTCAACCGCGCACATCATGAAAGGCGCTTCGGGCCCATAATCCAAGAGACGAACCATACTAACGTCCCGAGCCGAGGCGGGAAGCGGGTCGGTCGCATCCTGACCGCGGAGGCTCATTGCCGCGATCGCTAGAACAGCAATAGTGCGTGTCATTGTAACAACATCGGGGACAGGAATAATAAACAGACGCATTGCCAGCCTTCCCTCCTCCATGCTACTGCATTTCCGCCGGAAACACTCGCAAAGATTCTGTCCACGCGGCCCGGTGCTTCCCTTTGCTATTTCTCCGGAGCCGCGGTAGGCTCAATATACTTCTCCGGGGTCGCGGAAGTGTCAACATGAATCGCCTCTGTCAGGATGCTTTCAGAGCGAATGGTTTTTCCGTCCATGCATTGGGCCACTAGGTGAAAGCGCACTGTTGCGCTAGGGGGTATGCGCCCGTCGACCTTCATGACGTGGACAGTCGCGTCTACCTTCGGCAGTTCGTAAGTGCCCCCCGGCGGGACGACGGAGCACTGGTCGTACTTCGGGATCCTGGTGTAATACCAAAGCACCCCAGACAGGTTCCTAGTCCACACCCCGCCCCATTCCCTCTCGATGCGCAAATCGGAGCCCGCAAAGTGGACCGGTTCAGAGCCAATCCGGACCTCCGTCTGGCGGTCATTTCTAACGGTGGCCTTAAACTCAACGTAACATATCACGTGAGGTGCCTTGGGCCCCAGATCCAAGACACGAGCCGTCACGTCCCGAGCCGAGGCGGGAAGCGGGTCGGTCGCATCCTGACCGCGGAGGCTCATTGCAATGATCGCTAGAACGGCAATAATGCGTGTCATTGTGGTGGGTCCATTCCAAAACAGTTTTCAAGTTCGGCCTCTTGGATCTCCGCTGGAGAAGCCGTGCCGGTGCCTTTCTTCATGATGGTGATGCCGGCTACCCGGTTGCCGAACCTGGATGCCACGGCCGGGTCACGAGTTACACGAAGGGCGACCGCTGTGCCTGCGGCGAAGCTGTCACCGGCTCCGCAGATGTCTACCGGATTGTCTACCGGATTGGTTTTGACCCAAGTTTCACCCCGGCCATCGAGGAGGAGGACGCCGTGCCTGCCGTGGGTCACGATCATGAGAGGAGCTTGTACCTGGCGGCGTAACTCCGCGTAGTCCAGGCGGCCCAACAATGATCGGCAGGCCGTCTCCGCTTCTTGCTGGTTGGGCTTGATGATCAAGTTGCGAAACTGCTCGATGCGGGTGCGGGAATCGGCCAGAATCACTTTTTCGGGATAGTTGAGCGCGAGATCGGCCAGCAGCTTCCGCAGCGCCGGTGTGACTACGCCGCCTTGGCTGGTCTCGGCCTGATCGGAAACCAGGATCACATCGAAGGCATCGATGGTCTGCTGCAGGCGATCAAGGATGAGCCGCTCGACTGCGGCGGGGATGGGATGGACGTTAATGAAATCGATGCGGGGCTGATCCTCGATGCCGGTGGACCGATTGATGAGCTTTGTATAGGTAAAGGTCTGGATGTGATCGCTGCGAATACACAGGCCGGAGTCGATACCGCGGCGGCTGAGGGCACGGGAAAGCTCGTCACCATGACCGTCGTCACCGATGGCGCCGAGGACAGCTACGCGGCCGACGCCGAGGGCGGCGAGATTGTTGGCCACGGTGCCGCCGGCGCCGGGCGTGACTTCGACGGAAACAACGGCAGTGCGCGGGATGCCGGTCTCACGGGACGGCTCGGCGGCGGAGGGATCGTAAGTACACCAGCAGTCAAGGCAGATATCACCGACGACCAGGGTGGCGAGTTGGGGCAGCGCGGAGAGGATCTCTGCGGTGGTCATGCTCCCTCCTGAATCGGGCACTCCACTATCGCCCGGCGGACAGCGGGGCCACAGAAACAAAAGCCGGAGCCGCCGTTGGCGACGGTACGCACGAGGATGGATTTGTACGGCCGGCCGAAGATGGGATATTTACTTTCCATTGGGGAATAGGGACGCCAACAATTGTTCCTGGCAGAGGAAGTTGGGAATGATGAAATCAGCTCCGACACTGGTGAGGCGCCGGCGCTTCCAGGCGTCGACGGCCTGGCAGGCGGGCTCGTCGGTGGCAACTCCAACGGCGACTCCGCCGACTTGCTTGACATTTTCAATCTCGACGTAGCCATCTCCGAAGCAGAGAAACTGGTCGCCGCGGCATTCGGCGCTGGCGATGACACGCTGGATCAGGATCTTCTTGGAAAAACTCTTGTAATCGTCGAGGGCACCGTAGACGCCGCCATCGAAGTAACGGTCGACGTCGAGGAGGCGCGCTTCGTGGCGCAGGAACTCCTGATCGGTGCCGCTGGCGAGGTACAGCTTCAAGCCGCGCGCCCGCAGTGCTTCGAGAAAAGCGCGGGCGCCAGGGACGAGGTACTTCTCGGGAGAGGCGCCTTTGGCGAGGTCGTCGAGGCGGTGGCGGATTTTCCGGTGGAGGCGCCCCAGGTAGAGGCGCTTGTACTCAAGCGGATCGAGGGGCTTGCCGCCATAGCCGCGGACCTGATCGGCAAGCTCGATCATCTGGTAGATGGTCTGCTTCCCGGTAAGGCGGCCGACGCGGTCCTCGACGGCCGCACGGAGTTGTTCCACAGACTCGCCCTTATTCAGACCGGCGAGGATCTCCACCATCATGGGGATCATCACCTCCATCCAGCCGGATCGGATGAGGGAGATGGTACCGTCAAAATCAAATAGGCAGACCCGAGCGTTTCGGGCGGAAACACCCGAGTGGATCTGTTCGACCATCAGAGTATTAACACCATTGTAAGAGGGGAACCGATGTGCTGTCGGAGCCATCATATCCGATATTGGTCGCGGCAGCGACCGACGCCGTGGCTGCATGGCCGTCCACGGCGCGTTCAACGCCGCCAATGCGGGAACGGTCAGCCGCGCTTGTCACGAAATTGTCGTTGGTCGCTAATGTCGGAGGAAATGACCTTGGTGGCCGTGCCCGTGACGAACAAGCCCGGGACTATCATGCGTTCGTCGATGGTTTTCCTTCCGCCGCCGTTTTACTTGGCGGGCGAGAAGATCGCCACCATTCCGCCCGAGGGCGCCAGCTTCAGTTGCAGTGTGTCGGACGGGCGCACGGTCTTTTCGTTCTCGACCAGGCGCTCGGCGTTCTCGCCGGCGTCGGGGGCGTCCTCCCACAGCCTGACTTTCCAATTGCCCTTGCCCAGGAACTTCAACGGCACTGGCAATTCCTTGCCGTTGCGGTCGGAGATCGCCGCCAGATACCAGCTCTTCCCGTTGCGCCGCACCTCGGCCACGTATTTGCCCACTTCGCCGGCCAGGCCGTGGGTCTCATCCCAGACGGTCGGCAGGCCCTTCAGAAAATCCATGCCGGGCAGATACTTGCCATCCTTATCCTTGTAGTTATTGTACGAATCGCAAGCGACGGGGAGCGGGCTCTCGATGAGGATGAACATCGCCAACTCGCTGGCGCGCGTGCCTTGCACCTGCGTGTTGACCTTCACATTCTTGAATTGCCACGGCTGCCGGTTGACGAACCCGCCCGGCGTGTAGTCGGCCGGTCCCGCCAGTAGGCGCGTGAAGGGGAGGGTGGCCTTGTGTTCGGGCGTTTCCTTGGCACTCCACTTGTTGTACTCGTTGCCCTGGATGCCCTCGCGCGAGATCTGGTTGGGCCAGGTGCGGTTCAGGCCGGTGGGCTTGAACGCGCCGTGGAAGTCGATCAGCAAGTGGTTCTCGGCCGCCGTCCTGGCGACATCTTCGTACCATTTGACCGCCCACTGGTCGTCGCGATCGATATAGTCTATTTTCAGCCCGGCAAGGCCCCATTTCGCATAGATGGGACAGTCTCTCTTGTAGACTGCGCTGTCGATGAAGTCGTTGAAATGGGACCAGAACCAGATGCGCACGCCCCTTTCCTTACCATAGGCCACCAACTCGGGCAGAATCGATTTGTCGTCGACCTCCGAAAATTGATATGGCCAGTTCATGTCGGCGGCAAGCTGAATGTACTGTTTGAGCGTGGGGATGCTGTTTTCCCCCGTGGCCGACCACCACGGGTTCCAGGCCGCAATGCCCGGCTTGATCCAGGAGGTGTCGGCGAGCTGGCTTGGGGTGGCCAGGTTCAACACCAGGTCGCTCTGAATGAGGTCGGCAGGCTGGCGGCCGATGATGAACGTCCGCCAGGGGGAATTGTGAGGAGTCTTGGCCACAACGAGGCCCTTCTGAACCTCGCCTGCCGGCGCCGGCGCCGTATTCACCGCCGCGCCATCCGCCGCCGACGGCGTGCGCGACGGCCATGGCTGCGCCGGAATCGGCGGAGCCAGTTGCACCTCCAACGTATTCCTGGCGCCGGCCTTGAGCACTAGCCACATCCCGGACCAGTCGAGCAGGTCGGACTCGGTGATGGCGACATACGCCGCGGGCGTCTGCACCAGAAACGGCAGTCCGAACTTGAAATTCGGGTTCAGCCCGGAAAGCTTGTTGGGCAGGTAACGCCATTCCTGCGAGCCGATGAATCCGCCCTCGGGGCGGGCGGGGCCCTCCGGGTTGTTCCAGCCCGCCCAGACTTGCTCGTCGTCGGGGAAGGTGAACTCCGTAGCGTCGCGCGTGACAGTAAAGGAATCCATCCCGGGTTGCTTGGGGAGAACCAGGCGGAAGGCCACGCCGTCGTTGTACGCCCGGGCGACCACGCTAAAGGTGCGATCTCCCTCCTTCAGCGTCAGCGTCAATTCCTTGTAATGATCCCGCACGTTGCGGTTCTTGCCGAACTCGTTTACCCAATGATCGTCGGCCGATTTCCGTGCCTCGCTCAGCACGACGGGTTTCTCGCCCAGCTTCACATCGCCGGCCAGTTCCAAACCAAGGCGGGACCGCAGCAACACCGGCTTGCCGTCCACGGTGATGCTGTAGCCCAGCGGGGCGTCGGTGTGGATGGCGATGGCGATCTTTCCGTCGGGCGAGCGCACTTCGCGCGCTGCCCCGGCCGCCGCGGCCGCTGAGCACGAGAACAAAATCGTCCCCATGAGAACACCAATATTCCAGCGAAAGCAACGGATGTTCACGACGTTCCTCCCAATTGTCGCTGCTCGAGCCGGATGGGCCGCGAAACGACGTCGGCGCCCCCCGCCTCACTTCGATCCGGTTCAACGAACCGGAACAAGCCTTATGGCGCTGCCGCCAGCCGGCGCCAGCTTCAACTTCAGCACCGTCTGGGCATTCACGCGGCGCCTTTCGACCACCGAATCCGTCGGCTGCGTTGCCGCTTGGGGCCCGTCGGCGTAGATCTCCGCATCGTAGGCCCCGCTCCCCAAAAAGGTCAGCGGCAGGTCGAGTTCCCGCGGGTCCCAATCGGTGATGCTGCCCACGAACCATTCGTTCCCGCGGCGCCGCGCGATGGTGATGTACTTCGGCGGCGCGCCGCTGAGAACGCGGGTCTCGTCCCAGCTCGTAGGGACCGCCTTGAGAAAATCGAGCTCCTTCTGCCCGTCGTAGGCGCCGGGGAAATCCGCGATCATCTGCAACTCGCTTTCGAAGACGACAAACAGCGCGGTCTGATGGGTGCGCGTGCTCATCACCATAGGCGCCGTGCGCGGTGCGAAGGTCTCCCGGGTCACGTTGGTGAGCCCGCCGGGTGTGTAGTCCATGGGCCCCGCCAGCATGCGGGTGAAGGCCAGCGTCACGTTGTGCTTGGGAGTGACTCGCGCGCTCCAACGGTTGTACTCGGCGCCCATCACGCCTTCGCGCGTCAACACATTGGGGTAGGTGCGCGCACTTCCATCGGGCTTGACCGCTCCGTGGAAGTCGACCATGAGATGGTGTTCGGCCGCTTTCTTCGCGGCCGTCCGGTACCAGTTCATCATCCACTGGTCGGTGCGGTCCAGGAAGTCGATCTTCACGCCGGCGATGCCCCATTTTTCGAACTGCGCGAAGGCTTCGTCTATCTGGTCGTTGGTGTCCCGGAAGCGAATGATCAACCAGATGCGCACGTTCTTCGATCTGGCATACTCGACCAGCATAGGAATATCAATGGCCGGGCTGGACTTGGTGAGAACCTCGCGGCTGTCGCCCGTGCCGTACCCGACCTGACCGGCACGCGTAGGTACGTGCGCCGACCAGGGTCCGTCAATCAGCATGAACTCGGATTTGTTCCGCGCGGCGAAGTCGATGTAATACTTCGCGGTTTCGTTGTTCGTGCCGAGTTGGACGACGCCTTTAGCCTGGTTGCCGTTCCACCAGCCTATACACCATGCGGTTTTGCCAGGCTTGATCCAGGATGTGTCTCCGATGGCGCTGGGCGGATTCAAATTGACCACCAGGTTCGATTCCACCAGCCGTCCGGGCCGGTCCGCGATCATCAGCACGCGCCAGGAAGATTTCACGGGGGTTTGCGCGATCACCGACACCTTCAAGGCGTCCGCCTTGCGGTCGAACGAGGGGGCGATGTCCGCGCTTGTGTTGATGTCCTCGACGCGGGTCGCGAGGCGCGCCGCCAGGGTCTGGTTGCCGGCGCCGGTAACGAACAGGCTGGAGTAGTCCTCGACGTCCGCTTCCGTCAGGCCGACCCAGGCGATTCCAGGCACTTCCAGGAGGAGCGGAAGGTTGACGAGGTACTCCGGGTGCAGACCGTCGATGGTCAGCTCGTGATAATCGTCCTCGTTGCTGGTCTGGAAGCCGCGCGAGATCAGAGAAAAGGTACTGGCGTCCTTGGAGAAGCGAAACTCGGTGGACTCGTTCAGAATCCGCAGTTCCTTCACGGATGGCTGTTCGGGCACGACGTAGCGGAAGGCCACGCCGTCATCGTAGGCGCGGGCTTCCATCACCAGCCGCCGGCCGTCAGCGCCCGTCTCCACGGTTTGCACAGTCACGGCGTTGTAGCGATTGCGTATGGGATTGGCTTTGCCTACGACCGGTGTCCAGGTTTCGTCCTGGCTGGACATCTGCGACGACTCTATCCGGACAGCCGGCCCCAGCGCGGGCGAGCTCTCCAGCAGGAGCCCGAGGTTCGACCACTGGATCAAGGGCTGACCGCGAAAAGTCACGCGATAGGCCAGTTGGCCGCCTGCGGTCTGTACGGCCTGGCCCCGCACGGTCGCGATGGAAATCTCGAGCGCCCCGTCCGGCGATTTAAGCGCGACCGGGGCCGTTTGCGCCGTGGCCGTGAGCGCGGCCAACACAACGAGCGCGGGCATCTTGACGATTTTCAGATCGTAAAGCACATTTCACATCAGACTACTACAGTTCGGGCTGAGTTTTCTATCCATAAAGCAGGCACGCGCCATCCAAGGTAGTTTCGTAGTTGACGATGGCCGGCGAGTGGAACTTGTTGGGAGGATATGCGGAGGGCGTGAATTTCCAGGACGGACCAGAAAAGCGCGTTTGGATGGTTGCGGGGGAAGGATTTGAACCTTCGACCTTTGGGTTATGAGTTCGCTAGGCGCTGGTAAACAACAGAAACCAAAAGGCACGAGTGGCACTCAAAAGCACTTTTGGAACCGTAGGGAACGCTTATCGTGGTCTTAAAGTGGTCCTGAAGTCGGCCCTGTTTTCCCCAAAGATTCCCCAAAGGTCACGCCCTTACTAAAGCCTTCGTAGGACCATTTTAATTACCATCGCGACATTCGGCGCTCTCATGCCGGTAGCGGCGCGCGTCTACACCACCGACCCGAACTATGCCACGCGATCACCCCGATTTCTGCAAGAGAAGAATGTGTTTGAGGCAATCGCTGCGTAAGTTCCATCGAGCGCAAACGCAACGCGGCCAACTGGTGCACCAGCCGAGAGCACCTGGCCTATCCCTGCGCGATGGAATCGACGGCATCATCCAATCGATCCTCGGCTCCCAGCATCCGCTTGAAATGTGCGGCCGTTCCGTGTCTGACGATGTGTTAAGCGTGGTCAGCCCGGCCGCGTCTCCAACCGGCTAGTAAGATCACGGCGGTGCTCCGCAGGCTCGATCCACGCAAATAGGCAGCGATTGGCCGGTTATGCCGAGTGGCAAAGGTGGAATTGGCGCCGGGACTCTGGGCGCGGGCGCGGGACCACTCGTACACAACTCGTACACGGCTGAAGAGAAGCCACTACGCTCGTCACCGGTTCCCCCAGATGAGTGACGTCGGCAGGCCGCAAGGATCGCGCGGCGAGATCAGGTTGGCCAAAACGACCCGTGGGTTTTCGCCCCAAGCAATGGGAGCTGGAACTGCCGGGAGCACCGGATCGAGCCAAGTCCCAAAGCGACGATCCGCATGAACCCTTTAACTATTTCGGGTATTATGCATATAGATGCGCGAGACCGAATCAAGCCGAAATCTGTATGAGATCGCCGAGCCCCAATATGGCTTCTTCACCACGAAACAAGCCAAGGAAGCGGGCTATGACGAGTCGAAGCACGCGTACCACGTTCGTGCCGGTAATTGGATTCGGGAACACCGCGGCATCTACCGACTCCGCAATTTCCCGTCGCCGGAGCGGCCCGACCTGACGCTGTGGTTTCTCTGGTCCCGTGATCGCAATGACGTCCCTCAGGGCGTTTACAGCCACGACACTGCGCTCGCACTTTACGATCTCTCCGACGTTAACCCGGCCAAGCTTCACATGACCGTCCCGAAATGGTTCCGCCGGAATTCGGCAGTTCCCAAAGCCCTGGTACTCCACAAGGCGGACCTAGTGCCAACGGACTCTCAAGATGTGCTTGGCGTGCGCGCCACTACGGCTCTCCGGACAATCGCAGATCTGATCGCGGCGGGCAAGACGGACGAGAGTATTCTCAAGCAAGCCATCGCTGAAGGTCTGGCACGAGGCCTAGTCACCCGCCGACAAATCGAACGCGCCAAACTGCCGCCCGACGTGCGTGCCGAGATCGATTCCCTAGTCGAAGAGAGCGCTAATGCCAAGCGATAAGACCTACAAGACTCCGCAAGCGCTTCGCACAGCCCTCGAAGCGCGTCTGCTGGGAATCGCCAATCGCACAGGCACGGATCTGCAACGGCTTCGTCGGCGGGTTGCGTTCGATCGCCTCCTGGCGCGCATGTTCAGCGAGAAGCAAGGTCGGCCAGCCTGGTATCTGAAAGGCGGCTACGCCATAGAACTACGGATCGAGACTGCCCGCACGACCAAAGACATCGATCTGTCGATTGCGGCGCGAGAGGCCATCACCCCCGAATCGCTGCACCGCTTGGTCGATGATGCAGCGTCAATTGATCTGGCCGATGGTTTCGTTTTCCAGGTCGGTGAGTCCATTCTGGACCTCGATGCCGCGCCCCAGGGCGGTAGCCGGTTCCCGGTTCAGGCCAGAATGGCCGGGCGCCCCTTTGTCGGCTTTCACGTAGATATAGGAATCGGCGATGACCTGATTGAGCCTACCGACAAGATCGAAGGGGATGGATGGTTCGACTTCGCCGGTCTTCCAAGGCCGGAATTCCGCATGATCTCGCGCGAGCAGCAGTTCGCAGAGAAACTTCATGCTTACACGCGTCCGCGCACCGATCGCGACAACTCGCGCGTCAAGGACTTGGTGGACCTGCTCCTGCTAATGCGGACCCAAATGGAACCGCATCGCCTGCGGGAGAATATCGAGTCGACGTTCGTACACCGGGGAACCCATCCCGTCCCGCCGGAACTCCCACCGCCACCGGAGTCATGGCGCGTCCGGTTTGCGGAGTTGGCGGCGCAGTGCGGCATAGACATCGAGATTGATTCGGCACTCCGGTGTGTGAACGAATACGTGAGGGACCTTTGAGAGTTGCCGGCGAACGGCTGCATGACCAGAGCACTACTGGTCGCAAGCTCGCTCAGCGGGTCTAATCTAATGGCTGATGCCGGACTGGAGGGCAACGAGACTGAAGCGACAAGTGCTGTCCAAAAACCGTCTGACCGAAGAAAGCCCGCAGGTTGATCTCAGATCCAGCGACCAGAAGCACTGGCTATTCGGTTCGTACGGTTTGGCCCTCGCCGGCCCCACCGGAGACCTCGTGTGCGATCGCCAGGCCGGCCCGAGCCGCACGGCGCCGCAAGCGCGCCGGGTCACACCGCTCGACGAATCCAAACCGCCGGAATCGCGGCGCATGTGCGCCTGGGCGGCATGGTCGGACCGACGAAGTCGAGAAGGGAACGAACCGTGTCGCTCTCGCCGAGCACCCGCTCCGCGAAGGTCGCGCGGGAACGGCGGGAGCGGCGAGCCGAGCAGGGCCGCTGCCACGCCACCGCTCGACGAATGCCGCGTCCGCAGAATCGAGCGGGCAGTTCTGCCGCTGGCGAGCTTGTGGGCGGCGATTTCCGAGGAGTGTTACCACGGATGATCGCTGCTCGCACTTGGTTCATTGATGCCCGGATGAAAGCCGACTTGTCGGGACCTATTTCCGTGACCGGCGTGTGACGGGACGACTCGTCACTGGCGAGCTGCCGCTGAACCTGCACGAAGCCATCCAAGCTCATCCGAGTCATTCGGGCACCAAGAGGCTTACCGCAATTGGCCAAACTGCTCCGATCCAGTTCCCGGCTTCGTCTTTAAGGGTCGCCTCAAGCTCCAGGCGCAACATCCGGTCCACGTTCACAATGCTCTCCAAATCGGTCGCCGTCAGTGCCGGCACGCCCCGAGAAGAGTGATCCTTCCCAAGCTGAGACCACAAGACTTCCTCAACGAGTTCCCCCTCCGAGCTAATATCAATCGAATCGCCCCGCCTCGGTGATAGCGCATAAACACGCAAACGGTGATTGAAAAACTGCTCACCGTTGTTATACGCAGTTACATAAGTCAATATCGCGATAGGCTCTGCCTCAGCGTCGCCAAGAACCCGCAATAGCGATTTAGAGTCGTAGCTACCAATTCCAATCGCCACACCGTGAAACTCCGCAGTATTGCTGGGTGTTCGTAGACTCCTCAGGGCGAGAGCAATAAGCGGGTGATTAATGCCCCCAGTCCGCTCTTTCGTGACCTCCGGCGACATTGCTGCCGCCTCACGGTCAAAGACCACCCAGTCGCCACCTGCGTTCGGTGAACCGTGATTTATCCGGTAACACCGCCGCTTGACCTCCTCAGCGATGAATGCCTCCTTGTCTGGGTCGAACCTAATCCGAGTGAACTTGACATCATGATTAATCGGGCGAATCTTGTCGGATGCCTCTAGCAACAGAACGAGCTTTTCCATCGTGGCTCTACCCCGCTCTTCGCCCGTTAGCTTCACGCGATCTTGAAGTAGTTCCGCGTCGACAAGAGCAACTGCTTGCTTGCCTGCCTCTACGGCTCCGGCGATCGCATCATCATCACCACGCTGGCCGCTAAACAGAGTTCGCAACGTCTCCAGGGGGATACCGGCGAGGATCCGCCTGAAGTATGTCGTTCGATCCTCTGGATTTTGCGCCAGGGCTCCGACGATTCTGTTGAGGCGATCTATCAGACGCGAATAGATGTCCGCCTCCCGCGAGCCCTTAAGAAGGATAGTGTGCACGATTACCGTATCTATAGTGCCAATTCGGTGGATGCGCCCAATCCGTTGTTCCAACACCATGGGGTTCCAGGGCAAGTCAAAATGTATGAGCCGCCTTGCTATCTGCAAGTTGATGCCTTCTCCGCCAGCACTGCTTGAGACCAACGCCCGTCGCCCTATGCGTCCCGGCGCGAAAAAGAACTCCTTCTCTCGTTTTCTCTCGGCCGGGTCTTGACCGCCTACAATAATACTGCAGGGAATGGAAAAGTCTCCCAGAAAGCGCTTGATCTCGTACACGGTATCCACGCTTTGAGCAAAGACCACAAATGGTTCGTCAGCCTCGTCGAGTAGCCGTTTCAATAATCGAAACTTGGCCTGCACATCCGGGCCCCTGAGCAGCCGCGCATACTCATCAAGTAATTGACCCAGCCGACGATGCTCCACTTGCCGCGCCTCACCGGTCGCGATTGGGCCAACCGCTTCGGCCAGAGCGCTCTCATTGTCCTCCGGGTCTTCCTCCTCCACTGGCTTCACAGTATCTGTCAAGTACTCCAGAAGCTCGCTGGGCTTCTCGTGGGCGGACCTGTTGCGGTAAGGTATCAGCAGGCTAGCCCAGTTTTCCATCCTGTTATCGTTTCCTTCTTCCGCGAAATTCCTTAGGTAGCGACGGAGCAGAAAGGCAAATCCCGCTTTGGGGGAACTTGCGGCATACTGCAGCGCATTGCTTTTTACGAAACCCAGTGCATGGCGCGTGTCACTCTGAACGTGTACACCTTCCGACAGCAACCAATCGAAATAGTCTGCAATGCTCGAAAGGAGAGCAATATACTCAGGCGGCGTCTCTGCTAGATCTGGGTCACGAATATCCCTTTTGGGGAATAGTGGATTATTGTCCCAGTCGTAGATCTCCTCTTTAATTCGATAGATCACGTGTCCGCTAAGTGCTCGACGCTGTTCCTCGGCGGTTGCTCCCCGCTTCAAACCGCAGAGTAGTCCCGCCAGATTGAGGAAGACATCCGGGTTCCCCTGATGGGGGGTACCGGAAAGGAAGTAGACCCGGCAATTGTCGACTACGTGCGAAGTGAAGATTTTCTCGACCACACGGAACCACTTCTGTGCCTTTTTGTCTTCACCGGTGCCATACATCCGCAGCCGGTGACATTCGTCAACAATTACCACGTCCCATTTGGTGTTCTTAAGTTTGTCTTCCCAGCTCTCTCCGAAGGCGAGGCGGTGTAACGAGGCGATTACGCGTGGATCGTGGTCGGCGCCTCCCAGCCGCGCCTGATGGTAGCCCTCCTGATACCACGCTTGGTTTCCAAAGACGTAAAAGCGATCAAGCCCCATGACTTCAAGCTGGTCCGCGACGTTAGAGACCAAACCGCCCAAAGTTACATACAGAACCCGGGCGTCGGGGTTGGCAGCCTGAAGCCTCTCAATAAGCAGCCCTATCTCCACCGTTTTGCCGAGCCCGACCTCGTCTCCGATCAACATCCGCATTGGTGTCTCACGTCGCATGAGGTACTCAACCAGACTGGCTTGATGCCGCAGTGGAAGCACGCGGATGGAGTCGAGCTGGCCCTGTCGGTTTTCGGCTTGCAGCCAGTACGCACAAAGTCGTAGAAAATGATCCCGTGCCCGGTGAGGATCTGGAAGCGTACCGGCGGCAAGGCGAGCAGCAGGAGTTTCCCAAGCCACTGGTTTGGCGATCTCAATCTTCGGTTGTGGCACCTGGATCTTCGCCGGGAGCCGCTCGGGGTTGTCGGGCCCGATATCAGAGAGGGCCAGCCAGAGTGCTTGACCGAAAATGCCGCCCCCGGTTGTCTGTAGCTGACCGATGCCCCAAATTGGGCGTTCATTGAACACGACGTATTCAGGCATAACCATCTCTCCCGCCGGCTGATCTTCCTTTGCCGAAAGTTCTATAGGCTTGCTATTGTCCCACCATCGATCGAAAGCCTCTCGCAGGGACTCAATGGCTCCCCGTACAGGCTCACCGCGGATGCCTATTGCCATTTCACAGTGGTGCGGCAGAATGTTGAGGCCGAGCCCACGGCCGGTCAGGTTTGCCGAGCCGACCACCGCTGCTTGATCGTCGAGGAGAAGCACCTTTGGGTGAAAATACCCGGCCTCTTCCAAGGTGCCTCCCGGTCGCGGTGGTAAAACGTGCCACTGAGCGCGGCCCGTGCTTAAGAGCTGCCGAAACTGAGCTGGCGCAACACTGGCGTCTGTTCGTCCAACATCCGACAACAGGAGGATGTTGGCGTTGCACTGGCGTGCTAGGGCGGTGAGCCAAAGAAGCCCCGGTGACCCAATACTGAATGTGGCGCAGCGGATGCATTGAACCCGAACGCTCCGGAGCGTGTCTAAGACCCAACAACGCAGGCCGCTGCCGTTCTCCAAGGCGCTCACAGAGACTCTCTCTTTGCCCGCGTCGGTCACGGAGATGATGGGTGTTGTGGGCACTTTTTCAGCCATAGCCATTCTGCCACATCAGAGTGCATCAGTGCCGGTAATCAGTGCGGGTATTCGTTGCCTGTCGATGTCCTGGATACCTTGTGATCTCTAGGAGTTTGTTTGGAGCAACCGCGGGATTCGACATCGACCTGTTCGGGGCATGCGCCCCAAGAATCTTCCCGATTTGGACACGCACTGAGCTCTTGACGAAAAGGCCCTTCTGCGCCCTTGTGGAATTGTTCGGCATCTGCCGCTCGGTTCCGCTTGACGCGATCGGCCCGCAGGATCCAGCGGAAGCGCATGTGGCTATACTGGGGTCCGCAACGGTAGTTAACCATCATTTTGGTGGCCGGGCTACTTTGGGCGTAAACGTCATACTCTCCGGTGCCACCCCGTCCTGCCGGTATCCTTCGCCAGTTTATCCCGCTTAGCGTCCTGCACCGCCCAGCGAGCATCGTTGTGGAACCGTGGCTCGTGGGCGGCTTGTCCCCGCGTGCAACACTCGTCGGGAAAGCGCTCCTCAAGAAACCTGTACATTTCCTGGTTATTGAAAACCCTGCCTTTGGGTAAGTCCCGAATCCAGCCAAGTACCGCTTCGCGAAGTTCAGTGTTTTTGAGCATTTTCTACTCCCGAATGGCCGGCCAGTCCAGGGCAGCCCACTACCATCATTTGGGATCGCGGTACTTCTTTCGCACGTTGACACTACCGTGGCTGTGGGCGGTGGGGATCTCCACGTCATGGTTTGGGCCGCCCGGCGCCCCCCGGTCTGACTCCTGTACTATACGAGGCCAAAATGGCAAGTTGCAAGATCATTACAGGGTTAACGCTATCTTTGCCGGCAGAATCGCACGACGACGCGCTAACCGTTGCGCCAAGCGATTTACGGGAGCGGCGGCAGTCTTTTTCCCACCGGGGATCGCCTCCGATGACGACAGACGATATCGAACAGGAAAGCACGTCGATCGATCTCGAAGACGAGACTGGAGGCCGCCTCACTGACATCGAGAAACGGGCCGTCATGCTCAACCTTCGGCCGGAGGAATGGCAGTCCAAAACTTTAACTGGGGAGTTTCGACTCTGGTATGCGAGCGTGGTCCGGAAGTATTAACCAAAGTAATCAGATCCGGGCGACTCGCAGTGACTTGTAATCCGGACGAATGGACGCTATACCTGAAGAGCGGTACTCGCCGTGGAGGCTGATTGCATCGGCGCGTGCCGCCGCGCCGGTTGCGAGGTGGAAGCGGAAAGATTCTTGCCGATCCTGCACAGAAAGGAAGGCTAAAGGGTGAATTCGAAATTCAACGCGCCCGAGATTATGGTCCATCCGGCGACGGGCGAAAGGAAGGCCTGTTCAGTGTTTACAGACGAACTTTATGCTTCTCCTGGTACCATGAACGCCACTGAGATGCTAACACATTTCAAGAAGGCGCTCCAAACCTATTGCGAGCCACACGGAATCTCGGTAAGCAAGCATAGGGGCAGCCATACAAGTGAAAATGTAATGAAAATGGTTAGTAACACTGGTCGGAGCATCATCCGAGTCTTGTACGTTAGGGTTCGCCGGTCCGGCGCGGGTTTCTGGGGGATAACCACAAATCAAGTGTGCGCGTTCCAAGGGCAAGGGCATCAATGGGATGTTGTACTTCTGCTGGGCCCTGGCGAGCGCAGCTATCTCGGAACATCCCAGAAGGTGGAAGAAGGTTTTAAGAAACCGTGGTCCAGCTCGGCGTCCGAGTATAAGGTGCACGAAAGTGAACTTGAAGGCCATTTTGCTCAATTCGACAGCTACGCCGAACTCTTCTTCCGATTGCTACCGCCAGCCACGCTAAAGCAGACTGCGGCGGTAGATCGCACATCTGCGCGCACCCTGGGGCCCGGAGTGGCGAGTGGTGAGTCACGCGGTATTACAACGCAGCTTTCGAGAAAACACTGATGTTGGCGCATCATCGGTTACCTGCCAGAGACACGTGAGGTAATTGTTCGCTTAAATGAGCCAAACCGAACGCGTGCTGCGAATCCAGCAGATGTTGCAGGTTAAAAAGGTCATCCCGCGGGAGGAATTCCTCGGCGAGCTGGAGGTGTCGATTGCGACATTGAAGCGTGACCTTGAATTCCTGCGTAGCAGGTTCCAGGTCAACATCGAGTGGAGCCGGGAACGGGGCGGATACTACTGCGAAGATCTCCGTTCCGGAGGCGGAGCAAGGAATATCCCGGGCCCAATGTACAGCGCAAGTGAGATCCATGCGCTGCTGCTCATGCAGGATCTTCTCATCCAACTCCAGCCCGGTCTGCTCGATATGGATCTCGCACCCCTCCGGCAACGACTACAACTGCTACTTGGCACCAAACAGTTTGAACCGGACCAGATTCGGCGCCGGATTCGCATCCTGCACATGGCATCGCGTCCGGTCGATGCCAAATGTTTCCAGTCGGTGAGTATGGCGACATTGTCCCGCCGACGGTTGCAGCTGACATACTGCAGTCGTTCCCGTAACGAGGAAACCGTTCGCGAGGTCTCACCACAACGTTTGGTTTACTATCGGGCGAACTGGTACCTGGATTCCTGGTGCCATTTGCGCAACGATCTGCGCAGCTTTGCCTTGGACATGATTCGTAGTGCCGAAATCAGCGATGCTCCGGCGGACGAGATCCCTGATGAAGCGCTCGATACGCACCTTGGCAGTGGCTACGGAATCTTTGCCGGCGCGGCCCAGAATACCGCGGTTTTGCGCTTCGAACCCGAAGTCGCACGCTGGGTCTGCCGTGAGGTCTGGCATTCCAAGCAGACTCAGCACATAGAGGCAACGGGCCACCTTGTCCTGTCCGTGCCGTACTCGGAGGATTACGAGCTCACCATGGATATCCTCCGTTATGGCGCCAACATCGAGGTCCTTGCGCCTGACCACCTCCGCCACCACGTGGAAGAGCAACTTCGAGCCGCTGCCAACCGGTACCTAGTACCTTCCGCCTAGGTATCCGCCATCTAGCTCACGCCCTGAGCTACTCCTTCCATTAGAATTGGTTTTGTACTGGCATCCATAGGTACAGTCACTCGCCCTGAAGGAGCGTAAGCCAATGCAAGTCAAGTTGAGCATTCTTGAACACGAGGTACAACTCGGGTGCGAAGCACTCGAGTCGCTGGTCGGTAGTCTTCCGGATGAAGACGAATCGTTGGCGGATCTGTTCCATGAATTGGCGCAATCAAATGTAGCCGCAGTGCGAGCCGCCGTGGCTCGAAAGGCCGTCATCTCGGAGGAAACCGTACAAGTCCTGGCGTCCGACTCGAGTCCAGAAGTGATCGAGGCACTCGTGAGGGCGCAGTGCCGCAAGCTCAGCGAATCTGCCCTCGCCCAGATCATCCAGCGCAACTGGAGTGGGACAAACCGACAGATTGCACAAAACGTGGAGGACTACTACGAACAGTGCGACATTGCCGCACTAGCGAAACTCCTGGCGGGTAGCGCTGATCCTTCTGTTCGTGCCACCCTCGCGTCTAATTCCAGGGCGCCCAAGCCTGTTGTGCGGGAACTCTTGAAAGACCCCGATCCCGAAGTTCGCCGGTCGGCCCAAAACACCTTGAGACAATGTTAAGGTCACTCATTTGCCCGGAAGGAGCGTAACCAGATGCAAATCAAGTTGGTGGTTGATGAACACGAAATACAACTCGGGTGGGAAGCACTCGGCTCGCTGATCGACAGTCTTCCAGATGAAGACGAATCGTTAGCCGATCTGTTTCATGACTTGGCGCAGTCGAACATAGCCACGGTGCGAGCCGCCGTAGCGAGCAAGGCCGTCATCTCAGAGGAAACCGTCGCAAACCTGGCATCCGACCCAAGTCCAGAGGTGATCGAGGCGCTCTTGTGTGCACAGTGCCGTAAGCTTAGCGAATCGGCCCTGACCCAGATCATTCAGCGCAATTGGAGTGAGGTAAACCGACGGATTGCACAGAGCGTGGAAGGCTACTATCAGAGCGATATCACCGCGGTAGCGAAACTCCTGGCGGGCAGCGCTGATCCCTCTGTTCGTGCCGCCCTTGCGTCTAACGGCGACGCGCCCAAGCTTGTTTTGCGGCAGCTTTTGACGGATCCTGATCCCCAGGTGCGCCGGTTGGCGCAAAATACCCTAAGCAGGCGGTAGTAATCTCGATCTTGGACGAAAGGACGCGACACGAAAATGATACGAAGGAATAGTGGCTTCCAAACGCCAGTTCGGTGCTTGGTTGCGGTCCGCCCTGGCGATCGATTCACCATTACCGGGCTTGCGGGGACTTTCCTGAAGGTTGGTGCGGCCAGTCTCTTGGCTCGAGCGGTCGTCGCCGCGGGGGTCATGCTGCTCGTCCTGATTTTAATGGCAATTGCATACGTGGCCAGGTAGCCCTGAGGTTTTGTTGGAGGGCATCCAGAGCAGAATATCGATTTCAAGAATTGGAGCTAACTCATGAGATTCACAAATGTTGGCACGCCCAAGGGAAGTCTTGCTGAGGGAACGCTACAATCCGGAGGGCTGTTGTCTCCTGACGAACTGGCGCTGCCTGCGATCTGTGGACAGGCCGGTAAACCGTTTTTGATGGTGGGTCGCCGGCAAGGGCGCGTGGCGCTCGAACTCATTCGAGCGGTCGCGATTGAACCCGTGCCTTCGGTGACAGGTATGCCTGTGGCAGTTCACCTTGCGACGTCTGCCTGCACACCCAGGAATTTCTGTAGCGTGTGCGGCCGGAAGTTGGATCCTACCTGGACTTTCTGTAGGGTGTGCGGCAAAAGGTTGTTACCTCAGCCGCAAACCCATGCTGCGCCCAGTGGCGGTGCAGGTGGAGTAATCTCAGAGGACCCAGCCGTATCCTTCCAGGCACTCAATATGCGTGCCAGAATCGATATCGGCAGCTTCTACCCTGGTTGTCCCTATTGCCGCTCGCGGGGGTATTTCCGTTGCGACAAATGTGAGCTGCTCTCCTGCTGGAACAGCTACAACGGGAGGTCACACTTCGATCACACCGATGTTTGGTGCGCAGCCTGCCGGTTGTGGAGGTGCACCTCAAGAAGAGACGAGAATGATGATTCAATGAGCGAGCTGACGGCTTACGCTGCACATGAGAAGAGGGTTAACCTCCCAAGCCGCATTGCTCCTGGATCAGCAAGGCGGGACCAGATTAACCGGCCAACTTCGATAAGAGGGTACTTGGGTTAGTAGTTATGCGCGCAGGTGTGTCGGGAGTTAGCGGCCAT
Source organism: Bryobacteraceae bacterium (assembly GCA_049511495.1). Classification (GTDB taxonomy): domain Bacteria; phylum Acidobacteriota; class Terriglobia; order Bryobacterales; family Bryobacteraceae; genus Bog-375. Next base: position 7,719 of record JBEKXZ010000015.1, on the reverse strand, counting down.
GGGTTTGCAGCCAACAGTGAGACCGGTGTAAGGGTCGCTATTCAATATGAGTTCGATCTGGTCGAGGTCGGAGGCAACCAACGGTGTGCCTCGTGAATGTTCTGCAGCCGGTCCGGCCGACTGCGCTCGGACTTCGTTGCGACGAGCCCGTGCTGCCCGACCGGTTGCCGGCCAGTGTGGGGTCCCCGAGCGCGTGGGGCGGCTATAAGCCGCTCGATGGCACTGGCCTGCTCGGGCGTGAACCGGAAGTTCGCGCTGACGCGCGCTTTGAAGAACTGGGGCCCCGCCATTTCTGGCAATCCATAGATGTCGCGGCGGGCGACCGGTACATCTATTATAGAAGCTGCTCGATCTTGAGCCGTACCGAAGCGGCTTCCCTGCCTTTTCATCTGCCGGTTGGGGCCCTGCCGTCGCGTGCTTTTGTCGCCGGTCTTCGGGGGCATTCTTCCATTCTTCGATAATTGAGACGGTTGCGCGGGTCGGAGCGGATTAGTACCGGGAAACGCGTCAGGATCCGCGTATAGGCGGTCAGCACTTGCGGACTAATGTTGTCCGCCTGAACGGGCCACCAGGACGTAAGCGTGTGGTCCTGGCCGCGTTGACTTCTGGGGTGTGGGTGGAAGCAGGTCCCCTAAGCTAAGTGTCCACTAAGGATTTAAGTGGACACTTAGCTTTGGTGTGAGTTTCACTCCGCCCGGACCTTGCGGCCAGATTCCACGGCAGCAGGTCCGCGATGCGGTTGATCGGGTGGTCAGCGACGCGTGCCAGCACATCGCGCAGGTAGGCCTCCGGATCGAGCCCGTTCAGCTTGGCCGAGCCGATCAGGCTGTACATCGCTGCGGCGCGCTCGCCACCGGCATCGGAACCGGCAAACAGATAATTCTTACGGCCGAGAGCGACCGCACGCAAGGTGCGCTCGGCGGCGTTGTTGTCGATTTCTAAACGACCATCATCCAGAAAGCGCACGAGAGCACTCCATCTCGTGAGCGCGTAGCGGATCGCCGACGCGGTTTCGGACTTCGCCGACAGTTTGCCCAGGTTGGATTCGAACCACTCCTGCAGCGACTCCAACAGTGGCCGCGAACGGCTCTGCCGAATCGTGCGCCTCTCGTCCGGCGCTCGGCCGCGGATCTCAGTCTCGATCGCGTACAGTTGCCCGATCCGTGCGATCGCCTCGGCCGCCAGCGGCGAGGCATGTGCCTGATGAATGTCGAAGAACTTCCGCCGAACGTGCGCCCAGCAGGCGGCCTCCGTGACGAGCCCCTTTTCATAAACACGGTTGAAGCCGGCGTAGCCGTCGGCCTGCAGTATGCCGCGGAAACCGCTCAGGTGCTCCTCCGGATGCTCGCCTTTGCGATCCGGTGAGTAGGCGAACCATACCGCCGGCGCCGCCTGGTCCCCGGCCGGCCGATCGTCGCGCACATAAGTCCACAAGCGGCCGGTCTTGGTTTTGCCGTTGCCCGGCGCCAGCACCGGCACCGGCGTGTCGTCGCCGTGCAGTTTGCCCGTGTTCATCACATACCGCCGCAGCGCTTCCACCAGCGGTTCCAGCGTGCGCGTGACACCGCCCACCCAACCAGCCAGTGTCGAGCGGTCCAGATCGATTCCTTCCCGAGCGTAAATCTCCGATTGGCGATAGAGCGGAAGATGGTCGGAATACTTCGATACGATCACGTGTGCCAGCAAGCCAGGCCCGGCTAGGCCGCGGTCGATCGGGCGGCTCGGTGCCGGTTCCTGTACGATGCGCTCGCAGGCGGTGCAGCTCAGCTTCGGCCGCACCAGCCGGATCGCTTCAAAGTGGCCCGGAACATACTCGAGCACCTCGGTCACGTCCTCACCGAGCGCGCGGAGTTTGCCGCCGCAATCGGGGCAGGTGGTGTGCTTCGGCGCATGTGTCTCTGTCGTGCGCGGCAGCGATTCTGGCAATGGCCGTCGCGCCGGCTTCTTCTGTGCGGTCTCGGCAGCAGGTGCGTCGACGGGCGCTGCAGTCGGAGCGGGGGCTGCCGCCGCTTCCAGGTCTTCCAGCCGCAGTTCGAGCTGCTCGATCGCGCGGTTCAGCTTCTCCGAGCGGTGGCCGAAGTGCATCCGCTTCAGTTTGAGAACCAGCAGCTTCAGATTGTCGATCTCGGTATTACGCGAAAGGATCGCGGCGTGCTGTTCCACAATCAACGCGCGCAGGGCCTCGATGTCGAGCGAGTCGAGATCGGGAAGCGTGTTTTGTAGCGCAGCCACTAAGAGTACTTTGCCACACCGCCGTTACAAGTGCAAAACATTTTTACATGATTTTGTTTCGGGTGATCAGACCGCGATTTGTGGCGCCGCCGTGCGCACCGGACGCCGCCAATCGATGCCTTCCAGTAACATCGAAAGCTGCGCGCGCGTGAGTGACACCGTTCCGCTTTCCGCCTTCGGCCAGACGAAACGCCCGCGCTCCAGACGTTTTGCAAACAGACATAGCCCGTCGCCGTCCCACCACAACACCTTGATCAGATCGCCGCGCCGACCGCGGAACACGAACACGTGGCCGCCGAAGGGGTCTTGTTCGAGCGTCATCTGCACTGCCGCGCTCAATCCGGTAAAGCCGCGCCGCAAATCGGTGACTCCGGCCGCGATCCAGATCTGCGTGCCGGCCGGAAGGCTGATCATCCCAGCAGGCACTCCACCAGCACGCGCAGCAAGGCCGCGTCCACGGTGCCATCAATGCGCAGTTGCCCCTTCGGCAAGCGCAGCTGGATCGAGCCGGCTGGAGCTGCCGGATCTGCGCTGCGCTGGTTAGTGCCTTTCGGCTTGCGTGGCGACTCAATCGAGCCAACTGGAGTTGCTACAACCACAGGATCCGGCGGCGTTGGCGCGGCAACGCTTTCGGTGACCTTCACCGGCACCAGCGCCACCGACGGCATGTTACCGCCCAGCAACCCGCGCTGGTAGAGCCGCCGCCAACCGAACACCTGGTTGGCGTTCACGCCGTGCTCCCGCGCCACGCGAGCCACCGACGCCCCCGCCACCAAGGTCGCCTCCACGATCCGCCGCTTTTCGACGATCGAATGCTTGCGCCGAGTCGGCGGCTTAGCGGTCTCCGGCTCAATCGCTGCCCGTGCTGATCCGTTCATCACCCTCTCCGCGGAACACACCACGTTCCCCATCAAGGATGCACCGCTACGCCACCGTAGTCCATGCGGCCAGCACAAGACGCTTACACCAGGACTGCGCTTGGGTTCACTTGTCTAAGGCTGGTTTTTCCGGCGTAATCAGCCGGAGCGGTTGGGCTGGGTCGAAATCAAAGTTGTCTAATGACGGCGCGACCGCCGACTTGCGAGCCCTGAGGGCCGCAATTCTTCGACGGGCCTCCTCGCCATCAGCGGCATTCTGGCCGGAAATCATATGCGCCCCTTTAGGCTCAATCGTGCTCGCTTTGGCTTCATTGGTGGCAGATCGCTTGGCTGAAGTTCGCTTCCCCAAGGATCGCAGTCGGACGAAATCGTGAAGCGTGCTGATCGAGACAGTGAGATGGCACTTATCGGCGAGGATTCCCGCGATATCCCGATACGTCCATCCGCGCTGTCGCAACTGGTCAATCAACTCGCGGTATGTTTCCAATCGGGAGCGCGGCGGTTTCTCGGGCAGCGCGTTCAGAATGTCTTGAAGCTTGTCCTTCACGATGTGGGACCCTCCAGGCCGAATCTCAACTCAATGTCAGCCGAACGGCTAACGAACGACCACCGAAAAACACCGAACAAATGCCGAATATTCGCCGAACAAGAACCGAATGAAACCCGTACAGACACCGAACACAAGCCGATCAAATGCCGAACAAATGACCCGCTCAGCCGGCTTCGCGAACCTAAGCCGACAGGCTTAGGGATGGTGTCTTACTCTTAACTTCAGCTTCTCGAAAACACGTGCTCGCTCCATCACTCGGCTTCCATCTTCCGAACCACGATCTCACGAATAAACCGCCCCACCTGGCCGGGAAAATGCTCGGACCGTCCACTCTCCTGAATGCGCGCGACTCGATGAGCCGCGATTGCGTGCAGCAATGGACCGAGTCCAGCGCCCTTCACCGCCACATCGTGGCTGGCAAAGGCAATTCGCACCTCATCGTCGCCACCCTCGGCGAAGACGAACTGATTCCACGACAGAATCACCGTCTGGCGCAGCAGCACAATCTCCAGTGCCGGCGGTTGGTCGGCCGCGCTGATGACCCATGGCGCTCTATCGACTGAGGCCGTGTTCACGGGTCCGCTCCTTTCGAGGTTGAATCACTGCTTGCTGGATTTGCTTCGAAACGGACGTGAGCAGCTGGGCCGCTCTTCGGACCATGTCTCGCGCCGCTGCCAAACCCCGATGAGCGGCTCGGTGCGAGTGCGTCCCCTTACCTCGTAGAAGCTCAGACGCCGACGGTCGCGCCATCGACCGCGCTACGGTCTCTTGGAGCCGCTCCTTGTCGCTCGTAATCACCGTGACACTCTGGCGACCACGCGATGCGGCGACGTAGAACAGCTCCTTTGGCATGCTGTCACCGGATATGATCACCGAATCGACGGTCTTGCCTTGGCTGCGATGGGCGGTGACCGCGTAACCGTGGGCGAAGCTGCGATAGTTGGAGGGCAGCGTCCGGCCATCGTCAAGTTGAATTCGACCAGTGGCGTCCACAGCGGACACCGTGACCAGTTCGCCGTTTGTGATCCTCAGCCCATGCTCGCGGCGGTTGGCGGTCAGCAGAAGTCGATCTCCGAAGGACACCTCAATCGGCCGCGCCTCAACGACATCAAAACTCGCGGCTTGTTTTCTTGAAATGGTGCACTCGGCGCCATTCGCACATCGGACAACCAGACCGCTGGATGCAACACGCACGATCTCGACCGTGTCGTTTCTCGCGATGGACTTCACGGCTCTGTGAAAGGCGAGGATCTGCCCGACCCGATAATTCTGGAAGTCGGATTTCTGTGCCGCAGTCCAGCTGAGCGAAACGTGACGTGTCAGGACTACACCCTCGCAGACTTCCCCGCGCGTCTTCCGGCGCTCGCGAATCGCATCGGTCACGCGGTCAATCTCGTCATGCGTCGCGCAGACAACCAGACGGCTTTGCCCTGCGGCGGCGTCATATGCGTTGGCAACGGCCACGGCTCGTTCGGAAATTGCGACTTCACGAACGGCACTCATCGCATCGAGCTTCGCGAATGCGCGTTCCGGGTTTCGGCGAAGCTCTTCGATCGCGTCCCGGTAGTCCTTCCTGGTTTGCCGTTGGACCTGAGCCAGCGCGACCGTCTTCAACCGGGATTCCTTTTCTAGTATCCGCAGAGCATCGCCCGCTTCCACGCTTCGAATCTGTTTTGTATCTCCGCTGAAGACTACGCGGAGGGAACAGTCTTCCGCCAACCGGAGCAAGTCCGCCATCTGACGTGCCGACGCCATACCAGCCTCATCGAGGATGATCACCTTGCCATGAACGTCGCCACCGGTGCGCGGGTCCTGCAGGAGGCGTTCGACCGTAATGGCGTCGGTGAAGCCGACCCTCTGCAACTCCTCGACGGCGCTCATCGTCGGTGCCACTGCCAGTACATCGTGCCCCGCCTCCATCAGTCCCCGCCGCAGTTCGCTGAGAGTCGCGGTCTTGCCAGTGCCGGCTGCGCCGCTGATACTCACCGCACGGTCGCGCGATTGAAGCACGAACTCCACGGCGTGTTTCTGCTCCGGGCGCAAACGGTCCGAAACGACGAACGCGCGGGTGCCACCGAGCAGTTCGAATGCGCCGAGTCCGCGGTTGACAGCGGCAATCATGTTCCGTTCGCGCTCCAGACTCGCCGCCGTTGCGACCTCGCGGCCTGAGCGCAAGAACTTGCCCGTGGATTCCTGCAAATGCAGTTCACCCTTCAGCTCGGCAAGCCGGATTCGCCCCCGGCCATGCCGTAGAGCCTCCGTCAGCAGTTCGTGGTCCGGTGCAACCGATACGCGCTCGAAGATGTGCTCTGCGGCATACTCCAGTGAAAGCGCACTCGAATCCACAGCCACTGATGTGAACCGCGCGGCGCCCTTCACGGCCCCCACTGCCTGCGTCTCGTCCGGAGTGAGCCGTTTCCGCTGTTTTTCCCGGAGTTCGCGCGTCGAAATCTCGGTGAGTTTGTCGGCGCGCGATTCTCGAACCAGAACCGCGATCTCGTTGTCCGTAGGTCGCCTTCCGTGCTGCTCCACGAATGCCGCGATAGCCAAATCGCGCTGACGGCTGCGCTGGCTGAACTTCGCCAGCAGTTCCGCAGGGACGCCTCGGATCTCGAAGCCGGCATCGCGCCCCCTCGCGTCCCGCTGGCTCTCGATTTCATAGCCGGCCGCCCTCACTTCGCGAGCAAGCGCATTGCGATAGACCTCCGACAGGTAAGCGCGCCGTTCGTAGATGTCCGACGCTTGTAGCGCCTTCCAGCGGCCTTCCGCGCCGTCAAACGTCAGGTTGGCCGCAACAGCGTGCGTGTGCAGTTGCGGGTCGAGTTCGCGGCTGGTGTCGTGATGGTAGACCGCCAGCACCACGTTGGCGGTCGCCCTATCCTCATTCGCGCCGCCTTGCCGCACGCGGCTCGCGGCGCATGCCTCGGCCTCTGTCAAGGCTTCCGCGACGGCGGCGCGGTGCGCGTCTATCAACCGTTGGTCGCCTCCCACGATGCCCAGCACCGACACCGACTTTGGGGCGGAGATCGTGAAGTCGTAAAGGCTGCGCCCCTGTGCGACTTTGGTTCCGTCGGCGCCCATGCGGTCGGCACTTCGACGAACTCGCAGAAACTCTCCGGTCCCAGGGTTGAGACCTTGCCGCAGGGCTTCGAAGTCCCCGGTGTCCACCGGGCCGTTCAACCCCAGCAGCTCTGCGCCGCGCCCGTGCCATTCGCCCACCACACGCTCGCCCTCTGCATAGTAGTCGCTGTGTTCGAGATGCCTCGACGAGTACCCTTTGCCGTCTGCCATGGCGCGTATCGTCAGCATCGTGTGGGCCTACGGCTTGATCCTTGGACTGCTGGGCTGAATGCGCTGGACTGTGGGCGCGCGGTCGACCGGCCTCGACGGTGGATCGATCCACCGCTGATACCACATGCCGACCCCGATTCCAAGCAACAGAGCGAGGCCGGTTAACGTGTAGACCGACCATCGATACTCTTCGCGGAAAACATTTACGAGCTCCTCCGCCGCACGCCTCGTGCTGCTGACCGCATGAGAACTCGTCGATTCCAGACTGGCGATCGCTTTGCGCGCGTCTTCCGCCGCGCCTTGGTAAGAGTCACCAAGCGTGTTCGCGCTGCGCCCGAATTCAGCCGTGGCCTTTTTGATTTGCGCGGCGGCCACCGCCAGCGCTTCCGCCGTGGCAGGGACTGTCGATTGAACGAACTGTTGACGCAAACTCTCGTTGATCGTGGCAGCAATGGCTTCCGGGTTGATCCCTTCCGCGATGGCGGCCGGTAGTTGCACCAACCGCTGATCGAGTTGCGCTCGATGCGTGTCACTGGATTCGCAGATCTCGTGCAGGGCTCTCAACGCATCAGCCATGGCCTCTTCCAACCGTAGCCTCTCCGTCGCCATGCGCTCCGGAGCCTGCACCATGAGTAGAACCAAAAAGCCCATGGCCCGCAGAATCCGCAGCATCTCATCGTTCTCTGGCAGCGAACGGCAGTGGCGCATTTCGCGGTAATAGTCGGCCCTCACCTCGACCGGCAGCGCGTTCGCGATGCGGTCGATCAG